>DATKLG010000049.1:0-39285 GCA_035542535.1 Steroidobacteraceae bacterium
CGTGGTGCCGCGCTCGGCCTGGGACTATGCGGAGCGGCTGCCGGAGTTCCTCGCCTGGGCCGAGCGCGTGACCTGCCTCAGCCGGCTGGTCAACCCCCTGGCTGTGGTGCGCTGGAACACCGACAAGCACTATCTCGGCGAGCTCGCGCGCGCCGGCGCGCCGGTCGTGTCCACCTGGTACGTCGAGCCGGGTGAGGATGCCGGGCGTACGCTCGAGGAGTTCCTCGCCGCGCATGAGTGTCGCGAGCTGGTGGTGAAGCCGGCCGTCGGCGCGGGCTCGCGCGATGCGCGGCGGCATGCCCGCGGCAAGCGCGCCGAGATCCTCGCGCACGTCGCGCCGCTGCTCGCCGCACGACGCAGCGTCATGCTGCAACCCTATCTCGAGAGCGTCGATCGCGAAGGCGAGACCGCCCTCATGTTCATCGACGGCCGCTTCAGCCACGCGATCCGCAAGGGCGCCTTGCTCCCGGCAGGCGGCCCGTCCACAGCCGGCCTGTTCGCGCCCGAGCAGATCGTCCCACGGGCGCCGGGCGCGGACGAGCTCGCGGCCGCCGGGCGCATCCTCGCCGCGGCGCCGTTCGGCAGCCTCCTCTATGCGCGGGTCGACCTGCTGCGCGATGCGGCAGGCGCGCCGCGGCTGCTCGAGCTCGAGCTCACCGAGCCGTCGCTCTTCCTCGCGCATGCGCCAGGGTCCGCCGAGCGCTTTGCCGCGGCGTTGCTGGCGACACTCACCCGCCGCTGAGGGTCAGAAGAGCGCGGCGCTCTGCGCCAGGTTGAGTCGGTGCAGCAGGACATCGTAGCGCCGGTCGCTCACCAGGGGCTTGAAGTAGCTGTCGGCGCGAATGGTGTTCACGGCCGGGTCGCCGCTCGCGAACGCCAGCTCGAGCGCCGAGAATGCGCGCGCCGTCTCGCCCCGGTAGGCATAGATCTCCGCCATCTCGGTCGGGTAGCGGTTACCCCACTTGCGCCGCACGTCGGCAAGCGCCGCGTCCGCGCGCGGTTGCTGCCCGAGCGCCTGATAGGCGAGCGCGAGCCCGACCAGCCGCATCTCCTCGTCCGGCTCCTGCTCGGCCGCCTGCAGCGCCGCCTCGCGCTGACCGCGCGCGAGCAGCACATCGACGAGCTGGGCGTGGGCGCCGATCCCTTCCGGCGCGAGATCGATCCGGCGGCGCACCGCGGCCTCGGCCTCCGGCAGCTTTCCCTGGTACAGATAGATCACCGCGAGACGCGCGTACGGCTGGAAGTTGAGCGGGTCGCGGACGCGGGCGTGCTCGCAGAACTCGATGGCGCGGTCGAACTGTCCGAGATCGCGCGCCAGGTTCGCGGCCGAGAGGAGTGCCGCGGGATCGTCGGGATCGGAAGCGAGCGCGGCCTTGATCTCGGCGCCGGCCGCCGACCAGTTGCGGTCGAGCAATCGATCGACGGACGAGAGGATCGCGTGGGCGGCGGCGAGTCCGGGATCGAGGGTGAGGGCGTGCTCGGCCGCCCGTCGGGCTGCGGCGGCGCCCTTGTGCAGCTCCGCGACCGACAGCTCCCTGATCGCGGGCAGGCGCATCAGCGCATCGGCGTACCCGGCCCAGGCGGACGCGTCGTCGGGCGCGAGGGCGAGCAGCTCACGGAAGCAGGCGAGCGCCTTGTCCGCGTCAGCGGGGGTGTTGCGCCGGGTGAAGAAATGACACTGCAGCAGCATGGTGCGCGCTTCGGCACTCGCGCGGACGCGCGGTGCGGCCTGCTCGGCACGCAGTTTCACCTGCAGCGCCCGCGTCACGGCCAGCGCGATCTCATCCTCCAACGTGAAAGCTTCCTTGAGCTCCCGGTCGTAGGTCTGCGACCAGAGGTGATAGCCGCTATCGGCGCGGATCAGCTGCGTCGTCACCCGCACCCGAGTGCCGGAGCGGCGCACGCTGCCCTCGAGCAGGTTGTCGACGTTGAGGGCGCGCGCCATGTCGGCGAGCGTCGCGGTCTTGCCCTTGAAGTAGAAGGACGAGGTGCGCGCCGGCACCCGCAGCTGCGATCCCCGAGCCAGCAGGTCGATGAGCTCCTCCGACAGTCCGTCGGCGAAGTAGCCGAGGTCCTGCTTCTCGGAGAGATCGAGAAAGGGCAGCACCGCGATCGAGGGCGGCGCGGGGCTGGTTGCGGCCGGCGCGCGGATGCCGGCCGTCGCCGCGGGCGTGCTGGCGGCCGGGGGTTGACGCACGTAATCGCGCACCAGGAGGCAGGCGGCGCCGAGGGTCGCGATCGCGATCCCGAGCGCTGCCCAGGTCACGCGCCGGAGTGGTGCGGACCGCTGCTCCGCGGGCACGGTCGCTGGGTGGGTGGCCGAGGCATCCGTCGCGGCCGCGTTTGTGGGCGCTGCGGGCGGTGGCGTGCCGTTCACCGCTACGGCGAGTGGGCTCACCGGGGCGCCCACGGCTGCGACCAGCCGATAGCCCTTGCGGGGTACGTGCTCGATGTAAACGGGATGGTGGCGGTCGTCGCCCAGCGTGCGCCGCAGGAGTCCGATTGCCTGGTAGACCGAGTCGGGGCCTACCACGACGTCGGGCCAGGCCTGCTCGAGCAACTCCTCGACGCTCACGACGTGTCCGGCGCGGGCGATCAGGCACGCGAGCACCCGCATGGCGCGCGGCTCGACCTTGATGGCCTGGCCGTTACGCCTGATCAGATCGAGTTCTTGTTCGACCCGCCATTCGCCGAGCTGTACGGCTTCAGGCAACGACGACACGAAAGCATCCTGTTGCGCAGCCCGGATCGTCCAGGCTGCACTCAGTATGCTCCCGCGGCTGCGTCAGTGTCTTGGCGCGGCTCGCGGCGGGAGGAGCTTTACTTAACGAGCGTCGCCCGCTCAGTCCTCCGTATCCGGTACCCCCACGACGAAGCCATGGTTGAGACCGCTGGCATCGAGCCACCAGCCCGTCACCTCGCCGAAGGCGTTGATGGTCGTCGGGCGTGTTCCGTCGAAGGGCACCGAGTCACTCGCTCCCGGAGCGTCGAAACGCGTGATGCGCCCGTCGCGTGAGCGGGTGAAGCCGTGGAAGGCGAGGTTGCTGTCCTCCCAGGCGCCCGCCGTCGTACCGTCGGAGTTGATCGCGTAGAGGGCGATGCCGCCGTTCACGCCGGTGAAGGCGCCGGGAACCTCGATGGCCGGGCTGAAGGCGCCGCCCGGATGGCGCACATAGCCATAACCCACCCCGTTATCGTCTACGGTGTAGCCGGTGATCATGCCCGCGTCGTTGATGCTGGCGGCGAACGTTCCGGTGAACGCCGCCGTGCCGGCGTTCGGGCCGTCGATCTGGGTGAGCGCACCGTTGCGGCTGCGCACGAAGCCGTGGAAGACCAGGTTCCCGTCGAGGAAAAAGCCGACGACGGTGCCCGCATCGTTCAGGCAGCTCTCCAGGCAAACCTGCGTGGAAATCGAGCCGTCGGGATCGAAGCTCGTGGCGACGCCGTTCAGGGAGCGCACAAAGCCATGCGACGCGAACCCGGCGTCCACATAGAACCCGGCCGTCTCGCCCCAGTTGTTGATGCTGACAGCCTGCGTGCCGGCGCCGGCGAGCTGGGCCGCCCCCGTCACGTCAAAGGTCGTAAAGGTACCCCACGGATAGCGGATGAAGCCGTGGAACACGAGGCTCGAGTCCTGGTACTGCCCGGCGATCGCGCCAAAGTCGTTGATGCTATAGGGGACCGTGCCCTCGTTGAGGTTGGCGCCGAGCCCGGCGCCCGGGGCGTCGAAACTCAGGAAGCGCCCGTCGCGCGTGCGGATGAACCCGTGGGGTACGACGTTGGCGTCCGTGTAGGAGCCGACCACGGTTCCCTCATCGTTGATGCCTAGCGCGAGCGTGCCGCAAGCGGCCCCGCAAATCGGCGACGCCGAGGTTGCCGCGCCCGGGACACTGAATTCGATCAGCTGCGGGCCCGTGGCGTGTGCCGCCGGTGCGATGAGCGCCGGCGAGCCCGCCAACAGGATCGCGATGAGGTTCCGCCGATTCATGAACTCCCCCTTCCTTGCGCCGCTGACGGGGCGCTTAAGTCCAGCCGATTTCCCAGACTCCACTGTCGCTGCCGTCCCGGGCGCGGGCCTGAAGGTTTCCGGAAGGTTGACCGAAGGTCGCGGGGCGGCGCGGCGCTCCGCCTCGTCCCGGCATCGGACTTATCCCCGGAGGGGGCTTGAGATATGTGAGACACCACACACAAGAACGACACTAACTCCTTGTAGCAACAAAACTTTCACATCCCTGTAATGCCGTTGTCGCGCCGCAGCGAGAGGCTGTAGCGCGTATGAAAGCGCCCGGACTCAATGCGCTCATGGCTCGCATCGACGCGGCGGAATACGGCCTCACCCGTACGCTGAATCGCGGGGCTGCGTTCGCCATTCCGTGCCGGGTGTTTCGCATCGCGAGCCGCCTCGGCGACGGAATCATCTGGTACCTCCTGATCGTGCTGCTGCCGATCCTGTACGGCGCGGCGGCGCTGCGGCCCGCGCTCGTGATGGCGCTCACGGGCGCGCTCGGCGTCACGATCTACACGCTGCTGAAGCGCGTGTTCGTGCGCGAGCGTCCTTTCATCACCCATGCCGCCATCGACCTGCGGGGCGCTCCGCTCGATCGCTACAGCTTCCCGTCGGGCCACACGCTGCATGCCGTGTCCTTCGCCTGGCAGGCCACGGCGCATTTCCCCGAGCTCGGCTGGGTGCTGCTACCCCTCGCCGGCCTGATTGCCGCCTCGCGCGTCGTGCTCGGCCTGCACTACCCGTCGGATGTGCTCGCAGGAGCTGCGATCGGCGCCGCACTCGCGGAACTCGGAACGTCTCTGGCTTAGAATCCCCGGATGACTCCCCACCCGGCGGCGCGCTCCCAGCGCGCGCACCCTTAGCGCGTGCGCGTTCTGTTCGTCTCGGACGTCTACTTTCCGCGTGTCAACGGCGTCTCCACTTCCATCCGCACCTTCCGCCAGGACCTCGCAGCTCACGGCGTCGAGACCGAGCTGGTAGCGCCGCAGTACGCGGCCGCGGGAGCGGCGGCGGCCGAGGAGCCCGGCGTGCTGCGCGTGCCGTCGGCGGGCGTCCCGGGGGACCCGGAGGACCGCCGCATGCGCTGGGGCGCGCTCACCCGCACGCTCGATGAGCTCATTCCATCGGGCTTCGACCTGGTGCACGTCCATACCCCCTTCATCGCCCACTACGCCGGCGTGCGCGTGGCACGCCGCGCCGGCATACCGGCCGTCGCGACCTATCACACGTTTTTCGAGGAGTACCTGCACCACTACCTGCCGGTGCTGCCGCGCCGCGTCGGCGGCTACCTCGCCCGCGCCTTCACCCGCTCGCAGTGCGATGACGTGCGCGCCCTGATCGCTCCTTCCGAGCCGATGCGCGGCGTGCTGCTCGACTACGGGGTGACGACGCCCATTCACGTGCTGCCGACCGGTCTGCCCGCCGACCGCTTCCGGCCCGGGGACGGGGCCGCGTTCCGCCGCCGCGCGGGTCTCGCGCGCGAGGCGCGGCTCGTCACCTACATCGGGCGTGTCGCGCATGAGAAGAACATCGGCTTTCTGGTGCGCATGTTCCGCGAAGTGCTCTCGCGCGTGCCCGAGGCCGTACTCGTGATCGCCGGCGAGGGCCCGGCGCGCGCGGGACTGCAGAGCCAGGTGGCGAGCCTCGGTCTCGCTGCGCACGTCCATTTTGCCGGCTATCTCGACCGGGACACGGCGCTGCTCGACTGCTACGCGGCCGCAGACGTGTTCGTGTTCGCCTCGCGCACCGAGACCCAGGGGCTGGTGCTGCTCGAGGCGATGGCACAGGGGGCGCCGGTCGTCTCGACCGCCGAGCTCGGCACGCGCTCGATCCTTCTCCCGGAGAGCGGCGCATTGGTCGTGCCGGAGGAGCAGGCGGCGTTCGCCGCGACGGTGGTGCGCGTGCTCGAGAGCCCGCAGCTTCACCAGGAGCTCGCGCAGCGCGGCCGCGCCTACGCGCGCGGCTGGTCCTCATCCGCCATGGCGCGCCGGCTCGCCGAGCTCTACGAGACGCTGCGCGGCGCGCCCGGGGCCGGCACGGTGATCGCCTGAGCGCCGGGTCTGCAGCCACCCTTCCCTGCCCGGTGACGGAGGAGTTCCGGCCGCCGCTGTGGCTGCGCAACCCGCACGTGCAGTCGATCCTCGCGACCACCTTCGTGCGGCGCGGGCGCATCGAGCGTCAGGCGGCACCGCTCGTCGGCGCGCAGCGCGAGCTCCTTCTCGATTGCGGCGCGGGCGTGCGGCTGCAGTGCTTCGTATCGAGGCCGGAGCGCAGCAACGGCCGGCCGGTCCTGGTGCTGCACGGCTGGGAGGGAAGCGCCGAGTCGATCTACGTGCTCTCGCTCGCGCAGCTGCTGTTCTCGCGCGGCTTCGAGGTGGTGCGGCTCAACCTGCGCGATCACGGCGAGACCCATCACCTCAACCGCGAGCTCTTCCATTCCTGCCGCCTGCCGGAGGTGATCGGCGCGGTGCGCGCGCTCGGGGGAGAGTTTCCGGGACGCCCGCTCGCCGCCGTGGGCTTCTCGCTCGGCGGCAATTTCCTGCTGCGCGTGGCGGCGGCCCGGGCCGCGGATTCCTCGCTCGGTCTCGCGCGCGTCATCGCCATATCGCCGGTGCTCGAGCCGACCGAGACCCTGGTCGCGCTCGAGACGGCCATGCCCGGCTACCAGGGGTTTTTCGTACGCAAGTGGTGGCGGTCGCTGCGCAAGAAACAGGCCGCCTGGCCCGGCCATTACGACTTCGGGGGCGTCACCGGGGGCTTGCGGGGAATGACGGCGGAGCTGGTGCGGCGCCACTCCGAGTTCGCGAGCCTGGAGGACTATCTCAACGGCTACTCGATCACCGGCACGCGGCTGGCCTCAGTCGCGGTGCCCACCCACATCCTCACCTCGCTCGACGATCCGATGATTCCGGTGGGAGGGCTGGCGCGCCTCGCGCATCCGGCCGCCCTCACGATCACGGTCACGCGCTACGGCGGTCACTGCGGCTTCATCGAGTCGCTCGCGGGCCTCACCTGGGCGGAGCGCTTCGTGCTCGAACGGCTGGGTTGATCGGCCGAAAGGGCCTCGGGGACTCAGGCGCTGCGCTTCTCGTCGAAGCGCATCACCGGCTGACCGCTGGTGACGGTTACCGCGCCCTCGATCACCGCTCCGCGGGCAATGGCGATGATGCGGGCGATGACGTCGGCCTGAATCACCGCAGTCGCCCCGACCTCGAGCTTCTCGTCGACCACCAGCCGCCCGGTCAGATGGCCGGCGATCACTGCGGCACGCGCATGCACTTCGCCATGCCATTCGGAGTTGGCGGACATGCTGAGCGCACCGCCGATGCGTCCGTCGCCGCGGACGGCACCGCACACCACCAGGGGCCCGAGGGTCTCCAGGTCCCCGCTGATGCGGCTCCCGGGCGCGACGAAGGTCGGCGCGTCGCCGAGCTGGTCGAGCATTCTGCGCCGTTGCGTGTCCTCACCCATGCGGTGCTCCCGGGAAGCTGCGGGGTCATAATAAGGGCGGCCAGGGGACGAGAATGCCGACCATGATCACATTCCAGGCAGGCAGAGCGGCGCTGGCCGCGGCACTGCTCACAGTTGCAGGATGTAGCGCGGAACAGCAGGACTGGCGGGCCGCGGAGGCCGCCGGAACCAGCGAGGCCTACCAGCACTTCCTCGAGCAGCATGCCGACAGCGAGCTCGCCGCGAAGGCGCGCGAGCGGGTCGGGGAGTTCGCCGAGGATCGCGACTGGCAGCAGGCGGCCAAGCTCGCCACGCCGGACGCCTACCGGGCCTTTCTCGCGGCCCATCCCAACGGCCGCTGGTCGCAGGAGGCGCGCATCCGCATCGAGAGCTTCGCGCTCGGCTCGATCCCGCGGATGACGCCGCAGGCACCCGGGCAGACCGCCTCCCGCGCCTCCGGCGTCAAGTTGTTGCGCCTTGCGAGCGCCTCGTCGACCGTCCCGGCGGAAGCGGCAGCGGGAGCCACGCCGGCGACTGCGCCCGCAGCGGCGAAGGAGCCGTCGTCACCCTCGGCGGGCCGAGGCTATGCGGTGCAGTTTGGCGCCTTCGGCACCGCTGCGAGCGCCAACCGCGAGTGGGACCGTCTGCATACCCGCTTCGGGCACGAGCTCGCGGGTCTCACGCCGCAGGTGGTGACCGCAGGCACGGCTTCGAGCCCACTCTACCGTCTGCAGGCTTCGGCCGGAGGCGAGGCCCAGGCGCGCGCGATCTGCGACACGCTCAAGGCCCAGTCGCAGCCGTGCGTCCCGGTGCTCCCACACTGACGGTAAGACTCTGCTGCTCCGCGCTCCAAAGTGACAATTCTCGTCACTCCCCGGAGGGCCTCGGTTGCCTCATAAGTGTTTGTTTTTAAATAGTTTACGACTCTGGCACAGCCCTTGCTCTATTCGGGATGCGGGTGAATCGGACGATTCCCCGCAGGGTTTCTCGGAGCGCACCCACCCTGAGTGCGACCGAAGCCTGAGTTGCGAACAACTTCCCCGTGTTCGCTACTGCGCGCCGCGATGCGACTTCCCCCGCTCGCGGCGCATTTTTTTTCGCGGCTAGAATTACCCCGGATCCGGCTCAATAGAACCGCCCATGGAATACCGGGACTACTACCAGATTCTCGGCGTGCAGCGCGCCGCCTCCGCCGATGAGGTGAAGACGGCCTACCGGCGGCTGGCGCGCAAGTACCACCCGGACGTCAGCAAGGAAGCTGACGCCGAAGCGCGCTTCAAGGAGGTGCAGGAGGCATACGAGGTCCTCAAGGATCCGGAGAAGCGCGCCGCCTACGATCAGCTCGGCAGCGAATGGAAATCCGGGCAGCAGTTCCGTCCGCCGCCGGACTGGGGGAGTGGCTTCGAGTTCGGCGGCGGCGCCCCACGCTCCGGCCGGCGCACCGGTCGCGCCCGTGCTGGTCATGCAAGCGGCGGCGACGGGGAAGCGTTTGCGGGCGAAGGCTTCAGCGACTTTTTCTCCTCGCTGTTCGGCGGCGGCTCGCCGTTCGGCGGCGCGGAACGCCACGGCGGCCGCGACCATCACGCGCGCATCGACATCGATCTCGAGCAGGCATTCCACGGCACGACCAGCACCCTCGAGCTCAAGCGCCCCGAGGTGAAGAGCGACGGCACGCTCGAGCTACGCACCCACACGGTGAGGGTCACGATCCCGCCCGGAGTGACCGAGGGGCAGCTGATTCGCCTCGCGGGCCAGGGGGAGGGAGCCGGCGAGGGCGGGCGCGCGGGCGACCTCTACCTGGAAGCGCACATCCTGCCGCACCGGCTCTACCAGCTCGATGGCCGCGACGTCACTGTGACGCTGCCCGTCGCGCCCTGGGAGGCCGCGCTCGGCGCCTCGGTCAAGGTGCCGACACTCGGCGGCCCGGTGGAGATGCACATTCCGCCGGGAGCGCAATCGGGGCAGAAGCTGCGGTTGCGGGGCCGCGGATTTCCGGGAAAAACCCCGGGCGATCAGTACGTGCAGCTCAAGATCGTGCTGCCGCCGGCGAGCTCGGCGGAGGCGAAGGCGCTCTATGAGGAGATGCGCAGCAAGCTCCACTTCAACCCCCGTGCCGATTTTCCCTAGAGGTGCGGCATGAGTGAGATGACCCATCTTCTGAACGGCGAGCTGATCGGCGAGGGCGACTGGATCACCGTCACCGAGCTGTGCCGCCTGTGCCGCATCGACAACGAGGCCATGCTCGAGCTGGCCGCGCTCGGGCTCATCGCGCCGCGCGGCGTGCAGCCGGGCGAGTGGGAGTTTCCTGCGGCCGTGCTGCCGCGGCTGCGCATCGTGGGCCGGCTGATGCGCGATCTCGGCGTCAACGTGAGTGGTGCCGCGCTCGCCGTCGAGCTTCTCGAGACTCAGCGCGAGCTCGAGCGCCAGATCCGCCGGCTCGAGCGCCTCGCGGGCGGGCAGGGCTGAAAGGCGCGGCCCGCGAGTCTCACTGCCCGAAGCTCGCCCCGTCCTGCGCGAGCCAGCGCGCTTCCTCGGGCGTGTCCGCGCGCCCGAGCGGCGCATTCCTGTGGGGAAAGCGGCCGAAGCGCTCGATGATCGCGCGGTGCTCTTCGGCATAGCGCAGCGTGCCCGCGAGAGCCGCGTGCAGCTCGGGCGGCGCCTCGGCGAGCAGGCGGCGGAAGGCGGCCACCGACTCGTCCTGCGCTTCGAGGCTCTCGGCGTGCTCGAGCGGCATATAGAAGAAGAGCCGCTCCGCGGGGTCGAGCGCGCCGTCGGCCCCCGACTGCATGCCGGCGAGGGTCAGGGCGAGCGCGGCCCGGTCGTAGGCGAAGGCGCGCGCCGTACCCCGGAACATGTTGCGCGGGAACTGATCGAGCAGAAGGATGAGGCTCAGGAGCCGCCGCGAGCCGTCGGCCCAGCTGTCGAGCTCGCCGGCGGCGGCGCGCTCGACCAGGCCGCCGAAGCGCGCGCGGATCTCCTCGTCGTGGCGGCTGTCGGCGCCGAACCAGAATCCCATGCGCCGCTCGAGCCCCGCTGCGTCGAGCCGGCCCGCGCCGAACCAGTACTCGCGCACGCTGCGCGCCTCATCCATCGGCGCCCTTCGCCTCGTCGGACTCGAACAGCTTCTCGAGCTGCTGCGCCGCCTCGCGCGAGGTGGCGAGGAACTTGCTCTCGTCCTCCTTCACCCGATACTGCGCGGCGAGCGTCGCCTCGTCGTGCTCGCGGAAGCGGCGCAGCGCCTCGCGCGAGGCGGCCGGGCTGTCGCCGAGCGCCTCGAGCACCCGGCCCGCCATCTCGAGGCTCGAGCTGAAGGTCTCGCGCACGATGACGCCCACGCCCGCGTCCATGAGCGCGAAGGCATGCTGGCGGTTGCGCGCCCGCGCGAACACTTTGAGGTGGGGGAACTGCTCGCGCGCCAGCTGCGCCGTGCGGACCGAGGCCTCGACGTCATCGAGCGCCAGCACCAGGATGCGCGCGCGGCCGGCGCCGGCGGCGCGCAGCAGCTCGAGCCGCGAGGCGTCGCCGTAGTACACCTCGTTGCCGAAGCGCCGCACGAAGTCGACGTGAGTCTGGCTGCTGTCGAGGGCGGTGAAGGACTGGTGCCGGACCCGCAGCACGCGCGCCACGATCTGACCGAAGCGGCCGAAGCCGGCGATCAGCACCGGGGTATCGCGCTCCTCGATCGCATCGTAGGGAGCCGGCGCCGGACGCAACCAGCGATCCTGCACCGCTTCCTGGGCGATGAGCAGCAACGGCCCGAGCATCATGGAGAGTGTCACCGCGAGAATCAGCAGGTCCGCGGTCCCGTCATCGAGGAGGCGGTCGCGCGCGGCGAGCGTGAACAGCACGAAGGCGAACTCGCCTCCGGTCGGCAGCGTGAAGGCGAGCTTCCAGGCGGAGCTGCCCCGGCAGCGGGCCAGGCGCCCGAGCGCGGCGACCGCCAGGATCTTGATCGCGAGGAATCCGCCGGTGACCGTGAGCAGGGTCAGCGGCTCGGAGCGCAAGAGCCCGAGATTCGCCGACATCCCGACGCACACGAAGAACAGGCCGAGGAGCAGCCCCTTGAAGGGCTCGAGGTCCGCCTCGAGCTCGTGGCGGAACTCGCTGTCGGCGAGCAGCACGCCCGCGAGGAATGCGCCGAGCGCCATCGACAGTCCCACCTGATTGGCGATGAGCGCGGTCGCAATCACGGTGAGCAGCGCCGCGGCCGTGAACACCTCCGCCACGCGCGTGCGGGCGACGATGCGCAGCGCCGGCCGCAGCAGCAGCCGACCGCCGCCGATGATGACGAGCGCGGTCACGGCCAGCAGCTTCAGTGGCCCGATCCACCAGGGACCTGCGGGGGGATGGGTGGTATCGGTCGGTACCAGCATGGGCAGGATGGCGAGCATCGGCAGCACCGCGAGGTCCTGGAAGAGGAGAATGCCGAAGGCGGCGCGCCCATGCTGGGCCTGCAGCTCGCCGCGCTCGGCCAGCACCTGCAGCACGAGCGGGGTCGAGGACAGCGACAGCCCGAAGCCGACGATGCCGGCGGGCACCGGCGCGAGTCCGAGCCACCAGGCTGCCGTGCCGAGCAGGAGCGTGCAGAGCGCCACCTGGGCAGCACCGAGACCGAACACGGTATGCCGCATGACCCAGAGCCGCGTCGGCTGCAGCTCGAGCCCGATGATGAACAGCAGCAGCACGATGCCGAACTCGGAGACCTTGGTGATGCGCTCGACGTTGCCGATGAGATTCAGGCCCCAGGGACCGATCACCAGACCCGCCGCGACGTAGCCGAGAATCGAGGACAGGTGCAGGAAGCGGAACAGCGATACCGCGAGAACCGCGGCTGCCAGCAGAATGCCGGTTTCGGTGAGCGAGATCATGAGCTGCCGAGGATTCTCGCAGGAATCCCTTGAGTTTGGCGCCCGAGGTCCCCATGCCTCGCCTCATGCTGGACGAGCCCGCCGAGCCCGAGCAGTCGCTGGCCCCCGCCACGCTCCACACCGAGCCCCCCCGCGAGCCGCTCGATGCATATTCGCTCGCGGTCGTCGGCGCCGTGGACAAGGTGGGCCCGGCGGTGGTCAGCGTCTACACCGGTGGAGCCGAAGAGGCCGCGCGTGCCCGCGGCGGTGCGGGCTCGGGCGTCGTGGTGACGCCCGACGGATACCTCCTCACCAATGAGCACGTCGTGCAGCGTGTCGAGCAGGCGCGCGTCTCGTTGGTCGACGGCCGCACGGTGCCGGCGGTGGTCGCCGGACGAGATCCAGCCACCGACCTCGCGGTGCTGCGTGCGCAGGCGGCGGCGCTGCCATACGCCGAGCTCGCGAGCGCGCAGCGCCTCAAGCCCGGGCAGCTGGTCGTGGCGGTCGGCAATCCCTTCGGCTACGAGTCGACGGTCTCGGCCGGGGTGGTGAGCGCGCTCGGCCGGTCGTTGCGCAGCCGCCAGGGCCGTCTGATCGAGGGCATCGTGCAGCATACGGCGGCGCTCAACCCGGGAAACTCGGGCGGCCCGCTGGTCGATTCCCGGGGTGCGGTTGCCGGCATCAACACCGCGATCATCCCCATGGCGCAAGGCATCGGCTTTGCGATACCGGCGGCAACCGCCCAGTGGGTGCTCACCGAGATCCTCACCCAGGGTCGCGTGCGGCGCGCCTGGCTCGGCATCGCCGCGCGCGACCGGCCGCTCGATCTGCGGCTGGTGCGTGCGCTGGGACTTAAGGCCGCGCGCGCGGTAGAGATCCTGTCACGGGAGAAGGATGGGCCGGCTGCCGCCACTGACCTGCACCCGGGAGACCTGATCGTGGCGGTCGACGAGGAGCCGGTCGACGGCATCGACGCCCTGCACCGGCGGCTGGCACGCGTACCGCCGGGAACGGAGCTCACCCTGAGCGTCGTGCGGCGGACGCGGCTGCTCAAGGTCCCGCTGACCGGGCGCGAGCCGAGTCGTTAGCCGCCAGCGGGCCGGACTACTCGCACAAGCTCTCGAGATACCCCTGCGCTTCGGCCGACAGGCGCTTCAGGGCGAGCGCCCGCGCCTTGGGCGCATCCACGATGTACTCGAGCGGTCCCGACACCAGCATCTGGCGGATGCTCGGGGAGCGCGCCGAGGCGCGTGCCATGCGGTTGAGGAGCGTGAAGCCGCGGTTGATCACGCGGCCGGAAGCGCGGTTCTGCTCGATGGTGCGCGCCAGGTACTGCCCGAAGCGGGCGTACAGAAAGTAGTCGTCATTCCCGACCTGAAAGCGCGCTTCCGCGAAAAAGTCGGGAAAATTCCGCTCGAGATACTCGTTCAGCCGTTGAAGACGCAGGGCCTGCCGGTCGCTGTCAGTCGACGCTTTGCGCTGCTTCATTGCGGTGCCAACACCTCGCTCGCCGCCGAAGGTAAGCGGCGGCGCGCATGTTGGAACAGCGCGCGCGCCGACGCAAGAGGCACGCTGACGATCAGCTCACGGAAATCAGGTCGCGCTGCGCGCAACGGTACAGCACGTGGTGACGCAGCGCGTGACCTGCGGGCAGGCGCGGGTGCTCGAAGTCGCCCGCCGGGTCGTGCCGCATGCCGAGCCGCTCCATCAGCGCGCGCGAGCGCAGGTTGGCCGGCACGGTGAATGCGACCACCTCCTCGAGCGCGAGCGTCCCGAAGGCGAACCGCAGGCATTCGTGGGCGGCCTCGGTGGCGAAGCCACGGCCCCAGTGCGCGGCGCCGAGCCGCCAGGCGATCTCCACGCAGGGCGTGAAGGGCGCCTGGAAGGACGGCACGTCGAGGCCGACGCAGCCGACCAAATCACCGCTCGCGCGTGCCTCCACCGCCCACAGACCCCAGCCGCGCTGCTCGAGCGCGGCGGCGGCGCCCGCGACGAAGGCGTCGCTTTCGGCGCGGCTCCACGGGGCGGACATGAACTGCATGACCCGTGGGTCGGCGCTGAGGGCCGCGAAGGGCTCGAGATCGGTCGTCCGCCAGGTCCGCAGCACGAGCCGCGGAGTCGTCAGGGTGTGCATCGGTGCTTGCAAGAGCGTCAAGGGCCGGTATTATTTATCGCATAGTGATGGTGTATGACAGCCGGCCGACGGGCTTCAGTGGCGCAGCCCTCCGTCGTGGCGCCGGCTGCTCAATTCGCTTCCACGCACGAATTGCCGGGTAAGCCTGCCGCGGGTGCCTCGAGGCCGCGCGGCAAGCTCGTCCGCGTCGAAGCTGCGGAGCCGTCACTCATGAACGCCGGACTCTATAAAGAGACTTACGAGCGCGACAGCTGCGGGTTCGGGCTGATCGCGAGCCTCGACGATGCGCCCAGCCACGCGCTGGTGCGCACCGCGATCGCCTCGCTCGGTCGCCTGACGCATCGCGGCGCCATCGCCGAGGACGGCAAGACCGGGGACGGCTGCGGGCTGCTGCTCAAGAAGCCGGAAGTCTTCCTGCGCGCCGTGGCCGCCGAGACCGGCATCAGGCTCTCCGAGCGCTTCGCCTCCGGGCTGGTGTTCCTGTCGCGCAACGCTCAGGCGGCGGGCGAGGCGCGCGTCGCGCTCGCTGCCGAGCTCAAGCGCCAGGGGCTCGAAGTGGCCGGCTGGCGGCGCGTGCGGGTCAACCGCGAAGCCTGCGGCGCCGAGGCCCTGAAGACGCTGCCGACGATCGAGCAGCTGTTCGTCAACTGCGCGACCGACATCGATGAGGCGGCCTTCAACCGGCGTCTGTTCATGGCGCGGCGCCTGGCGGAAAAGGCCCTCACCCGCGACCCGGTGTTCTACGTACCGAGCCTCTCGGCGAGCACCATCGTCTTCAAGGGCATGGTGATGCCGCAGTACCTCGCCCAGTTCTATCCCGACCTCGACGACCCGCGCCTCGCCTCCTCGGTAGCGCTGTTCCACCAGCGCTTCTCCACCAACACGCTGCCGCAATGGCGCCTGGCGCACCCGTACCGCTATCTCGCCCACAACGGCGAGATCAATACCATCCAGGGCAACCGCAACTGGGCGCAGGCACGCGGGCCGCTGTTGCGCTCGCCGCTGCTCCCGGACCTGCAGGAGGTGCTGCCGCTGGTGTCGCTCGCGGGCTCGGACTCGCAGAGCCTCGACAACATGCTGGAGGTGCTGCTGCTCGGCGGCCTCGACCCGCTGCACGCGATGCGGCTGCTGATCCCGCCCGCCTGGCACGGGCTCGACACCATGGATCCGGACCTGCGGGCCTTCTACGAGTATTACTCGGTGCACATGGAGCCCTGGGACGGACCCGCCGGGGTGGTGCTGACCGACGGGCGCTATGCCCTGTGCACACTCGACCGCAACGGACTTCGCCCGGCGCGTTACTCGATCACCCGCGACCGCATCCTCACCATCGCCTCCGAGACCGGGGTGTGGGACTACGCACCCGAGGACGTGACAGCCAAGGGCAAGCTCGGCCCCGGCGACATGCTCGCGCTCGACCTCAGGACGGGGGAGCTCCTCAGCACGCCGGACATCGACCGGATGCTGAAGAGCCGCCATCCCTACAAGCGCTGGCTGCGCGAGGGCGTGCGCTATCTCGAGAGCGACCTGGTGGACGCGCGGCTCGCCGCCGAGCCGATGGACCGCCAGACCCTCTCCCTCTACCAGAAAATGTTCAACGTCACGCAGGAGGAGCGCGACGACATCATCCGCGTGCTCGCCGTGGACGAGAACGAGGCGGTGGGCTCGATGGGCGACGACACGCCGATGCCGGTGCTGTCGCACCAGGTGCGTCCGCTGTACGACTACTTCCGCCAGCAGTTTGCCCAGGTCACCAACCCGCCGATCGATCCGCTGCGCGAGACGATCGTGATGTCGCTGCAGACGCAGATCGGCCCCGAGTGCAACATCTTCGTGCCCGCGCCCGGGCATGCGCGCCAGATCGTGCTCGGCTCGCCGATCCTCTCGCAGAGGAAGCTGCGGCAGATCCTCGCGATCGAGGCAGTGACCCACGAGTTCCTCGACCTGCAGTACGAGCCGGCCGAGGGCCTCGAGCGCGCGATCCGGCGCCTGTGCGCACAGGCGGAGAGCGCAGTGCGCGACGGGAGGCTCGTGCTGCTGCTGTCGGACCGCTACCTGGTCAGGGGGCGGGTGCCGGTGCATGCGCTGCTCGCGACCGGGGCGGTGCACCAGCACCTGGTGAGGCTCGGGCTGCGCTGCAAGTGCAACCTGCTCGTCGAGACCGGCACGGCGCGCGAGCCGCATCACTTCGGCTGCCTCATCGGCTACGGCGCGACCGCCGTCTACCCCTACATGGCGTACCAGGTGCTGTTCGAGATGATGCGCCGCGGGCGCGTCAAGCTCGACTTCGCCGCACGCCTCGAGCTCGGCCGCAGCTACCGGGCGGGGTTGCGCAAGGGCTTGTTCAAGATCATGTCCAAGATGGGCATCTCCACCATCTCGAGCTACCGCAGTTCCCAGCTGTTCGAGATCGTGGGGCTCGCCGCGGAAGTCGTCGAGCTGTGCTTCACGGGCACCGAGAGCCGGGTCGGCGGGGCCGACTTCGAGGACCTCGCCGCCGACGCGCAGGCGTTGGCGGTGCGCGCCTGGAACCCGCGTGAGTCGCTCGCTCAGGGGGGGCTCCTCAAGTACGTGCATGGCGGGGAGTACCACATGTACAACCCCGACGTGATCGCCTCGCTCCAGGCCGCGGTGATCTCGGGCGACGCGGAGCATTACCGGCAGTTCGCACGGCTGGTAAACGAGCGGCCGGCGTCGACCTTGCGGGACCTCCTGGCGCTCAAGCCCGGCGCGCGGCCGATACCCCTCGAGGAGGTCGAGCCGGCCGAGGCGATCCTGGCACGCTTCGACAGCGCCGGGATGTCGCTCGGCGCGCTCTCGCCGGAAGCCCACGAGGCGCTCGCGATCGCCATGAACCGCTTGGGCGCGCGCTCCAACTCCGGCGAGGGTGGCGAGGATCCGGCGCGTTACCGCACCGAGAGAAACTCCAAGATCAAGCAGGTGGCCTCCGGCCGCTTCGGCGTGACACCGGAGTACCTGGTGAACGCCGAGGTGCTGCAGATCAAGATCGCCCAGGGAGCCAAGCCCGGCGAAGGTGGCCAGCTTCCCGGCCACAAGGTCAACGACATGATCGCCGCGCTGCGCTTCGCGCGCCCGGGCGTCGGTCTGATATCGCCGCCGCCGCATCACGACATCTACTCCATCGAGGACCTGGCGCAGCTGATCTTCGATCTGAAGCAGGTGAACCCCGCGGCGCTCGTGTCGGTGAAGCTGGTGGCCGAGCCCGGGGTCGGCACCGTGGCCGCCGGCGTCGCCAAGGCTTACGCCGACCTCATCACCATCTCCGGCTACGACGGCGGCACCGGCGCGAGCCCGCTGTCGTCGATCAAGTACGCGGGCACGCCGTGGGAGCTCGGCCTCGCCGAGACCCATCAGACGCTGCGCGTGAACGACCTGCGCCATCGAGTGCGGCTGCAGACCGACGGGGGACTGAAGACCGGGCTCGACGTGGTGAAGGCCGCGATCATCGGCGCCGAGAGCTTCGGCTTCGGCACCGCGCCCATGGTGGCGCTCGGGTGCAAGTACCTGCGCATCTGCCACCTCAACAACTGCGCCACCGGAGTCGCGACCCAGCACAACGTGCTGCGCTCGAAGTACTTCACGGGACTCCCGCAGATGGTGATCAACTATTTCCGCTTCGTCGCCGGGGAAGTGCGCGAGATCCTGGCCGCGCTCGGCGTGCGCAGCCTCGCCGAGATCATCGGCCGCACCGGCTATCTCGAGGTGCTGCCCGGCGCGACGGCGCGCCAGCGCAAGCTCGATCTCGCGCCGATTCTCTCCGATGCGGGACTCGCGCCCACGGTGGCGCAGTTCTGCACCACGCCGGCCAACGCGCCCTTCGACAAGGGCGAGCTCGCCGAGCGCATGGTGCGCGACATGCTGCCGGCGATCGCGGCGAAGTCCGGCGGCGAGTGGGCTTACGAGCTCAGCAACTTCAACCGCTCGATCGGCGCGCGCGTCTCCGGCGAGATCGCCCGGCGCTGGGGCAACCACGGCATGCGGGACGCACCGCTCGTGGTCCGTTGCCGCGGCAACGCCGGCCAGAGCTTCGGCGTATGGAATGCGGGGGGGCTGCACCTGTACCTCGAGGGCGACGCCAACGACTATGTCGGCAAGGGGATGAGCGACGGGCGCATCGTGCTGCGCCATCCGCCCGGAGCGCTCTTCACCGCGTCCGAGACCGTGCTCATGGGCAATACCTGCCTGTACGGTGCCACGGGCGGGGAGCTGTATGCCGCCGGGGTCGCCGGCGAGCGCTTCGCGGTGCGCAACTCCGGGGCGCTGGCCGTGATCGAGGGAGCGGGCGACCATTGCTGCGAGTACATGACCGGCGGGGCGGTCTGCGTGCTGGGGCGCACCGGCGTCAACTTCGGCGCCGGCTTCACCGGCGGATTCGCCTACGTGCTCGACCTCGAGCGCAATTTCGTCGACCGCTACAACCACGAGCTCATCGACATCAGCCGCATCCACCCGGAGGCCATGCAGTCGCACGTGCAGCACCTCGAGGGGCTGCTCGAGCGGCACGTCGCCGAGACCGGCAGCGACTGGGCGCGCGAGGTCGCGAGCGACCTGCGCACCTACCTGCCGAAGTTCTGGGTGGTGAAGCCCAAGGCCGCCTCGATCGACTCGCTCATCGAGAACCTGCGGCGCGCCGCATAGGATTATTGGCCGAAATCGCAGGAAGCGATTTCGGCGGACAGTGCCTTCGTTTCCGCCGGCAAAAGGCGTGACTTTTGCCGGCTGCGCCCAGAGGACCTCATGCCCGACAGGAATCTGCAGTTCCTCGACGTGCCGCGGGCCGATCCGGCCAGGAGCCCGGCGGAAGCGCGCGTCAGGCATTTCCGCGAGATTTACGCGCCGTTCGATGGGGCCGCAGCTGCTGCCCAGGCGGGCCGCTGCCTCGCCTGCGGCAATCCCTTCTGCGAGTGGAAATGCCCGGTTCACAACTACATTCCCAACTGGCTCAAGCTCCTCGAGGAGGGGAACCTGTTCGAGGCGGCGGAGCTCTCGCACAAGACCAACTCGCTCCCCGAGGTGTGCGGGCGCATCTGTCCGCAGGACCGCCTGTGCGAGGGCGCCTGTACGCTGAACGACGGCCTGGGGGCCGTCACCATCGGCGCGCTCGAGAAGCACATCACCGACGAGGCGCTCGCGCGCGGCTGGAAGCCCGACATGAGCCACGTGCGCGCCACGGGCCGGCGCGTCGCCATCGTCGGCGCGGGACCCGCGGGCCTCGGCTGCGCCGACATCCTGGTGCGCAACGGCGTCGCGCCCGTGGTGTTCGACCGTCATCGGCGCATCGGGGGACTGCTGACCTTCGGGATTCCGCCCTTCAAGCTGGAGAAGGAGGTCGTGGAGAAACGCCGCGAGATCATGCAGGGCATGGGGGTGGAGTTCCGCCTCGGCACGCAGGTCGGCACCGACGTCGCGTTCGAGGCGCTGCTCGCGGAATACGACGCCGTGTTCCTCGGCATGGGGACCTATACGCCGGTGAAGGGCGGATTCGCCGGCGAGGAGCTGCCGGGCGTGCACGCCGCGCTTCCCTACCTGATCTCCAACATCCATCACGAGCTCGGATTCGAGGGTGCCGCGCGCGCGCTCGTCAGCATGGCGGGCAGGCGCGTGGTGGTGCTGGGGGGCGGCGACACCGCCATGGACTGCAATCGCACCGCGGTGCGCCAGGGGGCCGAATCGGTCACCTGCACCTACCGGCGCGACGAGGACAACATACCGGGCTCACGTCGCGACTACCGGAACAGCCGCGAAGAGGGCGTCGAGTTCCTCTTCAACCGTCAGCCGATCGAGATCCTGGGAAGCGAGCGCGTCGAGGGAGTGAAGCTCGTCAGTACGAGGCTCGGATCCCCCGACGCGCGCGGCCGGCGCGTACCGCAGCCGATTCCCGGGAGCGAGCAGATCGTGCCTGCGGACGCGGTCATCATCGCCTTCGGCTTCCTGCCGAGCCCGCCCGACTGGCTGGACGCTCACGGCATCCGCCTGCACGGCAACGGCCGCGTGCGGGTCTCGGCAGGCCCGCATGCCTTCCAGACCACCCACCCCAAAGTATTCGCCGGCGGCGACATGGTGCGCGGCTCGGACCTGGTGGTGACCGCGGTATTCGAGGGCCGGGAGGCGGCGAAGGGGATTCTCCGCCTCCTCGAGGTCGGTTGAGTCTTACTCGGCGCCCGGCCCCTGCGGATAGGCCGGCAGAGCGGGCGGCGGGGGCGGCAGCAGCGCCGGCTTCTTCGCCAGCTCGCCGAGGATGTAGCTGATCGCCGCCTCGAGCTGCACGTCGTGCCCACGCATCCAGTCGGCCGGTGAGTCGTCGACCGTGATGTCGGGCGCGACACCGTGGTTCTCGATCACCCACTGCGAGTCGAGCCCGTAGACCGCGTCCTCGGGGATGGTGATGTAGCCGCCATCCAGCAGGCCCCAGTTACCACGGATGCCGCGCACTCCGCCCCAGGTGCGCGTGCCGAGCAGCGGCCCGAGCTTGTATTGGCGGAAGTAGTACGGGAACAGATCGCCGTCGGACGCCGAGTAGTGGTTGATGAGGCAGATCTTCGGGCCGCGGATCAGCTGCTGCGGCTCGGTCGTGCCGACGCCCTGCCGGTTGGTGTCCATCCCGGCGAGCACGCGCCGCAGCCGTTCCAGCACGATCTGGTCGACGTTGCCGCCGCCGTTCCAGCGCTCATCGAGAATGAGCGCCTGCTTGTCGATCTGCGCGTAGAACTGGCGCACGAACTGCGCGATGCCGAGCGCCTCCATGTCCGAGAGGTAGATGTAGGCGACCCTGCCCGCGGTAGCCTTGTCGACCAGCGCGCGGTTGTGATCGATCCACGCCTGCTCGCGCAGCGACAGCTCGTTCTTCACCGGCTGCACGATGAGGTCACGGCGCTTGCCGGCGGGGGAGTCCGCGACCGTGAGCCGCACGGTGAAGTCCTGCTTGCCGACCAGGAGGCTGTAGGGATCGACCGGCGCACGCAGCTCCGTGCCGTCGATGGCGAGGAGGTAGTCGCCTGCTTTCACCTCGATCCCCGGCTGGGTGAGCGGCGAGCGGTAGGCCTCGCGCGTGTTGTCGCCCGGATAGATGGTCGCGAGACGGTAGCGGCCCGAGGCGGCATCGAGCGCGAAGTCGACGCCGAGGAAAGCGGTCGGTGCGCGCTGCTCCGCCGGCATGTCATCGCCGCCGCCGACATAGGTGTGCGAGTTGCCGAGCTCGCCCTGGATCTCGCCGATCAGGTAGTTGAGGTCGCTGCGCGATCCGGCGAGCGGCAGGAGCCTGGCGTAGGAGGCGCGCACCGCGGGCCAGTCGACCCCGTTCATCCTGCTGCTGTAGAAGAAGTCGCGCTCGAGCCGCCAGGCGGAGTTGAACATCTCGGTCCACTCGTCCCGCGGCTGCACCAGCGCGCGCATGTGGGTCAGATCGAGCTTCTTCGGACCGTCCTTGGCCTTGGCCGCATCCGCCACCGCATCGGCAATGAAGAAGTCCTTCTCCTTCTCGAGCCGATAGAGGACCTTCTTGCCGTCGGCGGACAAGGCGTACGAGCTGATCCCGTCGACCACCGTCGCGTCCTTGCGCTCTTTCAGGTCGTACACATGCAGCGTCGGCTTGTCGCCCGGCAGCGGGCCCTCGAACGTGGTGTCGGGAGTGGTCAGGTAGTAGATCTTGTCCTTGCGCACGTCGAGGGTCGTGATGTTGGCCGGCGGAATCGGCAGCGGGACTGCACGTGCCATGAGGCCCTCGAGGTCGATCTCGACGGGCTTCGGCGGCTGCGGCTTGCTCTCCTTGTCACCCGTCTTCTTGTCCTCCTCCTTGCCCTTGTCTTTGTCCTTGTCGTCCGCCTTGGGCACGCCCTCGTCCGAGCGCGGCGCAAAGGGCGAAGCGGTCTCGCGCTTGAGGGTCACGACGTAGACGCCGACCATCCTCAGAGTTGCGACGTTGAACTCGGACTGGCTGACGGTCGCATTCTCGTGACGCGTGGAGAGGAACAGCAGGTACTTGCCGGTCGGATCGAACGCCGGCGTGGAGTCGTTCGAGCGGCCATCGCTCACCAGCGTCGCCTTGCGGGTCTCGATGTTGTAGAGCCAGATGCCGGTCAGCTGATTTGGCGCCGTGACGCTGTAGGCGAGCCAGCGTCCGTCGGGAGACCAGGCCTGATCGTGCATTTCGTTATAGCGGTCCTGCGCGACCTGCACCGGCTCGCCGCCGCCTGTCTTTACGACCCAGAGGCGGTGCTCATTGTCGGTGAAGGCCAGCTGCTCTCCGCTGGGTGACCAGCGCGGGCGGTAGAAGAAGCCGCGGTCGAAGTGGGTGAGCAGCCGCTCCGCGCCGCCTGCGGCAGGCCGCACCGCGATCTGCTGCTCGCCGGACACATCGGTGGTGTAGGCGACCGTCTTGCCATCGGGCGACCAGCTCGGGTGATCTTCGTCCGCGTTCGAGGTTGCGGTGATATTGCGAGTGTTGCCGTGCTCGGCCGGCAGCGTGAAGAGATCTCCGCGTGCCGCGAGCAGCGCGCGCTCGCCGTTCGGCGCGATGTCGTAATCCGGCTGCTGGGCGCTGTCCAGCTCGCGCAGCGTGTTGCGCGCGTCGACCCACCGCTGCCCGGTGCGCGTGCCGTCGTCCGGAACCGTGATCTCGAGGTCGTGCAGCTGCTCGGAGGGCAGGTCGATCACGTGCAGCCGCCCACCCTGCTGAAAGACGATCCCGCCCTCGCCACCGGGGCCGTTACCGAGGCTCGGGAAATCGATGTCGTAATCAGCGTAATGCGTGATCTGGCGGAACGCGCCGCCCTCGAGGTCGTAGGCCCAGATATTGCGGCGCTGGTTGGCATCGTGGTCGGCGAGGAAATAGATCGTCTTCCCGTACCACATGGGCGAGGTCTCGGTGCCCGGCCAGTCGGTCACGTGCCTGAGCTCGTGCGTCTTCAGGTCGTAGATGTCGATCTTCTGCGCGAGGCCTCCCTGGTAGCGCTTCCAGGTGCGGAAGTCGCGGAAGATGCGCGTGTAGGCGATCTGCTGGCCGTCGGGGCTGAAGCTCATGAAGCCGCCGCGATCGAGCGGCAGCTGCTGCGCGAGACCCCCCGCGAGCGGCACACTGAAGGGGACGGCGAGCCAGGAATTCCAGGCCGCGCGGCGCGTCAGGAAGACGATGTTCTGCGAGTCCGGGGTCCAGCCGATCACCCCGTTGTTCGGGCCCCAGCGCAGCGGCGCCTCGTCGATGACATCCGAGGTGAAGGTCAGGCGCCGCGCCGCGCCGCCCCCGGCCGGAATGACGTAGACGTCGCGATTGCCCTGATAGTCGCCGGTGAAGGCGATCCAACGGCCGTCCGGCGAGAAGCGCGGCAAGAGATCCCGCCCCGCATCCGCGGTGAGGCGCGTCGCGGTGCCGCCGCTGCGCGGCACCGACCACAGATTGTCGTGCGCCACGAAGACGACGGTGTTGGCGTGCAGCGTCGGATAGCGCGCGAGGGTCTGTCCGGGAGACTGCGCGCGCGCGCCAGATGCCGCCGCTGCCGCGAGCGCGGCAGCGAGCAGGGCCCGGCCGATCCGGCCGCTCAGCGTTGCTGTGGGCATATCTGTCTTCTGGAGTTTTGATGATTGGGGTCAGGAGGCGTCGGGGCGGCCTGCGAACAGTAGTGATAGCCGGCACGAAAAAAAACCCCGCTCGTGAGAGCGGGGCTCGATCTTGATCCCTTTCAACCGACTCGGTGGCTCGCTGTCAGCTACCTCCGGCGCGCCGTACTCCGGACTCAAAACGATTCCGGCACCAGCCCACCGGCATGTCGCGTCGTCACGAGCATCTAAACTTCCGGCTGAAACGTATGGAGCGCTGCTCCGGCTTCTATCGCGAGGCCCGCGTGGTTCTCCACGCGCTTTATCGTTCCTGGGACAGTGCTAGAAAGTAGCTCCTGTCTTAACCCGTGCCCGCGTCGATCCCCGAGTTTTCTCTTTATTTGATCCTTTCAAAGCTTTGTTTGTACGCATCACCGCCGCGAGGCCACCTCCAGGTCTGAGGTGATAAGTCCTTTACGGACGGTGCTTTCCGTACATAAATTATACTGATTCCAAGGCAAAAAACCATGTAGCAGAAAGCCGACAGCCATACCGGGGCGCCCCAGGGCAGGGACGGGGGCCCGCGGGGCCTCAAGGGGAGCCGGGAAGGGCCAGCCGGATGACGAAGCGAGCGCCGGTGCCGTCCGGGAGGTTGCCGGCGGAGGCCGAGCCGCCGTGAAACTCGGCGATCAGGCGCACGATGTAGAGCCCGAGCCCAAAGTGGGGGCGGCTGTCGCCGCCGCCCCGCGACTGCCACAGCGACTCGAAGAGCTTCCCCGCCTCGGAGGGCAGCGGGGGACCTGAATTGTCGACCTCGAGAACCGCAGCGGTCGGCTCGAGCCGCAGCCTTACGGTGATGGTCGACCCCGCGGGGCTGAAATCCACGGCATTGTCGATGAGCTTGTCGAGCATCTGCACGATGAGATCGGGAGCCCCGTCGATCAACACGGGCTTGGGCGCGAGCTCGGCCGCGAAGCGCCGCTCGGGGAAGGCGCCGCGGTAGGCCGCCACCGCCGATTCGATGAGTGGCACGAGATCGAAGCGGCTGCGCTCGGCCCCGCCGATCGCCTCCTCGACGCGGGTCGCAGCGCCCATGGCGAGCAGGATGGCGTTCAGCCGCTCGCTACCCTGGCGGGCGCGCTCGAGATAGGCGCGGGCCGAGGGCGACACCTGTTCAGCCTCGAGATTCTCGAGCGAGGAGCGCACGATGGTGAGGGGGGTGCGGATCTCGTGGGCGAGCTTGCCGGCGAGCGTGCGCAGGTAGCCGGTGTATTCGTTCAGCCGCCCGAGCAGCCGCGAGAAGCTGCGCGCCACGTCCCCGAGCTCATCGCGCGCGCGCGTCTCGGGGAAGGTCGCGACGAGCCCCGTGCGGGTGAGCGCCGATTCGCTCGCCTGCCGCAGCCGCGACAGGCGCAGCGCCAGCCACGCGGCGAAGGCGAACATGGCGATCACGACCACGATCGAGGTCGCGAGCGTGAAGTTGAGCATGCGGGTGAGCGCACGGTCGCGCAGGCGCAGCCAGCGGTCGGGCGTCTGGCTGACTTCGAGGGTGCCGATCACAGCTGAGTGCTCGCGGTCGTAGATCGGCACCCGCGCCTCGATCGGCGGCTGCGCGCCCGGCTGGTCGACGAAGCGCCGATAGAGCCGCGCGATGAGCGGCGGACTCGGCGCGAGCTCTGCGACACGCTTGAGCGCATCGACGCGCGCGAGCACCTGGCCCGCGGGGGTCTCCACCGCGAGCTTCAGACCCGGCTGCGAGAACTGCGCGAGATAGCCGGTGAGCTCGGGAGCGGCGACGATCAGATGACCGAGCGTGCGCAGGTCGTCCGGATGCAGGCTCCCGTAGCTCAGCGGCGCGCCGCCGCGCACGTCGCGGTCGTCGACGAGCACGCCGAAGCCCGCGCCGAGCATCGAGAGCGGTACCCGCAGCTCGAGGCGGTAGCCGCCGGGATTCAGCTGCCACACTCCGCGGATGCGCGGCTCGAGCTCGGCGAGCTGCTGACCATACTCGCCGCTCTCGATGTAGCGCGCCGTGACGGCTCCGGGGCCGGTCGCGGCCAGGAACACCTGGCGCTCCGCACCCTGCGGGTCCTGAAAGCCGAGCCAGACGCGATCGCCCGTGGCGCGCGCGTCGAGCGGGCTCGCCCCGGGAGCGTCGAACACCGGGTGCGCATCGCGCACCTCGAGCAGCAGGTAGAGTACGCGCTCGCAGACCCCGGAGAGCACGCCGAAGCGATGCTCGGCGTCCTTCTCGTACCAGGCCCAGGCGGACGGATCGCGCGGCCAGTCCTCGGAGTAGCCGTCGACGAGCGGTGCCGCGCTGAGCGCCAGGGGCTTCAGGTCATAGAGCCCGCTCTTGAGCAGCGTGGCCGCGTCCGGCGCTTCGCTCCCCTGGGGTGCGCGATAGAGCAGGTCGAGCCTTCCCTCGAGCGAGGTCGCGAGCGTCTCGGCGACCGACTGGAGCGAGGTCTGCTCGCCCTCGCGCAGCGCCGACTCCATCTCGCGCGCGTAGCGGCAGCCCGCCCACGGCAGCACCAGAGTGAGCAGGCCGAGCAGCAGAAGCTTCAGGCGCAGCGACATCGCGGCAACGCTACTCGACCCAGCGGTAGCCCATGCCGTAGACGGTGTGCACCGCGTCGAACTGCGGGTCGACGCTCTGAAACTTGCGGCGGATGCGCTTCACGTGCGAGGTGATGGTGTTGTCGTCGAGCACCACGTTGGCGGCGTCCATGAGCTGCTGGCGGTTGCGCACGTGCCCGGGATGACGGGCGAGGGCGTGCACGATCCAGAACTCGGTGAGCGACAACAGCACCACCTTGCCGTCCCACTGTGCCTGCATGCGCTCGGTGTCGAGCGTCAGCGGGCCACGCTGCAGCACATCTCCCGCCTGCTCGGGCTTGCGCAGCGCGTCGACGCGGCGGAACAGCGCGTTCACGCGCGCCGACAGGTGCGCGAGGCTCAGGTCCTTGGTGAGGAAGTCGTCCGCTCCGAGGCGCAGCCCCGAGACCGCATCCAGCTCGCTGTCGCGCGCGGTGAGGAAGATGATCGGCAGCACCGGCGAGAGCGCGCGCAACTGCCGGCACAGCTCGAAGCCTCCTTCGGGCTCGTCCTCGAGCGAGATATCGATGATCGCCAGATCCGGCAGACGCGTGGCAAAGGCGCCCATGGCCGCGGCACGGTTGGCGTAGGTGCGAACCGCGTAGCCCTCGCGCGCGAACGCGGCAGCGTAGTTGTCGCGGATGGCCGCTTCGTCCTCGACTATTGCGATCAGGCGTTTCATGGAGGTGAACAGGCTACCGCCCCCGTGCGGCGGGTTAAAGCGGCGCACGTCACGCGCCACATTTCGCCACGATCGGCCGGCGGCGCGCCCGATTGGCGCCGCGCCGCTGCCAGCGGCGGGCGCTGCAATGAGCGTGCATGAGGCGCACAGTCGTAACGTCGCAGTCCGGCACGCCGCCCGAGCCGCGCCGGGGGACCCTCGCCGACTGGCTGGCGCTGCTCATGCTGCTCGCCGGCAGCGTGGTGTGGCCGCGCTGAGAGCACTCCCGCCCCGGGAACGTTGAGCCGCTCCCCCGGTACGTGCTAGGTTCTCCGGCCTCAAGCGCCGGACGCGCTGGTGTTGGCCCACCAGGAGCAGTCATAACCACAAGAATCACAGCGCCGCGACTCCGACGTACGCTCAGCGCGCGCCCAGTGAGGGGATAACTCATGTTCACCCAAGTTCTCGATCCGCTCGGCAACCTGACGGTCACGTGCCTCGTGGCGCTGATTCCCGTCGTGTCGCTGCTCGTCATGCTGGCCGTATTCCGCTGGCCGGCGTGGCTCGCGACCCTGATCGGCTCGGTCATCACCTTCGCCCTCGCGGTCGCGGTGTGGAAGATGCCCACCGACCAGGGCTCGCACGCCTACCTGTACGGGGCGGCCACCGGCGTGTGGAACGTCGACTGGATCACCTTCTGGGGGATGATGCTGTTCAACACGCTGTCGGTGAGCGGGCTGTTCGAGAACTTCCGGCGCTGGCTGATCAGCAAGGGGAGCCTCGACGTGCGCGTGCAGACGATGCTGTTCGCCTGGGCGTTCGGGGCGCTGCTCGAGGGCCTGGTCGGCTTCGGCTATCCGTGGGCGGTGGTGGCGCCGATCCTGATCTCGCTCGGGATCTCCGACCTCAATGCGATCCGGGTCGCGGCGATCGCCAACAACGCGCCGGTCTCCTACGGCGCGCTCGGCGCGCCGATCATCGCGCTCGCCGCCGTCACCAGCTATCCGCTGCTCGCGCTTTCGGGGGCAGTCGGCACCATCGTCGCGATACTGGCGCTGCTGCCCCCGTGGGTGCTCCTCTACCTGGTCTCGGGCAAGGAGGGCATGAAGGGCGGCTGGCCGCTCGCGATCGTAGGCTCGCTCGGCTACATCGCCGGCCAGTATCCGGTGGCGCGCTACCTCGGGCCGTATCTGCCCGACGTCACGGGCTCGATCGTGTGTTTCATCGCGCTGCTCGTGCTGCTGAAGCTCTGGCAGCCGAAGACCGTGCTCGGTTACGGGGGCGTTCCCGTCGATGCCGCCACTGCACGGCAGACCCAGTCGCATGGCTTGAGGAGCGGCGAGGTGCTGCAGGCCTGGCTGCCCTTCGTCGTGTTGCTGGTCGTAGTGGCCGCCTGGACCGGTCCCTGGTCACCGCTGCCCAAGGTCAGCTGGTTCAAGGTGCAGGCGGTCGCCTGCTCGGCGCTCGCCGCCTCCTGTCCGGCCAAGGGCAACGTGAGCGCGGTGTTCAACTTCGCACCCTGGGTCGGCGGCAGCGCCATTCTCGCCTCGTGGGTCATCGTACTGATGCTGCTGCTGGCGATGGGCAAGCTCAAGGCAGCGCAGATCGGGGAGGTGTTCCGGCGCAGCTTCCACCAGATGTGGGGCGCATGTCTGGTCGGCGTCTTCATCTTCGGGCTCGCCTACACCTTCAACTACTCGGGGATGGCGGCCTCGCTCGCCAAGGGCTTCTCGACCCTCGGCACCGCCTTCATCATCGTCTGCCCGATCCTCGGGTTCATCGGGGTCGCGCTCTCGGGCTCGAACACCTCCACCAACGCCATGTTCGGCAAGTTCCAGGCGCTGGTCGGGGCGCAGCTCGGCATGCCGCCGCTGCTGCTGCCGTCCTTCAACTCGGTGGGTGCCGAGATCGGCAAGCCGGTCGCGCCGCAGACGGCGAGCGTCGGCGTCTCGACCAGCAAGTTCGTGCGCAAGGAGGGCGATGTCATCCGCCACAACATGGGGTGGACGTTCGTACTGCTCGCGTACCTCATCCTGATCGCGATCGCATTCTACCTGGCGAGGCCGGAGGTGATGGCGCTCGCGCCGAGCGGCGGCTGATCAGAACGCGTTGATGCCGGTCAGCTCGCGCCCGATCGTGAGCTGGTGGATGGTCTCGGTGCCCTCGTAGGTGACGACGCTCTCGAGGTTGAGCATGTGGCGGATCGGGGCGAGCTCGGCGCTGATGCCGGCGCCCCCGAGCATGTCGCGGCAGTCGCGCGCCACATCGAGCGCCATGCGGCAGTTGTTCCACTTGGCGAGCGACACGTGCGCGGGGGTCATGGTGCCCGCGTCTTTCAGCCGCCCGAGCTGCAGCGCCAGCAGCTGCGCCGTGGTGATGCGGCGCGCCATGTCGGCGAGTCGCACCTGGATCATCTGATTTGCGGCCAGCGGGCGGCCGAAGAGCTCGCGCGTCGCGGTGTAGTCGATGAGCTGCCTGAGGCACGCCTGGGCGGCGCCGATCACGCCCCAGGCGATGCCGTAGCGCGCCTGGGTGAGGCAGGACAGCGGGCCCTTGAGTCCCACCACCCCGGGCAGCACCTGGGATTCCGGCACGACCACGTTGTCGAAATAGAGCGCCGCGGTCACCGAGGCACGCAGCGAGAACTTGTGATGAATCTCGGGAGCCGAGAAACCCGGCGTACCCTTCTCGACCAGGAAGCCGCGGATGCCATCCGGCGTCATGGCCCAGATGATGCCGAGGTCGGCGATCGCGCCGTTGGTGATCCACATCTTCGCGCCGTTCAGCACCCACTCGCTCCCGCGCCGCTTCGCGTGGGTCTTCATGTTGGCCGGGTCCGAGCCGCCGTGCGGCTCGGTGAGTCCGAAGCAGCCGATCAGCTCGCCGCGCGCCATGCGCGGCAGGTAGCGCTGCTTCTGCTCCTCGGAGCCGAAGGCGTAGATCGGGTACATGCACAGCGACGACTGCACCGACACGAAGCTGCGGATGCCGGAGTCGCCGCGCTCGAGCTCCTGGCATATGAGCCCGTAGCAGATGGCATTGAGTCCGGCGCAGTCGTAGCCGCTGATCGAGGAGCCGAGCAGGCCCTGCGCCGCGAGGCGTGGAATCAGCTCACGCGGAAAGCGGTGTTGCTCGAAACAGCCCTGGATGATGGGCAGCACGGCCTCGTCGGTGAGCCGGGCGACCGAATCCTGCACCAGCCGCTCCTCCTCGGTGAGCGCGCCACGCACCCCGTAGAGATCGAGCGGATCGAGGGCTGAAGTCCTCGCGGCGGGCTGGATGGATTGGGCGGCTTTGGCCACGGAGGGCACTCCTCGATGTGGGCGCGGGCGCGTATCGTATCCTAAGCGCAGCGGCGCGGATTGAAGGGCCGCGGCACAGCGGCCGGCGGGGGCGTCCATATGAAGATTCCCGAGATTCTCATGATCGAGACGGTTCACCGGCCGGGAAGCCTCGCCAAGGTGCTGCAGGTGATCGCGGATGCCGGGCTCACGATCGAGCATCTGACGGCGCTCAGGCGCGAGCAGGGCCGGACTCTCTGGGAGATCACCGTCGACATGGACGAGGAGACGGACCGCAGCCTCTACGAGCGCATCGGACAGCTGCCGATCGCGCGCTTCGTCGGCAAGTCGGACCGCGTGTTCAACCGGCACCGCGGCGGCAAGATCCGTACCGTCGCCAGCGCGCCGATCAACAGCCAGCAGATGCTGCGCGACGTGTACACGCCGGGAGTGGCGCGTGTGTCGCTCGCCATCCGCGACAATCCGCAGGCCGCGCACGACTTCACCGCCCTCGACCGTACCGTCGCCATCATCACCAACGGCACCGCGGTGCTCGGGCTCGGCAACGTCGGCCCGCTCGCGGGGCTGCCGGTGATGGAGGGCAAGGCGGCGCTGTTTGCCGATCTCGTGCAGCTCAACGGCGTGCCGATCCTCATGACCGAGACGGAGCCGGCGCGGGTAGTGCCGATCATCCTGGGGATCGAGCTGTCGTTCGGGGCGATCCAGCTCGAGGATTTCGCCGCTCCCGAGTGCTTCGCGATCGAGCAGGAGCTGCAGCGGCGGCTCGAGAAGCCGGTCCTGCACGACGACCAGCACGGCACGGCCGTGGTGACCCTCGCCGCCTTGAGGAACGCCGCGCGCCATGCCGGCCTCGACCTGAGCGCGAGCACCGTGGGCCAGATCGGCCTCGGAGCCGCCGGCACGGGCATCGCCCGGCTGCTGCGTGCCGTCGGGGTCCGCAGCATCATCGGCACGGACCGCGATCCGCGCGCCGTTGCGCGGCTCGAGGGGCTCGGCGGCGAAGGCACGACGCTCGATGCATTGATGCGCCGTGCCGACATCGTCATCGCCACGACCGGCGTCAAGGGCCTCATCAAGCCGGAGTCGGTGCGCAAGGGCCAGGTGATCCTCGCGCTCTCGAATCCCGACCCCGAGATCGAGCCGCTGGTGGCGCGCGAGCACGGCGCTGCTTACGCGGCCGACGGCAAGGGCATCAACAACGTGCTCGCCTACCCGGGGCTATTCAAGGGAGCGCTGGTGGCGCGTGCCAAGCGCTTCTCGGACGCCATGCTGATTGCCGCGGCGGATGCCATCGCGGCGCAGGCGCGCGACGATGAGCTGGTGCCGGACGCGCTCGATCACGGGCTGCACGAGCGGGTGAGCGAGGCGGTGCGCGCCGCGGCGAGCGCGGCCGATGGAGCCGGCTCCTGAGCGGCGCAGCTGCTCTGCCACCGGCCGGGAGCTCGCCCGTACGGCGGCAGGTCGGCACGCTGGCGCTCATGCTGACGGGGCTCGGCTCGATCATCGGGTCCGGATGGCTCTTCGGCGCGTGGCGTGCGGCAGGGCTCGCCGGTCCCGGGGCGATCTGGGCGTGGGTGCTCGGGGCGGCGATCGTGGTCATGATCGCGGTCACGTACGCCGAGCTCGGGGCGATGTTCCCCGAGACCGGCGGCATGGTCCGCTACGGCCACTACTCGCACGGCTCGCTGGTCGGTTTCATCGCCGCCTGGGCCAACTGGATCTCCATCGTCTCCGTCATCCCGGTGGAGGCGGAGGCCTCGGTGCAATACATGGCCTCCTGGCCCTACGCCTGGGCGCGCGGGCTGTACCTGCACCTGCCGGACGGCCACGGCGAGCTTGCCCTGGCCGGGCTCGGCATCGCTGCGTTGCTGGTGATCGTCTATTTCCTCATCAACTTCTGGAGCGTGAAGGTGTTCGCACACTCGAACACGGCCATCACACTCTTCAAGCTGGTCGTGCCGGCGGCCACCGCCGTCGCGCTCATCGTCAGCGGCTTTCACCCCCACAACTTCAGCGTCGGCACCCGCGGCGAGGCGCAGGCGGTCGACTTCGCCGCCGTATTGAACGCCGTCGCCACGGCCGGCATCGTGTTCAGCTTCAACGGCTTCCAGAGTCCGGTGAACCTCGCCGGCGAGGCGCGCAATCCCGCGCGCTCGGTGCCGATCGCCGTGCTCGGATCGATCCTGCTGGCGGCAGTGGTGTACGTGCTGCTGCAGGTGGCGTACCTCGGGGCGGTGCCGCCGGACATGCTGGCGCGCGCCGGCTGGCACGGCATCGACTTGCGCTCCCCGTTCGCAGAGCTGGCGCTGATCGTGAACCTCAACTGGCTGGCGATGCTGCTGTACGCCGACGCCTTCATCAGCCCGAGCGGCACGGGCATCACTTACACCGCGAGCACGGCGCGCATGATCTACGGCATGCAGCGCAACGGCACGCTGCCCCCGATTCTCGGGCGCCTGCACTCGCGCTATGGCGTGCCGCGGCCGGCCATGTGGCTGAACCTCGGCGTCTCCTTCCTGTTCCTGTTCTTTTTCCGCGGCTGGGGCAAGCTCGCCGCGGTGATTTCGGTCGCCACGATCATTTCCTATCTCACGGGGCCGGTCAGCGCGCTCGTCCTCAGGCGCACGGCTCCCGAGGTCCGGCGGCCGCTGCGCCTGCCGTACCTGCCGGCGATCTCGGCCTGCGCCTTCGTGCTCGCGACCGAGCTGCTCTACTGGGCGAAGTGGCCGCTCACCGGCGGAGTCATCCTGCTCGTCGTGATTGCGCTGCCGATCTATTTCTACTACCAGGCGCAGGCACGCTGGCAAGACTTCGCGCGGCAGCTCTCAGGTGCCTGGTGGATGATCGTCTACCTGCCGGTCATCGCCGCCGTGTCGTGGGCGGGGAGCGCGAAATTCGGCGGGCGGGACCTCATTACCTGGGGGTGGGATCTCGTGGTGGTCGGCGTGCTCGGCCTCGGGTTCTTCGTCTGGGGCTACCGGTGCGGCTGGCGCACGCCCGCGGTCGCGCACGCGGCGCGGGGGCAGGAGCAGGGCTCCGACGCGCTCGCCTAGTACGCGAGCCCGAAGCGGCGGTAGGCCGCCGCGAGCAGCCACAAGGGGCCGATCAGCAGGAACTGCAGGTCCTTGAAGAAGGACGGACGCTTACCTTCGACCGCGTGGCCGACGAACTGGCCTATCCAGGCCACGACGAAGATCGCGAGCGAAGTGATCCAGAGCGGCCACGGCAGTTGCGCCAGCGCCTGCGTCACGAGCAGCAGCACGACGAACGCCAGCCCGACGCCTAAGGCGAGCGCCGGGGAGAGCGCGAAGTAGTACACCAGCGCCGCCGCGGCGCTGAGCGTCGCCCAGTTGAGCCAGGGCGAGGCGGCCGCGAAGGCCGCCGGCACCGGCAGCGACCACAGGAACCCCATCACCGAGAGCACGATCGGCGGCACGCACAGCCAGTGCAGCAGCTTGTTGGTGGGATTCTGGTGGCTGGCGCCGTACTCGCCGAGCCATTCCCCTACGGTGCGCATTGCGCCTCAGGCGGCCATCAGGCCCTTGAGCTTGCCGAGCGCGCTCGCCTCGATCTGGCGGATGCGCTCGGCGGACACGCCGTACTTGTCGGCGAGCTCGTGCAGGGTCGCCTTGTCCTCATCGGACATCCAGCGCCGCTCGACGATGTCGCGGCTGCGCGCGTCGAGCCGCGCGAGCGCGCCCTTCAGGCGTGTGCTGCTGTCGTCGGCGCTCTCCGCATCCTCGACCGCCGTGGCCGGATCCGCATCCGGCGCCGGCAGGTAGGCGGCGGGGCTGTAGGCCTCCTCGTCGTCTGTCTCCGGGGTAGGGTCGAAGGACAGGTCGCGCGCCGCGAGGCGCTTCTCCATCTCCGTGACCTCGCTCGGGCTGACACCCAGGTCGCGGGCCACCGCGGCGGTCTCCTCGGCCGACAGCCAGCTGAGATTCTTTTTCAGACGACGCAGATTGAAGAAGAGCTTGCGCTGCGCCTTGGTGGTGGCGATCTTGACGAGCCGCCAGTTGCGCAGCACGTACTCGTGGATCTCCGCGCGGATCCAGTGAACCGCGAAGGACACCAGCCGCACGTTCAGCGACGGATCGAAGCGCTTGACGGCCTTCATGAGGCCGACGTTGCCTTCCTGGATGAGGTCTCCCACCGGCAGCCCATAGCCGCTGTAGCCGCGCGCGATGTGCACCACGAACCGCAGGTGCGACAGCACCAGCTGTCGGGCGGCGTCGAGATCGCCCTGGGAGCGGAAGCGCTCGGCGAGTGCGCGCTCCTCCGGGCGGGAAAGGACGGGAATGCGGCTGACGCGCTCGAGGTAGGCATCGAGACTACCGAGCGGGCCGGCCAGTGCCTGATCGCCCACGCGCGCAACCAACGCGGTACCTGCAGTCATCGGATCTCCCGTGTGTTGAGTCGGCATTCTAGCAGTCGCGCTATTAGAGTGCTAAAGGCCCCGGAAGTTCCCCCGGAACCTCCCTGATAGGCCTTTATGGACAATAGGTTGCGCGCGCCCCGAGGCGCCTGGAATCCCTCCTTGGGGAGGGCTGGGGACTCCTCGTCCGGCAGCCCATGGATTAGAGTTCGAACGGCCCGATACCCGATAAGAACTCAAGGGGGTCCCATGCCCGGTCTCTCAGTGCTCTGTCCTGCGATCCTGCTCGCCGCGGTGATCGTCTTCGTCGTGAGCTCGATCATCCACATGGCACCGCTCTGGCATAAAAACGACTTTCCGAGGATGCCCAGGGAGGAGGAAGTACTGGCGGCGCTGCGGCCTTTCGCCATCCCGCCGGGAGACTACTTCCTGCCACGCCCCGGAGGCAGAGAAGAGATGAGGTCTCCGGAGTTCCAGGAGAAGCTCACCAAGGGACCGGTGGCGCTCATGACCGTGATGCCGAACGGCATGTTCCGCATGGGTGGCAAGCTCGCGCAGTGGTTCGTCTTCCTCCTAGTGGTCAATCTCTTCACAGCCTACGTGGCCGGCCGCGCCCTGCCGGCCGGCACGCCCTACCTGCGGGTGTTCCAGATCGCCGGCGCCACTGCCTTCATGGGCTACTCCCTCGCGCTCTGCCAGCTTTCGATCTGGTACAACCGTTCGTGGCGCCTCACTCTCAAGGCACTCTTCGACGGCCTGATCTATGCCTCGCTCACCGCCGGAACCCTGGGATGGCTCTGGCCGCGATAGGGGTGGCATACATCACACCCGGCGCGCCTCGTGACCGGCTGCGGCAAAAGTTAAGAGTGCGTCACGCCGGCATGACATAAAGGGATGATTTGATACACTCAAACGGGGCACGGGCCCCGCTGCTGGGCAGGGAGTCGATGAGTCACCGTCGGGTCGCATGGGTCACGGCAGTTCTCTGTCTCGGGCTGGCGGGCACGGCCGCCGCGCAGAGCCAGGGCGCCGCGGTCCGCGTCCACGCGACCAACAAGGATCCCGGGCTGCGCTCGAGCGCCGCGCTGGTGCTGGATGCGACCGGCTCAGCGGTGCTGTTTGCGCGGCATTCGGATGTCGCCATGCCGATCGCCTCGATCACCAAGCTCATGACGGCGCTCGTGGTCACGGATGCCGGCCAGCCGCTCGATGAGTCTCTCGAGATCACCACCGAGGACGTCGCGCACGGCAAGGGTACCTTCTCGCGCCTGACGCCCGGAGTCACCCTGTCGCGCGGCGACCTGATGCATCTCGCGCTCATGGCGTCCGAGAACCGCGCCGCGCACGCGCTCGGACGCAACTTCCCCGGCGGCCTCGAGGCCTGCGTCGCGGCCATGAACGCCAAGGCGCGCGAGCTCGGCATGACGAGCGCACGCTTCGTCGAGCCGACCGGCCTCTCGGACGAGAACGTCGCGAGCGCCGAGGATCTCTCCAAGCTGGTGATGGCGGCCGCGAAAGTGCCGGCCATCCGCGAATACTCCACCGACACGAGCTTCGACGTGCGCGTCGGGCGCCGCGTGCTCACCTTCCACAGCACCGACTCGCTCACCTCGAAGGCCGACTGGGACATCGTCGTGCAGAAGACCGGCTACATCGCCGAGGCCGGCCGCTGCCTCGTCATGCAGACCATCATCGAGGCGCGCACCGTGGTGATCGTGCTGCTCAACTCCTACGGCAAGCACACCCGCGTCGCCGACGCGCGCCGCATCCGCCGCTGGATGGAGAGCTCCGCGCACCTCACCTGAGGCCCGGGCGCCGTCAGGCGCGCGGCTCGATGCTGGAGAGATGACGCGCGGCCGAGATCCACGCGCCGAGCCAGCCGAGCGCCGCACCCGCTGCGAGCAGTGCGCCGATCTCCTCGGGAGCCGGGCCGCGCAGCGCGAAGTGGCTGCCGTAGAGCCGCGCCAGGTTGTCGACCGGCTCCCCGAGCAGCGCCACCGCGAGCGCGATGATTCCCCACGCCAGCAGCGCGCCCCCGAGTCCGTAGAGCAGGCCCGTGTAGAGGAACGGCCGGCGCACGAAGGCATTCGAGCCGCCGACCAGCTTGATCACCTCGATCTCGGCGCGCCGGCCGGCGATCTCGAGGCGGATGGTGTTGCCGATCACGGCGAGCACTCCGACGCCGAGCAGCGCCGCAGCCATCAGCAGCAGCCGCCGCGCCACCTCGAGCATCGCGTTGAAGCGCAGCACCCATTGCGCGTCCACCTGCACCAGCTCCACCTCCGGCCAGGCCTTGAAGTAGCCGCGCAAGGCCTCGAGTGCGGCCGGCGAGCTGGCCTCGGCGCGCGGGCGTACGTGCAGCACGTGCGGCAGTGGATTCTCCTTGAGCGCCGCCAGCGCCTCACCGAAGCCCGAGTAGCTGCGGAAGTCCGCGAGGCCCTGGTCTGCCGGTATGAGCGTGACTTCGGCGACATCCGCGCGGCCGCGCGCGGCGCCGGCGAGCTGCTGCGCCTTGGCGAGCGGCACGTCGGTCCTCAAGTACACCGAGAGGTCGATGGCGTTGCCGAAGTTGCCGGTGGCCGCCTGCGCGTTGCTCACCAGCACCTTGAGGCTCGCGGGCAGCGCCAGGGCGAGCGCGATCACGAGCAGCGTCAGGAGCGTCGACAGCGGGCTGCGCGCCAGGCGGCCGAGCGAGCCGAGCAGCGCCTGCAGGTGCCCGACCCCGCGGCTCATCGGGTCGCCACCACGCTCGGCAGCGAGTCGGGCTGATCGCCGAGCAGGTGACCGCCCTCGAGCGCGATCACCCGCTGGCCGAACTCGCGCACGATGTGCAGGTCGTGAGTCGCGACCACCACCGTCACGCCGACGTCCTGGAAGCGCCGGAACAGGCGCATCACCTCGAGCGACAGGTCCGGGTCGAGATTTCCGGTCGGCTCATCCGCGATCAGCAGCGGCGGCTTGCTGACCACCGCGCGCGCGATCCCGACGCGCTGCTGCTCGCCCACCGACAGCTCGAGCGGCAGGGCGCGCTCGCGCCCGAGGAGCCCGACCTGGTCGAGCGCCGCGCGCACCCGCTTGTCGATCTCCTTGAGAGGCGCCCCGGCGACGGCGAGCGGGAGGGCGACGTTGTCGAACACCGGCCGGTCGGCGAGCAGCTTATGGTCCTGGAACACGACTCCGATGCGGCGGCGGAAGGCGGCGATGTGGCGCGGCTTGAGTGCGCGGGTGTTCTTGCCGTTCACGACCACCGAGCCCCGGGTCGGCCGCTCGAGCAGCGCGATCAGCTTCAGCACCGTGCTCTTGCCGGCGCCCGAGCGTCCCGTGAGGAACACCATCTCGCCGTTGTGGATGTTGAAGCTGACGTTGCCGAGCGCCTCGCGCCCGTTCGCATAGCGCTTGAAGACGTGCTCGAAGACGATCATGGGGCGTCCCCGCCGGGCACTGCGCCTGGGCCCTCGACCAGCGCCGCGGCGAAGGCCGCGGCATCGAATTCGCCGAAATCATCGAGGCTCTCGCCGACGCCGATGAAGCGGATGGGGATTGCGAGCTGCTCGGCGATCGCGATCACGATGCCGCCCCTGGCGGTGCCGTCGAGCTTGGTGAGGACGAGTCCCGTCACGCCGACCGCGGCGTGAAACTGCCGCGCCTGGGCGAGCGCGTTCTGGCCCTGGTTGGCATCGAGCACGAGCAGCACCTCGTGCGGGGCGGACGCATCGCTCCTCTGAATGACGCGGCGCACCTTCTTCAGCTCCTCCATCAGGTGCGACTGGCTATGCAGCCTTCCTGCGGTGTCGGCGATCACGACGTCGCAGCCGCGCGCGCGGGCGGCCTCGAGCGCATCGAACACCACCGCGCCCGGGTCCGCTCCCGGGCGCTGCGCGGCGAACTCGGCCCCGGTGCGCTCGGCCCACACCTCGAGCTGCTCGATGGCGGCGGCGCGGAAGGTGTCTGCCGCGGCGAGCAGCACGCTCAGGTTCTCATCGGCGCAGCGCCGCGCGAGCTTGCCGATGGTCGTGGTCTTGCCCGAGCCGTTGACGCCGACCACCAGGATCACGAAGGGCTTGTGCGTGCGGTCGATCGCGAGCGGCTGTGCGACGGGCGCCAGGATCGCCTCGATCGCCTCGCGCAGGGCGCCGGTCAGGGCGGCGGCATCCGCCAGCTCGTTGCGCGCGACACGCAGCCGCAGGCTCTCGAGGATGCGGGCGGTTGCCTCGACGCCCACGTCGGCGCTCAGGAGGCGCGTCTCGAGCTCCTCCAGGATCGCCGCGTCGATGCGGCGGCCGGCGACGAGGTCGCCGAGATCGCGCGTCAGCCAGGAGTCGCCGCGATTGAGGCGCTGGCGCAGGCGCGCGAGGAACCC
>DATKLG010000050.1:0-2751 GCA_035542535.1 Steroidobacteraceae bacterium
TGTGAGCAACGATTCCGTGGTCCTCTCCGGCCGGTACGTGCGTCTCGAGCCGCTCTCGCGTGCTCACGTCGCCGGCCTGGTGGCGGCGGCGGCCGAGGACCCCGCGCTCTACGCCTGGACTCCCCTGCCGCTCGCGGCCGAGGGGATGACCCGCTACGTCGACACCGCGGTGCGCTGGCGCGCAGAGGGTACGGCGTTGCCCTTTGCGACCGTGCGCCTGGCCGATGGCAGGGTCATCGGCTCGACGCGCTTTTTTCTCATCGAGCGGTGGGATTGGCCCGCCGGCCACCCCAACGCGTCCCGTTCCGGTCCCGACGCCTGTGAGATCGGCTACACCTGGCTCGCAGCATCGGCCATCCGCACCGCGGCCAATACCGAGGCCAAGCTGCTGATGCTCGCCCATGCGTTCGAGCGCTGGGGCGTGCACCGGGTGTGCTTCCACACCGACATGCGCAACGCACGCTCACGCGAGGCACTGGCGCGGCTCGGCGCCGTCTTCGAAGGCACGCTGCGCGCCCACCGGCTGGCGAGCGACCTCATCCCGCGCGATTCGGCGCGCTTTTCCATCGTGGCGTCCGAGTGGCCCGGGGTGCGGCAGCGCCTGACGCAGCGGCTCTCGGGTTAGGCGCGACGCGCTGCCGTCGCGGCGCGCCGGAACGATAGTGAGTGAGTGAGCGCCTCCTGTTAGAGTTACCGGCCTGAAGGGTAGCGAGCACTGAAGGAGGCGATCCATGCAACGTCCAGCGATCTCCGTGGCGGCAGCGCTTGTCGGCCTGAGTCTGGCAGCTTCCGGCGCATTTGCGGCCCGCAACGCCTCGATCCCGAAGTACGTCTCGGACGCGGTCGCGGACAAGGCGCGGCCGGCGGCCGATACCGAGCGCGACGCAAAGCGCAAGCCCGCCGAGACGATCACCTTTGCCGGCGTGAAGCCGGGCGACTGGGTTCTCGAGCTCGCCCCGGGGAAGGGCTACTTCACGCGCATCCTGAGCGGCGTCGTCGGCCCGCGGGGCCAGATCTCCGTCTATACCATCGGCGCGCCGCCCAAGCCCGACGCACCGCCGCCACCGATCGTGGCCGTCGCGGCCGATCCTCACTACAGCAACGTCAAGGTCACCCTGCAGCGGCTGGTGGACGTCAAGCCGACGAACAGCTTCGACGTCGTATGGACCACGCAGAACTATCACGATTTCCACAACCTCGCGGACCCGCAGATCGCAACCATCAACCAGGCGATCTTCAACGCCCTGAAGCCGGGCGGCGTCTACTTCGTCCTGGATCACGCCGCCGAGGCCGGCTCGGGTGCGCGCGATACCAACACCCTGCACCGCATCGACGAGGAGACGGTCAAGCAGGAGGTGAAAGCGGCGGGCTTCGAGCTGGTCGGGGAGAGCGACATCCTGCGCAACAAGAGCGACCCGCATACCGGCAAGGTATTCGAGGGAGCGATTCAGGGACACACGGACCAGTTTCTACTCAAGTTCCGCAAGCCGGCGAAGTAGCGCGGCGCACGACGCGCCGTCAGCCGCTCGCGAGCAGCTGCACGGTGAGCGGGTCGGGCTCGCCGCCGTAGTACCTGGCGAGCGCGGCCGCGAACACCCGGTCGGCGGGATTCGCGGGGACGGGTGCGGCCGCGGCGAACAGCGTCAGGCACGAGCGCAGCTTGAGGTCGTCGGGGCTGCCGAAGATCTCGTGCGCCGTACGCCCCTCGACCGCCAGCACCAGCCGCGTGCACTCGCGCAGTCTGTCACCGAGCAGCGGGTGCGCGAGGTAGGCGCGCGCCTCCTCGAGCCCCGCGAGCCCGAAGCGCCGCGCGGTCGCGCTCCTGCCGAGGCCCTTGAGCTGCGGAAAGACGAACCACATCCAATGGCTGGTCTTTTCACCCGCGGCGAGCTCCTCCAGCACTCGGGCATAGCAGTGCCGCTGAGCCTCGAGGAAGCGCGTCAATCCGTAAGGATCCGCGACCGGTATCACTTGCGCTTGCGAAACACCATCACGAAGCGATCGGTCTTGCCGACCATCGCTCCCTTGTAGGTGATCTCATCGCGCGGGTCGTCGGGGCGGCGCAGCACGTCGCTCGAGCCGACGAGGGTGAAGCCGTGCTGCTCGAACTCCGCGCGCGCATAGGCCTCATCGATTCGGTGCAGCGGGGTGGCGGCCGAGGTCCCGGTGCCGGGTTTGGCTGAATGATCGACGAGCAGCAGGATGCCGCCGGGCTTGAGCATGCGCGCGAGCTCACCGACCACGCGGCCCGTGTTGAACCTCGGCCAGTTCGCTTTCGGGTCGTCATCGATCGCGTAGAAGTCGTGGTAGGCCTTGATGAGGAGCACGGCATCGAGCGAGTGATCGCGCACATCCACGTGCTCGGCGTCGATCGTGCGGTGCTCGACGTTGGGCAGGCGGCCCTCGATGCGCTCTTTCCAGTGATTGCCGCTCCAGTAGTCCCAGGTGGCGTTGTTGAGCAGCAGCACGTGGCCCTGCGGGCCGACGAGGTAGCTCGCGAGCTCGCTGAAGTAGCCATCGGCGGCCATGAAGTCCGCGACCTGCATGCCGGGCTTGAGGCCCGCCAAGCGCAGCAGCTCGGCCGGGTGATCGATGGAGTCGCGCTTGAGGTCCTCGGCCGGACGCCCGGGGTGCGCGACGGCGTCGTCGTAGACGTCCGGATGGGCGGACGCCGCGGTGCCCGCCAGGCAAGCCAGAGCGGTGAGCGCGACGGCGCGAAGCTGCGGAGGGTACGCGAACACGAGGTGCTCC
>DATKLG010000051.1:0-24971 GCA_035542535.1 Steroidobacteraceae bacterium
GGAGTGCTCAATGACCATCCCACGTCTGATCGCAGTCATGCTGCTCTCGTGCGGGCCGCTCGCGCTCGAGGGCTGTGCGACCCTTCAGGGCCGCGATCCACTTCAGGTAACGGTCGCCGGCATCGAGCCGCTCGAGGGCCAGGGCATGGAGCTGCGCATGCTGGTGAAACTGCGGGTGCAGAATCCAAACGATGCGCCGATCGATTACAACGGTGTCGCCGTCGAGATGATCGTGCAGGGCAAGACCTTCGCCACCGGTGTGAGCGATGCCAGCGGCAGCGTGCCGCGCTTCGGCGAGGCGGTCATCCCGGTGCCGGTCACGGCCTCGGCGTTTCGCTTGCTGAGCGAGGCCTTCTCGATGATGCAGGGCGGCTCCGGCCCGGTGGGCCCGATCAGCTACGAGATGAGGGGCAAGCTCAGCGGCCCGGCCTTCGAAAGCGTGCACTTCCAGACGAAGGGGCAGCTCGACTTGCCCGCCATGGGTGGCAGCGAGCCCGAGACCTGACGAACCGCCGCAATGCCCCTGTTTGCCGACCAGGGTCCGGCGGTCACAGCGCGCTGCGGTAGATCATGTAGAGAGCGACCAGAAAGACCATCGCGGCGTACACCCGATGCAGCACTCCCTGCATCGCCGACAGGCGCCGCGCGAGGCGCGTACCGACCACACTGCCCAGAGTCCCGCCACCGATGAACGCCGCCGCCAGCGGCCAGTCGATCCAACCCGAGCGCGCGTAACTCACAGCGGTGGTGAGGCCGAAGGCGGCCACGGCGACGAGTGCCGAGCCGACCGCCTCGAGAATCGGCAGATGCGCGGCATACATGAGCCCGGGTACGATCAGGAAGCCGCCGCCGATGCCGAAGAACCCGCTCACCGTCCCGGTGAGTGCACCAACCGCGGCGAGTTTCAGCATGCTGACGCGATCCGGCTGCCTTGCCACATCGCCGTGCAGCGGCGCTCTGCGCAGCATCATGACGCCGACCACGAGCATCAGAGCGGCGAAGCAGGCGAGGAGCCGGGGACCCGCGAGTGCCTTGCCGGCGAGCGAGCCGGCCCAGGCACCGATTGCCCCGGCCACGGCGAATATTGCCGCGATCCTCCAGCGCACTGTACCGACGTGAGCGTGGCTCACGAGGCTCGCGATGGCGTTGGCAGCGACGGCGAGCGCGCTCGTGCCAATCGCGACATGGGGGTCGCTCACGCCGACGGCATAGACGATGAGCGGAACCGCCAGGATGGATCCGCCACCACCGATCAGGCCGAGCGAGAAGCCGACGATCAGGCCGGCTGCGGCGCCGATGAGGTGTTGCAAGAGACCTAGCCGCCCCCGGCAGTTGCAGCGGGTTGCCTCGGACGGCGCCCCGGCGGCACGGATTTGCTGCCGAGCAGGTAGCCGTCCACCCGCTGACCGTAGAGAGAGTTGTCGCCGTCGTGGAAGCGGGCGCGCGTCGTCTCCACCGAGCCGGTGTAGCGCGGATCCTGCGGGCGCTCATGACTATCCACGAACAGCGCGACGTCCCACGCCTCCTGGTCCGTGAGCGAGTTGCCGAGACTGAAGGGCATGTTGCCCTTGATGAACCCGGCGGCGTTCGTCACGTTGACCATTCCGGCGCCCCAGTTATAGGAGCCCGCGCCCCACAGCGCAGGAAACCCGGGGCTGCCGTCGTTGGCGCTGCGGCCCTCGCCGCGCGTGCCGTGGCACAGCGCGCATTTCGCCTCGAAGACGGCCGCGCCCCGCGCCCGATCGGGAGCCAGCGCAGGCTTCGGCACCTTCGGGTAGCCGCGCCCGGCGATGTTCGGGTCGAGCGGCGCGCCGCGCGCCATCCAGTAGGAGTAGCTCTCGAGTGCGACCAGCACCGGGTCACCGAGCGGCGGAGCCCGGCCGTTCATGCTGTAGGCGAAGCAGCCCTGCAGCCGCTCGGCATAGGTGTTCACGTGGCCATTCTTGGCGCGAAACGCCGGGTAGGACACGTACGCCGCCCACATCGGCGCCGAGCCGACCCGGCGCCCCTCATCGAGATGACAGCTGGTGCAGCGCAAGTCATTACCGACGAAGCGGCCCGCGAAACGGCCGGGGTCGTCGAAGATGTCGCGTCCGAGTCGCACGACCTGGCCGAAGCCGTCATCGGGGATCGGGACATCCGCCGGCGTGAAGACGCCCTGCCCGCCCGCGCGCCCGCCTGAATCGGTCCGGCTCGCATCCAGCGGAGCCTTCTCGCGCGCGGTGGCGGCCGCCGGTGCCCGGGCCGGCGGCGTACCGTCCGCAGCGATGGCGCTGAAGTAATCGGCTACCGCAGTCACGTCCGCGTCCGACAGTGTGCCGGCAATCCTCTGCATCAGACCGAGCGGCTCTCCCCGGCGTGTGCCCTGCTGCCACGCCCGCAGCTGAGCGGTGAGGTATGCGGCGGGCTGGGCGGCGAGCGGGGGAAAAGCGGCACCGATGCCGACGCCGTTGCGACCGTGGCACTGAACGCACGCCGGAATCTCCTGCGACCAGCGGCCGTGAAGTGCGAGCCGGTCATCATGTGCCGTGGCGACGGACCCCGATGGATGGGCAGGCGCCTCGAGATCGGCGTAGTAATTCGACAGCTCGGCGCGCTCGCGCGCGCCGAGCGCCCGGGCGAGCGGTGCCATGACCGCGCTCTGCCGCGTTCCGTCGGCGTACGCCTCGAGCTGCCGGATCTGGTAGGCGGCGGGCAGTCCCTGGAGCCGCGGCAGGCCGCCTGCGGCATTGCCCTCGCCCCGGCTCCCGTGACACGCCCCGCAGGAGCTCGCGGCAGTCGGCGCGGCTGGCCGGGGATCCCCCACTGCGGCGGCGTGTGCGTTGGGCACCGGCAGGAGCGCCGCAACGAGCGCGAGCAGCGCCGCGCTCGCTGCCGTGTCAGTGAGTTTCCGCAACGTACGGCTTGAATCCATAGCGCTCAAAGACCGCCAGTGCTTGCGGCGATCGGATGAAATCGAGCCACTCCTTCGCAGCCCGTACGTGGGCCGCGCCGCGCACCGTTGCCGCCGCGTACACCCCGGTGGCGTTCTGGGAGTCGGGGATGTCGACGTGGCCGATCGCGTGGCCTGTCTCCTCCTGAAACAGCGCTTCGGATTTCCAGGTCACGCCCGCGTCGACGCGGCACTGCAGGAGCCAAAGTGGGGTCTGCCGGTGATGGATGCGCGTCAGCCGCGTCGTGCCGTCACGCACTTTGGTGCCGTAGACGGCCTGCGCCAGCGCCGCGCCACCCGCCTGTTCGAGCGCCGCGTGGATCTGGCGCGCCACGCCCTCGAACTCGGGATCCGGCATCGCGAGACGGATGGCGGCCCTGCCGAGATCGGTGAGCGCGGCAACATGCGCCGGATTGTTTCTCGGCACCATGATGGTGAGCGTGTTGGTCACGTACGGCACCGCGGGACCTTCGAGCAGGCCGGCAGCGATCTGGGTCTTCACGGCCTCGAGCCCGGCGAGATAGACGTCGGGCTTGGCTGTCCAGGTCATGTTGCCGACGGTCACCCGGCCGCCGGCCTCGATCTGGCGCACCAGCAGGCCGGGTGGAATCGTCTCCCAGTAGAGTCGGCCGCGATACTGAGGGTGGCGTGTCTCGAACAGCTGAACGAGCGGCGCCATGGCGAAGAAATAATTGCCGCCGACGTACAGGACGAGGAGCGGATTGGCGGGATCGCCATGAAAGTCGGCGAGCACGTCCGCATCGGGCACCGTGAACTCGAGACCCCGGTCGAGCGCGTCGTTGTTGGCGCCGTGCTGCCATGGAGGAAAGTTCTCCTCGTCCCAGCGCCCCGGGCAGTCGGACTCGACTTGCCGGGCCTCGCTCGCCGGCGGCGCGGGCCCGGCACCGGCCGCGAGCGCCGCGAGTGCGCTCAGGGCCAGCAGCCCGGCGGCAGCGTGACTCCCCAAGCGACTGCTCCGTGTCGGGGGCTTCAGAAAAGCGGCATGAGACTGTAGCCCTGGTGCTCGAGCGTGGTGACGGTGGTAATCGCGGCTTGGGCAAGGGTGATGGACGGATCGATCCATTCGTACTGGTATTTCAGCTCGAGTACTGCCTGGCCACACACCGCAACGTCAACCCCCGCCTTGCGCAGCTTGGCGATCACCGGGAGATTGGGATTGTCGACACCGAAGGCGGCCTTGTAGTGAGCATCGTCGAGAGCGACCGAGGTGGCCTGCCCGTAGGCGACGGCGACGAACTTGAGGTGACTCAGCGGCACACCGGCGGACACATAGAGATTCACCGCACGCGCGACACGCTCGATGGCCGGATTGACGTCCGCGGGCGCGTTCGACCCGGCCTTCATCGCAAACACCACGCGGTAGGTCTCCTTGGGGTCGGGCTGATAGGCACCCTTGGGCAGAGGGTGGATCTTCCCGTAGCCCTCGATCGCAGGCGAACTGTAAAGGCCCGACTCTTCCGCGGCTCCCGCCGGAACCGCAGGCAACCCGCAAGCAAGCACGACGAGCAGCGCAGTGATTCGATGCATGATGATGCCCTCTGGTGGCTCGAGCTGACGCTGCGCGCAACTGTAGCGGTTGACCTCCGGCGTTTCCACGGCAGGATTTTCGCTCCTGCGCCAAAGCCACCTAAACACCTGATGCGCGTTGAGAAATCGGCTCTGCCGTGCCCAGCTCAATCGGCGCGACGCGCCGAGGGCAAGAAGCGTACTGCCCGGGAGTCCTCGCCCGTACAATGAATAACCAGCGCCCAGGTGGGATGGGTCACCCGGGAGGATGCACCATGAGAATGGACGACCAGCAAGAGAGTGAGAATGTCGAGGACCTGCGTGGCGCGGGCGGGTTCCGCCCGGTCCATGGAATCGGAATCGGAACGCTCGTTGTCCTCCTGATCGGCGGCTGGCTGCTCGGCATCAATCCGATACGCATGCTCGGCCTCCTGAGCGGTGCGGGCGACGACACCCAGACAGCGGGCACGCAGGCAGAAGCGCCGCCCGCCGATGACCCGCAGGCAAGATTCGTAGCGCAGATCCTGCGCAGCACCGAGGTCGTCTGGGGACACGCCTTCGAGCAGACGGGGCGCCAGTACCAGCAACCGAGGCTCGTTCTGTATCGCGGCTCCATCGGCACCGCCTGTGGCCTCGGTCAGGCGGCGGCCGGACCTTTCTACTGTCCGAACGATCGCAAGGTGTACCTCGACCTCGGCTTCTTCGATCTCATGACGCACCGGCTCGGTGCCCCCGGACAGTTCGCTCATGCCTACGTGGTCGCGCACGAGGTCGGGCATCACGTGCAGAACCTGCTCGGCACCGTCGGGCGCGGCGATGCGGACCGTGGCGCCAACGGACAGAGCGTGCGACTCGAACTGCAGGCGGACTGCTATGCCGGGGCGTGGGCCAGCCTCTCGCAGCACGAGCACGGCTGGCGCCTGGAACCCGGCGACATCGAGACCGCGCTCAACGCGGCAGCGCAGATCGGCGACGATACGCTGCAGCGCCGCTCGACCGGCGTCGTGGTACCCGATTCCTTCACCCACGGCACGAGTGCTCAGCGGGTCGCCTGGTTCAAACGCGGCTTCGAGTCGGCGAGCCTCGAGAGTTGCGACACGTTCGCTGCGCCAGCGCTTTAGGCAGGCGCACGGACTTTCCTGACTGCTTGATATGAGCCTGCCCGCCCAGCCAGCCCTGCTGTTCGCGCTCTACAGCAATCTGAAGTTCCCCCTGATCACGGTGCTCGGCGCTTTCTGATGCCGGCGCTCTATACTCTGGTGGGACGCCCGGGAGATAGGCTGGAAGTCTGAGACGCAGGGGTGCGCCGTGCGGTCCAAGGACAGGTGGTGCGTCGCTTGGGGCGTCGTGCTCGTGGCTGGCCTCGCCGCCTTCCCCGGCCGAGCGACGGCACAGCTGCGGGCGCCGAGCGAGGCTGAAGCGCACTCCATCTACTGCGTCGAGGTCCTGCGGGCCGAGATAAAGCTGCAGCAGCATCTGATCTCCGCCGCGAGCGAGGCAGCCGGTAACGCCGAGCCGGAGTCGCGGGCGCAGTGGACCGACACGAGCGCCGAGCTCCTTCAGCAGCTGGCGAAGCTCGAGGCCACGCTGCAGCGGCTGCAGGTCTACCTGCTGCCGCGAATTCCCACTATCGACTCACTTGCGTTGGCGGCGGTGATCCGGCAGGCGAATGTCGATCTCGAGGGGCCGTGGAGCGACGAGGAGCTGTCCGGCCGGGTGAGAGTCTGCGAGAACCCGACCTGGGTCGGTCAGCGCTAGCGGCCACGTCCAGGCCGTGGCAAGCCGCCCGCCGGAGCGTGTAGGCTATCGCGCACGCCAGGCGATGAGACGGAGGTTCAATGAGCAAGGGCATGGACCGGAAGAAAGAGGCGAGAAAGAAGCCCGCCAAGACGTTTGACGAGAAGCGCGCAGCGAAGCGTGAGAAACGCGAGGCGCGGCAGCGTTGAGTCGGACGCGAGCCCGGGCTCGATATAGAGCCTAGCAGCGCCGCGGATATCACCTGCCTCCACTGCGCCTGCCGCGCGGGAACTCCAGGCTGCGGCTTGCTGCGCTGCAAATCCCGACCCGAGGACAGGACCGTCCCGCCCCCGGGTCGGTACCCGCCAATCTAGTCCCCGTTCGGGGTGATGCGGGTCGCTGCCACGTTGCCGGTGAGATCGGCAACCAGGTTTCCGTCCGTGTCATAGACCTTGAACTCGAACATGCCGCTGTAGGCGCTGCCCTGGGCATTGACCCGGTTCGACTCGTTGATGGTGAACGTTCCGGCTGAGTTGCCGCTGTCATCGAAAGTCCAGCCGATGTGAAAGAGCTTCACGCGGCCATCGCTCGTCTGCTTCCAGGCTCCGACGCAGACATTACCGTCGATCGGCGAGGCATTGGCACTTTCCAGCTCCGTCCCGTCCGCGTGCCACTCATCGAAGGCCTCGTAGAACAGGTCTCCTCCGATCGTATAGCTGACATGCCACAGACCGACGATCGAATGACTGTCACCCGAATGACTGTCACCACCCCCATTGTCCGACGGCTGGAGGAAGGGCATCTGGTGCGGGGTCGTCCCTTTGGGACCGCGCGGATCGGCGCAGGAGGCCTGGGCATTGGTGGCGGCGAACGGGACCCCGGCGAGCAGCGAAAGGGCGGCGGCTGTGGGCAGAAGCCGGCTTCGTGCGGCTGGCGTGGTGGTGGTCTTGGAGTGCATCTTGTGTGTCCTCTGGATGGGTTATGTTGTGTTCAGGACGCGCCGCGGGCTGCGGCCGCCTTCAGTCAGCGTGAGTTGTCATCTCCCGTGCGGACTCGAATACCGGGGCGTCGGGAGCGAAGCAATGCCCCGGAGATCCCTTGGAGGGGATCCTTTTCTCCCCTAGAATTTTGAAAGTCTTAGGCGCGGGCCACGCCTGGCGGCTAGAGTCGGCACTTGCAGCGCGGGGGAATTTGCGTGCCGCCCGTTAGGTTGAAACTTCGCGAGTATGAGCTCGACCTGCGGACTCGCGAGCTGCTGCACAACGGTCGTCGGCGGCTCCTGCAGGAACAGCCCTATCGGGTATTACGGATGCTGCTCGAGCGTCCGGGGGAGCTCGTGACGCGCGAGGAGCTGCAGCAGGGGCTGTGGCCTGCGGACAGCGTTGTCGACTTCGAGCACGGACTCAACAAGGCGATAGGAAAGCTGCGCGACGCTCTGGGCGAGCACGGTCAGCCGTCTCAGCTGATCGAGACCCTGCCCCGGCAAGGCTATCGATTCGTGGGTCCCGTTGAGCCGGTGTTCGAGAGCGGCGGGAAGGGAACCGCCGCGTCCCCGTCGCAGGAGGCCCTGCCGGCTCTATCCTCCTCGCCAGAGCAGATGTCCGCTGCGGCTGCGGTGCCAATCCGCACTCCGGCGCCTTCGAGCTCCGGATGGCTCATCGCGGCCGGCTGCCTCGGGCTCGCGCTGCTCGTCGGGGCGGCAGCCGTGCTCAACGTCGGCGGCCTGCGCGATGCGATCTTTCCGCGGCCTTCGATCCGTTCGGTCGCCGTTCTGCCGTTGAAAAACCTCTCCGGGACTCCCGACCAGGACTACCTCGCTCAGGGCTTTACCGATGAGCTCACGACGAACCTGGCCCGCTTCTCTACGCTGCGCGTCGTCTCTTCCACTTCAGCCAGCCGCTACCACGATCCGCCCGGGGGCCTGGCGCAGGTCGCGCGCGACCTCAACGTCGATGCCGTGGTCGAAGGGTCGGTCGTGCGCTCGGGCAAGCGCGTGCGCATCACCGCTCAGCTCGTCGACGCGCGCACCGACACTCATCTATGGGCACAAAGCTACGAGCGCGAGTTCGGCGAGGTGCTCGAGATCCAGGACACGATTGCGCGAGACATCGCCAGTCAGCTGCGAGCGACACTGACGGCGGCCGCGGACAAGGCCCAGCGAAGACACTCACCCATCGACCCGGACGCCTACGATGCACTCCTGCGTGGCCGCAACGAGCAGGGGAAGCAGCGCGGCAGCGCGCTGCTGAGCTCCGTGCGCTACTTCGAAAAGGCCATCGACCTGGAGCCGCGGTATGCGGCCGCCTTCGCAGGTCTTGCCGACTCCTACAGCTTGCTCGCGAACTACGGGGTGCTGACGCCGAGCGTGGCATTCCCGCGCGCAGAAGCGGCTGCTCGCAAGGCGCTGGAGCTGGACCCCGACTCGGCGGAGGCGCATACCGCGCTCGCTTACGTGAAGCATCATTACGAGTGGGACTGGGCGGGCGCGGAGGCCGAGTACCGCCGTTCATTCGAGATCAACCCGCAGAGCCCGACCACCCACTTGCGCTACTCCGAGTACCTCTCGAACATGGGCCGCCACGAGGAGGCGATCGGCGAGATCCGGCGGGCGCAGAGCCTCGCTCCGCTATCGTTGGTGATCGGCTCCAGCGTAGGGCGATACCTTTATTACGCGCGCCGTTACGATGAGGCCGTTGCCGAGCTTCAGCAGCTACTGGCCTTGGACCCCGAACGCGCATATGCGCGCATACACCTCGCGATGGCCTACGAAGAGAAGGGCGACTGCGCTCGCGCCCTCGCGGAGATGAGCCGGGCCAACATGCAGTTTGGCGGCGGTCCGGGGCCGGGACTGGCCCATGTCTATGCGCGCTGTGGTAAGCGCGACGAGGCGCGCCGCATGCTCGCATCACTCGAGTCGCCGCCTGCGAATGGTGTGTACGACTGGGTCTGGATCGCGGCGGTCCATGCGGCGCTCGGTGAGCCGAACGAGGCGTTCGTATGGCTAGAGAGGGCGTACCAGGAACGGGATTTCTTCCTGCCGTTTATCCGGGTCGTGCCCTACATGGACCCGCTGCGCGGCGATCCGCGCTTCCAGGCGATCCTGAAAAAAATGGACGGCGGTCAACCCTGAAGCGGTGCGCGTCTACGAACCCAGAGTCAGATCCGGCCGCGAAGTTCGCGCCGCGCTCAGCCCGGCAGCGGCTGCAGCGGCGGCGCCGTGAACATCGTGGCTGCAGCTTCCGCGCGCAGCCAACGGCTGAAGCGTGCGACCCGCGGAAGGCAGGCCGATTCCGGCAGCGCCACCAGGTAGTAGGAGTAGGCGGTCGAGGTAACGAGCGACAGGGGGCTCACCAGCTTTCCGTCCGCCAGATAGTCGGCAACCAGGCTAAAGCGTCCAAGGGCCACGCCGATGCCCCGCACCGCGGCTTCGATCGACAGGTCAGCGTCGCTGAAACGCTGACCGGGGAGGTGCGCAGTGGCGCGTCGCCCCATTTGCTCGAGCCAGCTGCGCCAGTCCGAGCCGCTCTCATCCTGCTCGGCATCGGAGTCATGCACCAGGGGCAACGCCAGCAACTCGTCGATGGACGTGACCGGCGCGCGTTCGACTATCAGTTGTGGACTGCAGACCGGCAATACACGATCCCGCATGAGGAGAGACACCACGTGGCGCGGGTAACGGCCGCGCCCAAAGCGCACTGCGAGATCGATGCTTTCAGTCCTGAGGTCCAGCAGGCGTGATTCCGCGATGACCTGGACCTCGATCTCCGGGTACAGATCTAAGAAACGCGGCAGGCGCGGCGTCAACCAGCGCGAGGCTACGGAAGGCAGCGCCGTGATGCGCAGGCGCTGCGTGCCCGCCAGCCTGCCGAACCCCGCGATGATGCGCTCGATCCCGCCGAGCGATTGATTCATGTGGTGCGCAAGCGCGCTGCCGGCCGCCGTCAGCTCCAGGCGTCGCGGCGAGCGCGTGAACAACTGCACTCCCAGCTCGGCCTCGAGCGCCTTGACGCGATGACTGACGGCACTCTGCGTGCGGTGCAACTCGGCGGCGGCCGAGGTGAAATTCAGATGGCGCGCAGCCACCGCGAACACATGGAGCGCGTCCAGGGACGGGAGGCGGGACATCGTCGGCTTCCTGCGACAGGCGAGCACTTCCTGCGGCCGGGACTGTCCCGGACCGCCGCGCGTGAGCGTAATTCATGGAGTGGCGGCTGCATAGCCACGCCCTCTCTTCGGGGGTATTCAAGCGCTTACCGTGCCCTCGGAGGTGGGCTCACCGAATGCGTATCCTCCGCGATCACGAGAACAACCGCCTCCGCGGACTTGGCTGCGCTTGCGTTTACGACTGAAATGTCATGCGCGAAAGCCGGCTCGATCCACGTCTCGCCTGCGTGGGAAATGCCGACTTCTGCTTCCCACGCCCGCATCGCGATCGCACCCGACACCACGTGAACCAGCACATAGCCCGACGACGGGGCGCGATGCAGAACGGCCGATCCGCCGGGAGCAAGCTGCACACGGAATGTAGACACGACGGGATTGCGGAGGCCGGAGGTGTGTTGACGCGAAACCAGCGTAACGCTGGCCCCGTTTCCGACCGGGTGCTCCGGCGGCGTAGCGGCGGCTGTTGCATCGGCCGATGCGCCGGCGAGCAAGAGCCAACCCGCGAGAAATCGCTGCCTCATGGCGCGCTGCCCATTCGCGGGGTGCACGCCAGCTGCACCGAGCCTTCGGGAGTGGTCAGGGGTCGCTGCATGCTCCAGAGGAGCACCAGCCGTCCGTTGCCGTCCAGCCGCCAGGTGCTTCGCAGGCGGGGCGTGGGCGGCGACTCCCATGGGCCACTTAGCATCAGCTCGCGAAGCAGCGCCTCTGCGGACCTCACGGCGCGTGCAGTGCGGCCACCCTGACCGACGCGCGCGAGCGCTTCGAAGGAGATCGCGATCGCTTCGGTCGTCACTGCACTACCCCTTGCCGCATTGGTGCGAATTCCGAGTACCGATGCCCGCTCAGGGAACACGCGGCGCAGGCGGTTCATTCCGGAGGAATAGATCCGCGGGCTGCGGTGTTATGTCGGGTGGCTGGAGACTTTCCGCATGTCGCAGGGAATACGTCCCCGGCAGTGCGTGTTCACGTATCGGCCGGTGGGGCAGAAGACCTGGTGGGGCCCGGTCGAGAGGTAACAATCATGGCTGTTGACGACGTGGACCTGCTGGCTTACGCAGACGGCCAGCTGGCGCCTGAGCGCCGCGCCGAGGTCGAGGCCGCGGTGGCTGCCTCCGCGGAGATGGCCGGGCGTCTGAGAGCCATCCAGGCATCAGCCTTGCCCTACGCCGCCGCGTTCGAGGCGCAGCCCGCTCCACCGGTGCCGCGCGAGCTCAGCAGTGCGGTCGCGGCTTTGGTCCGCACGGACTGGCGTCACGGCTCGCGGAGCCGATGGGCCCTGCCCCGGCTGGCGTCCGCATTCGCGGCAGGCATACTCTGCTGCGCCGTCGCAGTAAGGCTCCTCTCGCTCACCGGACCCGCCTCCCCAACCGCGCTTCAGGTCGAACCCTGGATCCAGGCGGCGGCGGACTATCAGCGGATGTATTCGCGCGCGACGGTGGTGCACGTCAACGAAGATCCGCACCTGACTGCACAGGTAGTCGCGGACTTATGGGCCGCCGACGGCATGAAGGTCGGGATACCGGACCTGCGTGCTGCCGGGCTGACCTTCAAGCGCGTACAACGACTTAACTTTCGCGACCGGCCCGTCGTCCAGATGGTCTATCTGCCGGAGCAGGGCGAGCCGTTGGCGCTATGCATCACGCGGGACGCGCGTCCCGACGAGAGGCCGCAGCCGCGGCAGGTGGGCGAATTGAGTGCCGTCGCCTGGCGACAGGGCAATCTCGGCTACGTGCTTCTCGGCAAAGCCCCGGCACAGAGGCTGACGGATCTCGCGCACCGCATCGCCGATGGCCAGACCAGCAATCTTTACGGCCGCATCGGCAATCGAGCGGTTCACGACGCCGCCTGAAGGCATCCGCCGCATGAGCCGGGATCGGATCCCGCCGTGTCAGCGATCGTGACGCCGACCTGACGTCCGCTGCTCGAACTCCTCTCCGATCGTGAGGCGGGCCCGTGCCAGACGGCTCATCACCGTGCCCACAGGCACGTTGAGCACTTCGGCTGCTTCCCGGTAGCTCAGCCCTTCGACCGCGACCAGAAGCATCACTGCACGCTGGGCGTCGGGCAGCCGCGCGACGGCGGCAATGACCTGCTGGTGCAGAGCGTCGACCTCCGGGTCGAGGGCCATTGGGTCGACGAGCGTAGCGGCGAGCTCTTCATTCCATTGCAGGCTGGCGTGATTGCGGACCTGGCGGGCGCGCACCTCGTTGAGCCAGAGAGAGTGAATGATGGAGAACATCCAGCTGAGCGCCGAACTGCCGGGCTGCAGTTGATGCCGTCGCTCGAGCGCCCGAACACAAGCGCGCTGCACCAGATCCTCGGCGTCGTGCTGCTCACGCGCCAGCCGCAGCGCGAAGCGCCATAGGCGCGGCAGCAAGTCCGGGAGCATCACCCCCAAGTCATCATCTGCGGAGGCCTGCTGCTGCGCCGGCGCGGTGCGCTGCCCGGCGCCGACGGGATCGCGCGTCATCGCGCCGTCCTTCAGACTCGGTCGGCTCGCGCCGCTGCGGGGCAGGGCAGTCGGTCGCGCAATCGCGACAGATGGGCGGACTTCGGGCTGCTGAGCGCCACTCGCCTCGCCGGGTTTCGCGCTCACGTCCATACCTCTCGAGATGCGTCCAGGCCGCGGCATTAGAGGCTCGCCGCCGTCCTGCAGCAAACGAGTTCTCGGACCGACGGGCATGAGGTGGGCTCATGACATACGTATGCACCTCGATAAGTGCCGCCATCCGCAGGGCCGGTGCTGGACAGCCGCCCGCGAGCTACGGGAGAGACCGGTTATTCCACTCGACCACAGAAATATTTCCGCGCGATTCGCACCTGCGGCGGGGAATAGCCGGCCGCCTGGGGTTGTTCTCGCCTCGAATGCGCGGCCTCACGCCGCGTGAAGTTAGGAGAGCACTCGTGCGAGCACTTGCGACAGCGGAGACTTTGAAGACGTTCTATCCTCAGGCGAAGCGATCGCGATCGCCCGCCGACGCAATCCGCGGGCAACTCGAGGCATGCGGTGCTCCGGGACCGGATATCCGCGCGACAGCCTGGGTGGGCAGGCCAATACGGCCGGCGCAGCGCGCCACACTGTCGCAGCAGCGGCGCAGGACCCTTCAGGCCATCGCGACGAGTCTGATTGTGGTCACGCTGCACCTCGCGATCATCAAGATCTTTCTGACGATCGGAGCGGCCTGACCCGGTGGATACGTGTGCAGGACCAGCACTGGCCCTAATCCAGGCCTGCCCGACGGAAGCCTTCGAGGTAGTGCTCCCGTTCAGCATCGTAGCGGGTTGGTATCTGGCCGGCGATCCACTCGAGCGTAATGTTGGGCTGGACGCGGCGCAGCTCGCGCAGCGCAGCTTCCGCAGTCTCGCTCTGTCCGGCCATGGCTGCGGCCGCAGTCAGGACCCGGTGTGCGCCAACGAAGAAATCGGCGCGCTGGATCCCCAGGCGTGCGAGCCGCATCGCCTCCTCATAGTTACGACCGACGTACTGCGCATAGGCGGCGATGCCGTAAAAAGCTGCCGAAAACGGATCGCGCGGGCTCAAGCGCAGAGCGCGCTCGGCCGCCGCGGCGCCCTCCTGCCACCGCCCGCAGTAGGAGAGCACGAGCCCGTAGTAGCCCTGGGCCAGCGAGAAACTGGGATTGAGCCGCAGGGCCGTCTCGAATGCGGCAAGCGACTCATCGAAGCGCCGCGCATACAGATGAACGCTGCCGAGGGCGAGATGGGCCCAGGGGTCCTCGCTGTCGGCCACGATGGCAGCGCGCGCCGCCCGTTCGGCGATCGGCGAGATGGTTGCGATGTCCTCCCAACCCATGTGGCCGCCGAAGCTGTGGCTGGTTGCGAGCACCCCGAGCGCGCGGCCGTAATCAGGATCGATCGCCACCGCTTTTTCCAGCAGCGCCTGGGCGACGACGTTGTCCGGGCGCGTCAGGCGCCAGAAGTGCGACAGCGCCCGCATCAGCAGGTCCCAGGCATCCAGGCTGTCGGGCAGTTTGCGGCTGGCGCGAAAGTTCTCGGCCGCGTACAGCCGCGGTTCGATCGCCCCGACGATGGCCTCCGTGATCTCATCCTGCACGGCGAACACGTCGGCGAGCTTGCGGTCGTAGCGTTCCGCCCAGAGATGGCTGCCGGTGGTGACGTCGTTGAGCTGCGCCGTGATCCGCACGCTGTCGCCGCTCCGGCGCACGCTCCCCTCGACCACGTAGCCGACGCCGAGCTCCTCGGCGACCTGCTTCATGTGGACGGACTTGCCCTTGTAGATGAACGAGGAATTGCGGGCGATCACGAAAAACCAGCGCAGCTTGGAGAGCGCGGTGATGATGTCCTCACTGATGCCGTCGGAGAAGTATTCCTGCCCCGGGTCGCCGGTCATGTTGGTGAACGGCAGCACGGCGATCGCGGGGCGGTCGGGCAGCGGCTGCGCGAAGCGCGCTCGCACTCGCGCCTCCTCCTCCGAGCGGCCGGGCGAACGCGCGCCCTCGCCTTCCGACGGAGTCTGAACATCGGCGACGAAGCGCAGGCCCTTGCGTGCAAAAGTGCGGATCAGCCTCTGCTCATCGCCCGTGTCGCCCACCGCCCGGCGCACCGCGTTGATGCGGGTCGTCAGGGTCGAATCGGAGACGATTCGCCCGGCCCAGACGGAAGCGATGAGATCGTCCTTGCTCACCACGCGATCGCGGTTCTCCACGAGGTAGACCAGAAGATCGAAGACCTGCGGCTCGATTGCGACCGCTTCCGACCCCCGCCGGAGCTCGCGTCGGTCGGTGTCAAGCACATGATTTTCAAAGAGATATTTCACGTCTGCGCGTTGCCGGACGGGCCGTGAAGCCTCTCGGCGAATAATCAAGGCGATCTCGGGGAAAAATCAAGTTCGGCTGAAAGTCTCCCACCAGCGTCTGCCGCAACCTACGCACAACCCGATGGCACCGCGCGACCGCGATGCAGGGAAAGAAACTGAAGGAGACCGCACCATGTTCATCTTCAACCGATCGCTCCTGGCAGTCGTCGCGGCGCTGATGGTTCCGGTGCTGCTCGTTCTGCTCGACGGATTCATCAACCTCGGCACGATTTAGAAGAGTCCCACCCAACCGCTGCGAAACGAAGGAGATCTGCCATGCCACTCATCAACGTCAAGGTCATCGAAGGTGTTTTTTCGACTGAGCAAAAGACCCAGATCATCCGCAACCTTACCGACGCGATGGTCGAAATCGAGGGCGAAGCGATGCGGTCCGTCACCTGGACCGTGGTCGAGGAGGTCAAGAGCGGCGCGTGGGGAATCGCCGGCAAGCCACTGACCACCGCCGACGTCCGCGCGCTCGCGGCCACACGCCCGGCCAAGACCGCTTGAGGGATGCAACCCGGCGCGTGCCAAAGTGATGGCGTGCGCCGGGGCGCCGGGATCGTTCGCAGAACCTGGCTCGCGCCGGCTGATCCCCTCGCGCTCGAGGCTGCCGCGCTCGAGGGGCGCCGGTAGTCCGCTCGCCCACTTAAGCAACCGCCTGCGACTCGTCACCCGATCTTCGGCGGAACATTTGCGTTCAGGCGAAACAGGTTATTCGGATCGTACTTGGCCTTGAGAGCGACCAGCCGTTCGAAGTTGGCGCCGTAGTTTTCCCGATAGCCTGCCATCGTGACGTCCGGGTCCATGTAGTTCGTGTAGAAGCCCTTGGTCAGCGGCGCCAAATCCTTCCAGTTCGCACGCATCTTGGCCGTGTTGTCCTCGATCCCGTCCTTGGTGTCCCAGATACTGTGTGCACCGATCGTGAAAAGCATGTCGCGGTTGGGGAACGCCGTCGCCGCGGGCGCCATGTGCCGGTACGCCCCGCCGCAATGATCGAAGAACAAGAGGTACCAGTTCGGCATGCGCTTGAACGAATCGACGATGAGATCGATGCCATCGTCCTTGAGCTGCGTCAACATGCCACTCTTGAGATAGTAGTAACCGCCGGGCGCGAGCAGCTCGTCTGCGCTGGTCTGCAAGGCTACGTAGGGCCTTGGCTTGATGTCATCGCGCAGCGGTTTGCCGAAGGCACGCAGCTTCTTGAGCCATGCCTCACCCTGCTTGCGATCTCCGGACCAGCAGGCCTCGATTTCAATCATCGGACCATTGGTCCCCGTGTAGAGCGCCGGGTCCAGATTGACAACTTCGGGCGCGTCCAGCGCGATGTCACGGTAGAACCGCAGCACATCGCGGGCCTGGTCAACTGGCCAGGTGACATTGCCGCCCAGGATGATCGGATCCATGTCGTGCAGCCGGTATTCAATCGACGTCACGACGCCGAAATTGCCGCCGCCGCCGCGCAGGCCCCAGTAAAGATCGGTGTTCTCCTTGTCGTTCGCCCGAACGAATCTTCCATCGGCGGTCACGAGGTCGAAGGAGGCAGCGTTGTCGCAGGCAAGCCCAAAGCGCCGGCCGAGTCGGCCGAGGCCGCCGCCCAGGGTCAAGCCCGCAGCGCCTGTGTGCGACACGGTGCCCGCGGTGGTCGCCAGCCTGAAGGCCGCGCATTCATGGTCGAGCTGCCCGAGGAGCGAACCCGATTCGACGTAGGCGCGCTTGGTCTCCGGATCGATGCGCACCCCTTGCATCGCCTGCAAGTCAATCACCAGCCCACCATCGCAGCTCGACTTGCCGGAATAACTATGACCGCCCGCGCGCACGGCGGTCAGTAACTGATGCTCGCGGGCGAAATTCACTGCCTGCTGGATGTCGGAGGCGCCCGTGCAGCGCACAATCAGCGCCGGTTTCCTGTCGAACGCGGCGTTCCAGAGGCGTCGCGTCCGTTCGTAGGCCTGGCTGTTCGCCAGCAGCACATCGCCGCGCAGGCCGGCAGCAAAAGCCTCGATCGCCGAGCCAGGCAGGACTACTTCACCACCGGCCAGGGTCTTGACCGGAGTCTCGCCGACCCCTTTGAGTACGGATGAAAATCCACGCAGCGGCCAGGTCGCCGCAAGTGCCAGGCCAGAGCCGACGAATTGACGTCTCTTCATGAATGCCCCCCGTTTGACCGTCGGCATGATGGCCGCCCCGGTCTTGTCAGTCCGGACAAGGCTGTCAGATTGCCCGGGCGAATACCACCTGCATCGCAACGGAAAAATGGTGCAGCGCGCTGGCGGAATCCAGGCACTCGCCCCACCGGTTCTGAGCTCGCCGGATCCAGCCGACCTCAGTGCGTCGCGCGTTCCTTCGCGAGCTCGAGGAGCACGACGCTCGAGCTCTCTTGCAGGCCCGCGATACAACCATTTGACCCGCTGAATTGCCGAGAAGCGACCAACTGATATTGGAATCTTGACACCGGTCGTACCCAGGTGAAGTCTCCTCGCAACTCAGCCCGGCGCGATCGACGCGGTGCAATCGTGGTGCACCATAACGCCAGGCGCGCGCTAACCTAGGGGTGGCATTGGCCGCATCGACCAGCAGTCATGGCAGCCGACCTGGCAGCGCCTGAGCCGGCTCAGGAACACGGGGGCGATCGCGTCGTCGCGGTGTTGCGGTCGCACGGGGTTTCCTTGCTCTTCACGCTGTGTGGCGGGCATATCTCGCCGATACTCACCAGCGCCAAGGCTCATGCCATCCGCGTGATCGACGTCCGCGGTGAGGCAACCGCAGTATTCGCCGCCGACGCTGCCGCACGACTGACGGGCATACCCGGGGTGGCAGCCGTAACCGCCGGACCCGGCGTCACCAATTGCGTGACCGCCCTCGAGAATGCGCGGCTGGCGCAGTCACCAACTCTGGTACTGGGCGGCGCCGCGCCAACACTGCTGCAGGGACGCGGCGCGCTGCAGGATATTGACCAACATGCGGTCGTGGCGCCGCACGTCAAGTTCTTTGAGAGGGTACGCCGGGTGCGAGGCCTGGGCCAGGCGATCAACGACGCCTTGAGCGCAGTTCGCGACGGCGTGCAGGGACCGGCTTTCGTCGAGTGTCCGGTCGACCTGCTTTATCCAAAATCGCTCGTAAGTGGGTGGTACCGCGATGCGGCTGGGAAGGGCAAGTCGGTGGCCGGCCGATTCCAGCGGCTCTACGTGAATCAGCATCTCGCCAGATTGTTCGCGGGAAGCGAAACAGCGCCGCCGCTGCCGCCAAGCTCGATCAGCGTGCCCAGCGTGCGCCGCTCCAGCGTCGCCAAAGCAGTCAACCGCCTCGTGCGAGCGTCCCGACCGCTCGCAATAATCGGCAGTCAAGCGCTTGCCGCCGGCACCGACCCGGCCCGTGTGGCCGCCTCCCTCATTCACCTCGGGGTCCCGGTGTACCTGTCGGGTATGGCGCGCGGACTTCTCGGCCGCAACCATCCCCTTCAGCTTCATCATCAACGTCGTCAGGCGCTCAGTGAAGCCGACTGCGTAATGCTGATTGGAACGCCATGCGACTTCCGACTCGACTACGGTCGGCAGCTGCGCCGTTCGAGTACATTGATTGCCGCCAACCGCTGCGCCCGGGAGGCCCGTCTGAATCGGACACCCGATGTTGCGGCGATCGGGGATCCGGGCTTGTTTATTGAGCGGCTGGCTGAAAAGGCCGGCGGGACTTCTGCACGCTGGAAGGATTGGGTCGACACGCTCCGTGAGCGGGATGCGGCAAGGGAAGCCAGCATCGAGCAAGCGGCTGCCATCGAAGGCGAGTTCGTCAATCCGCTTTCGCTGTTGCGAGCGATCGATCGTGCCGCGGGCGACAACGCAATCTTCGTCGCCGACGGCGGCGACTTCGTTGCTACCGCCTCGTATATCCTTCGGCCAAGGGGACCGCGCACCTGGCTTGATCCAGGGCCTTTCGGCACGCTCGGCGTGGGGGCCGGTTTCGGCCTAGCCGCGGCGCTTTGCCGACCTGAAGCCGAAGTGTGGATTCTCTTCGGCGACGGCGCTTGCGGTTATGGTCTTAGCGAGTTCGATACTTTCGTGCGCCACGGTATCCCGATCATCGCCGTAGTGGGCAACGACGCCGGCTGGACGCAAATCGCGCGGGAACAGGTGAAACTCCTCAAAGACGACGTCGGTACAGTGCTGGCGCACAGCTCTTATCACGAGGTTGCCGCCGGGTTCGGAGCGGAGGGCATCCTCGTGAAGACAGCCAGTGAGATCTCAGGAGCCATTGCGCGCGCTCGCGCCACCGCAAAATCAGGCAGGCCCGTTCTCATCAACGTGTGGCTGCAGCCAACGGCCTTTCGCGAGGGCTCCATTGCCATGTGAGGGATTACTTCAATGCGCACTACTTAGCGACGCGCCTAATCGCGGAACAGGTGCCTGTAAGCGGCGCTCACCGGCAGCAGCTCACTGCGTTCCTTCAGCTTCACCTCCAGGGCGCCGCGAAAGGTGCGATGGATCCTGTCGATGGCGCCGACATTCACTACCACGCTCCTGTGAATCTGCCAGAACACCTGGGGGTCGAGTTTCTCCTTCATCTGCTTGAGCGCTGCGGTCATGAGGAACGTGCCGTGAGGCGTCGCGAGCGTGGTGTACTTGTTGTCCGCCCGCAGGTAGCAGATCTCGGTCACTGCGATCACGCGCAGTTCTTTGCCGTGCGGCACGGTTAGCCACTTGAGGTAAGGCGACTCGGGCGATGCCAGATTCTTGAGCAGCTCCGCAATCTCGCTCAGATCCGCCGGCGGCTCGGCCAAACGGGCCTGCAGGCGTTGCACGGTGGCCTTCATGCGCGGCATGGACAGGGGTTTCAGCACATAATCGAGGGCACCCTGTTCGAAGCCAGGCTGCTCGCCTATCCCGCGGCCTACGGTGACTCGGGGATCATGACTTTCATCGTCAATGAGAACGGAATCGTGCGCGAGAGGAATCTGGGTCCGCACACCGCGAGCCTCGCCCGTGCCATCCACGAGTACGACCCCGACTCGAGCTGGCGGATCGCACTCAACCACTGAGACGCCGGCAGCGCTCGGAGCGGGTCTGGCGCGGACGGTCCGCTATCCGCACGACCCGAGCAGGCCAGTCGTTATTTCACTGACCGCCGACCCAGCGGATCTCCGGTGGCTTGCGTGGGACCGCGGGCGTTGGGCCCTCGGGATGGCCGACGATGATCGGCGCTACGGGGAGGTACACCGATGGAATGCCAAGCAGCGCCTTGCCCGCGGCGCTCGCGAGCCAGCTCTGCGCGAAGCCGATCCAGCAGGTGCCGAGGCCTTCGGCGCATGCCGCGAGCATCAGGTTCTCGGCGGCGAGCGAGCAGTTCTCCACGGCCCACGGGTTCGACGTGACGCTCGAGATGAGGATGAGCGCTGGGGCCTTATAGAAGATGTCGAAGGACGGATCGCCGAGCCTCGCCTGAAACTGAGGCGGGGCGGCCTCGCGCGCGAGCGTCGCCAGCATGTGGATCTTTGACTCGGTCGATATGCGGGCCAGCAGCTCCCGCTCCTCAACCACAGTAAACGACCAGGGCTGCTCATTCACGGCACTCGGCGCCTGAATGGCCGCATCGATCAGGCGCAGGAGCGTCGCCCGGTCGACGGGCTGCGCAGTGAAGGCACGCACTGCGCGCCGCGAGCGGATAGCCTGCTGCAGTTCCATGACGCTCTAGCCTGCGCGCTGCGGGCGGACGGGGTACTCGCCTGCCGGCTGCTGCCGCGCGGCAGGTGACAGGAACGGATAGTCCGTATAGCCGGCTGCTCCCCCGCCAAAGAAGGTCGCCCGATCCGGCTCGTTCAACGGGGCACCCCGGCGCAGGCGTTCGACCAGATCCGGATTCGAGATGAAGAGGCGTCCGAAGGAGATGAGATCGGCGAAGTTACGGCTGCGTGCCTCGAGGGCAAGCCTGAGGTCGTAGCCGTTGTTCGCGATGTAGCGGCCGCGGAACGAGCGGCGCAGCATCTGCAGGTCGAAGCCGCCCTCGACCTCACGCGCACCCTGGGTAATGCCCTCGATGACATGGATGTATCCGATACCGAGCTCGCTCAGGCGCTCGACCACATAGCCATAGGTGCCGGCCGGATCGCTGTCGAGTGCGGCTCCATTGACGGGACTCAGCGGCGAGAGGCGGACGCCGACACGGTCGGCCCCACAGGCTGAGGCAACCGCGGTCGCAACCTCCAGAAGAAACCGTGCGCGCTGCTCGCGCGCCCCGCCGTAGCCATCCATGCGCCGGTTGGTGCTGTCGCGCAGGAACTGATCGATCAGGTAGCCGTTGGCCGCATGAATCTCGACGCCGTCGAAGCCGGCGGCGAGGGCGTTCACCGTCGCCCGTCGATACTCCCCGACGATGACGGCGATTTCCGCCTCCTCCAGTGCACGCGGCGTGACGCACGGCTCGAATCCGCGGGCCGTGAAGGAGGTGGCCTGCGGACGGATCGCCGACGGGGCCACCGGCAGCGCACCGTCCGGCTGGAGCGAAGGGTGCGAGATGCGCCCGACGTGCCAGAGCTGGGGGAAGATGCGGCCTCCCCGGGCATGCACGGCCGCGGTCACGGTGTGCCAGGCATCAATCTGCTCAGGCGTGTACAGGCCCGGCGTCAGCGCGTAGCCGCGCGCCTGAGGCGAGATATTGGTTCCCTCCGCGACGATCAAGCCCGCCGTGGCACGCTGCGCGTAGTACTCGGCCATCAGCGCAGTCGGAACTCCGGCTTCGCTCGCCCGACTGCGCGTCAGCGGGGCCATCACGATTCGGTTCGCCAGACGGTATGGCCCAAGCTGGACGGGCTCGAACAGGTCGGAGCGTGCGGGCGTACTTTGGGCGAGAGAGGTCGCGTGGCTCATGAACAGCGGCTCGTTGGGAGTGCACCCAAGAATCCGCCGGGGCGCGGCGATCAACAATATGTAGTAGTACCAACGGCACGCGCAGGCTGAACAACCCGCAGACCACGGCTCCCATCAGGGCGCACGTCGCCGCATTCAATGTGGCGCGACCGAGCATGAGGCTGATGACAAGGCTGGAGTGAACGCAGACCCGAGCGGGCTGATAACAGACTACCATTCGGGAGGCGGCATTCTCATGCAGACCGGCGCGTGAGCGAGGGGCACATGGGCAAGTCGACGAACCAGGAGATTGATCTGCTGCTGCTGCATGCTCCCAGCGTTTACGATTTCCGTGAGCACGCGATTTTGTACGGACCGGTGAGCGACATGATCCCCTCGTCCACCGTGTTCGAGATGTATCCGATGGGGTTCCTGACGATCGCCAGCTACCTGCACGATCGGGGCATGCGGGTGCGGATCGTGAATCTCGCGCTGCGGATGATGAATAACCGTCGCTTCGACGTGGCGGCGTTCCTTGCGCGCCAGCGCCCGCGCGCGGTCGGCATCGATCTGCACTGGCTGCCGCACGCTCACGGCGCGTTGGAAGTCGCGCGGATCGCCAAAGCGACACACCCGGACATACCCGTCATCATGGGAGGGCTGTCGGCCACGTACTTTCACCGGGAACTGATCGAATACCCCCAGGTGGATTTTGTGTTGCGCGGCGACAGCACGGAGCCGCCCCTGCATCAGCTGCTCATCGCCCTCAGGACCGGCTCCCCACTCGACAAGGTGCCGAATCTCACCTGGAAGGATGCCGCCGGGGTGCACGTCAACCCCCACGTCTTTCTGCCCATGACGCTCGACTATGCGGATCTGCGCCCGGACCTGATGGTCGAGATGGTGGCGCGCCACCGGGACCTGGAAAGTGCGCTGCCGTTCAATGGCTGGTGGAACAACCCGATCACGGCCGTGTTCACGGCCAAGGGGTGCGCCTATGAATGTGTCACCTGCGGCAGCTCGCACACCACCTGCACACACCTGACGAAGCGGCAGCGGCCCGTCTTTCGCAGCCCCGCGAGCGTGGTCGCAAACATGCAGGCGCTTGGCCGCCTGACGCACGCCCCCATCGTGCTGGTCGCCGACGTGCTGCAGGCCGGTCCCGAATACGCGCGGCAGCTCCTCGCATGTCTGCGCGACGCGGATATTGCCAATGAAATTGTCTTCGAGTTCTTCACGGTACCGCCGCTCACGTTCCTGCAAGAGATCGACCGCTGCCTCCGGCACTGGAGCATGGAGTTCAGTCCCGAGAGTCACGAGCAGGCCGTGCGCGATGCGCAGGAGGGCGAGGCGGGCTATACGACCGAGCAGATGGAGGCGATGCTCGAGGAGGCGCTGCGCCTGCGGTGCACACGCATCGATGTGTTCTTCATGATCGGGCTGCCGGCACAAACGGTGGAGTCCGTGCGGCAGACCGTGACTTACTGTGAGCATCTGTTTCAGCTCGGTGACCGGCGGCTCTCCTGCTTCATCTCGCCGATGGGTCCGTTCATCGACCCGGGGAGCCGGGGCTTCGAGGAGCCGGAGCGCTTCGGCTACCGCCTGTTTGCACGCACGCTCGAGGAGCATCGTCGGCTGCTGGTGCAACCGACCTGGGAGGCGATCCTCAACTACGAGACTAAATGGATGACGCGCCGCGAGCTCGTCGATGCGACCTATGACGCAGCCGAACGGCTCAACGAGCTGAAGGTGCGCTACGGCCGCATCTCGCCGCGCCAGGGACGCCGGGTCGCGCGCAGCATTGCCGCGGCGCGCACGCTGCGCGGCCGGCTCGACTCCGAGCTGGCACAGGGCGGGACGGCGGCGAGCGCCGCGGCGTTGAAGGGGGAGATTTCGCGCTTCAGCATCTCCACGGTGTGCGACAAGCGGGAGCTGTTCTGGCCGCGGCGGGTGTTCAACTTCAGGCTCGCCGAGATCCTGCGCATCCTGCGCGGCTACCTTGCCGGACGCACGGTATCTGCCGGATGAATGGCACGGGCATAGAGGTGTTCCTCGGCAAGGGCGGGGTCGGAAAGACGACCTGCGCCGCGGCGACCGCACTGCATCTCGCCGAAGCGGGCGAGCCGAGCCTCGCGATCTCGACCGATCCGACTCCTTCGCTGTCTCATATCTTCGGCATAGAAGGCGAGCATCGCGAACGGGAGGTTTGTCCCGCGCTGTTCCTCACCGAGCTCGGTCTCGCGGATGTGCGCGCCATGTGGGACGAGAGATTCGGCCGCGAGGTGTATGCGGTGTTCTCGAGTTTTGTGGATATCGACTACCGCACCTTCGTGCAGTTTGTCACCTCAGTGCTCCCGGGATTGAACGAAGAGTTCATGGTCGACTACATCCGCCGCTTGGCTGCCGCTGGCCGCTACCAGCATATCCTCTGGGATACTGCGCCACTCGGTCAGACGCTGGCACTGCTGGCGATGCCCACGCTCCTCGCCGAGCATCTGCGGATGGCACCGCGCATCTACTCCCATCTCAAAACCTCCGGCGAGCACCAGGAATCGGTGATGCAGATCCTCCGCGGCTGGCAGCAGCTGGCGACCGAGTGCATGGCGTTTCTCAGGCGTGACGTTCGCTTTGCGATGGTGACCATCCCAGAGGGCCTCGCGGTAAGCCAGCTCGACAGCGTAGTCGATGAATTACAGCGCTACGGTCTCGCCTTGCACCGCTTGATCATCAACAACGTGGTGCAGGTGATCGATTCGCCTTTTCTCGCGCGCAAGGCGCAGCAGCAGCGGCCGCACCTCGAGCGGCTGCGCGAGCGCTACGGATCATTATCAATCGTGGAGGTTCCGCTCTACCCGGGGGAAGTACGCGGCATCGACCACCTGCGGGTTGTGGGACGGTTGCTGTGTCCGGCGCCGGTGCCGTAGCCGAGTTCCCGGCA
>DATKLG010000052.1:0-86361 GCA_035542535.1 Steroidobacteraceae bacterium
CAGTGGCGCCGAATACACAACCAAAGGGTATTTCGGGGCGGGGTGCCCCGCAGCCTATAGTCCACGGCATGTACCAGTACGATCAGCTCGACCAGGCGTTCGTAGATCAGCGCGTATCCGAGTTCCGGGACCAGACGCGCCGCTTCCTGGCGGGTGAGCTTTCGGAAGACGAGTTCAAGGCCGTACGCCTGCGCAATGGGCTCTACATCCAGCGCCATGCGCCCATGCTGCGCATCGCAGTGCCCTACGGGCTGCTGAGCTCGCGGCAGCTGCGCAAGCTGGCGGAGCTGACCCGGCGCTACGACCGCGGCTACGGCCACTTCACCACCCGCCAGAACCTGCAGCTCAACTGGCCCCGGCTGGAGGACGTTCCGGACATCCTCGAGCAGCTGGCCACGGTGCAGATGCACGCCATCCAGACGAGCGGCAATTGCGTGCGCAACGTCACCGCCGATCACCTGGCGGGCATCGCCCCCGACGAGGTCGACGATCCGCGCCCCTACTGCGAGATCGTGCGTCAGTGGGCGACGCTGCACCCGGAATTCACCTACCTGCCCCGCAAGTTCAAGATCGCGATCAGCGGCTCCCCCGAGGATCGCGCGGCCACTGAGGTGCACGACATCGGTCTGCACCTGCGGCGCGACGCCACCGGCGCCGTGGGTTTTGCGGTGCGGGTGGGCGGTGGGCTCGGGCGCGCCCCGGTCATCGGTTCGCTGATCCGCGAGTGGCTGCCGCTCGCGGAGCTGCTCGGATACCTGGAGGCGATCCTGCGGGTCTACAACCGCGAGGGCCGCCGCGACAACATCCACAAGGCGCGCATCAAGGTGCTGGTCAGGTCGCTCGGCGCGGAGCGCTTCCGCGAGGCGGTGGAAGCCGAGTGGCTCGCCGGCCGCGCGCACGTCCCGCGGCTGACACCCGCCGAGGTCGAGCGGATGCGCGCCTTCTTCCGGCCGCAGCCCTACGAGGCGCTCGCCGATCTCGACGTGACCGCCGGCCGGGAGGCGCGCTTCGCCGCCTGGTACCGCTACAACACCCGACCACACCGCATGAGCGGATACCGCGCGGTGTTCGTCTCGCTCAAGGCCCACGGCACCAATCCCGGCGATGCGACCTCGGCGCAGATGGAGGCGATCGCAGCGCTCGCCGAGCGCGTCAGTTTCGGCCTCGTTCGCGTCACCCACAGCCAGAACCTGCTGCTCGCCGACGTTGCGCAGCGCGAGCTCCATGCGGTCTGGCACGAGCTCGAGCGGCACGGCCTCGCGATGCCCAACATCGGCACGCTCACCGACCTGATCGCCTGCCCCGGGCTCGACTTCTGCTCGCTCGCCAACGCCGGGACGCTCGGCGTCGCGCGCGACATTCAGCGACGCTTCGACGACCTCGACTATCTCTACGACCTCGGCAACGTCGAGATCAAGATGTCCGGTTGCATGAACGCCTGCGGCCACCACCATGTCGGCCACATCGGCATCCTCGGGGTCGATAAGCACGGCGAGGAGTGGTACCAGATCAGCCTCGGGGGCTCGGCCAACGGCTTCACGGCGCTCGGGGAGGTGATCGGTCCCTCGGTGCCGAGGCACGAGGTCGCTGCGACCATCGCCCGTCTGGTCGAGGTGTATCGCACGCTGCGCACCGAAGAGGAGCGCTTCATCGACACCGTGAGGCGCGTCGGGCTCGGGCCGTTCCGCGAGGGAGCCTATGCGCTTCATCCTCAGGCAGCGTGAGATCGTCGCCGACGAATGGACCTACCTCAGCGAGGAGCTCGCCGAGGGTGCCCCGCTCATCGTGCCGCTCGCCGAGCTGCGTGCCGAGCCCCGCTGGCGCGCCCGCCCCGGGCTGCTCGGCGTGCGTATCCAACCGGCCGACCGGATCGAGGAGCTGCTCGAGGCGCTGCCGCGACTCGAGCTGGTCGCGGTGGAGTTTCCCAGCCCGGGCGATGGCCGCGGCTACTCCCAGGGCCGGCTGCTGCGCGAGCGCTGCCGGTTCCGCGGCGAGCTGCGCGCGGTCGGCGCCGGCGTGAAACAGGATCAGGTCTTTCTGCTGTCGCGCTGCGGGTTCGATGCCATCGAGCTCGCGCCCGGAGAGGATCTCGAGGCGGCGCGGCGCGCCCTGAGCCGCTACTCGGTGGCCTACCAGCCGGGCGCGGCCGGCATCGCCCTCGCCGCGCAGCGCTTCCCCAGCACCTAGCGCTGTGGCAGCTCGATGGCGCTGAAGAGCTCGGCAACCTCCTGCGCGGACGTCGCCCGGTGCGCCCGCTCGACCAGGCGTCTTTCCAGGTGCGGCGCGAGCAGCTGCGCAAAGTCGTACATATAGCGGCGCAGGAGCGTGCCGCGTCGAAATCCGAGCCAGGTGGTGTGGGCCGCGAACAGGTGCGAGGCCTCGATCGCCACGAGGTCGGGATCGTCGGGGTCGATCGCCATGTGCGCGACGATGCCGACGCCGAGCCCCAGCCGCACGTAGGTCTGGATGACATCGGCGTCGCGCGCCGTGATCGCGACGTTCGGAACGAGTCCGGTCCGGGCAAATGCCTCGTGCAGCGAGGACGGCCCGGTGAAACTGAAGGTATAGGTGATCAGGGGGTGAGCCGACAGAGCGCGCAGCGTGAGCCTGGCGCCGCTCGCGAGCTCGTGTCCGCGTGGGACGATCACCGTGCGATGCCAGCGGTAGCAGGGCAGCAACGTCAGGTCGGGAAACAGCGCCTCGGAGCCGGTCGCGATGGCGCAGTCGATGCGATCGCCGGCGACCATCTCGGCGATCTGCTCCGAGGTTCCCTGGTGCAGGTTGAGCCGCACCTGCGGGTAACGCCCGCGGAACTCGCGGATGACGTCCGGCAGGACGTAGCGCGCCTGGGTGTGGGTGGTGCCGATCGAGAGACTCCCCTTGCCCTCGTCGCGCAGCTCCGTCGACAGGTCGCGGATGCTCTGCGCCTCCTGCAGGATGCGCAGCGCGCGCTCGATGACCTGCTGCCCCGCAGCGGTGATGCGGGTGAGGTTGCGGCCCTCGCGCACGAAGATTTGAAAGCCGAGCTCGTCCTCGAGCAGCTTGATCTGCTTGCTGACGCCCGGCTGCGAGGTATGCAGCTTGTGCGCGGCCGCGGTGATGTTGAGGCCGCTCTGGGCGACGGCCGCCAGGTAACGCAGTTGGTGCAGCTTCATGCGAGCTCAAGTGTATAACCGCCGCGCAGGCCCTAAGAAGCAAAGCTTCCTTCGGCGCCGGGGAGCGCTGCGGCTATAGTCGGTCCACCATGGATTACCTCCCGGTTTTCCTGCGTCTCGAGGGTAAGCCGGCGCTCGTGGTGGGCGGCGGCGAGGTGGCGGCCCGCAAGGCCGACTGGCTCCTGAAGGCCCGCGCCCGCGTGACCCTGGTCGCCCCAAGGCTCGTGCCGGCGCTCGCCGCGCACGCCGCCAACGGCCAGCTCAGGCACCTCGAGAGCGGCTTCGCGCCGCAGCAGCTCGAAGGCGCCGTGGTGGTCGTCGCCGCGAGCGACGATGGTGCGGTGAATGCGGCCGTCGCGGGCGCCGCGCGCACGCGGCACATCCCGGTCAATGTCGTCGACTCCGCCGAGCTCTCGACTTTCATCTTTCCGGCGATCATCGATCGCTCGCCGGTCGTGGTGGCGGTGAGCTCGGCGGGCGCCGCCCCGGTGCTCGCGCGCCGGGTACGCCAGCAGATCGAGGCGCTGTTGCCGGCACGGCTCGGAGCGCTGGCGCGCTTCCTCGGCGGGCGCCGCGCGGCCGTCCGGCGCGCACTCGGCCCGCACGGCCGGCGTGCCTTCTGGGAGCGCATCGTCGCCGGTCCCGCCGCCCTCGAGGTGCTTGCCGGGAACGAGGCCGCGGCAGAGCAGCGCTTCGGCCGCGAGCTGCGCGCTGCCGGGCTCGTGAACGCGGCCGGCGGCTCAGGAGAGGTCTACCTGATTGGCGCAGGTCCCGGGGATCCGGACCTGCTCACGCTGCGCGCGCTGCAGCTCCTGCAGCAGGCCGACGTGATCCTTCATGACCGGCTGGTGCCGGAGGCCATCCTCGAGCGGGCGCGGCGCGACGCGCGGCGCGTCTTCGTCGGCAAGGAAACGGGCGAGGCCGGCGGCCAGAAGGACATCAATGAGCAGCTGGTGAGCCTCGCCCGCGCGGGGCTCAAGGTGGCGCGCCTGAAGGGCGGCGACGGCTACGTGTTCGGACGCGGCGGCGAGGAGCTCGAGATTCTGCGCGAGCACGGCATTCCCTACCGCGTGGTGCCTGGCATCACCGCCGCGCTCGGCGCGGCCGCCTGCGCCGACATTCCCCTCACCCACCGGCGACTCGCCCACAGCGTGACGCTGGTGAGCGGGCACGCCGCCACCGATGACTCGCTCGACTGGCGCGCCCTCGCCGGGGCGCACCAGACCGTGGTGTTCTACATGGGCGTGGCACAGCTGCCGCGCATCGTCGCGCGGTTGCGCGCCGCGGGAGCGAGCCCCGGGCGTCCGGCCGCAATCGTCGAGCGCGCGACGCTCCCGGGCGAGCGCGTACTGCGCAGCCCGCTCGGAGAGATCGCCGCACTGGCGACGCGCGCGCAGGTCGCAGCCCCCGCGCTCCTCATCGTCGGCGAGGTGGCGGCCCTCGCCTCGAGCGCAATAGCCGCGGAATCCGGCGCCGTGCCTGCGCCGGCGCAGTGCGCCGAGCGGGCGCTGGCATGAGCGCCGCGGCCGGCTTCGTCGGCGCGGTCGGCGACACCCCGCTCATTCGCCTCCGCCGCATGAGCGAAGAGACCGGCTGCGAGATCCTCGGCAAGGCGGAGTTCATGAACCCGGGCGGCTCGGTCAAGGACCGCGCCGCCGTTGCCATCGTCGCCGATGCCGAGCGCCGCGGTCGGCTCACGGCCGGCGGCATCGTCGTGGAAGGCACCGCCGGCAACACCGGCATCGGGCTCGCGCACGTGTGCAATGCCCGGGGCTACCGCTGCATCATCGTCATGCCCGACAACCAGTCGCCGGAGAAGTACCGGCTGCTCGAGATGCTCGGCGCCGAGGTGCACAGGGTTCCGGTCGTCCCTTACAGCAATCCCAACCAATACCAGAGAGTTGCGCAGCGCCTCGCGGCTTCGCTCCCGGGCGCGATCTGGTCGAATCAGTTCGACAATACGGCGAATCGCGCCACGCATGCGACCACGACCGGACCTGAGATCTGGGCGCAGACCGAAGGCCGCATCGACGCCTTCGTCGCCGCCACCGGCACCGGTGGGACGCTGGCAGGCGTCGCGCAGTTCCTCAAATCGCAGCGCCAGGCCGTGCGCTGCGTGCTGGCCGACCCGCCCGGCAGCGCCCTCTACGAGTACTTCCGCTCCGGCACACTCAAGGCGACCGGCACCGGCTCCATCACCGAGGGCATCGGCATCGCGCGGATCACGGCCAACCTCGCGGGCGCACCCGTCGACGCGGCGGTGCACGTACCCGATGCCGAGACGGTGCAGTGCGTCTACCGGCTGCTCTACGAGGAGGGGCTGTTCCTCGGGAGCACCAGCGGGGTCAACGTGGCCGCGGCGCTCCAGGTCGCGCGCCAGCTCGGCCCCGGGCACACCGTCGTCACCATGCTCTGCGACGGCGGCGCCAAGTATCAGTCGCGGCTCTTCAACCGCGCCTGGCTCGAGGAGAAGGGCCTGGGAGCCTGTGCCCCACCGCCGGCGCCCGACACGCCCGTCAGTCTCGCCACGACCCTGGTCGCCTGAGCCGCCCGAAGCGCCTGCCTCGCCGCCGCTGGCCGCCTATCCGGCCGTCGTGAGAAAGTGCCGCGATGGGCGGTCTCATGACATCGGTCGAGCTCGACGCGCTGCGCCTTTCACTGGAGGTCGCCGCGCGCAGCGTCGCCTTCAGTCTGCCGCCCGCAGTCGTGGTTGCCTGGATCCTCACACGCGCCCGCTTCCCCGGCCGCATGCTGTTCGACGCCTTCGTGCACCTGCCGCTGGTGCTGCCGCCCGTCGCCGTCGGCTACGCGCTGTTGCTGCTGCTCGGCGCGCGCGCACCGCTCGGCGCCTGGCTGCGCGCGCATTTCGGCATCCAGCTGCCGTTCACGACGGCCGGCGCAGCGCTCGCCACCGCGGTCATGACTTTCCCGCTCATGGTGCGCGCCATGCGCCTGTCGCTCGAGGGCATCGACGCCGGCCTCGAGGCGGCCGCCCGCACGCTCGGTGCCGGTCCCCTCGACCGCTTCTTCAGCATCACCTTGCCGCTGATGCTGCCGGGAATCCTTGCCGGGGCGGTGACCGCCTTCGCCGCGGGACTCGGCGAGTTCGGCGCCGTCATCACCTTCGCCGCCAACATTCCCGGCGTGACGCGCACCCTGCCGCTCGCGCTCTACACCGCCATGCAATCCCCGGACGGCGAGGCGGTGGCGCTGCGCCTCGCGATCCTGTCGTTCACGCTCGGTCTCACGGGGCTCCTCGCCGTGGAGCTGCTGGTGCGGGGCGTGCGGCGGCGCCTCGGCCGCTAGCCGACTGCCATGCTGCGCGTCTCAGTGGTCAAGCGCCGCCCCGGGTTCACCCTGGCGGCCGCGTTCGCGGCGCCGACGCCCGGGGTGATCGGGCTGTTCGGCCGATCCGGCAGCGGCAAGAGCACACTGATCGATACGATCGCAGGGCTGCTGCCGCCCGATGAGGGTGAGGTGCAGCTCGCGGCCAGCGTGTTGACCGATACACGCAGCGGCATCGCCGTGCCGCCCGAGCGTCGGCGCATCGGCTACGTGTTCCAGGATTCACGCCTCTTCCCGCACCTGAGCGTCGCGGGAAATCTGCGCTACGGGGAAAAGCGCGCCCGCTCGATCTTTCACTACATCCGCTTCGAGGAGCTGCTCGAGCTCCTCGGCCTCGGCCCCCTGCTCGAGCGCCGGCCGCACGAGCTCTCCGGCGGCGAGCGCCAGCGCGTCGCTCTGGGTCGGGCGCTCCTGTCACAGCCGCAGCTGCTGCTCCTCGATGAGCCGCTCGCATCGCTGGACCTGGCGCGGCGCGAGGAGGTGCTGCCGTATCTCGAGAGGCTGCGCGACTGGCTGTCCATCCCCATGGTGTACGTGAGCCACCAGTTCGAGGAGGTGTTGCGCCTCGCGACTTACCTGGTACTGCTCGAGAACGGGCGGGTACTGGCCGCCGGCCCGGTGGGCGAGATGAGCCTGCGTCCGGAGCTGCGCACCGTGCTCGCGCCGGACCTCGTGGGCGCCGTGCTCGACGGGCTGGTGACCGCCGTCGATGCGGCCGGCGGCACCGTCGAGCTCGCCGTCGGGTCCGGCCGGCTGCAGGTGAGCCTGCGGGACGTGGCGGCGGGCGCGCGCGTGCGGGTGCAGCTCCTGGCGCGCGACATCATCCTCGCGACCCAGCCGGTCCACAGCCTGAGCGTGCGCAACGCGCTGCGCGGCACCGTCGTCGAGATCACTCCCGAGGAGGCGGCGAGCGTGCTGGTGCGGGTCGACGTCGGCGGACCGGTGCTGCTGGCGCGCATCACCGAGGCTGCGCGCAGGGCGCTCGGGCTCTCACCCGGCGATGCGGTGTGGGTACTCGTCAAGGCGGTCTCGACGCGCGGGCACGCCTTCCGCCTGTTCGGCGCGCCGGCGCGCGCTTCGTGAGACAGCCGGCCGCGGGCGCTCAGGCGTCCGGTACCGCCTTCTCACTGACCATCGTCAGGACGTCGTAGTTGGCGACGGCCTCGCCGTTCTGGTTAGTGATGGCGGTATCCCACCGTACCTCGCCGTAGCCCGCTCCCGCGCGCAGGGACTTCTCCTTGCAGGTGAGACGCACGCGGATGCGGTCGCCGGGCTTCACCGGCTTCAGGAACCGCAGGCCGTCGATCCCGTAGTTGGCGAGCACCGGTCCGTAGGGGGCATCGACGAACAGGCCCGCGGCTGCCGACACCAGGAAGTAGCCGTGGGCGACTCGCCCGCCGAAGAGCGGATTGCGGGCCGCCTCTGCCTCGTCCATGTGAGCGTAGAACCTGTCGCCCGACAGCGCCGCAAAGCGCTCGATGTCCTCGACCGTGACCTCGCGCTCGCCCGAAAGGAAAGTGTCGCCGAGCGCCAGCGAACCGAACGGCTTGCGGAAGGGATGCACGCCCGGATCGAGCTCGCGCGCACCGCGCGTCCAGCGCCCGCACGCCGCGGTGATGACGTCCGGCGTACCCTGCAGCGCCGTGCGCTGCAGGTAGTGCATCACGCCGCGGATCCCACCCATTTCCTCGCCCCCGCCGGCACGCCCCGGTCCGCCGTGCACCAGGTGCGGCAGCGGTGACCCGTGGCCGGTCGACTCCCGGGCGCAATGGCGATTCACCACCACGATGCGTCCGTGGAACGGCGCGAGCGCGAGCGCCACCCGTGCCGCCAGCGCATCGTCTGCGGTGAACACCGAGCCCGCGAGACTTCCCCCGCCGCGCCGCGCGAGTGCGATGGCCTCGTCGGTGTCGCGGTAGGGCAGCAGCGTGCACACCGGGCCAAAGGCCTCCACCGAGTGGACGCCGCGGGCGCGCGCCGGGTCACGGCAATAGAGCAGCGTCGGGGCGATGAACGCCCCGCGCTCGGCGTCGGCACCGAGCGGCGCGAACGCCCCCTCGCTGCCCGCGATCACCTCCGCATCCTGCTCGAGCTTGGCGAGCTGCTCGCGCACCTCGCGGCGCTGACTCAAGGATGCGACCGGGCCCATGCGCACCTCATCGAGGCGCGGATCGCCCACCACCACCTCAGCGAGCGCCGCGCGCAGCGCATCGATCACATCCGCGGCACGTGCCGCCGGCACGATCGCCTTGCGGATGGCGGTGCACTTCTGGCCCGCCTTGACCGTCATCTCCCGCACCACCTCGCGCACAAACAGGTCGAGCTCGGGCGAGCCAGGCGCGGCATCGGGGCCGAGGATCGAGGAATTGAGAGAATCAGTCTCCGCCGTGAAGCGCACCGAGTTGGCCATGACGGTCGCGTGCTGGCGCAGCTTCTGCGCCGTGCCCGCGGAGCCCGTGAATGACACGACATCCTGGCAGGTGAGATGATCGAAGAGGTCCCCGACCCCGCCGCAAACGAGCTGCACCGCACCCTCGGGGAGGATCCCGGACTCGAGGATGCGGCGAAACACCCGCTCGGTGAGAAAGGACGTCTGGGTGGCGGGCTTCACGATCGCCGGCACGCCCGCGAGCAGGGCCGGCGCCAGCTTCTCCAGCATGCCCCACACGGGGAAGTTGAAGGCGTTGATGTGCACCGCCGCGCCCTCGAGCGGCACGCACACGTGCTGCCCGACGAAGGTGCCCTGCTTCGACAGCGCCTCGACGCCGCCATCGACGTACACCCGGCTGTTGGGAAGCTCGCGCGTGCCCTTGCTCGCGAAGACGAACAGCGTGCTGATGCCCCCGTCGATGTCGATCCAGGAGTCTCCCCGGGTGGCCCCGGTCGCGAACGACACCGGGTAGTACTCCTCCTTGTGCTCGGTGAGGTCCCTGGCGAGCGCCTTGAGGAGCCCCGCGCGCTCGTGGAAGGTGAGTCGGCGCAGGTTCGGGCCGCCGACCTCCCGCGCCCAGGCGAGCATCGCGCCCGCATCGAGACCCTCGGCGCTCGCGTGCGCGATCACCTCCCCGGTCGTGGCATCGCGCAGTGCCGCGCCGGCGCCGCTACCCGTGCGCCAGCGGCCTGCGGCGTAACTCTGCAGCTCCATGGCCTCGCTCCTCACTCGCTCGTCACCTGTCCGTCGATGCGGTACGAGCGCCCGCGGAACAGCGCCACCCGCTCGCCACGTTGATTGGTCACGGTGATCTCGTAGATGCCGTTGCGCTTCGTCCGCCACAGCTCGACCGCCGCCGCCATGAGCTCGTCTCCGGCGCGGGCCGCCGCCAGGAAATCGATCGCGCCCGCGGCCGCCACGGTGCTCTCATTGTGGGAGTTACAGGCGAAGGCAAAGGCGCTGTCGGCGAGCGCGAATATGATCCCGCCGTGACAGACCTCGTGGCCATTGAGCATGTCCGGCCGCACCTGCATCGCGAGGCGCGCCTGGCCGGGCCGCACCTCGACGATGCGCATGCCGAGGGCCTGAGAGGCGCGATCGCGCCGATAGAGCGCCTGCGCGCAGCGCTCGGCCAGCTCCTGCGCTTCCTGCCCGCGGGGCTGGCTCATGATGCGCGCCTCATTTTCCACAAAACCGCGGCGCGCGCTTGGCGGCGAACGCCGCCACGCCTTCGGCGTAGTCCGCGGTACGGCCGAGCTCGGCCTGATAATCGCGCTCGACATCGAGCTGCTGCTCGAGCGTGCGGCCCCAGCTCTCATAGATCGCCTGCTTGGTGCGGGCGAGTCCGCGGGTCGGCGCGTCGGCGAACCCCTGAGCGAGCGCGTCCACCACCGCGCCGAGCTCGGCGTCCTCGACGCAGCGCCAGATGAGTCCCCAGGCAGCCGCCTGCTCAGCCGGGAGCTTCTCGCCGAGGAGCGCCAGCCCGAGCGCGCGCGCCGTACCGACGCTGCGCGGCAGGAACCAGGTCCCGCCGGAGTCGGGCACCAGCCCGAGCCGTGCGAAGGCCTGCACGAAGCTCGCCGAGCGGGCCGCGACAACCAGGTCGCACGCCAGCGCGATGTTGGCGCCCGCGCCGGCGGCGACACCGTTCACGGCGGCGATCACCGGCAGTGGGAGCGAGCGCAGGCCGAGCACCAGCGGCTTGTAGTTCTTCTCGATCGACTCGCCGAGGTCGGCCGCCTGACCCCCGGGAGCCACCGCCCGGTCGTTGAGGTCCTGGCCGGCGCAGAAGCCGCGCCCCGCTCCGGTGAGCACCAGCACCCGCGCGTCGGAGGCGCGCACCGCGGCGAGCGCCACGCGCACCTCCGCATGCATCGCGGTGTTGAAGCTGTTGAGGCGCTCCGGGCGATTGAGCGTCAGGCGGGCGATACCGGCACCGATCTCGAACAGGATGCTCTGATAGCTCAAGCCAAACTCCCCATCGCCCGTTTACTTCTCGTCGTAGTCCAGCTCGAGCGCGGCGCTCGTGACGCGCGACTGGCAGGCGAGCACATAGCCCTGCTCGAGCTCCCAGTCCTCGAGCGCATAGTTCTGCGCCATTTCCACGGTACCGCGCACCACCTTGGTGCGGCAGGTGGAGCACACCCCCGCGCGGCAGGAGAACGGCAGCTCGATACCGGCCCGCGCTGCGGCCTCGAGCACCGTCTCATCGCCCATCTGCATCGTGAAGGATCGGCGCCGCCCGTCCATGCGGATGGTGACTTCCGCGCGGGCCGTGCCGGCGCCGGCCTGCGGGGCGGCGCTGGCCCGGGGCGCCGCTGCGTCCGCGGCCGCCGGCTCGGCGGCGCCCGCGACCGTGAAGTGCTCGCCATGAATGCGCGCCGCGTCCACTCCGAGTGCGCGCAGAGCCGATCCGACCTGTTCGATCATGTCGCCCGGGCCGCAGACGAAATACTCCGCCACCTCCGTGGGGTGGAACAGCGCGGCGGCGAGCTCGCGCACGCGCGCGCCGTCGATGTGCCCGTTGTAGAGCGTGACTTCCTGAGGCTCGCGGCTCATCACGAAGTGCAGCGCCAGCCGCCCGAGGTAGCAGTCCTTGAGCGCGAGCAGCTCCTCGAGGCACATGGTGCGCGCGCTGCCGGTGTTGCCGTAGAAGATCGTGACGCGCGTCCCTGCCGCCGCCAGCAGCGCGCGCGCCACGGAGAGCACCGGGGTGATGCCACAGCCAGCGGCGAAGGCCACGTAGCTGCCCGCCCGTGCGGGCGCGGCGCGTGGGGTGAAGCTGCCGTTGGGGGGCAGTACGTCGAGCCTGTCGCCCGCGCGCAGCTGCTCGGCGAGGTAGCGCGACATCCTGCCTGCGGCGTGTACCCGTGGCACGATGCGCAGCGGCCATTCCCCCGGCGCATTCACCAGCGAGTAGGTGCGACGGACTTCCTCGTCGGCGATGTGCGCCCGCACGACCACGTGCTGCCCCGGGGCACCCAGGTACTCGGCGCGCAATTCCTGCGGCACCGCGAGCGCGATCGCCACTGCATCCTCCGCGTCGGGGCTGATGCTTTCGACCCGCAGTGAATGGAATCTCAGCACGTCAGATGCACTTGAAGCGATCGAAGGGCTCGCCGCAGGCATTGCAGCGGTAATGTGCCTTGCAGGGCGTCGAGCCGAACTCACTGATCCGCTCGGTCGTGAGACTGCCGCACCGCGGGCATCCAACCGGTGCGCCGCTGCTTTCTCCGCCAGGGGCCGGCGGCGCGATGCCGAAGGCCGCGAGCTTGGCGCGCCCGGCGGGCGTCACCCAGTCGCTCGTCCAGGGAGGCGAGAGGACCTCCTCGATCGCCGCCTGCGGGTAGCCTCCCGCATCGAGTGCGGCGCGGGTCGCCGCGCGTATCGCCTCCGTCGCCGGACAGCCGCTGTAGGTCGGGGTGATGCCCACATGCAGCCGCTCGTCCCCCCCGCGGCGCACGTAGCGCACGATGCCCAGATCGACGATGCTCAGAACCGGAATCTCAGGGTCGGGAACGCGCGCGAGCAGCTCCCACACACCCTGCTCCGCTGCCGGGCTGGCGCCGCGGCCATCCACCTCGGCCTGCGGCTGCGCGGCTCTCACCAGCGTGCCCCCGGGTACGTGCGCTGCAGGTGCTGCATCTCCCCGAGCAGGTGACCGAGGTGCTCGGTGTGCAGGCCGCGCTTGCCATGCCAGGGATGCGGCTGCCGCTCCGGGCGCGCGAGCGTCGCCTGCCCGAGATCGGCGACGACGCGCGCTTCCCAGCGCTCCGCCGCCGCGGCGAGCGGCGGGGCAACGCCGGCTGCGGCCATGCGCTCGTCGATCTCGTCCGCGGCGAACAGCTCCCCGGTGAAGCGCCACAGCGACTCCAGCGCCCGCTGCGCGCGCGCGCGACTCTCCGCGGTGCCATCCCCGAGGCGCACCAGCCAGCCGCTGCTGAAGCGATAGTGGTAGCGGGTCTCCTTGAGCGCCTTGGCGGCGATGGCCGCGAGGCGCGTATCCGCGGAAGCCGCCAGTCCCCCATAGACTTCGAGCTGCCAGGCATCGATCAGCCACTGCCGCACGATGGTCTGGGCGAAGTCGCCGTTCGGTTGCTCTGCAAGCTGGACGTTGAGGAACTCGGGCGCATCGCGCAGGAACGCGAGGGCGTCCTCGTCGCGCCCCTCGCCTTCGATCTCCCCGGCATAAGAGAGCAGCAGCCGCGCCTGTCCGATCAGATCGAGCGCCAGGTTCGCAAGCGCCAGGTCCTCCTCCAGGGCCGGCCCGTGGCCGACCCACTCGCCGAGGCGCTGCCCCAACACGAGGCTGGTATCGGCGAGCCGCAGCACGTAGCGGAACAGCGCCTGCGAGAGTGTCCGGTCGCGCCGCTCGGGCTCTGCCGCCGCGGCGCTCACAGGTTCTTCACCTCGTCCGGGATGGCGTAGAAGGTCGGATGCCGGTACACCTTGTCGCGTGCCGGCTCGAACAGCGCCTCCGCCTCGCCGGGGTCCGAGGCGACGATGTCCACCGAGCGCACCACCCAGATGCTTACGCCCTCCTGCCGGCGCGTGTACACATCGCGGGCGTGCTCGACGGCCATGCCCGCGTCCGCCGCGTGCAGGCTGCCGACGTGCTTGTGCTCGAGTCCGCCGCGCGAGCGGATGAACACCTCGTACAGCGGCCAGTCGGCCGCGGAGCAATCCCGGATCGTCTCGCTCATGCCCGCCTCGCTTGGCCCGTACCCGCGCCGTGCTCGCGTGCCGCCTGTTTCGCCGCATGCGCCGCGGCCGCCTCGCGCACCCACGCGCCGGCCTCGTGGGCCGCGCGGCGGGCCTCGAGCCGCTCGCGGTTGCACGGTCCGTTACCCTTGAGGACCGCGTGGAACTCGCTCCAGTCGATCGGCCCGATGGCGAAATGCTGCGTGCCCTCGTCCCAGCGCAGCGCGCGATCCGGGACGGTGAGCCCGAGGAACTGCGCCTGCGGCACCGTGATGTCGATGAATTTCTGGCGCAGCTCGTCGTTGCTGAAGCGCTTGATCTTCCATTGCATCGACTGCGCGGTGTGCCGCGAGTCCGCGTCCGAGGGGCCGAACATCATGATCGACGGCCACCACCAGCGATCGAGCGCGTCCTGCGCCATGGCGCGCTGTGCGGGGCTGCCGCGCGCGAGCGTCAGCATGATCTCGAAGCCCTGACGCTGGTGGAAGCTCTCCTCCTTGCAGATGCGCACCATGGCGCGCGCATAGGGACCGTACGAGCAGCGGCAGATCGGGATCTGATTCATGATCGCCGCCCCGTCCACCAGCCAGCCGATCGCACCGACGTCCGCCCAGGTGAGCGTCGGATAATTGAAGATGCTCGAGTACTTTGCCGACCCCGACAACAGCTGCTCGACCATCTGCGCGCGCGACACACCGAGCGTCTCGGCGGCGCTGTACAGGTACATCCCGTGCCCGCCCTCGTCCTGCACCTTGGCGATGAGCACCGCCTTGCGCCGCAGCGTCGGCGCCCGGGTGATCCAGTTGCCCTCGGGAAGCATGCCGACGACCTCCGAGTGCGCGTGCTGGGAGATCTGCCGGATCAGCGTTTGCCGGTATGCGTCCGGCATCCAGTCCTTGGGCTCGATCTTCTCCTCGGCGTCAACGCGTGCCTGAAAGCGCGCCGCCGCGCCACTGCCGTCCGCGGCCGCCGCAACCGGCTCCCGCCCGTGGGTGTCGAGCGCCTGCGTATACATGCGCCAAGGCTAGCACATCGATCCCGCAGAACTAGGTTGCGGGGCGGGACAGCAGGGTATGCCGCCCCGCCCCTTCGAGGGTGGTGCTGCGCCGTGCGACGGCTCAGTCGCTCAGCACGACCGCCATGAAGCTCACCGTCATCGTCCCGGCGCTCGGAGCGTACGGGCCCTTCGCTGCGACCGCGCGCAGCGTCGTGGTTCCGTTCAGGTCGCCGGAGAGCGCGCTGATGAAGTCGCTGAAGGTCGTATAGGTCTGGAAGTCCCAACTCGAGCGATGCCCGATGGCAAACAGCAGGTGAGACGCCGTCGTGCTCGGCACGAAGGTGAGCCCGGCAGCGACACTCCCCGGGTCCAGTTTTGCCGGCCCGATCCAGATCACGTGCTGAGCAGCGCTCTGCACCGTCGCCTGGGTCATCATCACGTTGGTGGCGCTCAGGGGTGAGACGAAGGGCGCGGTCGGTCCCGGCTCCTCCCACCCGAGCAGCAGCCGCGCGTCCACGCTCGAGAAATCCACCAGCGTCTCGGCCGCGAAGTCCGGCGGCGCGGAGCCGAACGGGCTCACGAAGCCGTCGAACGCGATCGGGAAGCCGGCGGTCAGCGACGGTATCGGGAGAGCTGCCGGGACGCTCACCGTGTAGGCGCCCGCCGTTGCATCGTTGGCACTGCTGCTACCGGTGCCGGCGAAGTTGAAGGCGCCCGGCGGCAGGTTGTCGAGGGCCTGCAGGCTCATGGTCACCACGCCGCTCGCCGTCGAGGCGTACTGTCCCCAGGCACGCGTTACGTTCAGCTGCACGCTCCCCGAGCTTGCATCGAGCGTCCGATTGCCGCTCGAGTCCTTGCCGAACGTCCCGAACGCCTGCAGATGCTGGCCGACCGAGATGTCCTGCGGTCCGAACGTGCCGGACTGGCCGTCCTCGGTCACCATCGTGGTCGAGGCGACGGTGACCATCACCTGCCGCCCCCAACCGAAGTCGCCGTCCCCTGAGCCACCGCCCATGGTGTTAGACATGCCACTGTCGACCTGGGCGGTGTTGCTCGTCCCCATCATGACCTCGCCGCCCTCGACGCCGCCGCCCTCGCGGGGCCTGAAGAAGGCGCGGCTCACGGTCAGGACGTCGCCGCTGCGGGCGATGACGGTACCGGAAATGCTGTCGAGACCCGCGCCCGGGACGCTGGTGCCCGCGAACACCTGCGCTGCGGTGAAGGTCTTGGCGCTGGTATCGAAGGTTCCGAGCGCCAGAGTCAGGGTTCCGCTCGACAACCCGGCGAGCGCCGTGAGGCCCGCTGTACCCGTAGAAGAGGTGCCGTTGACCGTAAAGGCGGTGGTCGAAGTGGTGTACACCACCACCTGACCCCAGTCGCTCCCGGACGAGGTGAAGCACGGCCACACCTGCACCGTGTACGAAGTCTGGCTCGCCGTGTTGGTCACGCTCACCAGCGGTCCTCTGACGCGCGTCTGCTTGGTGGCGTCCGGCGTCAGGCTCCCGACCAGGACGGGATTGACCGTCACCATGACGGCGCTCGCCGCGGTCGTGGAGGTGATGGTCGAGGGCGCGACCGTGTTGGAGGCGCTCAGATTGAAGTCGAGTGCCAGGTTGGCCACCGTGCCGTGGGTGATGACGAGCGGCGTCCCACTGGGAAGCTTCAGCGTCACCGTCACCTGGTTGTTGGGCGCGACCAGTGGCGCGCTGGTCGCGCCGTTGATGATGTTCGCGGCCGGTACGGTGAGCCCGCCCGCGCCGTTATCGACCACGATCGTGGCGCCCGTGTAGTCGAGCGTCAGGGAGGCCGCCGTGTAGCTGCCCTCGGGGACCTGCTTCGCGCTCACGATCTCGGCGAGATTGACGAGCTGCGCGAAATCGACCGTCGTGGTGGTCGGAACGGTCTCGACCACAGTGCCGTCGGAACGTGTCAGCTTGAGCGATACCACGTTGACCATGTAGGTCAGGAAATCCCCCGGCGCGTCCGTCAGCGTCACCATGGCAGTGCCGCTGGAGGTCGGAGGCGGCGGACTCGTGCTGCTCATGGAACCGCCGCCGCCGCCGCAGGCGCCGAGCAACAGCGTGCCGCCGAAGCCGGCCACGGCCAGCAGACCCAATGCGAGCTGACGCGCCGCGTTGCGGCAACGCCGTGTGAGGTGCGAAGTGTTCATGCGAGAGTCCCCGAAGTTCCTTTGATTCCTGACCGTAACCGCGGCGACTCAGCACCGTGGCACGTATCCCCGCCATCGGTTTTACTCCGCCTGGCGGACATAAACACCTGTCTCCCAACCCCGACACGCCGGACCGTTAACATAACTCTGTACATTTTGTAACCAGCGAACGGCACCGGGGAAATCTCCCCTCAGCGGCGCTCGCGGCGGTCGACCACCCGCTTTGCCTTGCCGGCCGAGCGCTCGATCGAGCCGGGATCGCCGACGTGCACGGCGGCGGATATGCCGATGAGCGCCTTGATGGCGGCCGCGAGCTCGTGCGCGAGGCGCACCCGGGCCTCCGCCGGCGTTCCCTCGAGGCACTCGACCTTCACCGCGAGCCGGTCCAGGTGCGCCTCGCGTGTCAGCTCGAGCTCGTAGTGCGGCGTCAGGCCCACGAGCTTGAGCACCAGCTCCTCGATCTGGCTCGGGAACAGATTCACGCCCCGCACGATCAGCATGTCATCCGAGCGGCCGCCGATGCGCGCCAGGCGGCGCATGGCCCGCGCCGTCGGCGGCAGCAGGGAAGTCAGATCGCGCGTGCGGTAACGAATCACCGGCAGCGCCTCCTTGGTGAGGGAAGTGAGCACCAGCTCACCCGTGGCGCCCTCGGGGAGCACCGCGCCGGTCAGCGGATCGACGATCTCGGGATAGAAGTGGTCCTCCCAGATCACCGGCCCGTCCTTGGTCTCGAGGCACTCGCTCGCGACACCCGGTCCCATCACTTCGGAGAGGCCGTAGATGTCGAGCGCATCCAGTCCGGCGCGGCGTTCGATCTCCGCGCGCAGCGCCTCGGTCCAGGGCTCAGCGCCGAACAGACCGCAGCGCAGCGAGCTCGCCGCCGGATCGAGCCCCTGGCGGTGGAACTCCTCCACCAGCGCCAGCATGTAAGAAGGAGTCACCATGATGAGATCGGGCTCGAGGTCGCAGATCAGCTGCACCTGCCGCTGCGACTGGCCACCCGACATCGGTACCACCGTACAGCCGAGGCGCTCGGCGCCGTAATGCGCGCCGAGACCGCCGGTGAACAGGCCGTAACCGTAGGCAATGTGGACCATGTCTCCTGCGCGAGCGCCGGCGGCCCGCAGCGAGCGCGCCACCAGAGCGGCCCAGGTGTCGATGTCCCCGCGCGTGTAGCCGACCACGGTGGGCTTGCCGGTCGTACCGCTCGAGGCGTGCAGACGCACGATCTGCGAGCGTGCCACCGCGAACAGGCCGAAGGGATAGTGAACGCGCAGATCGTCCTTCACCGTGAAGGGGAACCGCGCCAGGTCCGCGAGCGACTTGAGGTCGTCGGGGTGCGCGCCGGCAAGCGCGCACTTCTCGCGGTAGGGTGCCACGTGATCGTAGCAATGGCGCACCGACCACTTGAGGCGCGCGAGCTGCAGCGCCCGCAGCTCATCCGCGCTGGCGCGCTCGATCGGCTCGAGCTCTGCCGGCGGCCCGGACACGACGCGTCCTGCGGCTCTCAGGACGGCCAGTCGGCCAGCCGGTCGACGAAGGTCTGCATGAAGCGGTTCGCCTGATGGCCGTCCATCACCCGGTGGTCGAGCGTCAGTGTGACGTAGCAGCGAGGCCGTACCGCGATCTTCTGCTCATCGCCCTCCTCCATCACCACGGCACGCTTCTCGAGCTTGCCGATGCCGAGGATCGCCGACTGCGGCTGATTGATGATGATGGGCGCCGCGAGCAGGCTGCCGCTCACCCCGTGGTTCGAGAGGGTAAAGGTGCCTCCGCGAACGTCCGCCGGAGTGAGCTTGCCGGCGCGGGCGCGGCTGACGAGCTCATCGAGCCCCAGCGCAACCGCGAACAGATCGCGCTCGCCCGCGTCGTGCAGCACCGGCACCATCAGCCCGGTGCCTTCGACCGCGGTGGCGATGCCGATGTGGATGTCGTCGTAGATCTCGAGGTCGGAGTCGCTCCAGCGGCTGTTGGCCTCGGGGACCGCGCGGATCGCCGCGACCGCGGCCGGCACGAAATAGGCCGTGAGCGTCAGCGGCACGCCGCGCTCGGCGAACTCCGCGCGCCGGCGGGCCCGATCCTTCAGCACCGCGGTGAGGTCCGCCTCGAACACCGTCGTCACGTGCGGGGCCGTGTGCAGGAGACTCTCGGTCATATGCTCGGCGATGCGCCGCCGCACCGCGCTGTGCGGCACCCGATGGCTGCGCGGCGTGGCGCCAGCCAGCGGACGGGTCAGCGGCGCAGCCGCTGCAATGGCCGCCGGCGACGGCTGCACGCCCGCGCCAGCCGCCGCGCGCAGCACGTCCTCGACGGTGATGCGGCCGTTCGGTCCTGAACCCGCGATCGAGTCCGCGGAGAGCCGATGCTCGGCCAGGAGCCGCCGCACCGCCGGGCTCAACGCCGTGCCTCGAGCCGCTGCGGGCGCCGCGTCCGCGCTGACGGCGTCCGCGCCAGCGCCGTGGGGTATCCCGCCCACGGACGGCACGGGCCCGGCTGCGCTCGCCGCCGCGGCGTGCAACGCCACGGTCGCCTCGGGCGCAATGCGGCCGAGCAACTCGCCGGGAGCAATCTCCTCCTGCTCCTGCTTGAGGACCTCCGCGAGGACGCCGCTTCCCGGAGCCGCGACCTCCACCGTCACCTTGTCGGTTTCGATCTCGATCAACGGCTCGTTCGCCTCGACGCGCTCACCCGGCCGCTTGAGCCAGCGCAACAGCTGCGAGCGCGTACCTTCGGTCTGCTCCGCCGGCGCCCGGATGTCGAGATTCGCGCTCATCCGCTCACAGGCTCGCGAGCTGCTGGATGGCGCGGGTGATGCGCGCCACGTCCGGCACGGCTGCCTCGAGCAGCAGCGGGCTGTGGGGACTGGGAATGTCGGGCATGGCGAGCCGCTCGATGGGCGCCTCGAGGCTGTAGAAAGTCTCGCTCGCGAGCGTCGCGGCCACCTCGGCCCCGAAGCCCGCGGTCAGATTGTCCTCGTGCACGATCAGGCATCTGTGGGTCTTCGCCACCGAGGCGAGCACCGCCGCCTTGTCCCAGGGCGAGAGGGTACGCAGATCGAGCACCTCGGCGTCAACGTGCGACTCGCGCGCCGCCAGCTCGCAGCGCTCCGCCATGGCCCCCCAGGTCACGACCGTGAGCTCGCTCCCTGGGCGCAGCGTGCGCGCGCAGCCATAGGGTACGACGAACTCGTCGCCCGGATAGGGCCGGCGCGCCCACGCGCCGTCGAGCATGGCGCGGTGCTCGAAGAAGATGACCGGGTCGTTGCCGCGCAGCGCCGCACGCAGCAGTCCGACCGCGTCCTCGGCGTTCGAAGGCACCGCGACCTGCCAGCCGATGCCGTGCACCCACGCGACCTCGTTCGTCTGGCTGTGCCAGGGATCGCCGCACTTGAAGAAGCCGCCCGGCATGCGCACCACGAGCGGCGCCGCGAAACGATTGCCGGTGCGCCAGCGGAGCGTGCCGCAGTCGTCGAGCTGCTCGGCGGCCGGCTCGGCGTACTTGCGGAACTGGATCTCGGCGACCGGCAGCAGGCCCGCGAGCGCCATGCCGACCGCCCGACCGACGATCCCCTCCTCGGAGAGGCTGGTATCGAAGACCCGCCGGACGCCGTACTTGTCCTGCAGGCCGAGTGTCGCTCCGTGAACCCCGCCCTTCGGCCCCACATCCTCGCCGAACACCAGCATGCGCGGGTTGAGCGCGAGCTCGGCATCGAGCGTGCGCCGGATCGCGGTGAGCATGTTGATGCGGGTCGGCTCCGCACTCGCGCGCGTGCTCGAGGCGGCGAACGTCTGGCCTTCCGGAAGGAGCCCGCCCTGTTGCTGCAATTCGCGAGTACCGTCCGCGTTCTGCCAGAACACGTGACGAGTCAGCTGCCGCGGATCGGGCGGCGGGCGCGCCAGCGCGCGGCCGACGGCTTCCTCGACCTCCCGCCGGGCCTCGACCGCGATCTCCCGCCACTCGGACTCGCTCATCAGCTGCGGAACCAGGAGCTGCTCGAGCCGCGCGAGCGGGTCGCGCCTGCGCTCCTCGGCGAGTGTCTCGGCGGACTTGTACGCCTGGGTATCCTGCCCCGAATGTCCCGAGAGCCGCGGCACCGTGAGCCGCAGCAGGACGGGTGCGCGCTCGCTGCGCACCTGCGCGACCGCGCGGCGGGTCAGCTCCTCAGCGGCGCGCGGGTCGCTGCCGTCGCCCTCGAGGATCGTGAGGCCGCCGAAGGCGCGCAGGTTGGCGGCGATGTTGCCGCCCGGAGTCTGGCAGGTGGAGGGAACGGAGATACCGAAAGCGTTGTCCTCGATATAGAAGAGCAGAGGCAGCTGCTGCGTGGTCGCGATGTTGAGCGCGGACCAGAAGCCGTTCGTCGCGGTCGAGGCATCGCCCCCCAGCACCACGGCGATGCTGCGTGCGTAAGCTTCCTCGCCGAGAACCTCGTGACGGTAACGGATCGCCTGCGCCCAGCCGGCGGCCGGCGTGTACTGCGTGCCGACGCCGCCGCAGGCGGGCAGCACCGTGGGCCCGCCGCGCCCCGGCAGGTTGAACACCACGCCGATGTCGCGGCCGCCGCTGAAACCGCCGCTGCGGGCGAGCGGCCCCGCCGCCGCATCCTCCAGGCCCACTCCGAGACTCAGCATCAGCGGGCGCGAGCGGTAGTAGAGCCCGATACCGTCGTGCGCGTCGGTCAGGTTCAGCCCGAGAAGGATCTGGGCGCACTCGTGGCCGCGCGCCGAGAACTGATAGAGCACCTTACGCTCGGGGACCAGGCGCGATTCCTCGATGTCATCGAGGGCGCGCGAGCGCTGCACGAGGCGCGCGACGCGCCGCCAGTCCGTCTGCCCGGCACTCGCGGCAATGCCCTCTCGGGGGCTCGCGAGGGTGGCGGCCGATGCGGCCATGGGACTCCTGGGGAGTGGGGCGACGGCGTGCAGCTTATGCCCCTGAGGCTGCAATTATCTTTCTCAAATTGCGGTGTCATGCGTGTTTTTGGCAATATTCTTGCCATGAAGCGCAACCTCGATCGCCTCGACCGCCGCATCCTCGAGCAGCTCCAGGCCGATGCGCGCATCTCCAACCAGGAGCTGGCCAAGCGCGTGGGGCTCTCGCCCGCGCCCTGCTGGCGGCGGCTGCGGCGCCTCGAGGAAGCGGGATTCATTGCAGGCTACGTGACGCTGCTGCGCGCCGCGGCCATCGGGCTGCCGATCCTGGCCTATGCGGTCGTGTCTCTCGAGAACCATCACCCCGAGTCGGTGAGGCAGTTCGACCAACTCGTCAAGGACCGGCCCGAGGTGCTCGAATGCCACTCGATGAGTGGCCCCAACGATTACCTGCTGCGCATCGTCGCCGCCAGCATGGAGGCCTACGAGCACTTCCTCTCAACTCAGCTGCTGCAGCTGGCCGCCGTACGCTCAGTCAACACGAGCTTCGTGCTGCGCACCAAGAAGTTCACCACCCGGCTGCCGGTCGGCTGAGCTCGCACGCTGGCATTCACAGTGCGTGGTGTCGGGGCCTGGGAACCAGAACGCCGAGGCCAGCAGCCGCACATCGGCGCCCCTCCAGGCTGCAAGAAAACGCCGCTCCGCGTCGGCGGCCCCGGCCTTGCGGCCCTCGGCGCGCAGCGCCGCCGCCAGCCCAAAGAGCGACCAGCCGTTATCCGGATTGCGCTCGAGGTCCTCGCGATAGACGTGCTCAGCCTCGGCCGTCTGCCCGGCGCTCACGAGCTCCGCGCCCAGCAGGTGTCGGACCGGGAAGAACCACGCCACACTCCCGGCCAGGGGCAGCCGGTCCTCGGTTGCGACCGCCTCGCGCAGTCTCGCAGCCGCCTCCTCGTGATGCAGCTCGCTCGCGGCGATGCGCGCGGCGACCACCGCGGCGGCTACGGCCACCAGATCGTGCAAGCGCGCATCGCCGCGCAGGACCTCGAGCTCGGCGAGCGTGGCGCGCGCCTCCGCCAGACGCCCGCGGGCCGCAAGCGCGACGCCGCGACCATAGAGATATCCCGCGACCAGCCCCGGCGCGCGGCGATCAGGGGGCAGCAGCGCGATGAGCTCGTCCCAAAGCCCGAAGCGCACCAGCGCCGAGTACTGCGGGGTCAGCTCCCAGCCCGTACCGCCCGTCGCGAGCAGCCGCGCGACCGGCAGGCTTTGCGTGAGCTGCTCGACCGCCGCCAGCGTGTCGGACTTGCGCCCCTGCATGGCGGCGAGGCGCGCGACCTCACCCGGCGACTGCGCGTGTGCGGCGCACAGCGCCGCGCCGGCCGACAGAACGAATGCCACTCGCAGCACCGACAAGGCGAGCCCGCTAAGGCGAATTTCCGCCAGCCGCGCTGCTCCAGCCCTTGGCAGAGGCCGCGAGGCGCTCGAGCAGCGGCGCGGGCCGCCACCTCGCCCCATGCGTCGGCGCGAGCCGCCTCATGGTCTCCACGACCCGGGCGAGCCCGGCCTGCTCGGCCCAGTACATGGGGCCGCCGCGCCAGCCGGGAAACCCGTAGCCGTTCACATAGACGACGTCGATGTCGCCCGCGCGCAGCGCGATCCCTTCGTCGACGATCTTGGCGCCCTCGTTCACCAGCGGGTGCAACAGCCGGTCGAGGATCTCCTCGTCGGCGATCTGCCGGCGGCGGATGCCGAGGTCGCGCGACACTCCCTCGACCAGGGACGTGACCGCCGGGTCAGGGATGCGATTGCGCCCCTCGTAGCGATAGAAGCCCTTGCCCGCCTTCTGTCCGAGACGCCCGTCCGCCACGAGGCGCTCGAGGATCGGCGAGAAACGCTCGTCGGCGGGAAGCTTACGGCCCTTGCGGATCAGCAAGCCGACATCGTTGCCCGCCAGGTCGCGCACCGCCAGCGGCCCCATGGCAAAACCGAAGCCCTCCATCACGCGATCGATCTGCTCGACGCCGGCACCCTCCTCCAGCAGGAATTCCGCCTCCGAGCCGTAGTACATCAGCATGCGGTTGCCGATGAAGCCGTCGCAGTTGCCGGCGAGCACCGTCACCTTGCCGAGCGTCTTGCCGAGCGCCATGACGGTCGCGAGCGTCTCGGGCGAGCTGCGCGCTCCGCGCACGTTCTCGAGCAGCCGCATCACGTTGGCAGGGCTGAAGAAGTGCGTCCCCACCACCTTGCCGGGGCGCGCGGTCACGGCGGCGATCGCATCGATGTCGAGCGTCGAGGTGTTGGTGGCGAGGATGGTGTGCCGCGCCGCCACGCGGTCGAGCCGCACGAACACCTCCTGCTTGACCGACATATCCTCGTACACCGCCTCGATGACGATGTCGGCGGCGTCGAGCTCCCCGTAGTCCGTGGCGCCGCGGATCAGCGCCAGTGCCTGCTCGGCCCGCTGCGGCGTGAGGCTGCCGCGCGACACCGAGCCGGCGTAGTTCTTGCGGATCGCGCCGAGACCGCGCTCGAGCGCCTCCGCCGAGAGCTCGAGTATCTGCACCGGGATGCCGGCGTTGGCGAAGTTCATGGCGATGCCGCCGCCCATGGTGCCCGCGCCGATCACCGCCGCGCGCCTGATCGGCAGCGGCTGCACCTCGGGGCCTACGCCCGGAATGCGGCGCGCCGCGCGCTCGGCAAGGAACAGGTGCGTGAGCGCGCGGCGCTGGGGGCTGTCGCGGCATTCGACGAATGAGTCACGCTCGAAGCGGAAGGCCTCGGCCCTGGGTCGGGTGCATGCCGCCTCGATACAGTCGATGATCTTCCATGGCGCCAGCTGTCCGCGTGCCCGCGTGGCGATCTTCTGGCGGAAGGCGGTGAACAGCGCGCCCGGCACCTCCCGGATCCGCTCGCTCGCCTCGCTCGCCAGGCGCAGCGGCCGTTGCTCGCGCACCGCCTGCCGGGCGAGCTCGGCCGCGGCGCTCACGGCATCATCGGCGATGGCATCGATCAGTCCGAGCTCGAGCGCGCGCGCCGCCGGAATCTGCGCCCCCGAGGTGATCGCCTCGAGCGCGGCCTCGGGCCCCGCGAGGCGGGTGAAGCGTTGCGTGCCGCCCGCCCCCGGCAGCAGCCCGAGCTTCACCTCCGGCAACCCCACGGTCGCCGCACGCGCCGCCACGCGCCAGTGACAGGTGAGCGCGAGCTCGAAGCCGCCGCCCAGGGCGCAGCCCTCCAGGGCCGCCACCAGCGGTTTGCCGAACGCCTCCATGCGCGCCTGCACGTCGAGGATCATCGGCGCCTTGAGCGCGAGTCCCGAGGCGATCTCGTTGATGTCGGCACCCGCGGGGAAGATCCCGCGGGCACCGCACACGACCACGCCGATGACGCCTGAGTCTGCCGCCGCCCGCTCCAGCCCCTCCATGAGTCCCTCGCGCACCGCGAGGCTGAGCGCATTGACCGGCGGGTTGGCGATCTCGAGGATCGCGACGTCGCCGGCGGGACGATAGCTGACTGCGGACACTCACGCCTCCCCTTGCGGCCGCGTGGCTCAGATGAGGCCGATGACGGGCATTGTACGGGCTCGGTTTACACTTGGCCCATGGACGAAGTGGAGGTCGTCGTGATCGGCGCCGGCGCGGTTGGGCTCGCAATCGCCCGCGCCCTCGCCATGCGCGGCCGCGAAGTCCTGATCCTCGAGGCCGCCGACCGCTTCGGCAGCGGAGTGAGCTCGCGCAACAGCGAGGTCATCCATGCCGGGATCTACTACCCGCGCGGCTCCCTCAAGGCGCGCCTGTGCCTCGCCGGCCGCGACCTGCTCTACGCCTTCTGCGCCGAGCACGGCGTCGAGCACCGGCGCTGCGGCAAGCTGATCGTGGCGGTGCACGAGCGGCAGCTGGCCGAGCTCGCGCGCATCCGCGCCGCGGCGCTGGCCAACGGCGTCGAGCTCGCGGCGGTGGAGGCTGCCGAGGCGCAGGCGCTCGAGCCGCAGCTCAACTGCGTGGCTGCCCTGCACTCGCCGCTCACCGGCATCGTCGACGCGCACGGCTACATGCTCGCGCTCCTCGGCCAGGCGCAGAGCCGCGGCGCCCTCCTGGTGTGCGACAGTCCGGTGACGGGAGTGGCGCTGCGCGATGGCGCGTTTCTGGTCGCGGTGGGCGGTGCAGCGCCCCAGCTGCGCGCCCGTGCGCTCGTCAACAGCGCGGGACTGTCCGCACCGCAGGTCGCCCGCCTCATGGAGGGTTTCCCGGCGGAGCGCGTCCCGGCCGCCTACCTGGCCAAGGGCAGCTACTTCACCCTCGCCGGGCGCGCGCCCTTTGGCCGCCTCATCTATCCGCTGCCCGAGCCGGGCGGGCTCGGAGTGCACCTGACGCTCGACCTCGCGGGCCGCGCGCGCTTCGGCCCGGACGTCGAGTGGGTACGCGAGCTCGACTACGCGGTCGATCCCGCGCGCGCCGCAGGCTTCTATCGCGCGATTCGCGCCTGGTGGCCGGCGCTCCCCGACGGAGCCCTCGAGCCCGCCTACAGCGGCATTCGCCCGAAGATCGCCGGCCCCGGCGAGCCCGCCCCCGACTTTCGCATCGACGGCGAGGCCGCGCACGGCGTGCGCGGCCTGGTGCAACTCTTCGGCATCGAGTCGCCGGGACTCACGGCCTCGCTCGCGATCGCCGAGCACACCGCGGCGCTCCTCTCGTGAGGCACGCCGCGCGGCGCGCGGTCAATTGGCGGGAGCGGCCTCGACCTGGATAGCCAGCTTCACCTGCATGTTGAAGCCGTACTTCTCACCGTAGTTGATGCCGAAATCGGCGCGGTTGATCGTCGCCGAGGCATCCGCCCCGCAGCGCTCCTTCGGCGACATCGGCGTCACCTTGCACAGGAAGCTGTTGATCGTGAGGTTGACCGGCTTGCTCACGCCGTGGAGCGTCAGCTCGCCGCGCGCCGCGGTCGGAGCGCCGTTCTTGAAGTTCGTGAGCGTGCCCTTGTAGACCGCGGTCGGGTATTTCTGCACGTCGAGCATCTCGGCCGACTTCGCGTGCTCGTTGAGCTTCGCGTGGCCGAAGTCGATCGAGGAGGTGTCGACCGTGATCTCGACGCTGCCGGTGCCGGCATCCTTATCGAGCACGATGGTGCCGGAGGAGCGGTCGAACTTGCCGCGCCACACCGACATGCCGCCGAAATGGTCGGCCTCGAAGCTCGGATAGGTATGAGCCGGATCGACCTGGTAGGTCACCGGTGCGGCGACGGCGGCGCCCGCGGCGAGGCTCGCCACGGCGAGCGGCAACGCAATCTTCATCACGAACCTCCGATGGTTCACGGCAAACGGGGCGCTAGCCTACGCCCTGGCCGGGACGGCGGACCACCCTCCTTTGTAGGGAGCGCCGTTCCGGCGTCTCAGGCGAGGGGGTGCGCCTCGAGCCCGAGCGCCCGGGCGACTACCGGGTGAGTTATGTGCCCCGCGTGCACGTTGAGGCCCGCCGCCAGGCCGGGATCGCGCCTGAAGGCCTCGCGCCAGCCGAGATCGGCGAGCGCGCGCACATAAGGCAGCGTCGCGTTGGTGAGCGCCAGCGTGGAGGTACGCGGCACGGCGCCCGGCATGTTGGCGACGCAATAATGGATGACTCCGTCCACGACGAAGGTCGGATCGGCATGGGTCGTGGGCCGGCTGGTCTCGAAGCAGCCGCCCTGGTCGATGGAGATGTCGACCAGCACCGCCCCCGGCTTCATGGACTTGATCATCGCCCGCGTGACGAGCTTCGGGGCGGCGGCGCCGGCCACCAGCACCGCGCCGACCACCAGGTCCGCGTCCCTCACCAGTCTCTCGATGGTCTCGGTGGTCGAGTAGGCCGTTTGAATCGCCGTGCCGAACTGCGCCGACAGCTCCCGCAGCCGTTCGACCGAGCGGTCGACCACGACGACATCCGCGTGCAGTCCCACGGCCATCTCGGCCGCGTGCGTGCCGGAGACGCCGCCGCCAAGAACGACGACGCGCGCCGGCGGCACGCCGGGTACCCCGCCGAGCAGCACTCCGAATCCGCCGTTGGCTTTCTGCAGGCTCGCCGCCCCGACCTGGATCGACATGCGCCCCGCCACCTCGCTCATGGGCGTCAGCAGCGGCAGCGAGCCCTGCCCGCCGGTCACGGTCTCGTAGGCGATCGCCGTGGCGCCGGACTTCATGAGGCCCCGGGCCTGCTCCGGGTCGGCGGCCAGGTGCAGGTAGGTAAACAGCACCTGTCCCGAGCGCAGCATCGCGCACTCCGCGGGCTGCGGCTCCTTGACCTTGACGACCATCTCGGCGCGCTGGAACACCTCGCCGGCGCTCGCCGCGACGGCGGCGCCGACGGCGCGGAACTGCGCGTCATCCACCCCGATGCCGTTGCCGGCGCCCGTCTCGACCAGCACCTCGTGCCCGGCGGCGGTGAGCTCGCGCACGCCGGCCGGAACCAGGCCGACCCGATACTCGTGCACCTTGATCTCGCGTGGAACCCCGATCCGCATGGGACCTCCCCTCAAAGACTCCTGGCACTCGAGCCCGCTAGCCGCGGGCGCGCGCGTAGGCGGGTAACCCCCGGGCAAACTCGCGCAGCGCACCGATGCCGCTGTCCTCGGCGCGGCGGCACCACTCGCGCAGCTGCAGCAGCGCGTGGCCCGCCGAGGCGTCCTCCCACAGCTGCAGCAGTCCTTCACGATACTCCACCACGCGGCGCAGCACCTCGTAGCGCTCGAGCAGCTCGCGCAAGCGGCGGCGCGCCTCGTCCGCGAGCAGCGCAGGGTGGCGGATCAGGAGTTTGGGTGCGATGGCCGGCACCGCGCCCTGCGGCTCGCGCCGCTTGAGCTCACGGCAGACCGGCAGCACGACACCACGGGCGTAGGCACGCAGCACGTGCATGCGGTGGGTGAACAGCGCCTGCACGGTGTCGGCGTCGAGCTCGTGACGCCGGCGCTCGAGATGCGGCCGGGGCGCAACCCAGCGTACACGCGCGAGTCCGAGCGCGCTGAACAGGCATATCCACAGCCAGCCGATGTCGACCTCCCAGCGCTGCGCCGCAAAGCGTGGCGAGCGCGGAAAGGCGTGATGGTTGTTGTGCAGCTCCTCGCCGCCGAGCAGCAGCCCCCAGGGCAGGAGGTTGGTGGCGGTGGAGGGCATCTCGAAGCTGCGATAGCCGACCGCATGGCCGAGGCCGTTGATCACGCCGCCGGCAAAGAACGGCTGCGCCGCGAGGTGCACCGCGATCATGATGATGCCCGGAACGCCGAACAGCACCAGGTGCGCGACGCTGAACAACACGATGCCCGCGTACGCGTGGCGGCTGTAGACGTGGCGCTCGAGCCAGTCGTCCGGCGTTCCCTTGCCGAAGTTGCGGATGGTGTCCGGATCGCTGCCGGCTGCGCGGTACAGCTCGAAGCCTTCGAACAGCACGCGCCGCAGACCGAACACCACCGGGCTGTGCGGGTCGCCCGGCTGGTCGGCGTAGGCGTGATGCTTGCGGTGCACCGCGACCCACTCGCGGGTGACCGCGCCGGAGCTGAACCACAGCCAGAACCGCAACACGTGCCGCAGCGCCGGATGCAGGATCAGACCCCCATGGGACTGGTCCCGATGCAGGTAGAGCGTCACGCCGAGAAACATGGTCTCGATGGTGACGAAAGTCACCAGCACATAACCCCACCAGGACAACTCGATGAGACCGTAGGGGGAGAGACTCATGGCTTCTCCGTCAGTTTCTTGTGTGAGTCTGGCGCGGTAGGTTACGGCAATTCCGTGATGCCCTGGCGACTTTTTAGGCGCCGACAGGGCAGCCAGTCACATTTTTCCGCCGCCGCTTCAGGCATCGAGCACGATCTTGCCGATGTGCGCGTTGGACTCCATGAGCCTGTGCGCGGCCGCCGCCTCCGCCAGCGGAAAGCGCGCATGGATCAGCGGCTTCAGGCGCTTGGTCGCGAACAGCGGCCACACGTGCTGACGCAACGCGCCCGCCAGACGTCCCTTGCTCTCGACCGACTGCGGACGCAGCGTGGAGGCGGAGAGCTGCAAGCGCTTCACCATGAGCGGCCGCAGGTCGATCTCCGCCTTGGCGCCGCCCTGATGCGCGATCACCGCGATGCGCCCGTCGACCGCGGCCGCCGCAATGTTACGCGCGACGTAGTCCCCTCCGACCATGTCGAGTATCACGTCGGCGCCGCGGCCGTCGGTCGCGCGCAGCGTCGCCTCGACGAAATCCCCTTCGTGATAGTTGATGGCGTGGTCGGCGCCGAGCTCGCGGCAGGCGGCGCACTTGGCCGCGCTTCCCGCGGTGATGATGACCCGGGCGCCGAACGCCTTGCCGAGCAGGATGGCGCTGGTACCGATGCCGCTGCTGCCGCCGTGCACCAGCAAGGTCTCGCCGGAACGCAGGCGCGCGCGCTCGAACACGTTCAGCCACACGGTGAAGAAAGTCTCCGGGAGCGCCGCCGACTCCTCCAGGGTGAGCTGCGCCGGAGCCGGCAGGCATTGCACCGCCGGTGCGCTCGCGTATTCGGCATAGCCCCCGCCGGCGAGCAGCGCGCACACGCGCGCCCCGGGCGCGGGCTCGCTCACTCCCGCGCCGACCGCGACTACTACGCCCGCCACCTCCAGCCCCGGGATGTCGCTCGCGCCCGGCGGCGGCGGATAGACGCCCTTGCGTTGCAGGACGTCGGGGCGGTTGACTCCGGCGGCGGTGACTCGAATCAGCACCTCGCCGGTCTTGGGCTGGGGCACCGGCCGGCGCACGGCACGCAACACCTGCGGCGGGCCGGGCTCGCGGATCTCCACGGCGGTCATGTTTACCGGCAGCACGCGCGGATGGTGCGGTCGCCCCCTTCGCGCGTCAACCGCCAGGCGCTGCGCCGGGGCCGCCGCGTCTCAGGGCAGTGCGCCCTCCTTCCCCGGCGGCGTGCTGCCCGCGTCACGCCCACAGCGCTCGGCAAACCTCGCGCGCAGGCGCTCCCGCTCCTCGGGACTCAGGCTCTCCCAGCGCTCGCGCCAGCGGTGTCCGCGCCAATGGCCGTGCGACCCGCGCCAGCCTCTCAAGCCCCCGAACAGGATGCGGCACAGCACCAGCAGCCCAAACGCCTGCCAGTAGCCGATCACCGGACCGTGGAACACGGATGGCACCAGCTCGTTCCACAGCACCATCACCAGCCAGCCGAAGAGCGCGACGAACACGATTACCGCGACCGCGATCGCGACGCCCCTGGCGACTCCCCTGATCACCCAACCCCGATTTCTCACGACTCTCTCCTCATACTCATGGTGTCCTCGACTCGCTGCGCCGCTCACTCGCCCAGCCAGTCCTCGTACACGGCCCGCAGCCGCTCGCGCAGCTGCCGTACTGCGTAGCGCTTGCGCGACAGCAGCGTGTTGATGCTGACGCCCGAGCGCTCGGCGAGCTCGCGGAAGGTCACGCCGTCGAGCTCCTGCGCGAGAAACACCGCGCGCTGCTCGGGCGGCAGCTCCGCGAGCGCCGCCTCGATCTCCTCGAGAAGCAGCGCGCGCATCGCCTCGGTCTCCGGAGTGCCGTCCGGCGCCGGCACCAGCTGCTCGAGCACTCGCTCCGCATCCGCCGCCTCCGCGGCATCCGCGAGCAGCTCCGGACGCGGCCGGCGCGCGCGGTCGATGATGCGGTTGCGCGCCACGCGCATCAGCCACGCGCCGACCCGCTCGATCGGCTGCGCCAGACGCTCGGCGGCGACCAGCTCGTACAGGGCCTCCTGCAGGATGTCCTCGGCCTCGGCCGCATCGTCGATGCGGCGGCGGATGAAGGCGAGCAGCCGTCCGCGCTCACGGCGCACCGTGGCGGCGATTTGCCGGTCCTGACTCACGGAATTGCTGATCGCGGCGGCGTCCATCGGCACTTAAGAGAGACGGCCGAGAGGCGCGAATATTGTGGACGGCTCAGGCCCCGTTTCCCGGCGCCTGCAGGGCCAGGGTCCCGGAGCGGCCCGGGACTGTCCCGACGACGATGTTGCAGCGCGGCAGAGCCAGGAAGTCGAGGCTGGCGGCATAGGTGGCGAGATCGACGAGCCGCGCTCCGCGCGCCTGCCACTCGCGCAGCAGCCGCTCGAAGGCCGGAAGATACGCGCCGCCCTCGAGCTCGGCGTGCAGGGTGAATACCTGGTCGCGCCCGGGTGCTGCAGCGGTCAGGGAAAGCAGGTGCCCGACCGGATCGTCACCTCCCAGATCGTCGCGGCCGATCAGCTCATCGAGCGTCGGCAGCGTGGTCGGCAGTTGCGGCACCGAGCCGGCGCGGCCGGCCTCGAGCGGCAGGAACGGCCCGGCGCCGCGGGTGTCGGATGCGTAGCGGAACCCGAGCTCCTGCTCGAGCGCCGGCACGAAGCGGTTCATCTGCCAGCCGGCGGCGCCGTGCACCTGCGGCGCGCGCGCGAAAATCTCCGTGAACTCGCGGCAGGCGAGCCCGAGCTCGCGCCGTGTCCAGGGCTCGCCGGCGCGGGCGACGCCATCCTGCCAGCGAATGTGATCCCAGGTATGTACTCCGACCTCGAAGCCGCGCCTGGCCGTGTCCAGCATGAACTGCCGGCAGCGCCGTCCGATGTGCGGGCCTGGCAGGAGGACTCCGTAGAGAAGTGTCCTCACTCCATAGTGCTCGAGCACCGAAGTACGCTTCACCTTGCCGAGGAAGCCCCGGCGGAAGACACGCTTGATCGCCCGTCCGGTGTGATCCGGCCCGAGGCTGAAGAGAAAGGTCGCACGCGCATCGAGCCGTTCGAGAAGATCCACGAGTCGCGGCACGCCCTCGCGTGTGCCGCGAAAGGTGTCGACGTCGATCTTGAGGGCGATGACCGCCATGGCTCGGGCCCTGCCGGGCACCTCAGCCGAGCGGCACGGGCCGGGCGCTGAGTGCCTGCGCCTGGCGCGGGAGATCGACGGCTGCGCCGGACTGAACCGCGCTCAGGATCTGCAACACCCCGCCTCCGCCGCAGGCGGCGTACAGGGCGCCGCCGGCCCCGAACAGCCAGGCGCCTGCTCCCGGCGCTGGCCGATCGCTGAGACGGGTGCGATGAATCTCCCAGCGCGCGCCGCCGACCTCGGCGAACGCGCCCGGAAAAGGCGGGGCGACCGCGCGCACCAGGTCGTGGATCTCGCGTGCCGGCCGCTGCCAGTCGATGCGCCCGTCCTGCGGGGTGCGCCGTCCGAAATACTCCCCCGGCAGGATCGCCTGCGGCCGCCGCTCCGCCGTCCCGGCGATCAGCTTCGGCAGCGAGCGCGCCAGAACCGTCTCGGCGGCGACCGTCACCTTGGCGAACACCTCGCGCGCATCATCGTCGGTGAGAATGGGGACGGCGAGCTGGTCGACGATGTCGCCGGCGTCCGCGCGCTCCACCATGTAGTGGAGCGTCGCGCCCGTCTCGCGCTCGCCCTTCAGGATCGCCCAGTTCACCGGCGCCCGGCCCCGGTACCTCGGCAGCAGCGAGCCGTGCATGTTGAGGGCGCCGCGCCGCGCCGCGCGCAGCAGGGCCGCGGGCAGCAGCGAGCGGTAGTAAAAGGAGAAGAGAAAGTCGGGCCTGAGCGCCGCCAGCCGCGCCTCGACCTGAGGCTCGGCGGCGGAGGCCGGCGTAAGCGTCTCGAGACCGTACTCCGCGGCGGTAGCCGCCACACTCGCGTACCAGCGGTTCTCGCCCGGGTCGTCCGCGACCGTCACGACCAGCGGTATCCGCACCCCGGCCGAGATCAGCACCTTGAGGCAGCGGACTCCGACATCGTGGTAGGCAAAGACGACGGCCGTCGGGCCGCTCACTCCTCTCCCCCCCGGGCGCGCGGCAGCGGCGGCGGCAGCGCCGTGAGCTCGGCTCCTGCCTCGGCACGTGCCCTCCCCGGCAGCTGCACGGGCTGCGCGTCGCCGCCGAGCACCGCCGCCACCGTGTAGCGCGGCCGCTGGCGCACCTGCTCGTAGATGCGCCCGACGTACTCGCCGACCACCCCGAGCCCGAGCAATGCCATGCCGATCAGGAAGAAGGCGATGCCGAACAGCGTGAAGACGCCCTCGGCCTCAGGTCCCATGATCAGGCGGCGGATCGCCAGATATGCCACGAAGCCGAGCGACAGCAGCGCGATGACGATGCCGCTCATCGAGAAGAACTGCAGCGGCGCCACCGAGAAGCCGGTCATCAGATCGAAATTGAGACGGATGAGCCGCAGGAGCGAGTATTTCGAGTGACCCACGGTGCGTTCCGCGTGTGCCACCTCGATCTCCACCGGGTGACGCGCGAACGTGTACGCGAGCGCCGGCACGTAGGTGCTCACCTCGGTACAGCGGTTGACCGCGTCGATGACGCTGCGGTGATAGCCGCGCAGCATGCACCCCTGGTCGGTGATGCGGATGGAGGTGGTGCCTTCGCGCAGCCGGTTCATGAGGCGCGAGGCCGCCTTGCGCCACAACACGTCCTGGCGGCTGATGCGGATCGTGCCCACGTAGTCGGCGCCAGCGTCCATCGCCGCCACCAGCTTGGGTATCTCTTCGGGGGGATTCTGCAGGTCCGCATCGAGCGTGATGACGTAGTCGCCGCGCGTGTAGCTGAAGGCGGCGAGGATCGCCCGGTGCTGGCCGGCGTTGCGGGCGAGCACCACCACGCGCGTGACATCCGGGCGCCGCTGATACTGCTCGCGCAGCTCCGCCACCGACGCATCCGAGCTGCCGTCGTCGATGAACACCACCTCGTAGCTGCGCCCCAGCGCATCGAGCGCCGGATAGAGGCGCTCGAACAGCAGCGGCAGCCCCTCCTCCTCGTTGAACACCGGAATGACGATCGAGACGCCTACGCTCATCTGCGGGCTCCGCGCACGATCTCGTTCACCGCCCCCACCACGCGCTCGACGTCGGCGAGCTCCATCGCCGGGTAGAGCGGCAGCGTCACGGTCTCGCGCCCGATGCGCTCGGCGTTGGGGAACTGGCCCTCGCGGTAGCCGAGCGCGCGATAGGCGCTGAAGGTATGGATCGCCGGATAATGCACGCCGACTCCGATGCCGCGCTGCTTCATCGCCTCGATGAAGGCGAGGCGCGAGATCGACAGTTGCTCGAGCGGCAGCAGCGGCGTGAACACGTGCCAGCTGTGTCCGAGGTCGCCGCGCTCCGGGAGCCGCACCGGCGCATCCGCGTTCCACAGCTCGAAATAGCGCGCCACCAGCACGCGTCGCCGCGCGTTGAACTCCTCCAGACGCTTCAGCTGCCCTAAGCCCACCGCGGCCGCCACGTCCGACAGATTGCACTTGCCCCCGGCCAGCAGCGTATCGAAGGAATCAGGCCCGGACTTCAGCTGCCCGTGCCAGCGGTGCAGCTCGATGCTGCGCAGTTCCGCGGCCGAGCCCCCCGAGATCGCGCCTCCTTCGATGGTGGTGATGTTCTTGTTGGGGTGAAAGCTGAACACCACCAGGTCGCCGAAGCTGCCGATGCGCTTGCCGGCCCAGGCCGAGCCGATCGCGTGCGCCGCGTCCTCGACGACCCGCAGGCGGTGCTTGCCGGCGAGCGCGTAGAGGCGCTCCATGTCGACCGGCATTCCGGCGAAATGTACCGGCATGATGGCGCGGGTGCGCGGCGTGATGGCCGCCTCCACCTGCGCCAGGTCCAGGTTGCGCGAATCGAGACCCACGTCGACGAACACCGGCCGCGCGCCCACGCGCACGATCACGTTGGCGGTGGCGACGAAGCTCAGGGCGGGCGTGATCACCTCGTCCCCGGGACCGATCCCGCAGGCGAGCAACGCGATCTCGAGCCCCGCGGTGGCGGAGGTCATGCTGCGCACCGGCCGGCCGCCCAGATAGTCCGACAGCGCGGCCTCGAGGGCCGCCACCTTCGGCCCGCTCGCGAGCCATCCGGAACGCAGCACCTCGGCGACCGAGGCGATGGTCTCCTCGTCGATGCTCGGGCGGGTGAACGGAAGAAATCTTTCCACAGTCTTCGCCGAATCGTTCATGAGCGCGACACCAGCACGACTCCCACGATAATGATCGCGATGCCCGCCACGCGCTGCACGTTGGGAATCTCTCCGAGCAGCCACCATGCGAGTCCGACGTTGATCACGTAGCCGAGCGACAGCAGCGGATATGCCTGGCTGACCGGAACCCGCGACAGCCCGACCAGCCACACGATGACACTCAAGCCGTAGGCGCACAATGCGAACCACAGCGACGGCACGGAGAGCAGCTCGAGCCCGCGCTGCAACAGGCCGCTGTCCCCGGCTACCAGGGGCCCCGTGACCCGGGTCGCGGCCTTCAGTCCGAGCTGCGCCAGTGCGTTCAGCAGCACGCCACAGAAGAGCCAGGCGAAATCACTCAGTTTCACAGTCGACTCACTGCGACGGTGTAGTTATCGGCGGCGACCACCCGCCCGGGAAACCCCTGCCGCCGCCAGGCGTCCCAGATGTTCGGGTCGAAGAATGCCACGGCGTCGCGGCTTGCGCTCCAGGCGGCCCGGAAGGCCTCGGTGCTCAGGTCCTGGCGGCCGGGCTCGGCGGCGAGACCGAAGGCCAGCTCCCCCTGGTAGCCGACCACGGTAAGCATGCGCCCGAGGTAGGGGGAGACCGTCTCCCGGTACTGCCCGACACTGTAGAGGTGGGTCTGCGGACCAATCGCCGGGCGCGCCGCCGCTACCAGGTCGCGCGCCGAGCGGGCCGGAGGAATCGCCGCGTAGGCGCACAGCAGGCATTGCCACAGGAGCACCGCCGCCAGCACGCAGCCCGCAGCCGCTCGAACCGGGCGCAGCGCGCTGCTGCGCAGCGTGGCCACGACCGCCGCCGCGGCGATGGCGGCCGCGGCGGCGACCCAACCGAGCGCCTCGGCGGGAACGAAGCCGTTGCGCCGTGCGCTGTAGATGAGCCCTGCGACCGCGATGAGGAGCGTCAGGGCCGCGGCCACGCGCGCCGCCGTCGCAGCCAGGCGGCGCAGATCCGTGCTCCTGCTGCCCACCACGGCCGCGAGCAGCGGAAACATGGGCAGGATGTAAGGCGCGAGCTTGGATCCGGAAGCCGAGAAGAAGACGAGCGTCAGGCCCGCGAAGATCAACAGGAACCTGCGCGGCTTGAAGCGCTCCACCGGCGCAGCGCCACCCGCCGCCGGCTCGCTCGCCGGCTCCTCCCGCCAGGCCGGCCCGACCGCCCGGGCGAGCGGCGCCAGCCAGGGAAGCGTCCCGAGCACGAGCAGCGGCAGGAAGTACCACCAGGGCTCGACCCGCTGGTGCACCGTGGTGAGGAAGCGGGCGAAGTGCTCGTGCACGAAGAAGAAGGTCGCGAAGCCCGGGTTGCGCAGCGACACGGCGATGAACCACGGCGCCGTGATGACGAGGAATAGCGCCAGGCCCGGCAGCGGGTGGAGCCTGCGCCAGGGTCGGACGTCGCGCTCGAGCAGGCTGTAGAGAATGAGAGCGCCGCCGGTCAGCACGCCGACGACGATCCCCTTCGACAGAACCGCAAGCGCCGCGGCCGCCCAGGCGGCGAGCATCCAGCCCCGCTCGGCCGGCGAGGCGGGCGCCGCGCTCTGCGCGAGGGTAAAGGCAAAGACCGCCGCCGTGAGCCAGAAGGTGAAACCGGCATCGAGGAGGTTGAGATGACCGATGACGAGGAAATACGGGCTCACCCCGAGCGCCGTAAGCGCCGCGAGGCCCGCCACGCGCCCGTAGAGTGCGCCCGTCCAGCTGAAGCTGAGCGCCAGACAGCCGAAGGCGAGGCCGACCGACCACAGCCGCGAGCTCCACTCGCTGAGCCCCACGGCCGCATAAACGGCCGCGGTCGCCCAGTACTGGAGCGGCGGCTTCTCGAAGTACTTCAGCCCGTCGAAGCGCGGCGTGACGAAATCGCCGCTCGCGAGCATCTCGCGCGGGATCTCGGCGTAGCGGCCCTCGTCGGGATCGAACAGCGGCCGCAGCGGCGCGGTCGCGAACCACGCCGCCGCCAGCACCAGCCACCCGAGCCACTTCGATGCGCGCGCCGCCCGCGCCTCGGCCGCCTCGCTCGCCATGCGTCGGGCGGCGGACTGAAGCCTAGATCCCGGCGGCGAGCGCCGCCGCGCGCGAGCCAAAGCCCGGCTGCTTCACGTAGTAGTCGATCGTGCGCCGCATGGCGGTATCCATGTCGGTCCTGGGCTGCCAGCCCAGGTCGCGCCTGGCCGCCTCGATGTTGGGTACGCGCACCTGGATGTCCTGGTAGAACTTGCCGTAGTACTCGCCCGCCGTCACGTCGACGATCTGCGTGGCGCGCGCGTTGTCGCGCAGCACCGGGAACTCCTGCGCGATGCGGATGGTGCGCTCGGCGAGGTCGCGGATGGAGATGCAGTTGCCGGGGTTGCCGATGTTGAAGATGCGCTGGCTGGCGCGCCGGCTCTCGTTCTCGAGGATGATCAGCATGCACTCGATGGCATCGTCGATGTAGGTGAAGGAGCGCTTCTGACTCCCGCCGTCGACCAGCTTGATCGGGCGCTTGTAGAGCACGTTCGACAGGAACTGGGTGAAGACCCGCGAGCTGCCCTCCTTGGGCTCCTCGGGATTGTCGAGATTCGGGCCGATGAAGTTGAACGGCCGGAAGAGCGTGTAGTCGAGGTTGTCGCGCACGCCGTAGGCATAGATGACGCGGTCGAGCATCTGCTTCGAGCAGGCGTAGATCCAGCGCTGCTTGTTGATCGGACCGTACACCAGCGGGCTCGTCTCCTCGTCGAGCACCGAGTCCGGCGACATGCCGTAGACCTCGGAGGTCGAGGGAAAGATCAGGCGCTTCTGGTACTTCACGCACTGGCGCACCACGGCCAGGTTGGCCTCGAAGTCGAGCTCGAACACCTTGAGCGGATGGGTCACGTACTGCGCGGGGTTGGCGATCGCCACCAGCGGCACGATCACGTCGCACTTCTTCACGTGATACTCGACCCACTCCCTGTTGATGGTGATGTCGCCCTCCACGAAGTGAAAACGGTCGTTCTGCGGCAGATCCCCGAGCTTGTTGTCGCTGAGGTCCATGCCATAGACCTCCCAGTCGCGGTTGCGCAGGATCGCAGCGGTGAGCGCCGTGCCGATGAAGCCGTTCACGCCGAGAATCATGATCTTGAGTGCCATACCCATCCCCGCATCAGTCATCGGGCAACAAAGCGGACAATTTTAGCATTCCGCTCCCGGCGCGGCACACCGCCTCATCGTGCGGCGCACTAGGGGCAGGGCTGCGAGGCAGCGCTGATTCCCGCCGCCTGCGCCCGCTGGCAGAAGGCAGCCAGCTGCGTCGTCTTGAGCGTGTTCCAGGCCGCGAGCTGCTTGCCGAGGCGCTCGTGGAGACTCGCGTACGTCTCGACCTCCTGCTGGTTCGGTGCGGTATCGGCATCCTCGAGCAGCAGACTGAAGGAATAGATCTGCTCGTTCAGCATGCCCGGGTAGTTGAGATTGGCCTCCGAGCCCTTGATGTTGACTTGCATCAGCGCACCCTCGATCTGCGAGGCTTGAGCGAGCAGCGTAGTGCCGTGGGACTCGAGCGCCGCGCCGTGAGGCTGGCTCCTGGCCTTCGTCGACAGCGCCGTCACGCCGCTCTTGACCGCGCGGATCTCGTTCACGGCCCGGTGCAGCGCGTCCTGATCCCGATACACCTGCATGGAGAGGTCGAATTTCTGCTCGAGCCCGGCGAAGGATCCGCGATTGCGCGGATCGGCGGAGATGGCGAGGGGTGCGGTTTGCGTCTGCCCACCGTAGCCGAGCCGCAGCGTATACGCTCCGGGCAGCACGAGCGGACCGCGCGGCGGAACCCCCGCGTAGAAAGCGCCGGGAATCTGCACCGGATCGTCATAGCGCAGGTCCCACACGAAGCGGTTCATCCCCTTGTGCGCCGGCAGCGTATCGCTCGGCTGAATCAGATCGGGCCATTCCGGCGGCTGCTCCGCGACCTTACCCCTGGCGCTCGACAGATGGCGCACGACGGTGCCCGAAGCGTTTGCGATCTCGAGCGTCACGGGACCCGCAGGATCTGCGGGCAGGTAGTAGTCGATGAGCGCTCCGGCCGGCGGGTTCTCGCCCGAGGGTGGGCGCTTGTCGACCGCGTCGGGATAGTAGAGCCGATAGGCCTTCTGCGGCGCATAGAGATACGCGCCCGAGGCGGCCGCGGCCGCCCCGACCTGGCGTAACGGCGTCACGTTGCCGAGGATCCAGAAAGAGCGCCCATGGGTTGCGATCGCGAGATCGTCGCCGCTCACGGCCAGGTCGTGAACCGGCGAGCGCGGCAGATTGAGCTGCAGGCTCTGCCAGTGCTGCCCGGCATCGAAGGAGACGAACACGCCGGTCTCGGTGGCGGCGTACAGCAGCTCGCGCTTGACCGGATCCTCGCGCACCGCATGCACGAAGGCGCCTTGCGGAAGGCCCGCATCGAGGCGTGCCCAGCTGCGCCCGGTGTCGTGGGTCACGAAGACATACGGCCTGATGTCGTCGAGCTTGTGCCGGTCCACGGCTACATAGGCCGTGCCCGCGTCATAGCGCGAGGGCTCGATCATGCTGATCGTGCTCCAGGCCGGCATGCCGGAGGGGGTGACGGGCGTCCAGCTGCCCCCGTCGTCGTGGGTGACGTGCACCAGGCCATCGTCGGTTCCGACCCAGAGCATGCCTTTGCGCAGCGGTGACTCCGCGATCGCAAAGATCGTGTCGTAGTACTCGACGCTGGTGATGTCCTTGGTGATGGGCCCGCCCGAGGCCTCCTGCTTGGACTTGTCGTTGCGCGTCAGGTCGGGACTGATGGCGGTCCAGCTGGCGCCGCGATTACTCGTCTTGTAGAGCCGCTCCATGCCGTAATAGAGCGTGTCGGGGTCGAACGGCGACATGATGAGCGGGGAAGTCCAGTTGAAGCGGTGCTCGAGATCCCTGGCGGCATGCCCCGAGGCGTCGATTGGCCACACCGGGATGATCTGCTCCTGCATGTTGTGCCGGTCGAGGCGGCCGATGAAGTTCTCGCTGCTGCCGTAGGTGATCTCGGGATCGCGCGGATCGGGGATCACGAAACCGCATTCACCGCCCGCCACGTCGTACCAGTCGCGCTGCACGATCGCACCTTGATCGTCCATGCTGGCGATGGCGATGCTGCTGTTGTCCTGCTGTGCGCCGTAGAGGTAATAGGGAAAGCGCTTGTCGACCGCGACGTGATAGAACTGCGCGGTCGGCTGATTGGCCTGGGTCGTCCAGGTCTTGCCGCGATCGAAGCTGATGGAGGCGCCGCCGTCGCTCGATTCGATCATGCGCTCGGGATGGGTCGGGTCGATCCACAGGCCGTGATGATCGCCGTGCCGCGCCGGCAGCAGCTCGAAGGTCTTGCCGCCATCGGTCGAGCGGAATAGTCCCGTGTTCGCCGCGTACACCGTATCGACCTGCTTCGGGTCCGCGAGCACCGTGGAGAAGTACCACGCGCGCTGCGTCAGCCGGCCGTCGCCGCTGACGCGTGCCCAGTGGCCGCCGCCGTCGTCCGAGCGGTACAGGCCCCCCGCGTGCGCTTCGATCATGGCGTAGACGCGCCTGGAGTCGGCGGCCGAAACCGATACGTGGATGCGGCCGAGAATCCCCTCCGGCAGGCCGTTGCCGCTCAGGCGCGTCCAGGTGACGCCGCCATCGCCCGAGCGGTACAAACCGCTCCCCGGTCCCCCGCTCGAGAAATTCCAGGGCTGGCGGCGCGCCTGCCACAGTGCGCCGTAGACGATGCGCGGGTCGTTCGGATCGAAGGTCACGTCGATCGCACCGGTCTGGTCGTCCTTATAGAGAACGCGGGTCCAGGATTTCCCGCCGTCGGTGGTGCGGTAGATGCCGCGCTCGCCGCTCGGGCCGAAAGCATGGCCGAAGGCGGCGACCAGCACCGTGTCGGCGTTGCGCGGATCGACCACCAGTGCGCCGATCTGGCGGCTGTCGGCGAGCCCGACGTGGCTCCAGGTCCTGCCGCCGTCGACCGACTTGTAGACGCCGTCGCCGTAAGTCATGTCACCGCGCGGCGCAGCCTCGCCGGTGCCCACATAGATCACATTGTGGTCGGAGGGCGCGACGCCCAGGGCACCGACCGATGAGATCGGCGTACCGTCGGTGAGCGGCACCCACGTGGCCCCCGCATCGGTCGTCTTCCAGACCCCGCCGGCCACCGCCCCGAAGTAGAAGGTGTCCGGGTTGCCCGGGAGGCCCGTGACGGCGAGCGCCCGGCCGCCGCGATAGGGCCCGATGCTGCGCCACTTCAACGCCCCGAAGAGAGCCGGGTCGACGGTGTCGGCCACGGCCAGCGTCCCGAGGAGCGCCAGCGCGCAGGCGGTGAGGACGGCGACCCAGCGATGGATGTGCATGTCGGACCTTTCGTACGGCTCGCGATGCCGTTTCTTACCTGTTCCCGAGCCGCGCGCGCCTCCGGCACCCGCGCGGCGCTGCGCTAGGCTAACAGCACGCGCAGCGCCTGTGCATAGTGTGCGCGCAGCGCCTCCCGATCGCGGTGCCGCCCGCCGCTCACGAGCTTCCTGCCACCGCGCCAGACGCAGTCGACGAGCGTGCGATCGCCGGCGAATATCCAGCTGTCGAGGATCTCATCCTCGCGCCGCTCGAGCAGCGCGGGATGATCCGCCGCGAGCGCGACCAGATCGAGCGGCGCGCCGTCGGTGAGCCCGACCGCCCCCTGATCCCCGGCCGGCTGCAATGCCTGGTGACCGCCGGCGAGCGCCGCATCGAACAGCGCCCGTCCGGTGGAGAGGCCCGCGCCCGGCGCCAACACGTTCCGGGCCCGGTGCGCGAGACGCTGCGAATACTCGAGCGTACGCAGCTCCTCGGCAGCGTCGATGCGTATGTTGGAGTCGGTACCGATGCCACTGCGTCCCCCCACGGACAGGAACTGCGCGGCCGGAAAGATGCCGTCGCCGAGGCTCGACTCGGTCACCGGACACAGGCCCACGACCGCGCCGCGCGCCGCCACCGCTGCGAGCTCCGCGGCGGACGCGTGCGTCGCGTGCACCAGGCACCAGCGCTCGTCCACCGGCGCGTGCTCGAGCAGCCATTCGAGCGGACGCCGGCCGCTCCACGCCACACAGTCCTCGACCTCGCGCAGCTGCTCGGCGATGTGCAGATGAATGGCGCCGCCGCGCGCCAGCGCGACGACCTCGGCGAGCTCGGGCGGAGTGACCGCCCGCAGGCTGTGCGCGGCCACACCGACGCACGCACCGGGGAGCGCGCCGACCGCGCGGCGGCTCGCCTCGACGATGCGGGCGAAGGTCTGCGGATCGTTGATGAAGCGCCGTTGGCGCGCCGAGGGCGCCGTGCCGCCGAAACCCCCATGGGCGTACAGCGTCGGCAGCAGCGTCAGGCCGATGCCGCTCGCGGCGGCCGCCGCCGCCAGCCGGCCGGAGAGCTCGGCCGGATCGGCGAACGGTCTGCCGTCGCGATCGTGGTGCAGATAGTGAAACTCACCGACCCGGGTGAAGCCGCCTTCCAGCATCTCGGCGAAGGCAAACGCCGCGAGCGCCTCGAGCTCCTCGGGACCGATGCGCTCCACGAAGCGGTACATGAGCTCGCGCCACGTCCAGAAACTGTCGCCCTCGGTTCCGCGCCGCTCGGTGAGTCCGGCCAGACCCCGCTGGAAGGCGTGGCTGTGCAGGTTGGCGAGCCCTGGAATCCCGATGCGGTGCCGCTCGTCTTGCGGTGCGGGCGCCACACCCGTGAGCACGCGCTCGATGCGGCCACCGGCTTCGGTCAGCCGCACGTCCCGGGTCCAGCCTTGCGGAAGCAGCGCCGACTCAAACCAGAGGCTCGCCATGGCGTACATTATATTGATGAACCCGGATACGGCATGGCTCGAAGTCACGCGCGGCGGCAGCGCGCCGCTCATCGTGTCGATGCCGCACACCGGCACGGAGATCCCCGCCGACCTCGAGCCGCGGCTCGTCTCGCCGTGGCTGGCACGCAAGGACACCGACTGGTGGATCGAGCGGCTCTATGACTTCGCCCCGGGGCTCGGCGCTACGGTGATCCGCACCCGCATGTCGCGCACGGTGATCGATCCTAACCGCGACCCCGCGGGGGTCTCGCTCTATCCGGGACAGGCCACGACCGAGCTCTGCCCGACCACCACCTTCGACGGCGAGCTGCTCTATCACGGCGGCGAGGCGCCACGGGCGGAGGAGATCGCCGCCCGGCGGACCGCCTGGTTCGAGCCCTATCACCGCGCCATCCGCACCGAAATCGCCCGCCTGCACCTCAAGCACCCGGCGGTGGTGCTGTACGACTGCCACTCGATCCGCTCGCAGATCCCGCGGCTGTTCGCCGGCGTACTTCCCAACCTCAACCTCGGGACGCACTCCGGTGCGAGCTGCGCGCCGCAGCTCACGGCGCGGCTCGAGGCGGTGTGTGAAGCATCGGGTTTCTCGCGCGTCACCAACGGGCGCTTCAAAGGGGGCTACACGACGCGCCACTACGGCAGGCCGGCGGAAGGTGTGCACGCCGTGCAGATGGAGCTCGCCTGCCGCGGCTACCTGCGTGAGCCCGGTGGCCGCGTCACCCCCGCCGACTGGCCCTGTGAATACGAGGACGCGGTCGCGGCGCCGCTGCGCGCCGTGCTCGAGCGGGTGCTGGCCGCGTGCCTGGAGTTCGCAGCCGGGAGTCGTTAAGAGTGACTAGAAGCGCCAGCCGAAGCGGATCGGAATGACCTCGGTCGGTGCGCCCGAGGTCTCGATGCGCTCGTAACGTGCCTCGATGAACCACGACTGGCCGTACGGCAGGAGGAAATCCATGCCGAGGCCCGCATTCCAGGCGAAGTTGGTGCTGTAGTCGGTCGCGTAGTAGCCGTACCCGCAATAACAGTACCCACCCTGGCCGACATAGAGGCCCCGCCAGGCGAGGCCCACGCCGGCCATGGCGTAGAAGCGCGCATACGAGCCGAGCGGCGCCCGCAGCATGCCGTCCACGGATGCGCTGAAGGTATCCATGTAGCCCGAACTGCCCGGCAGTCCGGACGAATTGAGGAAGGCGTTCGTGCCCGAGTAGTACGCGTAGTCGAAATCCACCTTCAACGCGAACGGGCTGTGCGGATCGGGCTTCATGACCACGCCGCCGCCGATCGTCCAGCCGTCCTGGAAGTAGGTGCTGGTCTGCCCGGTGGTGATGCTGTAACCGCCGTCGACGTACCACTGTACCGGCCGCTCGCCGCCGGAGGGTGGATAGTAGGAGTAGACCTGAGCGGGCGCCGGGGTGGCGACGCACAGGCTGCCGAGCACCGCGAGAGGGGCCAGTATCCCTGTGTACGACTTCATGCGTTTCATGATCCCGTCCCTTTCCTGAATCGTAACTGAATGTGACCGCGGCGGCGGTCGCGCGCCGCTCGACGCTTGGAGCGCAGCGCCGCGCTCAAGTTGCAGCGCGCCGCAGCCGCCGGCGCACCGCTCCGGCCAGCTCGCGCACCTCCTGGATCCCGAGGGCCGATGCACTCAGGAAGAACGCGGCTGCGGCGCAGCCGATGACAAGCATAAGGCGCGCGAGCTTCGGCCAGAAGGGCTGGATCGCCCAGTCGGCGAGCAGCAGATGCCCTCCCCCCCAGGCGATCGCCAGCAGGACGAGCGAGGCGAGCGCCACCCGCACCAGTAAGGCGGCCAGGGCGCGCGACTCGAGCCGGCCGAGGTGGGCACGCATGAGAAAGTAGAGAATGAGGAAGTTGCTGGTGGCCACGCAGGCGGTCGAGAAGGCGAGGCCCCGATGGCCCCAGCCGAGCTGCACGGTGAAAATCCAATTGAGCACCAGGTTCAGCACCACGGCGATGAAGCTCACGACCATCGGCGTCTTGCGCCGGTCGATTGCGTAGAAGGCGTTCACGAGCACCTTGAGCGCCGCATAGCCGCACAGCCCGAGCGCATAGAATTGCAGCGCGCCGGCCGACTCCGCCGTCTCGTAGACCCCGAAGCGGCCGTGCTGATACAGCACCGAGATGATGGGCTCGGCGAGCACGATGAGGCCGATGCTCGCCGGAATCGTCATCAGGAAGGCAAGCCGCATGCCGCGCGCCAGCTCGCTGCGGAAGATGCCGTGCTGACCCGTGGCTGCCATCCGCGCCAGCAGCGGCAGCGCCACGGTGCCGAGCGCCACGCCGAACACCCCGAGCGGCAGCTGCATCAGGCGAAACGCCACCGTCAGCCAGAACGTCGGCCCGTCGCCGAGGCGCGAGGCGAACACCGAGTTGACCAGCACGTTCACCTGCGTGGTGCTGGCCGCGATCACCGACGGACCCATCAGGCGCAGAATTGCGCCGACCCCCGGATCGCGCCAGCGGAAGTCCGGATGAAAGCGGTAGCCCAGGCGACGGAGCGCCGGCAGCTGCACGGTGAGCTGCAGTGCGCCGCCGATCAGCGTGCCGATCGCGAGTCCAAGGATCGCACGCGCGCCGAAATGCGGATCGAGCCACAACCCCAGCAGCACCCCGACGACGATCGAGCCGAGATTGAAGAAGCTCGAGGCCATCGCCGGGATCCCGAACACATTGCGCGCGTTCAGCATCCCCATCACGAGCGCCGCGAGCGACACCAGCAGGATGAAGGGGTACATCACGCGCGTCAGCGTGATGGTGAGAGCGGCCTTCTCGCCCGCGAAGCCCGGCGCCAGCAGCGCGACCAGCGCGGGCGCGAACACGATGCCGAGGACGGTGATCGCGCTCAGCGCGACCGCCGCGAGCGTGGCGACCTTGTTGGCGAGACGCCAGGCGGCCGCCTCCCCCGAGGTGGCAGCGGTCTTACTGAAGGTCGTGACGAAGGCGGTCGACAGCGCGCCCTCGGCGAACAGGTCGCGCAGCAGGTTGGGGATCCGGAACGCGATGGTGAACGCGTCCATGATGCGGCCGCCGCCGAACAGCGCCGCAAAGATCTGCTCGCGCGCCAGGCCGAGCACCCGGCTACACAACACCGCGAGCCCGACCACGCCCGCGGCCCTGGTGTTGAGTCTCTCGGCGCGGTCCTGCGCGCCCTTATCGCCAGGTGGCATGCGTCAGCACGGTACCACCTGGCGGGTCGTGGTGCGAGCTAGTGGCCTCCCCCGCCGACGCGCCAGGTCGCGGTCACGCCGACCGTGAATGGGCGAAAGGTGTAGGCATTCTGCTGCTGCGAGGGCGAGCCGTTCGGGTTATAGGGATCGGTCTGCCCGAGCGCATAGTTGGTCACCGTGTGTGAGTTGAGCACGTTGTCTATGAAGGGCGAGATCTGCCATTCGCCGACGTTGACGCCGGCACGCAGCGACAGGAAGCTGGTGGCCGGATACGAGTAGCTCGCGGGAATGAACTGCGACGTGCGCGGATCCTGCACCGCGGCCAGCCACGGATTCTTGCTCTCGTAGGTATAGTCGAGCCGCACGAAGGCCTCGTGCTGCGCGATGTTGAAGCGGTACTCCGGCCCGATCGCGATCTCCCACGGCGGGTTGGTGCCCGGGGCGTAGTCGATGGCGGCCTGCCCGGAGATAGCATCACCCTTTGACACGAGCGGCGGCGAGCCCGCCGGCGGCAGGGAGTCCTTGGTGAAGCGCGCATCGTTGTAGCCGACCGCGAAATCGACGAACAGCTGGCCGAGCGCGAGCTGCGCCTGAAGGTCGAAGCCTTTGGACACCGCGGTGCCGAGGTTGGTGGTGAATTGCAGGCCGCAGGCGCCGGCGACGTAGACGCTCTGCTGGATGTTGCTCCAGTCGATGTAGTAGACACTGGTCGCCAGGCGCAACACGCCGCCGATGACGTTCTTCGCGCCGATCTCGTAGTTCTGCGTGGTGTCCGGGCTGTAGAGGAGCGGTGCGCCGTTGGGATAGCCCGCCGTGGCGAGGTCCGTGGCGCAGTAGCTGGGCAGCTCCGGGTTGCCGCCACCGACCCTGAAGCCCTTGGCATAGCTCGCATAGAACATGTTGGAAGGATCCAGCTGAAACGCCAGGCTCGCCTTGGGGGTATTCGGGTTCGAGCTGGTGGAGGCCGAGCGCCCCACGCCCGGTGTCGACACGCCGTTCACCGGCGTGGGTCCGAAGTTCTCCAGGCCGTCCGCGTAGTTCTGGATCTCGAAGGTAGTGTGCGCCACTCGCTCACCCAGCGTCAGGCGCCAGTGCTCGGAAAGGGCGTAGTTCAGCTCGCCGTAGAAGGCGATCTGCTTATCCCAGGTGGTGTTGCTGTTGTAGTAGATGTCGCACTGGGGTATGGCCGTGTAGCTGCCAAAGCCGTTGCACTGGTATGGGGAGACGAAGTTGCCGTTCTGGTCCGTGTAGCCGAACAGGTCGGTGGCGTTGATGCCGTACAGGGCGTTGAAGAACGGATCGATCTGCGTATCGATCAGCTCCTCGATGCTGCTCTCCTTGGCGACCTGCCCAAAGAGGCCCACCGTCCAGTGCAGCCGCTCGTTCGGATCGCTCGACTGCCAGCGAAATTCCTGCACCCAGCTCTGCTGCTTGTTGGTGATGACGTTGGGAGTCTGGTAATTGCCGAAGCCCGCGGGAAGGTGCAGACCGTTGGCGTCCAGCAGCGGGTACCACGGGCAGGGCGGGCCGGTCACCGCGGGCCCGGCCGCGGGCTGGTCAGCCGGCCCGCATCCCAATCCCAGGGTGTTGGGGTTATTGGGCCAACCCAGCGACTGGTAATAGGCCATGTCGTACACGGTACCCTGGTAGCCGGTCTTCTCATCGCGGTGGTAGAAAGAGGTGTTGGAGATGATCTGGCTCTTGGCGAGATCCCACTGCAGCTTCAGCGCCGGCAGGAAGTACTCGTCGGGATTCGGGATACGCTCCGGGGTAGCGGTGATGAACTTGCCGGCGCTCGGATCCGAGTAGGCCGGCCAGTAGGTCCCGGCGTCGTTCTTGTCGTGGTTCTGATAGATGATGCTCGGCGTCACCGTGAAACCGCTCGCCGGCTGCCACACGGCCGCCAGGCGCAGTACCAGGGTGCTGGCCCGATCGATATTGCGGGTGAGCTTCTCACCGGTCGTCGGATCCACCCGGTCTACCCAACCGCCGTCGTAGCGATACCAGGCGCTGGCGCGCCAACCGAATACCCCATCGACCACGGGCTCGCCGTGCGCCGCGCCTAACTCGTAGCTCGGCTCGCCGTACCAGGTGCCCGCCACCTCGGAGCGCAGGTAGCTGCTGGTGGAGGTGAGGCTCGGCTGCGTCATGATGTAGCGCACCGTGCCGCCTTCCGAGCCCGAGCCGAACAGCGTCCCCTGCGGCCCGCGCAGCACCTCGACCCGCTCCAGGTCGAAGGTCTTCGGCAGCGTGTCGTCCGGATTGAAGCCCAGGCTCCTCATCTGGATCGGCGTGTCGTCGATGTAGATGCCGGTGGTGCCGGCACCGGCGGAGGAGGAGATGCCACGGATCGAGATCGCGTTCGTTCCGGAAGTGTCGATCGAAACGCCGGGGACGAAGCGCACGATGTCCTGCATGTCCTTGATGCCGCGAGCGTCCATGTCCGACTGGCTGAGGGCGGTGACGCTGATCGGCACCTTGCTGAGGGACTCCTCGCGGCGGGTGGCCGTCACGATGATTTCCCTGAGCGGGCCCTGGGCCTCGCTGGAGGCAGGCGCGCTCGGTGCGGCAGCGGGCGCAGCAGCCGGCGCCTCGTCGGCGCGTGCCGCGCCTAGCGGCAGCAACGTACACAGCAGTGTCAGCAGCAGCGTGCCGAGCCTCGTCGTCGTGCGGGTTGCATTCAGCATGTGTATCTCCCCTGTCTCGTCAATTATCAAAGTTCTAGGACTGCAGCAGCACCGCGGCATCCGCATCCCAGCTCACGAATACCTCGTCGCTCCAGTCGATCGCCCATTCGGACGTGCGCCGCTCGTTCTGCGAGAACGCAGTGACGATCTTGCCGCTCGTCGTCTTGATACGGTAGGTGGAGCGGTTGCCGAGATACCCCAGCTCCCACACCATGCCGCGCAGCTGATTGGTGCGCGCGCCGCCCGGCGGCTGCTTGTCGAGGCGGATCTTCTCCGGCCGCAGCGCCACCCACACGCGCTGACCGGGCGCAAAACTCCCGTCCTCGTCCACCAGCAGGTCACAGCCGGTCTCGGGGCAATGGACGGTGATCAGCCCCGGCTCGCACGCCGTGACGGTGCCCTCGAACAGATTGGTGGTGCCGACGAAGTCCGCGACGAAGCGGCTGCGCGGGAACTCGTAGATCTCCGCGGGCGTACCAACCTGCAGCACCTTGCCGTGATCCATGACCGCGATCCGCGTCGCGAGCGCCATGGCCTCGTCCTGGTCGTGCGTCACGACGATGAAAGTGATGCCGACCTTGTACTGCAGGTCCATCAGCTCGAATTGCGTCTGCTCGCGCAGCTTCTTGTCGAGAGCCGACAGCGGCTCATCCAGCAACAGCACCTTGGGCCGGCGGATCAGCGCACGCGCGAGCGCGACACGCTGCCGCTGCCCGCCGGACAGCTGGTGGGGCTTGCGCCCCGCGACGTGGCTCAACTGCACCATCTCGAGCGCCTCGTGGATGCGGCTCGCGCGCGTCGCGGCATCCATCCGGGTGCGGCTGATGCCGTAGCCGACGTTGCGCTCGACGGTCATGTGCGGGAACAGCGCGTAAGACTGGAACATCATGTTGACCGGGCGCTCGTAGGGCGGCACCCCGACCATCGGCACGCCGTCGATGAGGATGCTGCCGCTGGTCGGTTCGGCGAAGCCCGCCAGCATGCGCAGCAGCGTCGTCTTGCCGCAGCCCGAGGCGCCGACCAGCGCGAACATCTCGCCCTTGTAGATGCTCAGACTCACGCCTTCGACCGCACTGAAGCCGGCGTAGCTCTTGCTCACCCCGTCGATGACGATCTGCGGCGTGGCGGCGGGATCGAGCCACGGGCGGTCGGCGGTCGGCTTTTGTTGCGTGGCGATCACCCCGCAGTGTCCGATGCGAGCTTCATGTCAAAACTCCCCTGGCGGCGTGGCGCGCCGCCGCTCGGGCGCGAAGAAAGGCCGCTCGACCACGCGCGCGCGCACCACTCTGCGCTCCCATACCAGCTCACGGCTCAGGTAGATCTCGGCCCACAGCGTACTGCCGCTGGCGAAATGAGGCGCGTCAACCAGCGCGAGCGCGAGGTTGCGCTTGGTGGTGGGCGACCAGACCGCCGAAGTGACACTGCCCGCCTGGCGCCGCAGGCTCCGCTCCCCGTAGAGCAGCGCGTTGTGCGCCGGCTTGGTGCCTTCGACGTCGAGTCCGACCAGCAGCCGCTCGAGGCCGCGCTGCTGCTGCGCGAGCAGCGCCCGCCGTCCGGTGAAGTGCCCCTTGGCGAAGTCGACCAGCCAGCCGAGACCGAGCTCGAGCGGCGAGCGCTCGGTACCGATGAAGATGCTGTGCTCGCTCGGAACGAAGTCGACATTCGGCAGGAGGAACCCGGCCTCGATGCGCGCGATGTTGAGCGCCCGCGAGCCCACCGGACGGATGCCGCGCGTGTGGCCCGCCTCGATGAGCGCGTCCCACACCCGCTCGGCATCCTTCGGCTCCATCCACAGCTCGTAGCCGAGATCGCCGGTGAACCCGGTACGCGACACCATGAGCCGGGCATCGTCCGCTGCCGGCAGTACGAACCACCCGAGCTCGAAGGGCTTGAGACGCTCGACTGCGGCGACTCCGGCCTTGCGCAGCACCGCATACGAGGTCGGCCCCTGCAGGGCGAGCGCCGCGACATCCTCGGTGACCTCGGCGATCGCAACGTCGAAGCCGATCGCGGAGTCGAGCAGCCAGTCGAGCTGGCGCTCGGCAGTACACAGCCGGTACTCGTTCTCTCCCAGACAGAACACCGTACCGTCGTCGATCAGGTGCCCGGCATCGTTGCACCAGACGACATAGGCGACCCGTCCCGGACGCAGCCTGCCGATGTCGCGCGTCATCAGGCGGTTGAGAAAGCGCAGAGCGTCGGGGCCGGCGATCCGGTACTTCACCATCGGAGTCAGGTCGTAGAGGGAGGCGGCATTGCGGATCGCGAAGTACTCCTGCTCGACGCTCGTGAACACGTCGACGGTGCTGTAGCCCGCCCAGGGAATGAAGCTGTCGACCTGGCTCGAGCGCCGCGAGCGCTCGTGGAACGGCGTCGGCAGCAGCGGCCGGCGGTAGTGCGCTTCGCTCTCGGTGAGCATCTCAGGCGGCCTCTTGCACGACCTGGCGCGCGGCGTTGCGTCCGGCGATCCCCATCACGCCTCCGCCCGGATGGCAGCCCGCGCCGCACAGATAGAGGCCGCCGACCGGGGCGCGGTACTGCGCCACGCCCGGAGCCGGCCGCAGCATGAAGAACTGATCGAGCGCGAGCTCGGCGTGATGCCAGTGGCCCCCGGTGATGCGGAACTCGCGCTCGATGTCCGCCGGCGTGAGCAGCTCCGCGTGCCGCACCTGCGCGCGCAGCCCGGGCGCGAGCGTCGCGAGCGTGTCGAGGAGCAGATCCGTGAAGGCGCCACGTGCGCCCTCCCAGCCGCCGGCGAGGGTATGGGGAGCGTACTGGGCCACCACGGACAGCACATGGCAGCCAGGCGGCGCCAGCGTCGGGTCGGCCAGCGTCGGCGTCGTGATCTCGAGCACCGGAGCCGAGGAGTACTCCTGGTACTTGGCGTGGTTGTAAGCCCGCTCGATGTGCTGCGGCGACGGCGCCCACAGGAGCCGTGCGGCGAGCGCCGCTGCGCCGAGGCCCGCGAACTGCGGCGGCCCGTCGAGTGCGACATGGAGCTTCGCCGCGAGTCCGCGCGCGCGCAGGTGCACGATGCGGCGTACGAAGCCGGCGTCGAGATGCTCGCTGCCGAGCAGGCGCAGGAAGGTCGTCTTCGGGTCGGCGCTCGAGACCACCGCGCGCGCGGCGATCTCCTCGCCCGAGTGCAGCACCACGCCGGCCGCCCGATCGTCCTGCACCCGGATGCGCGCGACCGGTGCGCCCGTGCGGATCTCGGCCCCTGCGGCCTGCGCCGCCCGTCCGAGCGCCTCCGACAAGGCCCCGAGCCCACCCACCGGCTGTGCGAGCCCGGCCCCCTCACCCGCCGCCGCCATGCGATACAGCAGCGTGAACACCGTCCCCGGTGAGCGCGGTCCGTAGTTGCTGCCGAGCACCGCGTCGAAGGCCAGCGCGCCCTTGAGCAGCGGCGACTCGAAATACTCGTCCAGCAGGTCCTGCACGCACATGGACCCGATGCGCAGCAGCTCGCGCAGGTCGCGGCGGCCGAGCGCGCGCAAGCGCCATCCGAGCCCGAGCAGCGCCGCGCGATCCTTCCACTCCTCGCTCCCGAGCCGTGGCGGAGTCGCACTCAGCAGCGGCTGCAAAGCCGCGGCGAGTCTGCCGAGCCGCTCGCGGTACGCCGGGTAGGCGGCGGCGTCGTGCCGCGAGCGAGCGGCCAGCGACGCCGCGCCCTCGGGGCCGAGCGGCAGGTGCGCATCGTCGCCGCAGAGCGCGATGGTGGGCATGCGCTCGGCGGCGAGCCTGAGACCGTGGGATGGGAGAGCCAGCTCGCTCATGAGCTTGCCCGGCATCAGATGCAGCAGATGCGCGCAGGCCGATACCCGGAAGCCCGGCGCGAACTCGCGGGTCACCGCGGCCCCCCCGAGTCGCTCGGCCGCCTCGAGCACCAGCACCGAGCGTCCGGCGCGTGCCAGGTAGGCCGCGCAGGTGAGACCGTTGTGGCCGCCGCCGATGACGATGCAGTCGTAACGCGCCGCTGCCGACCCGGCCGCGCTCATGAGTGTCTCCCGAGATCCCGCAGGATCTCCCCGGCCGCGTTGGCGCCCGGGGCGCCCATCACCCCACCTCCGGGGTGGGTACTGGCGCCGCACATGTAGAGCCCCTTGAGGGGCGCGCGGTACTGCGCGTAGCCCGGCAGCGGACGGTTGAACAGCAGCTGATCGAAGGTCAGCTCGCCCTGGAAGATGTTGCCCTCGGTGAGACCCACTTCGTTCTCGATGTCCTGCGGGGTACGGATCTCGGCGTGCAGGATCAGATCGCGGAAGTTCGGGCTGTGGCGCGCGATCGCATCGATCACCGTCGCGCCGAACGCCTGGCGCTTCGCCGCCGTCCACTCTCCGTCGGCCAGGCGGTACGGGCAGTACTGCACGAACACCGACATGTAGTGCTTGCCCTCCGGCGCCATGGTGGGATCGATCTGCGAGGGAATCAGCATGTCGACGTAAGGCGAGCTCGACCAGCGCCCCTCCTTCCAGTCGTCGTAGCCGCGCTCCAGCATCTCGAGGCTGTCGGTCACGTGCATGTCGCCGCGCGTGCACGGCGAGCCCTGCGGAATCGCCGGAAACTGTGGCAGGCCGTCGAGCGCGATGTTGAGCTTGCCCGAGGAGCCGCGGATCTTGAAGTTGCGCACCTGCTCGAGGAACTCCGCCGGCAGCTCCTTGGCCTCTATGCTCTCGAGGAAGGTGCGCTTCACGTCGAGATTCGACACCACGAGGGGCGCGCGGATCTCTTCCCCACCGGCGAGCACGACTCCGGTGGCACGCCCATTATGCACCGTGATCCGCTCGACCGGCGCCTCGGCGCGCACCGCGCCACCGCTCGCCGCGAGCGAGGCGGCGAGCGAGCGCGTGATCGCCCCCATGCCGCCGCGCGCGAAGCCCCAGGCGCCCACCGCACCGTCGATGCTCCCCATATAGTGGTGCAGCAGCACGTAGGCGCTGCCGGGCGAACGCGGCCCGAGCGCCGTCCCGATGATGGAGCTGCCGGCGAGATGCGCCTTGACGATCTCGCTCTCGAAGTACTCCTCCAGCATGTCCGCGCAGCTCATGGTGAAGAAGCGCAGCGTGTCGTAGAGGCGCGCTTCGCCCAGCCGGCCGAAGTGCCGGCCGAGCCACAGCAGCTCGCGCAGGTCGCGGGGCCGGAACGAGGTGGGATCGGGCGGCGTACGCAGCAGCAGCGGCTTGATGAAGCGGCAGTGGCGCAGCATGTCGCGCACGAAGCGGTCGTAGGCCTCCGCGTCGCGGCGGGAATGGCGCGCGAATTCGCGCCGCAGGGCATCGTGATTGTCGTAGAGCGCCAGGTGCCCGCCACCGCGCATCAGGGTGCAGCCGCCCTCGTAGGGGATGATCTGCAGCCCGAAGCGCGGCAGTTCGAGTGCGCGGATGATCTCGGTCCGCAGCAGACTGCAGACGTAGGAGCAGTTCGAATAGGTGAAGCCGTCGTAGAGCCGGCGGCTCACGGCCGCGCCGCCGATGTAGGGGTTGCGCTCCAGCACCAGGACGTCGAGCCCGGCGCGCGCCAGGTAGCAGGCCGCCACCAGCCCGTTGTGTCCGGCGCCCACCACGATCGCGTCGTGGCGGCTGGCGGCGCGGCGGCTCACGCCGCCGGCTCACCGCGCATCAGGCCGAACTCGGTGCGGCGCGTGCCGGGCAACGCGTCCAGGGTGCGGTCGATTGCGATCTCGAAGGCGCGCAGTGTGTCCTTGAGGCAGGACTCATCGTGCGCTGCCGAGACGAACCACGGCTCGCGCGAGTCGGGCTCGCACAGGACGCACTCGTCGTGCAGCACCTTCGCGGTGGCGTCGTAGAAGGTGTAGTCGCTGCCTTTCCAGTCGCGGTAAGTGCGCGGCGGATCGTGCGCGAAGTACAGACCGCTCATCGAGGGATGGCCGACGAAGCTGTGGGCAATGCCGCGCGCCTTCAGGATCGAGCTCATGCCGCTGCGCAAGCGCGTGCCGTAGGCCGCGAGCTGGGCGAGCGCATCGGTCTCGGCGAGGATCTCGAGCGTCTTGGCGGCGGCCGCCAGCGACACCGGGTGGGCGGTGTAGGTGCCGCCGTGAGCGACGCCCTTGCCGAGCTTGCGCATGATGTCCTCGCGCCCCGCGAGCACCGAGATCGGATAGCCGTTGGCGATCGCCTTGGCGAAGGTGCACAGGTCCGCGCGCACCCCGTAGAGCTCCTGCACGCCGCCGCGCGCCACTCGGAAGCCGGTCTTGACCTCGTCGATGATCATCACCACGCCGTAACGGTCGCACAGCTCGCGCGCCGCGCGCACGTAGGACGGCTCGGCGGCGATGCCGAGACAGTTACCCATGATCGGCTCGACCAGCAGACAGGCGATGCGGTCGCCGTGGCGCTTGAAGACGTCCTCGAGCTGGTTGGCGTCGTTGGCCTGCACGAAGTGCGCGAACTGGCGCGTCGACAGCGGCACGCCCTCGCTGTAGGGATGCACCTCGGGATCGCCCACCTTCTGCCACTTGTCCATGGGTGTGTACCACATGGCCGCATCGAACAGCCCGTGGTAGCTGCCCTCGAGGATCACGTAGTCGTCGCGCCTGGTGTAGGCGCGCGCCAGGCGCAGCGCCGCCATCACCGCCTCGGTGCCGGAGTTGGAGAAGCGCACCAGCTCGGCGGCCGGCGCCATGCGCGCGATGCGCTCCGCGACCTCGTACTCGGCTTCGGTCGAGAGAGCGAACACACCGCCGACCTTCATGCCCTCGCGCGCCGCGGCGTCCACGCGCGCATCGGCGTAGCCGAGGATCGAGGGGCCATAGCCCATGCGGTAGTCGACGTAGACGTTGCCGTCGAGGTCGGTAATGCGCGCGCCGCGCCCCTCCTTGACGTAGATGGTGCGGTCCTCGCCCCAGTAGCGGAAATTCGACGCCACGCCGAGAGGCAGCCTCGTGAGGGCCCGCCGGAAGTGCTCGTGGTTCCTGGTCATGGTTCTCGCCATGGCGGCCTCGCTCCCCAGTGGTGCCTTTCGGGACAACATTCCGGCCGTCCGGAAACCAACCCGACTATATAATCATATAGTTTTTTGGGGTAAAATTAAACAGCTGTATAGAAGCAGCCAGGAGTGCCCCCCATGAGCTCCCCCAGCGCCCGTCCGCTCGAAGCCCCGCCGGCCGCGCCCGCGCGCTCCCTGCCGGCCTGGGTGTACAACCATCCCGAAATGACCCGACTCGAGCTCGAGCGGATCCTGAGGCCCAGCTGGCAGATCGCCTGTCACGTGAGCCAGATCCCGCGCGCCGGGGACTACGTCACCTTCGAGCTGGCGAGCGACAGCGTGATCGTGCTGCGCGATGGGAGCGGCGCGATCCGCGCCTTCGCCAACACCTGCCGGCATCGCGGCACGCGCCTGCTCGAGGGTGCGGGGCACTGTCCCGGGCGCATCACCTGCCCCTACCATGGCTGGAGCTACCGCTACGACGGGTCGCTGCTCGCGACTCCCGCGCGCGACAGCTTTCCCGATCTCGACCTGCGCGAGCACGGGCTCGGGCACGTGCACTGCGAGCAGGCACTCGGCTTCGTCTGGTTATGCCTCGCCGCCGAGCCGCCGCCACCACCGTCGCAGGCGTGGGCGCCGCTCATGGAGGAGCTGGCACCCTACCGCCTCGAGGAGCTCGTCCCGACGCAGCCCCTGTTCCGCGAGGAGTGGAACGTCGACTGGAAGATCGCGATGGACAACTATCTCGAGTCCTATCACGTGCCGATCGGCCATCCGGGCCTGTCGCGCATGTTCACGCCCGACTACGAGGATCAGCGCGGCGTGCCCGGCATCGGACGCGGCATCAGCTGGATGCGCGACACGCCCTCGCCGCGCTGGAGCGAGCGCCTCTATCAGAAGTACGTCGGCGAGGTGACCGCGCCGCACTTGCCGGAGCGCGAGCGCCGCAGCTGGCGCTTCTACAGCTATCTGCCCAACCACGGCATCGACATCTTCCCCGAGCAGATGGATTTCTTTCAGGTGCTGCCGCGCGGACCCGGCAAGGCGCTGATCAGGAGCGCCTCCTTCGGCCGGCCCGACGGGCGGCGCGAGATGCGGCTGGTGCGCTGGCTCGGCAACCGCATCAACATGCAGGTGAATGACGAGGACCGGGAGCTGTGCGAGCGGCTGCAGCGCGGCGTCGCCGACAGCCACTATCGGCCCGGCCCGCTGTCGCAGATCGAGAAATGGATGCTCGAGTTTCACAACCTGCTGCGCGCGCGCATCCCCGAGGTACGCCTGCCCAGTGCGCCGGCGCGCTTTGCCTGAGCCGGCGGTGTCGCGGCGCGTGTCGATTCCGTCCTCAGCGGCGCTGGCGGCAGCCTCCGGGGACGGCGCGCGCCCCGGGCGGGTGCGCGCACGGCAGCGCCTCATCGAGGCCTGCATCTCGGCACTGCATATCTACGGACCCTCGCGCACCACGGTCAGCCGGGTGGTGGCCCTCGCCGGGCTGTCGCCAGGCATCGTGCGTTTCTACTTCAAGTCCAAGGCGGCGATGCTCGTTGCGGCCCTCGAGTACCTCGCGTCCGAGTTCGAGCAGCGGGTGCTCAAGCCCGTGGCCGCGCTGAAGCATTCCCCGGTCGTAGCGCTCGGCCTGCTGGTCGAGCTGTACCTGGACCCCGAGATCGCCAGTCCCCGCAAGGTGTCGGTCTGGTACTCCTTCTGGGGCGAGGCCAGCTCACGCCAGGAGTATCTCGAGATCTGCGGGCAGAAGGACGAGGATTTCGCCGCGCTGGTCCGCGAGCTGACGCGCGAGCTGATCGCCCAGACGGGCACGACCCATCTCGATGCCGACGCGGTGGCGCTCGGGCTGATCGGCGTGCTCGAGGTGCTGTGGCAGGGAATTGCCTTCCAGAACGAGCAGAACATCGAGCGGCGCGCGCTGGTAGCGCGTGCCCTCGCCTATCTGCGCTCGGTGTTCCCCGGCCAGTTCCCCGCCCCCGTGCGCGAGCGCACCCGCCGCCCGCCGCGCCGCGCCGGCTAGCCGCCCGGCGCCCCTCAAAGGCGCGCGTCCTACCGGGCGGCGGCCTAATCCCGCACAATAGTTCCCGGGTAACCGGACGCAGCGCGCACATACCATGAGAACGACCGGAAGCGCGGGCCGCTGGCTCATCATTCTGCCGCCGCTCATCTTCCTGCTGCTGTTCTTCCTCGTGCCGTTCGCCTTCGCCTTCAAGATCAGCTTCGCCGAGACCGCCGCCCGCGTACCGCCGTTCACCGACGTGCTGACCTGGACGCACGCCCGCGGCCTGCAGCTCGCCGCGACGCTCGCGAATTATCGCTACCTCTTCAGCGACCAGGTGTACGGGGTCGCTTACCTCTACTCGCTGCGCACGGCGTTGTTCTCCACGCTCATCTGTCTGGCGCTCGGCTACCCCATGGCCTACGCGATCGCGCAGGCGCCGCGCGCTACCCAGAGCGTGCTGCTGCTCGTCATCATGCTGCCCTTCTGGACCTCGTTCCTGCTGCGCGTCTACGCCCTCGAGGGCATCATCCGCGACAACGGCCTGCTCAACACCGTCCTGCTCGATCTCGGGCTCATCGATCATCCGCTGCGCATCATGCGCACCAGTCTCGCGGTCTATCTCGGCATCATCTATTCCTATCTGCCCTTCATGGTGCTGCCCCTGTTCGCGACGCTCGAGAAGCTCGACGCGACGCTGCTCGAGGCAGCCGCCGACCTCGGCAGCCCCCCGTGGCGCGCCTTTCTCGATGTCACGCTGCCGCTGTCGGTCCCGGGAATGATCGCCGGCTCGATGCTGGTGTTCATCCCGGCGGTGGGCGAGTTCGTCATCCCCTCGCTCCTCGGCGGCCCGAACAACCTCATGATCGGCCGAGTGCTGTGGGACGAGTTCTTCGGCAATCACGACTGGCCGGTGGCCGCCGCCGTGGCGATCGCCTTTCTCCTGCTGCTGGTCGGCCCGATCGCCGTCTACCAGTACTACAACGTCCGCCAGCTCGAGGCCTGAGACTCCGTGGAGCGGCGCGGCTCGCTGTTTCTCTTCTCGGTGCTGTGCTTTGGCATCGCGATCCTCTACGTCCCGATCCTGGTGCTGGTCGGCTATTCATTCAACGCCTCGCCGCTCGTCAATGTCTGGGGAGGTTTCTCCACCGCCTGGTACGGCGCGCTGTGGCACAACCGCCAGCTGCTCGAGGCGGCGCTGCTGTCGCTCGAGGTGGCGGTGAGCGCCTCGACCGCGGCGGTGCTGCTCGGAACGCTGGCCGCCATCGCCCTGGTGCGCTTCGCGCGCTTCCCCGGCCGGCTGCTGCTCACCGGAATGGTGAACGCACCGCTGGTGATGCCGGAGATCATCACCGGCATCACCCAGCTGCTGCTGTTCGTGTCGATGGTGCAGCTCATCTCCTGGCCGCACCGCGGCTTCACCACCATCGTCATCTCGCACGTCACCTTCTGCACGGCCTACGTAACCATCACGGTGCAGGCGCGGCTCGCGAGCGCCGACCGCTCACTGGAGGAGGCTGCCATGGATCTCGGCGCGCACCCCGCGCGCGCCTTTCTCGAGATCACGCTGCCGATCATCGCGCCGGCGATCGTCTCGAGCTGGCTGCTGTGCTTCACGCTGTCGCTCGACGACCTGGTGATCTCGAGCTTCGTATCCGGCCCGGGCGCGAGCACCCTGCCGATGGTGATCTACTCGAAGGTAAAACTCGGGGTGAGTCCCGACATCAACGCGCTCGCGAGCCTCATCGTCTGCGGAGTCGGTGTACTGATCCTCGCCGCCGGCTGGCTGATGCGCAGGGCCGAACGGCGCCGCGCGCTCGAGCTGCAGCTCGCGGAGCGGTGAGCCCCGGCACATGGATGTGCCCGACCTAGAGCGCCGTTTTCAGTCGCGTCCAGGTACGCGTGCGGATGCGCTCGAGCGCCGGCCCGACCTCCTGCGAGTGATACAGGCGCGCCTCGACCTCCGGGGTCGGGTAGATGGTCGGATCGTGCAGGATCTGCGGGTCGACGTAGGGGTCGGCGGCGCGATTGTCGTTGCCGTAGTGAATCTCGTTGGTGATGGCCGCGATCACCTTCGGCTCGAGGATGAAGTTGAGGAAGCGGTGGGCGTTGCCGGGATGCGGCGCATCGGCCGGGATCAGCAGCGCGTCGTAGGTGCCGTTGGCGCCCTCCTTCGGCACGGTGAACCGCAAGTGCACGTCCGCCCCTGCGGCCCGGGCTCGTGCGCTCGCCGTCGAGTAGTCGGCGGACCACGACATCGAGATGCAGAACTCGCCGTTGATGAGCCCGTTCATGTACTCGGAGGAGTCGAAGGCCTTGATGTAGGGCCGCACAGCGAGCAGCAGCTGCTCCGCGCGGGCGTAGTCGGCGGCGCTCTGGGTGTTGGGATCGAGGTGCAGATAGTTGAGCGCCAGTTGCAGCACGTCCTCGGGGGAATCCAGGAACGACACGCCGCAGTCGGCAAAGTGCGCCAGAATCGCAGGTTTGAAGATCAGGTCCAGGCTGTCGACCGGCGCGTCGGGCATGCGCGCCCGTATCAGGTCGACGTTGTACGCGAAGCCATTGACCGCGTGCAGGTAGGGAACGGCGTAGCGGTTGCCGGGGTCGGCGGCGGCCTCGATCGCGAGCACGTGGGGATCGAGATTGCCCCAGTTGGAGAGCTTGCTGCGGTCGAGGGGCTGGTAGATGCCGGCCTTGATCTGGCGCGCGAAGTAGTCGGTCGAGGTGCTGACGATGTCATAGCCCGAGTCGCCCGCCATCATCTTCGCCTCGAGCGTCTCGTCGGAGTCGTAGGTGTCGTACTCCACCCGGATTCCGCTCGTGCGCTCGAACTCGGCGATCGTATCCGTACCGATGTAATCCGCCCAGTTGTAGACGTGCAGCACCGCCTGCTCGCCGCCGTGGCGCGCGCCGCCGCCGCAGCCGGCGAGCGCCAGCACGGAGACGAATGCCAGGGCGAGGCGCGCAGCGCCGAGCGGGCGCACAGGGATGCGCGCCCCGGGCTCGCGCGCCGCAGGAGAGCGCAGCGCAATGCCCGATGCGAGCTTCAAGCTACAGCTTCACCATCACGTGCCGCACCACCGTGTAGTCCTCGAGCGCGTACACCGACAGATCCTTGCCGTAGCCCGAGCGCTTGAAGCCGCCGTGCGGCATCTCGCTCACGGTGGCGAAGTGCGTGTTGATCCAGGTGGCGCCGTACTGCAGCCGCGCCGCGACCTGCATGGCACGCCCGACGTCGCGCGTCCATACCGAGGAGGCGAGCCCATACTCCGAATCGTTGGCCCAGCGTACGGCCTGCTCCGCATCGCTGAAGCGCGTGACCGACACCACCGGCCCGAACACCTCGCGCTGCACGATCTCATCTGCCTGGAGCGCGCCCGCGATCACCGTCGGCTCGTAGAAGAAGCCAGCGCCGGCGCGCCTGGCGCCGCCGGTCGTGACCTCCATGTGCCCGGCGGCCGCCGCCCGCGCCACCATGCCCGCGACCCGCTCGCGCTGCCTCTCCGAGATCAGCGGGCCCATCTCGACACCCGTCTCCTGCTGGGTGCCGACGCGGATGCTGCGCGCCGCGCCGGTCAGGTCCGCCACCAGCCGCTCGTAGATGCGCTCGCCCGCGTACAGGCGGCAGGCCGCGGTGCAGTCCTGGCCGGCGTTGTAGAAGGCGAAGGTGCGCACTCCGGCCACCACCGCCTCGAGATCGGCGTCGTCGAAGACGATGACCGGCGCTTTGCCGCCGAGCTCGAGATGCGTGCGCTTGAGATTGCCCGCCGCCGCGGCCAGCACCTTCTGGCCGGTGCCGACATCCCCGGTGAGCGAGACCATGCGCACGCGCGGGTGGCCCGTGATGCCGCTGCCCACGGGCTCGCCGCGGCCGCAGACGATGTTGACGACGCCGGGCGGCAGGAGCTCGGCGAGCTGCTCGCCGAGCTTCAGGACCGTGAGCGGCGTCATCTCGGAAGGCTTCAGGACAACGGTGTTGCCGGCGGCGATCGCCGGCCCGAGCTTCCAGGCCGCCATCATCAGGGGATAGTTCCAGGGTGCGATCGAGCCGACGACGCCGACCGGGTCGCGCCGGATCATGCTGGTGTACCCCGGCAGGTATTCGCCGGCCGCCAGTCCCTGGGGGACGCGGCAGACCCCGGCGAAGTAGCGGAACACGTCCGCGATCGCGGGCATCTCGTCGTTCAGCATCGCCGCGAGCGGCTTACCGGTATTGCGCGACTCGAGACTCGCGTAGGCGGCGGCATCGCGCTCGAGAGCATCGGCGATCCTCAGGAGCGCCGCGGCACGCTCGCGCGGCGCCGTCCCGGCCCAGCCGGCGAAGGCCGCCTCCGCGGCGGACACCGCCGCCTCGACCTGCTCGGCGCTCGCCGAGGCCACCGAGGCGATTGCTGCGCCGCTCGCCGCGTCGAGTACCGTTTCCGCCGGGCCCTCGCCGCCCGTGAGCCGCCCGCCGATCAGCAACTGAGTCTGCATGGTCGCTCCTTATGTCAGTGCGTGGCTTGCCGCGCCGCGCCGCTCCGCTATATTATTATCGCCATAATATTACCACGTTACCCGCGCCGCAGCCGAGGGCCGTCATGAACTCCGACGTCATCATCACCTGCGCCATCACCGGCGACGATACCAAGGTTACCAAGAGCCCTCACTGTCCGATCACCCCGGAGCAGATCGCGGCCTCCGCGGTGGAGGCGGCGCGCGCCGGGGCCGCCATAGTGCACATCCACGTGCGCGATCCCGAGACCGGGGCCTTCAGCATGGCGACACGCCACTACCGCGAGGTAGTGAAGCGCATCCGCGAGAGCAAGGTCGATGTGATCGTGAACCTCACCTGCGGCATGGGCGGCTACATCTGCGTCGGCGACCGCGGGCTGGCGGACACGCCGGCCGAGGGCAGCGACTTCGTCAGCCAGGAAGATCGCATGCGCCACGTGATCGACCTGTGCCAGGAGGGACTGTACCGTCCGGACATCGCCACGCTCGATTGCGGCTCGCTCAACTTCGGCGACGGCAATCGCGCCTACGTCTCGACCCCCAACTACCTGCGTAAGGGCGCGGCCATCCTGCGCGACCTGCGCGTCAAGCCCGAGCTCGAGGTGTTCGACACGGGTAACCTCTGGTTCGTCAAGCAGCTCATCAAGGAGGAGCTGATCGGCGCACCGGCGCTCATCCAGCTGTGCACCGGCATCCCCTACGGCGTGCCGGCCGACACCGCGCACCTGCTCGCGATGGTCAACTACCTGCCGCCGGGGTGCGTGTGGACTTCGTTCGCGGTGAGCCGCATGCAGATGCCGTGGGCGGCGCAATCGGTGCTGCTCGGCGGCAACGTGCGCGTCGGCCTCGAGGACAACCTGTATCTGAGCCGCGGCGTCTATGCGAGCAACGCCCAGCTGGTCGAGAAGGCGCGCGGCATCATCGAGGCCATGGGCGCCCGTGTGGTCAGTGCCGCCGAGGCGCGCGAGCGCCTCAAGATCCACTGAGCGGACACGAATTCCCGCCGTGGCCGGAATTCCCATCTACGAGACGGCGATGCTGCCGGAGTGGATCGACTACAACGGCCACGTGCGCGACGCCTACTACAGTCTGATCGCCAGCAGCGCCTGCGACGCCCTCATGGACCGGGTGGGGATCGATGCCGCCTACCGTGAGCGCACCCGCTGCACCCTCTATACACTCGAGATGCACGTCCACTACCTGCACGAGGTGAAGCAGAGCGAGCACATCGTGGTCGAGGTAACCATCCTCGGCAGCGATCGCAAGCGCCTGCACGCAGGCTTCACGCTGCGCCGCGCGCCGGATGGCACGGTGGCGGCGACCGTCGAGTTCATGCTGCTGCACGTGCGTCAGGGCGAAAACCCCGGCTCCGAGCCCTTTCCGTCCGAGGTCGCTGCCGCGATCGCCGCGCTCGCTGCCGCCGCTCCCGCCGGCGACTTCGGGCCCGGATCGCGCGCCTTGAGCCTCGCGGCCGGCGCGCGTCGATGAAGCCGCGCGCCATGCAGCGGCTGCTGGCGCCGCGCAGCGTCGCGCTGATCGGCGGCGAATGGGCGGACGCCGTGGCCGCCGCGAGCCGCCGGATCGGGTACCAGGGCGAGCTCTGGCGAGTCCACCCGACGCGCCCCTCGACCACTGGGCAACGGTACTTCCGTTCGATCGCCGAGCTGCCCGGGGCACCGGATGCCGCCTTCCTCGCCGCGCCGAATCGCGAGGCGCCGGCGCTCGCCGCCGCACTCGCCGCGCGCGGAGCCGGCGGCTTTGTCTGCTTCGCCGCCGGCTTCTCCGAGACCGGCACCGCCGAGGGCCGGCGTCTCACCGACGAGCTGCTGACGAGCGCCGGCGAGCTGCCCTTCTTCGGGCCGAACTGCTACGGCTTCATCAACTTCTTCGACGGCGCGGCGCTTTGGCCCGACCAGGTGGTGGGCGCGCGCCGCGAACGCGGCGTGGCGCTCATCTGCCAGAGCGGCACGATCTCGCTCAATCTGCTCTTCAACGGCCGCTCGCTCCCGATCGGCATGGTTCTCACCGTCGGCAACCAGACTCGCCTGGCCGCCGAAGACCTGATCGAGCTGCTCACCGCCGACCAGCGCGTCAGCGCCTTCGGCCTCTACCTCGAGGGTGTCAGGGACGCCAGCCGCTTCGCGCGCGCCGCCGCCGCAGCGCGTGCCGCCGGCAAGCCGATCGCTCTCGTCAAGGCCGGACGGACCGCGGCCGCTGCCCGCACTGCGCATACGCACACCGGCGCGCTCGCCGGCGCCGATGCCGCCTTCGACGCCTTCTGCCGCCAGGCGGGCATCGCGCGCTGCGATTCTCTCGGCACCCTGTGTGAGACGCTGAAGATATTTCATTGCGGCGGCCCGCTCCCGGGTAAGCGCGTGCTCGTCATGGGCGCCTCGGGCGGCGACATGGCGATGACCGCCGACAATTCGCGCCAGCTCGGGCTCGAGTTCCCGCCGCTGCCCTCGGCAGATGCCGCGAGCCTGCGCGAGATCCTCACCGACCGGGTCGCGCTCGGCAACCCGTTCGATTTTCAGACCTACGTGTGGTTCGACCGGCCGCGTATGCGCGCGATGTTCTCGGTGGCGCAGCGCGCCGGCTACGACGCCGTCGGCTTCATGATCGACTGTCCCCCCGAAGGTCAGGCCGACCCCAGCGCCTATCTTCACGGTATCGAGGAGTTCGTCGCCGCCTGCGCGGGCGCGCCGAGCCGCGGCACGGTGATCTCCTCGCTCCCCGAGTCGCTCCCCGCCGCGACCCGCGAGCGATGCCTCGCGGCGGGAGTCGTGCCGCTGCAGGGCCAGCGGGAAGCGCTCGAGGCCCTCGACCTTGCGGGCGCTGTCGGCGAGACCTGGCGCAGCGCCACGCGCCCAGAACTGCGGCGTCCGCACCAGCTCGGGGAGCGTACCCGCGCGCTCACCGAGCACGACGCCAAGGCAGCCCTCGCTGCCTATGGCGTGCAGGTGCCGCGCTCGGCGGTGGTGCCCCTGCGCAATGCGCGCGAAGCCGCCGAGGCGCTCGGCTTTCCCGTGGTCATGAAGGCGACAGGTCCCGCGCTCGAGCACAAATCCGAACTTGGCGGTGTGGTGCTCAACGTGCGCAGCGGCGCCGAGGCTACCCAGGCGGCCGAGCGCCTCGCGGCGCTCTCGGACACGTTGTTGATCGAATCGATGGTCACCGACGGGGTAGCCGAGGTTCTGATCGGTGTGACCGTCGATCCCCAGTTCGGACAGCTGCTGGTACTCGGTGCCGGCGGTGTGTTCACCGAGCTGCTGCGCGACTCGGTCACGCTGCTGCCGCCCTTCGATGCGGCAGCCGTCGAGGCGGCGCTCGGGCGGCTGCGCGTGGCAAAATTGCTGCGCGGCTTCCGCGGCCGGCCGGCCGGCGATGTGCCGGCGCTGGTCGAGACCGCGCTCGCCTGCGCCCGCTACGCGCAGGCCAATCTCGGGACACTGGCGGAGCTCGACATCAATCCCGTCATCGTGCGGCCCTCGGGCGCGGTGGCGGTCGATGCCCTGATCCGCCTGGCGGAGTAACAGCAAGATGTCAGACCTCAACAACAGTTCCACCGGCGGCGTCTTTACCAAAGTCAATGGCGCGGTCCTCGAGGTGACGCTCGACCGTCCCAAGGCGAACGCCATCGACCTCGCGGCCAGCCGCCGCCTCAACAAGGTGTTCGAGCAGTTCCGCGACGATGCGACGCTGCGTGTCGCGATCCTGACCGGCGGTGGCGAGCGCTTCTTCAGCGCCGGCTGGGACCTCAAGGGCGCCGCCGCCGGCGAGGAGTCCGATACCGACTGGGGCGCCGGCGGGTTCGGCGGCCTCAACTACCCGCGCAACCTCGACAAGCCGATCATCGCGGCAGTCAACGGCATCGCCTGCGGGGGCGGCATGGAGCTGGTGCTCGGCACCGACATCATCGTGATGGAGGAGCACGCGCGCTTCGCGCTCCCCGAGATCAATGTCGGTGTGCTGGCAGACGCCGGCACCATCAAGCTGCGCCGCCGCATCCCCTATCACGTGGCGGTGGAGTTCCTCATGACCGGGCGCTGGATGGACGCCACGGAGGCCAAGCACTGGGGCCTCGCCAACCATGTGGTGCCCAAGGGCGCGGCCGTGGCCAAAGCTCGCGAGATCGCGCAGCAGCTGGCCGACGGGCCGCCGCTGCTGTTTCCTGCGATCAAGCAGCTGCTGCGCCACACGGAGATGGTTCCCGAGCACCAGGCGTTCGAAGTGCACGATGCGCTGAATGCCGTGCAGAAGGTGATCCGCTCGGAGGACCTCAAGGAAGGCACGCGCGCCTTCTCGGAGAAGCGCAAGCCCGTGTGGAAGGGCCGGTAGGCACGGGCAGGGCCGCGCGCCGCCAGGGTCGCCGCTAGCCTCCGAGCGGACGCAGCAGGGCGCGCGAGATGATGTGACGCTGCACCTCGCTGGTGCCGTCCCAGATGCGCTCGATGCGTGCGTCGCGCCAGATGCGCTCGAGCGGCAGCTCGCTCATGAGCCCCATGCCGCCATGAATCTGCAGCGCCTCGTCCGCCACCATGGCCAGCATCTCGCTCGCCTTGAGCTTCGCCATCGCCATGTCAGTGTCGGTGGCGGTGTGCTCGCCGAGCTTCCAGGCCGCCTCGAGCGTGAGCAGCTCCGCCGCGCGCAGCTCGACCGCCATGTCGGCGAGCTTGAAGGCAACGCCCTGGAACTTGCCGATCTGCTGACCGAACTGGCGGCGGTCGGCCGCCCACTGCGTGGCGAGTGCGAGCGCCCGCTCGGCGCGGCCCAGGCAGTTGGCCGCGACCTGCAGCCGCGTCGCGCCTAGCCAGGTGTTGGCAACCTCGAAGCCCTGGTGAACCTCCCCGAGCACCGCCGACTTCGGTACGCGGCAGTCGCTGAACTCGAGGATGCTGTTGGTGTAGCCCCGATGGGAGACGTTGCGGTAGCCGCGCCGTACCGTGAAGCCCGGCGTTCCCATGTCCACCAGGAACGCGGTGATCAGCTTCCTGCTGCCGCGCGGGCCCTGCTCCTCGCCGCTGGCGGCGAACAGGATGACGAAGTCCGAGTGATCGGCGTGGCTGATGAAATGCTTGGTGCCGTTGATGACGAAATCGCCCCCCTGCTCGCGGGCGGTCGTCTTCATGCCCCTCAGGTCCGATCCGGCCTGCGGCTCGGTCATCGCCAGACACTCGGTGCGCTCGCCGCGCACCGCAGGCAGCAGGTAGCGTTCGCGCTGCTCGCCGCCGCAGGCAAGCAGTATGTTGGACGGACGCGCCACGCAGCCGTACTGCAGCGCGTAGCTCGTGTGCCCGAGCTCCTTCTCGTACAGCACCCAGGCGACGCCCTCGAGACCGGCGCCGCCGACTTCCGCGGGCATGTTGGCCGAGAACAGGCCGGCCGCCTGCGCCTTGGCACGCAGCTCGCGATAGAGCTCGGGGCGCACCGCCCCGGTCTCCTCGACCTCGCTCTCGTGAGGCACGAGCTCCTCGCGCACGAACTTGCGCGTGCTGTCGACGATCAGCTGCTGCTCTTCGCTCAGACTGAAATCCACGGTGCACTCCTTAAGCAATGGCTGCGGCGGCCCGGCGGCTGCGGCGCACCGGGCCGGCGATCACGGCGCCCGCCGCCCATGCATGCAGCATCTCGAGCTGCAGCCGCAGCTGCCCGATCTGACGCGCCGCGGGCCATTCGCGCGGGCTCGCCACCACGCTCGCGGTGAGGCCGTTGATGAAGGTGACCACCGAGCGCAGTACTTGCGCGCGGATCTGCGGCGACCACTGCGGCCACTCGCGCCAGCCGCGCGCCAGGCAGCGCTCGAACAGCTTGAGGTACTCGCGGTGCATCCAGGCGTTGATGCGCTTCAGGCGCGCATCCGCCGACACCTGCCCCCAGAACGCGGTCCAGAATGCGCACTCGGTGAAGCGGGTCGCATCGACCGGCAAGGCCTCGGTGAGCAGCGCCAGAAGCTCCCGATCGCCCTCCCCGGCCGCCGCCGTGAGCCGCTCCTCGATGCGGCGCAGGATGAGGCGCAGCGCCGCGATGATGATCTCCTGCTTGGTGTCGAAGTAGTGCGCCACCATGCCGGTGGTATAGCCGGCTTCGCGTGCGATACGGGCGATGGTCGCCTGGTCGAAGCCGTACTCCGCCACGACCCGGCAGGCGACGAGGGCGATCTCGTCGCGCCGGCGCTCGTGATCGACGATCTTCGGCATCAGCGCGCCTTGCCGGCGAGCCGGCCTGCCTCGCGCGGCTGCGGCAGCTGTGCCTGCGCCGCCGCGAGTGCCGCGAGGCGCTCGCGCACCGCGGCCTCCATCGGCGCCGCCTTGCCGGCCCGGGTGTCGACGTGCAGATAGAGCTGTTCGGCGGTTGCCACCTGGGCGTCGTCGCGCCGCCGCTGCAGAACGTGAAAGAGGCGCAGCCGCTTGTCGTCGACCTCGAGCACGCGGCTCGTGACGTAGATCGGCTCGAGCGCGCGTGCCTCGGCCTGATGCGTCACGTGGGACTCGACGGTGTACAGGGTGCGCCCCGCGCGCCGGTAGGCGTCGTCGACTCCGGCGTAGCGCAGCAGCGCATCGGTGGCGTCACCGAACACCTGCAGGTAGCGCGAGTCGGTCATGTGGCCGTTGTAGTCGATCCACTCAGGACGCACTTCCGTCTCGAGCAGCTTGAGCGGCGCGGCCGCTGCGGTGCCGGCCGCCGCAATCGTGCTCCGGACCGCCGCCGCCCCGGCCTCGTACAGCCGCTCCTCGAGCGAGCGCAGCGTCGCGCCGGCGCCGATGTTGAATTGGCGCAGTACCTGCTGGATGGCCACCAGATAGTCATCGCGCAGCCTCTCGAGCTCGCGGATCGAGCGCCCGGCTGCCTGGGCGCCCGTGCCTTCGACCATGCGGTCGATCAGCTGCTCGGTGAGCTCCGGTGCCTCGAGCTTGGTCCAGGGCCACTTGAGGCACGGCCCGAACTGCCTGAGCATGTGGCGCATGCCGGTCTCGCCCCCGGCCAGGTGGTAGATCAGGTTCGTGCCCATGCCGGCCCAGCGCAGGCCCGGCCCGTAGACGATCGACTCATCGAGCTCGCCCGTGGTCGCGACCCCGTCGTTCACCAGGTGCAGGATCTCGCGCCACAGCGCCTCCTGCAGCCGGTCGGTCAGGTGACCCGGGATCTCGCGCCGCACCCGCAGGGCATGCATGCCGATGTAGGTGTAGAAGCCGGCCGCCGCCTCGACGGTGTCCCGCGCGGTCGCCTTCCCTCCCACCAGCTCGACGAGCGGCAGCAGGTAGACCGGATTGAACGGGTGGGCGACCAGGAAGCGCTCGGGAGACTCCATGTCGCGCTGCAGATCGCTCGGCATGAGGCCCGAGGTGCTGGACGCGATTACGACGTCCCGCGGCGCCTCACGGCTCACCTCGGCGAGGATGCGCTGCTTGAGCTCGAGCTGCTCGGGGATGTTCTCCTGGATGAAGTCGACCGAGCGTGCCATGAGCTTGAGATCGGTCGTGAAGGACAGCTTGCCCTTCGGCGGCAGCGGCGCAAAGGTGAGGCGCGACAGGGCGCCCTCGGCGTTGGCCACCGCGCCGCGAATCCACGCCTCCATCTCGGGCTTGACGTCCGCGGCCACCACATCGATGCCAAAGTGCAGGGCGCGGGCCGCCCAGCCGCCGCCGATCACCCCCGTACCGAGCAGTCCAAGAGTTCTCACCTGTCTCATGATGCGGCGCTCTTTTTAATGTCGTCATAATAATATAATAAACCGGTTAGCAGCGCAGCAGGCGGCGGGGCCGCGACGCACCGCGGCGCCGCGCGCCGGCCGCGCCGCTCTTGAGCGCGCCGGGCGCACCGCGCAGAATGCGCACCGTCAGGCGCCAGCTCCGGCGCGCGAAGCGGAGGCATCATGGGACTGCTCGATGGATTGATCGGCGGCGTCGTGGGCGCCGAAATGGCCACCGTGGTGAACACGTTCGTTCAGCAGCACGGTGGAGTGCAGGGGATCGTGAGCCAGCTGGAGAGTCAGGGGCTCGGCGCCACGGCGCGCTCCTGGGTGTCGACCGGGGCGAATCAGGCGATCTCGCCCGAGCAGATCAGCAAGGTCTTCGGCAGCAGTCCGGTCCTCGCCCAGCTCGCCGCCAAGACCGGCATGAGCCCGCAGGATCTGGCGCAGAAGCTCTCGCAGGCACTGCCGGGCGTCATCGACAAGCTCACCCCGACGGGAACCATTCCGAAGTAGCTCGTGACGGGCGCTCGCGGCCTTGCGATCCTGCGGCGCAAGTCCGTCGCGCTGTGCGTCGCCGAGAGCCGTGGGGAACGCGGTCCGCACCTCGAGCGCACGCTCGGCTTCTGGAGCCTGACGGCCTTCGGTGTCGGCAGCACCATCGGCGCCGGCATCTTCTCGCTCACCGGCGAGGTCGCCGCCCACCAGACGGGTCCGGCGGTGTCGCTTGCCTTCGTGCTCGCCAGCATCACTTGCTTCCTGGCGGGCCTGTGCTACGCCGAGTTCGCCGCCATGGTGCCGATCTCGGGCAGCGCCTACTCCTACGCCTACGTGACGCTCGGCGAGCTCCCCGCGTGGGTCATCGGCTGGAGCCTGGTGCTCGAGTGGTTGTTCTCCGCATCACTCGTGGCGATCAGCTGGTCCGGCTACGCGCAGGCGGCGCTGCGCGATCTCGGGGTGGGTTTTCCGACGCTGCTTTCGCAGGCGCCCTTCGCGCTCGACGCCCAGCGCCACCTGGTCGCGACCGGCGCCTGGTTCGACCTGCCCGCGGTCGCGCTGGTGCTGGCCTGCACGGCCCTCATGCTGGCCGGAACGCGCACTTCGGCCGCGGTCAACGCGGCGATCGTGCTCGCCAAGGTGCTCGCGCTCATCGTGCTGGTGGTCGTCGGCGCGCGCTACGTTCACCCCGGCAACTGGCGGCCGTTCATTCCCGAGAATGCCGGCGGCTTCGGGCAGTTCGGCTGGTCGGGGCTGGCGCGCGGGGCGGGAATTCTTTTCTTCGCCTATCTGGGCTTCGACGGCGTCTCGACGCTGGCGGAAGATGCGCGCTGCCCGCAGCGCACCCTCCCCTGGAGCCTGTTCGCCTCACTGCTCGTCTGTACGGTTCTCTACGTCAGTGTCAGCATCGTCACCACCGGCCTCGCCGACTATCGCTCGCTGGCGGTCGCCGATCCACTCTACTACGCGCTGTCGGCCGCGCACGTACCCCTCGGGTCGGTCAAGGCGCTGGTGAGCATCGTCGCGCTCGTCGGACTCGTGTCCGTGGTGCTCTCCAGCATCTTCGGTCAGGTGCGCATCTTCTACTCGATGGCGCGCGACGGCCTGCTGCCGGCGGCGCTCGGCCGCGTGAGCGGTGCGCGCCGCACACCGGCGCTCGGCACGCTGCTGACGGGCTCAGCCGCCGCGCTGATCGCCGGCGTCGTGCCGCTCGGGGCACTCGGCGAGCTCATCTCCCTCGGCACGCTGCTGGCCTTCACCCTGGTGTGCGTCGGAGTGCTGGTGCTGCGCCGCCTCGATCCCGGGGCGCGGCGTCCGTTCCGTACGCCGTGGGTTCCGCTCGTGCCCGTGCTCGGCGCGGCCAGTTGTGTGGCGCTGATGCTCAGTCTGCCGGCGAGCACCTGGCTGCAGCTCCTTGCCTGGAGCGTCCTCGGCCTCGCCCTGTACGCCGCTTACGGGCGGCGCCATGCGCGCCTCGCCGTCGCAGGGCCCTCAGCGCGCGGCTGACAGCTCCGTCGCGCAGAAGCGCCGGATCCGCGCGCAGGCCTCGTCGATCGTGGCCTCTTCGGTCGCAAAGCACACGCGCACGCAGCCGGCGGTCGCAGCGCCGAAGGCCGCGCCGTCGAGCAGCGAGACCTTCTGCGAGGCGTAGAGCGCGGCTACGAACTCGCGGCCCGTCAGTCCCGTGCCGCTCACATCGATCAGCATGAACATCCCGGCTTCGGGCTCGATGAGCCGCAACCCGCCGATGCCGGCGAGGCCCGCGGCGAAGCGCTGCTGGCGTGTCCGGCAGTAGTCGCGGATACGCCCCTCGGCGTCGGCCGCGATGTCGAGCGCGGTGATGACTGCCTCCTGCACGAAGCCCGGCAGGCCGAACAGCATGCACATCGCGAGCAGCTCGGCCTTGGCCGCAAGCTCACGCGGGCCGACGAGCCAGCCGGCGCGCCAGCCCGTCATGGCGTGCGATTTCGAGAGGCTCCCGAGCGTCACGACCTGCTCCGGCAGGCGCGCGGCGAGCCCCGGCACCCGGCCCCCGGGGGCGAGCCCGGCGTAGACCTCGTCCGCGATCAACCACAGATCGTAGCGGCGTGCCAGCTCGCCGAGCACTGCGAGCTCTGCCTCGTTGAAGATGATGCCGCTCGGATTGTTGGGGCTCGCCCAGACGATGGCGCGGGTCCGGCTCGTGACCAGGGCCGCCAGCGCCGCGAGGTCCGGACGCAGCCCCGCGCCCGCGGGCGCGTGCACCAGCCGCGCGCCCGCGACCTCGAGCGTCGCCGGATAGGTCGGGTACATCGGCTCGAAGCTCACGATCTCGTCGCCGGGGCCCGCCAGGCACAGCGAGGCGACGAACAGCGCGTTCTGCGCGCCGGCAAGATAGACGACATTGGCCGCGCTGACCGCCTGCCCGGTGCGCGCCCTGTGGGCGCGCGCAATCGCCGCGCGCACCTCCGGCCGGCCGGCCGGCGGGACGTAATGGGTGTCGCCGCGGCGCAGCTGCTCGATGGCGCGCTCGAGCACCGGGGCGGGGGTATCGATGTCGGGATCGCCGACGCTGAGTACGATCACGTCCTCGCCACGCGCGCGCGCCTCGGCCGCCTGGTAGTGCGTGAGCCAGGCGTCGGCGCCGGTGCCGCCGATCCGCCCGGTGAGAGAGGAGAATTTCACGCAGCTAACTCTGCGTGGGCGGTGCTAACATTTCAAGAGCATGAGCGCAGCCACCCGCACAGTCGGACGCTACGTGATCGAGACGCTGGCGGCCAACGGCGTCGACACCGCGTTCGGGATTCCGGGTGTGCACAACATCGAGCTGTACCGCGGACTCGACTCCGGGCGCGTGCGCCACGTGCTCGCCCGCCACGAGCAGAACGCCGCCTTCGCCGCCGATGGCTTTGCGCGCGTGAGCGGCCGCGTCGCCGCAGTATTCGTCATCTCAGGCCCTGGGCTCACCAACGCGCTGACCGCAATCGCCCAGGCCGCCTCGGATTCGGTGCCGATGCTGGTCATCGCCAGCACTCCAGTGCGCGCTTCGCTCGGGCGGCGCTGGGGCGTGCTGCACGAGCTCGCCGACCAGCGCGCCGTGGCGGCCGGTGCCGCCGGGCTCGCCCTGCACGCGAACTCGGCCGCGGAACTGCGCGCGCACCTCGCCGCCGCATTTGCCTATCTCGGCGGCGCCCGGCCGCGGCCCGTCTACCTCGGCATCCCCCTCGACCTGCTCGCTGAAGCGACGATACTCGAGCCGGAGCGCTACGCGCGCACCCACAGCGCGCCACCGGCGCCCGCCGCCGCCATCGGGGCGGCACGCGCGCTCCTCGAGCGCGCGCAGCGCCCGCTGATCGTCGCGGGCGGCGGAGCACGCCACGCGGGTGCGGCGCTGACGGCGCTCCTGGACGCCGTCGATGGCTATCTGGTCACCACGACCGCCGGCAAGGGCGTCATCCCGGAGAGTCACCCCGGAAATCTCGGCGCCAGCCTGCCGTATCGCGCCACGCAGGAGCTGATGGCGGCGGCCGACGTGGTCCTCGCGGTCGGCACCGAGCTTGCCGAGACCGACGTCTACACGACGACGCGCCTCAGCTTCCCGGGCCGTCTCATCCGCATCGACATCGATGCCGCGCAGCTCGGCACGGACGCCGCAGCGGCGGTGACGATTCATGCGGACTCGCGCGCCGCCCTCGAGGCGCTCACCCCGGCGCTGCCGGCGCACCGCGGCTGGCGCAGCGCCGCGGGCGATGTCCGCGCCACACGCCTCGCGGTCGAGGCGCAGATCGGCGCCCACTGGCGCGCGGCGCTCGCGGCCGTGCGCGCGTTGCGCGCCGCCGTTCCTCCCGACGGTGTCGTTTTCAGCGATATGACCCAGATCGCCTACACCGGCAACTATGCGTTCGGCGCCGATCGGCCCGGCAGCTGGTTTCATCCCTGCGGTTACGGCACGCTCGGGTTCGCGCTGCCGGCGGCCATCGGCGCCAGGATCGCCGCGCCGCGGCGGCCGATCATCGCGCTGGCCGGCGACTTTGGCCTGCAGTTCACGCTGCAGGAGCTCATGACCGCGGTCGAGCTGCAACTGCCGCTGCCGATCGTCGTCTGGAACAACGAGGCGCTCGCGCAGATCCGCGACGACATGCTGGCCGGCGGCATCGAGCCGGTCGGCGTCGCGGGGCGCAACCCCGACTTTCAGGCGTTCGCCGCGGCCTGTGGTGCGCGGGGGCTGCGCGTACGCGGACCGGACGCCCTCGTCGAAGCGGTGCGCGCTGCGCTCGAGGCCCGCGGTCCGACGCTTCTCGAGGCGCACCACGCGGACTTCTGATGAGCGCATCGCCCGACGGGACCGGTGTCGCCACCGCCTCCGCCCCCGCGCCACCGCTCGCGACGCTGTTCGCGACGCGCCGCCACAGGCTCGTGCAGGCATGCTTCGTCACGATCTACCTGGTGTGGGGTGTCAGCTACGCGGTCGGCCGCATCATGGCGACCGAGCTCCCGCCGCTGCTCGCGGGCGGGATCCGCTTCTGCTTCTCGGGAACGCTGCTGACGCTGCTCGCCCATGCGAGCGGGCTCCCCCTGCCGAGGCGCGCGCGCGACTGGCGCCTGGTCGTGGCCGCGGCGCTGCTCGGCATCGCAGTCAGCAACGGCCTGAACGTGCTCGCCCTGCAGCACGTCGCCTCGAGCCAGGTCGCGCTCATCAGCGCGAGCTCGGCGTTCTGGATCGCCTTCACGGGCATGTACGGCCGCCACTCGACGCCCGTGAGCAAGCGCACCTGGCTCGGCCTCTTCGTCGGCTTCGTGGGCGTCGCGATCCTGGTATCGGCGCACGGGGTCGGACTCCATGCCCGCTTCGGCTGGCAGCTGGTGATCCTCGGCAGCGCGCTCGCCTGGGCGCTCGCGACCGCGGCGATCCGCGAATCGCAGCCGGAGTGCGACCCGCTCGCCTTCACGGCGAGTTATCTGCTGCTGGGCGGCCTCACCCTCGTCGCCATGGGGCTCGCGACCGGCGATGCCGGCCGCTGGTCCTGGTCGCCCTCGGGACTCGCGGCGCTGGTGTTCCTCGCGATCTTCAGCTCGACGCTCGCCTTCCTCGCCTATACCTATCTGCTGCGCCACGAGCCGCCGGCCCGCATCGGCACCTATGCCTACGTCAATCCTCTCGTGGCGGTGTTCGCCGGCTGGGTGCTGCTCGATGAGCGCCTCAGCGCGCTGCAGTGGCTCGGCACTGCGGTGATCTTTGCGGGCGTCGTGCTGGTGCGCAGCCTGCGGCTGTTCCCGCGCCTGCGCCCGCGGGAGTGAGCGCCCCATGTCCGTCTCGTCTCTGACGCGCCGTCGACGTCGTAGGTAGCAGAGCCTGCGGTCGCAGATCTCACTTCAGGCGCTTGCGGTCCTTGAGGATCTCGCGGGCCGCGTTGTGGCCCGGGATTCCCGAGACACCGCCCCCGGGGTGCGTCGAGGAGCCACACTGGTAGAGCCCGCGGATCGGCGTGCGGTAGTCGGCCCAATGCGGCACCGGGCGCTGCCAGAAGAGCTGATCGGTCGTCAGCTCGCCGTGGAAGATATGCCCCTGCGGCAGGCCGACGATGCGCTCGAGATCGGGCGCCACCAGCAGCTCGAGGTCGATGATCTGCCTCGAGAAGTCCGGTGCCATCTCGTCCAGGACCGCAAGCGCGGCGCGCGTCAGATTGGGCTTTTCCTGCTGCCAGTCGCCGCCGCGCAGCGTGTAGGGTGCGTGTCCGCCGAAGACGTTGATGACGTGCTTGCCGGGCGGGGCGAGCGAGTCGTCCACGATGGTCGGGACCACGGGCGTGAGGAACGGCTGCCGCGAGTACCAGCCGTACTTGGCATCGTCGTAGGCGCGCTCGAGGTAGTCGATCCCCGGCGCGAGGTGCACGTAGGTGGGATAGCCGAAACCCGCCCGCTGTGAGTCGAAGGCCCGGTAATGCGGCGGCGCCTCCGCGGCGATGTTCATCTTGAAGGCCGTCGAGAAGGTTCGGAACGCGTCGACCTCGGCGAGCAGCTCCGGCGGCAGGTGCTGAGGTTTCACCAGCTGGCGGAACAGAGTCTTTGCATCGGCGTTCGAGACCACGAGCCTCGCCGGGAAATCGCGTCCGTCGGCGGTCACGACGCCGCGCACCCTGCCGTCCGCGACGCGCACCTCGGCCACCGGCGCACCCGTCAGGATCTCCATGCCGGAGCGCTGTCCGGAGCGTGCAATGGCCTGCGTGATCGCACCCATGCCGCCGCGAATGAAGCCCCAACCCCCGGCTCCCGCGTGCTCGCCCATCAGGTGGTGCAGTATGACGTAGGCGGTACCGGGAGAGCGCGGACCTGCGAACGTGCCGATGCACGCATAGTAGGCGAGCACCGCTTTGATCGCGTCACTCTCGAACCACACCGACAGATAGTCGTAGGCGCTCTGGGTCAGGAGGTCGATCAGGCGGTACATGCGCTCGCCGATCGTTCGCTGACGCCACAGGAGCGCGGCGGACTCGCGGAAATTCCTCCAGCTGCGGCGGGTGGGATCGACCGGCGTCTCGAACAGCAGACCCCGCACCAGGCGTGCGGCCTCATCGAGATGCCGGGCGAACTCCGGGTAGATGGCGGCGTCGTGCTGCGAGAACCGCGCGAACTCCGCCTGGGTCTTCGCCAGATCGTCGCTGAAGATGAGGTACTGATCGCCCCCGAGCGGACAGAACAAGTCGTTGGCCGGCAGCACCTCGAGCCCGTAATTGCGCAGGTCGAGATCGCGGATGACGCGCGGATGCAGCAGGCTCATCACGTACGAGAAGCGCGACGCACGAAAGCCGGGAGTGAACTCCTCGGTCACCGCTGCGCCACCGACGATTTCGCGCCGCTCGAGCACCAGGGTCTTGAGCCCCGCCTTGGCCAGGTACGCGCCGCACACGAGTCCGTTGTGCCCCGAACCGATCACGATCACGTCGTAGTCAGCCGCCACGGATCCCTCGTTGCAGGCGCCGCAGCGCCCGTTACCGGGCCGGCGGCCGGGGCGCGGGCAGGTACTTCTTGTCGATCGAGGCCACGACCACGAAGTTGGGGTCGACCATTTCGTTGAGGTGGACGGTCGCGACCTGCGAGAGCAGCTCGTAGGCATCGAGCTCGGAGAGCCCGTAGTCCTGGTGGATCCATTTCACCAGCTCGGTGAAGGCGATGCGGGTCGCGTCATCGAGCGGCCGGTATGCGCCTACGGTCATGATCGCCTCGGGGCTCTCGAAGCGCGGCCATGCGATCTTCCGGTGCTTGATCACGCTCACCTGCACCCGTGCGCGCAGCGGCACCTCGATCGCCGTGCCGGCGATCTCCGCATCGCCCATGGCGGCGTGGCCGTCCCCCATATAAAGGAGAGCCCCGAGGCGCGCCACCGGAGAGGCCGGACCAAACAGGTACTTGACCGTGTCGATGCTCGCCCGATAGTGCACCACCGCCGGCGGCTCCGCGGCCGCCGGCAGCGCGAGGCCGCCGGGAACGGCCGCCACCAGTGCCGCGAGTGCCAGCCGCACGGGCAGCGCGCCCTTGCCCTCGCGCGGTCTGATCGACGAAATCTCCCTGCGCATGAGGCGCATTCTAGGGCAAACGGCCGCGACCGCGGGCCCGGTGACTGATCGGCCGGCCGGTGGCGCGCGAGCGCACGGTCGCTTCGGCGAGATAGTCGGCGTTGGTGGCAGGTCCGGCGTGTGCACGGCGCTCCGTCACCGACGTCTCGACGTGCGGGTCGCGCGCCCCGGCGCGCCGCGCCGCCGCGAGGGCGAGCTCGCGCGACACGCCGCGCGCGTATTCGATGGCCGCCTGCGGGTCGCCGAAATCGCGCTGGCCGGCGGGATCGTGGACCCGGAACACATCGAGCGCCGGCTGGTTCACGAGCACATCGCAGGTCTCGGAGACCACTCCAGCGACTGCGCCGACGGCGTTGCAGGCGGCGGCGTGCTCCGGCACGGTGAGCTCGGCGCGCAGTCGGCGCGCCACCTCGGGATAGTAGCTGCGCGCCGGCGCGCCGACGCCGATCAATGGCACCGCCAGACGTAGCTCAGCCTCGATGAGATGCGAGAACTGCCGGCCCGCGGTCACATCCTCGAGCAGTCGCCCGAGCGGCCCCCAGCGCCCGTGACTCGCCGCGACCCCGGGGTCCTGTGCCAGGGCGCACTCGAGCACGAGGCGCACCGCCTCGCGGACCACGTGCTCGTAGGTGCGCTCACACAGCGCCTCGGGTGTCTCTGCGGCCGCCCGCGCGCGTGCGTTGCGCTCCTCGATCGCGAGCACGGCGGCGCCGAGCCGCGCCGCCTCGACGTTCCAGTCCGCTTGCCGGCCGAGCACGTGCATGGCATCGCTCGGGGTAAACCCGGCGACCGTCACCAGTCCCCGGTCGACCAGCCGGCGGACGGCCTCGACTCCCTGACTGGTCCGGGCCACCGCACCGAGTCCCTGCGGGGCCTCCGCGAGCGTAGCCCACACCCGCTGCTCGAGCCGGTCGAGCTGCGACCCCGGATCGCGCCCCGGGTTACGGAGCGCGTAACGGCCTGCAAAAGCCGGGAGCCGCTCGCTGCCCGCGAGCTTGCGCAGGTCGGCGAGCACCGCGGGGAAACGCTGCGCCAGGAGACTGAGTGGCATCGCCTTGCGCGGTCCGACCCGCAGGCGTCCTTCCCGGTCGAGGTACACCTCGCTGTCGCCGCCGAGGCCGCAGGTGTGCACGTCGATCGCCTCGACCATGGTGCGCCACCCGCCGATCTCGGCACCCTCGGCCCGCACCACCGGGCGGCCCCCGGCGACGATCGCCACGTCGGTGGTCGTGCCGCCCATGTCGGCCACGGCGAAATCGGCGAGCCCGCTGAGGAATCCCGCGCCGACGACGCTTGCAGCCGGCCCCGACAGCACCGTCTCGACCGGATATTCGAGCGCTACCTCGGCCCTGATGAGGGTGCCGTCTCCCCTGACGACCATCACCGGCGCCTCGATGCGCTCGCGCTCGAGCACGCTCGCGAGGGCGTCCAGCAACTGGCGGATCTGCGGCGTGAGCCGCGCGTTCAGTGCCGCGGTCAGTGCGCGCTTCGGCGCGTCGAGTTGCGAGCTCAGCTCGTAGCTGCAGGTCACGGGCTTGTCGCACTGCGCCCGTATGCACTGCCGCGCGCGCTGCTCGTGCGCCGGATTGCGTACCGAGAACATCGCGGCCACCGCGAAGGCCTGCACCTGCGAGCCGAACTGGCGTACCGCGGCGTCGATGGCCGCCTCATCGAGCGGCTCGGTCTCCTCACCGGTCGCCTCATGGCCGCCGCGCACCCGCACGGTGACGCCGTCGCCCGCGCGCTTCAGCCCCGATCGCTCCACCATCTGCTCGCTGAAGCCGACGAGCAGCGTGCAGATCGGACTGAAACGGCCCTCGACTACGGCGTTGGTAGCCAGCGTCGTCGAGACCGAGACCAGTGAGATCTGCTCGCGCCGCGTGCCGTCCCCCAGCCGGTCGAGCACCGCGCGCAGCGCCTCGGACAGACCGAGCGAGAGGTCCCAGTGCGTCGTGAGCGCCTTGGCGCTGGCGATGACCCGCCGCCCCTCATCCAGCGCGACGGCGTCGGTGTAGGTGCCGCCGGTGTCGAGCCCGATCCAGATCTCTGGTGAGCTCACAGCGCCGGTTGAGACTTCAGCAGACAAGGTGCTCCTGCGCGCACGGATGCGGATGGCGCAGGCATTATGCCGAAGGGAGGTGTCCGCGGTCGCGCGCGCAGTTGACTCCGTCTGCCATGCGCACGCACGGCCCGCGGCGGGTGCTAGACTCGTGCCGACAGCCCAGGGGAGCCCACGATGCGTTTCAGCTATCTGCCGGCCGGTATCATCGCTGCTGCCGTGCTCGTGTCGAGCGGCTGCTACTACCCTTACCCGTATTCATACACGCCCGTGGTCACGACCACCGTTCCGGCGAGTTTCGATGCCTCCTGGCAGGCCGCTCGCGGCGCGGCCTATGACGAGGGGGTGCGCGTCACCTCGGAAGATCGCTCCACCGGAACCCTGCGCGGTGAGAAGGGACAGGACCGCGTATTGATCACCGTGGCTCAGCAGGCGAACGGAACCGTGCGGGTGGAGTTCTCGGTGGCCGGGCCGCCCTCCGAGAACACTGGCCTGCAGGATCGGCTGACGCGCGCCTATAACAGGCGCATGGGTCGCTGATCGAGCGAGCTGCGCGCCCTCGGGCGGGAGTCAGCTCTCGGCGCTGCCGTCGAGCTCGAACAGCGCGCGGTACTGGGGCGGCTGGGCCCGCAGGTATTGCTCGGGGGCTCGCACGTGTCCGCCCAGATGGGCCGCCGCATGCCAGGGCCAACGGGGGTCGTAGAGAATGCCGCGCGCGAGCGCGACGAAGTCCGCATCCCCGGTGCTGATGATCGCCTCGGCCTGCTCATAGTCGGTGATGAGGCCGACGGCGACCACCGGCATCCTCGTCGCATGTTTGACTGCACGGGCGAGCGGTACCTGATAGCTCGGTCCGAGCGGGACGTCCTGGCGGGGATCGAGTCCACCGCTCGAGACGTGGATGACGGCGCAGCCATGCGCCTCGAGCGCCCTGGCGAAGGCGATCGTCTGCTCGATATCCCAGCCGCCCGCGACCCAGTCGGTGCCCGAGACCCGCATCGCCACCGGCTTGTCCGCCGGGAAGGCCTGGCGGACCGCGTCGAACACCTCGAGCGGAAAGCGCATGCGATTCTCGAGGCTGCCGCCGTACTCATCGTCGCGCCGATTGGACAGCGGCGACAGGAACTGATGCAGCAGGTAGCCATGTGCGCCATGGAGCTGGATTGCATCGATGCCAAGGCGCGCGGCGCGCACGGCTGCCGCGGCAAAGGCGGCGCGGACGCGCGCCAGGCCCTTGCGGTCGAGGGCCCGCGGCGCGCTCTGGCCGGCGGCGAAAGGCAGCGGTGAAGGCGCCACCGTCTGCCAGCCGCCCGCCGCGGCCGCGGCGATCTGGGCGCCCCCCTTCCAGGGCACCTCGGTCGAGGCCTTGCGCCCTGCGTGCGCCAGCTGAATGGCGATCGGCATATGCGAATGCCGGCGCACGCTCCCGAGGACACGCGCCATGGCGGCTTCGGTCGCCTCGTCCCAAAGTCCGACGTCGGCATAGGTGATGCGGCCTACGGGCTCGACCGCGGTCGCCTCGATAGTCAGCAGCGCGGCGCCGGAGAGCGCCAGATGGCCCAGGTGAATCACGTGCCAGTCCGTCATGCAGCCATCGACCGCTGAGTACTGACACATCGGCGCGATGACAATGCGGTTCGCCAGCGTGAGTTGGCCGGCGTGGAAGGGCTCGAACAGCTTAGGCCCGCTCATGCTTGCCTGATCCTCTCAGCGCACTGTGGCGAGGTGACAGTTGACCTTGAGTGTCGCAGACCTGCAGCAGTCCCCTGGGATGAGCGAGGGCGACCCCTCTGAGACGCTCCTGGGGTGCCTATGCGGGGCCGAGCGAGGCCTCCGCGCTCGCATCCTCCGGAGAGTCGGTATCCGACCGATCTCTGAAGCGGCTCCTCAAGCGTGGCCCATGGTGGGCGCGCACCGCGAGCTCGGACAATGCGCACCAATACGACGCGGGTCGGGGAAAACCCTTATCGACCCGATAGTCCCGGTTCGGTATGAAGGGGCTTCATGGACCATCGGCTCGAGGGGTTGCAAGCCAAGATTCCATAAGCCCAGCACCACCAGGGGCACCGAGGGACATCACCATGTCGATCTACAACAAGCTGCTCTGGGTAGCGGTTACCTTAGTGGGTGCGGCCTCATTTGGCGTGCTCGCCTTATCGCGCGGTGAACCGGTCAATGCCGCGTGGCTCGTTATCGCTGCCGTATGCGTCTATCTCATCGCTTACCGCTTCTACAGTGCCTTCATCGCGAGCAAGGTGCTGGGCGTGAACTCTGCGCGGCAGACGCCGGCTTTTCGGCGCAACGACGGGCTGGACTACGTCCCCACCAACCGCTACGTGCTCTTCGGGCACCACTTCGCCGCCATCGCGGGCGCCGGCCCGTTGGTCGGACCGGTGCTGGCGGCGCAGATGGGTTACCTGCCGGGCACGCTGTGGATTCTCGCCGGCGTCGTGTTCGCCGGTGCCGTGCAGGATATGACGGTCCTGTTCCTGTCGACGCGTCGCGACGGGCGCTCGCTCGGGGACATGATCCGCTCGGAGATGGGTCACGTCGCCGGCACCATCGCCGGCATCGGCGTGTTGTTGATATGCGTCATCATTCTGGCGGTGCTGGCGCTGGTGGTCGTGAACGCCCTCAAGGGCAGCCCCTGGGGGAGCTTCACCGTCTTCTGCACGCTGCCGATCGCGCTCATCATGGGTGTGTACGGCCGGTTCGTGCGGCCGGGTCGCATCGGTGAGATGTCGGCCATCGGCGGAGTGCTGCTGCTCGCGGCTCTGATCTACGGGCGCACGGTGGCAGAGACGCCGGCGCTCGCCGGCTATTTCACACTGCCGGGGACGTCGCTCGCGCTGATCATCATCGCCTATGGCTTCGTCGCCTCGGTGCTGCCGGTGTGGCTGCTGCTCGCGCCGCGCGACTATCTGTCCACCTTCCTCAAGATCGGCGCTGTCCTGCTGCTCGCGGTCGGCGTCATCCTCGTGCGTCCGGATCTGCAGATGCCCGCAATCACGAAGTTCGTGGATGGCAGCGGCCCGGTCTGGGCGGGAAGCCTGTTCCCGTTCCTCTTCATCACCATCGCCTGCGGAGCGGTGTCGGGCTGGCACTCGCTGATCGCCTCCGGGACCACGCCGAAGATGATCGAGAACGAGTCACAGATCGCATTCATCGGTTACGGTGGCATGCTGATGGAGTCCTTCGTCGCCATCATGGCCATGATCGGTGCCACGGTGATTCATCCGGGCGTGTATTTCGCGATGAACAGCTCCGCCGGCCTGATCGGCACGACCGCCGCCCACGCGGCGGAGGTGGTGAGCTCCTGGGGCTTCGCCGTCACGCCCGACATGCTCAACCAGATCGCGCACGATGTCGGTGAGGTGAGCATTCTCTCGCGCACCGGCGGCGCGCCGACCCTGGCGGTGGGAATGGCGACCATCCTGTCGCAGTTCCTCGGCGGCCGGGCGCTGATGGGCATCTGGTATCACTTCGCGATCCTGTTCGAGGCGCTGTTCATCCTGACGACCGTGGATGCCGGCACCCGCGTTTGCCGCTTCATGATTCAGGACCTGCTCGGCAACGCCGTTCCCGCTTTCCGCGAGACCAAGTCCTGGACCAACAACGTGCTCGGCTCGGCGCTGGCCTGCGTCCTGTGGGGTTACCTACTCTATGCTGGCGTCGTCGATCCGCTCGGCGGGATCTGGAGCATGTGGCCGCTGTTCGGCTCGACCAACCAGATGCTGGCGGCCATCGCGCTCACGCTCTGCACGGTGGTGCTCTTCAAGATGAAGCGCCAGCGCTTCGCCTGGGTCACGGTCGTGCCGACGGTCTGGCTGGTGGTCTGCACGGTGACCGCCGGGCTCGAGAAGGTGTTCAGCCCGGATCCGGCGGTTGGCTTCCTCGCCCATGCGGCCAAGTTCGCCGGTGCGGCGGCGGTGCAGAAGGTGCTCGCGCCCGCCAAGTCGCTCGCCGACATGAGCCGCATCGTCTTCAACGACCGGCTCGACGCGACGCTCGCAGCCTTGTCGGTGGCGATCGTGCTGGCGATGGTAATCTACGCCCTGTTCGACATCCGCAAGGCGCTCGGCAACCCGTCCGGTACCGCCATCGAGATCGGTGGCGCCCCGGGTGCCGCCGGCGCGGGAGGCACGAGTGCGTAGGGTGAGGATCGCGTGGCGCTGGACCGTGCAGACGGCGCGTCTCATGGTGGGGGTGCCGGACTACGACACTTATGTGGCGCATCGCCGGGCGCACCACCCCGACCAGCCCGTCATGAGCTATGCGGAGTTCTTCCGCGAGCGGCAGATGGCGCGTTACGCCTGCGAGAAGGGACGCTTCAAGGGCTGTTGCTGAAGAGCATGAGGCGTGACGGAATCGAACGGTCGACCAGCGGATCGAGAGTGACGACCGCGCACCGGGACTAGAAAGGCTCGAAGTCGCGCCTGATCCTGCTCGCCGCGGCAAAGAACAGTGCGGCGGCCAGGATATAGAAAATCGTGCCGCCGAGAATTGCGTAGCGGAGCGATGCGCTGCCGAACCTCGAAGCCAGCTGATCCGAGGCAAAGCCGATGAGGAGTGCGCCCAACCCGAGGCCGAGCAGATTGTTGATGAAAAGGAAGATGGCGGAGGCCAGCGAGCGCATGGTGGGCGGCACGAGGTGCTGGACGGCCGTGATGACGGGCCCGAGCCAGACCAGCTGCAGCGCGGCGGGTATGAGGAAGAACACCACCGCGGCCGGTCCCATCGGCAGCGCAGTGCCGATGACGTAACAGGGAAGGACGCACAGAAAGGCCACTGCCGGGACGATGGCGTAGGCGCGGCGGTCGCGAGCACCGATGCGATCGGCGATATAACTCCCGAGAACGATCCCGGGAATTCCGCCGAAAATGAGCAGCGCGCCCAGGAGCCGCGACACGGCCAGCAGACTCATGCCGTCGCTCCGCATGAAGAACGACGGAAGCCAGAAGAGCAGCCCGTATCCCATGATGGAGCCGCAGCCGGCGCCAAGCGACAGGAGCCAGAACGCCGGCTTGGCGGAGAGCAGCCGCCAGACGCTCGCAAGCGGCGGGGCCCTGCGGGCATCCGGAGCGGCGTCGCGTGCGCCGCGTTCGGGCTCGCGGATCGTGAGGAGGAAAACTGGGGCCAGCAGTACCCCGATGCCACCCAATAGCATGAAGGCCGTGCGCCAGGTGAACGCGGTCGTGAGATAGCCGCCGAGCAAGTACCCGAGAGCGCTCCCGATCGGGATGCCGAGCGAATAGAACCCGAGCACGCGCGCCCGGGAGGCGGGGCGAAAGTAATCGGCGATGAGCGCATAGGCCGGCGCCACCCCTCCCGCCTCCCCTACTCCGACCCCGAGCCGCGCGAGGAACAGGACCAGGAAACTGTGGGCAAAGCCGGTGAGCGCCGTGAACAGACTCCAGCAGAGCAGCGCCATCGTCATGATGCGCACGCGATTGCCACGGTCCGCCCACCAGCCGACCGGGATCCCGAGGGCTGTATAAAAGAGTGCGAAGGCCGTGCCTCCGAGTAGCCCGAGCTGACTGTCGCTCAGGTGGAGCTCCGCCTTGATCGGCCCCGCCAGGATTCCGAGTACGATCCGGTCGATGAAATTCGTTATATAGACGAGGGTCAGGAACCCGAGCACATAGAGCGCGTAAGCGCCGCGGCGCTCGCTCGCGGATGTCTGCGCGGATAAGGCTGTCGGCGGTTGAATCATGGCGGGCGGCACGCAATTCTACCCACCCTTCTCGGATCGCGGCTGGTAGACATGGGGCGTGACGGAATCGAACCGTCGACCAGCGGATTAAAAGACGCCC
>DATKLG010000053.1:0-131470 GCA_035542535.1 Steroidobacteraceae bacterium
ACTCCCGAACTGCTCGGTGGCAAGGTCGAAACGTGGGTCGCCGCGAGTCAGCTGGCGTCGCGCCTCGGCAACAAGCCGCTGGCACAGTCGCTCGCCCAGAGCACGCTGACAAGGTTCGGCAGCGCCGAGGCCTACGTGTGGGCCGCACAGCTGCGGCTGCAATCCGGCGACAAGGCCGGCGCGCGCGCCGTGTTTGCCGAAGGACTCAAGCACGATGCCAGGAATTCCCGCATGCGCATCGCCTACGCGTCGATGCTGGGCGAACTCGGCGACAATGCCGCTGCGGCGCGCCTGCTGGCGCAGGGCGCCCAGGACGACTACACCTATGCGGCACGTGCCGCGTATGCCGCGCGTGCGGATGACAAGGAACTGATCGGCGCGCTGTACCGCGAGCTCAAGGCCCTGCCGACACCGCACCCGGGCGCGCGTCTGAACCTGCTCGGCGAACTTGCCGAACTGCTCGACCGCAAGGCGGAGGCGCTCGCGTGGTACCGGCAGGTTCCGTCCGATGACGACCACGCTTTCGAGGCGCAGATGCGCACGGCGCTGCTGCTCGACGGCGACGACAGGACCGCGGACGCGCTCGCCTCGCTGCATCAGCTGCAGGCGCGCGCGGGCGACGACGCGAAGCAGCTGGGCGATGCATTCCTGCTCGAGGCCGAGCTTCTGCACAAGCACCAGCGCAGCGAAGAGGCGGTCGCCGTGTACGATCGGGGCCTGAAGGCCCTACCCGACGACGCGCGCCTGCTGTACGCGCGCGCGCTGCTCAACGATGACCTGGATCACGTCGATGCCGCCGTACGCGATCTGCGGCGCGTGCTCGAGCTCAAGCCCAATGACGCCGATGCGCTCAACGCACTCGGATACACCCTGGCGGACCGCACCGATCAGCAAACCGAGGCGCTCGGCCTGATCGAGAAGGCGCTCGTCCTCAAGCCCGACGAACCGGCCATCATCGACAGCCTGGGCTGGGTGCAGTATCGCCTCGGCAATCTGGACGAAGCCGTCAAGCAGCTGCGCACCGCGTTCACGAAACAGCCGGACGCCGAGATCGCCGCGCATCTCGGTGAGGTGCTGTGGGTTTCCGGCCAGAAGGACGAGGCACGCGAGGTCTGGGAGCAGGGGCGCAAGAAGGACGCCAAGAACAAGGTTCTGCTGGAAACCATCAAGCGGCTCGAATCATGACGTTGCTGCAGCGGCTCGGACCCGGAGCGCTCGTCGTGGTGCTCGCGGCGTGCGCACCCGTGCGCACCCACGAAACACCGGCGGCGCTGGCGGCGCAGACGCAGCGTGAAGCGCAGCTGCAGGCCGACCAGCGTTGGTCCATCGCCGCGCACATCGCGGTTTCGGACGGGCGGGATGGCGGCAGCGGCGAGCTGCAGTGGAAACAGGATGGCGCGCAGTTCGACTTCATCGTGCGCGCGCCGGTAACGGGCAAGACCTGGCGGCTGGCCGGGGATGCCGGGAATGCCACGCTCGAAGGCGTCGAACCGCAGGCACTTTCGGGCGCCGACGCCGAGCGGCTCCTGCGCGAGCGCGTCGGCTGGGACGTGCCGCTCGCCGCGCTGCGCTCCTGGGTGCGCGGGATGCGCGCGCCGGGCGTGCGGGCCGACGTTCAGTACGACGAGAAGAATCTGCCAGCGGTCATCGCGCAGTCCGGCTGGAAGATCGAGTACCGCGACTGGTTCGCCGACCGAGATCCGCCGCTGCCGCGCAAGGTGTTCGCGAGCCGCGGCAACGCACGGGTGCGCCTCGCCATCGAGAGCTGGTCGGGCAATGACTGAAGCCTGGACCGAATGGCCGGCGCCGGCGAAGCTGAATCTGTTCCTGCACATCGTCGGCCGGCGCGCTGACGGCTATCACCTGCTGCAGACGGTGTTCCAGCTGCTGGATCGGACGGACAGCGTGCGTCTGCGCGTGCGCAGCGACGGGGTGATCGCGCGAGACTCCGGCGCTGCCGGGGTCCCGGCGCACGAGGACCTTGCGATGCGCGCGGCACTGGCTCTGCGCGCGCGCACGCATTCGTCGCTGGGCGCGGACATCGCGGTCGACAAGCGCATACCCGTCGGTGGCGGGCTGGGCGGGGGCAGTTCGGACGCGGCGACGGTTCTGGTCGCACTGAACGAACTTTGGGCAACGCGCCTGCACGAGGACGAACTGGCCGCCATCGGGCTCGAACTCGGTGCGGATGTGCCGGTCTTCGTGCGCGGGCGCTCGGCCTGGGCGGAAGGAATAGGCGAGCGCCTGAGTCCGCTGGATCTGCCGCATGCTCACTACGTGATCGTCGATCCCGGCGCCAGCGTGTCCACCGCCGCGCTGTTCCAAGCCGCTGAATTGACACGAAACTCCACGCCCACGACAATATCGGCCTTCCTCGACGGAACATGTACCGCGAACGCGTTCACGCCCGTGGTGCGCGCGCGCTCTGCGAAGGTCGCCGCGGCGCTCGACTGGCTCGCCAGGTACGGCGACGCGCGCTTGTCGGGCAGCGGAGGCTGCGTATTTGCAGCGATGGCTTCGGCCGAACGGGCGGAGGCCGTCGTGCGGGCGTGCCCGGCAACGTTTTCCGCCTGGCGCGCCGAGGGAGTGAACCGGTCGCCGCTGCACGCGGCGGTCGCGCGGTACCGGAATGCGGTTTTGCACGGTGGGACGTCGCCAAGCTGGTAAGGCACGGGATTTTGATTCCCGCATTCGCAGGTTCGAGTCCTGCCGTCCCAGCCACGTTTTACGTTTTTTGCGGGATGAAGCGCGATTGCACCGGCTCCGGAACGGTTCGCGCACTTCCACAATCCCCGCGCCGACGCGGAGCGCCGGCGCTGCCCCCTTGACTCAAGGGGGCAGCAGGATGAGACAGGAGCGAAACGTCGCAGGGTCCGACGTTCCGCGCGAAGCGGGAGCAGATTGGTGACGACGGCGAACACGGTGGGCTTTGCGGGTGCCTACGCGCGCGAGCGCGAGGAGCGCGGTTTGCTGGTGTTCACCGGCAATTCCAATCGCGCGCTGGCGCTGGAGGTATGCCACAAGATGGGTGTGCCGCTGGGCAAGGCGCTGGTCAGCCGTTTTTCCGATGGCGAGGTGCAGGTCGAGATCGAGGAGAACGTGCGCCGCCAGGAGGTCTACATCATGCAGTCGACCTCGGCGCCCACCGCGGACAACTTCATGGAACTGCTGGTGCTGGTGGATGCGCTCAAGCGCGCCTCGGCGGCCAGCGTGACGGCGGTGATCCCGTATTTCGGCTATGCGCGCCAGGACCGGCGGCCGCGCTCCGCGCGTGTCCCGATCACGGCCAAGGTGGCGGCGAAGATGATCGGCGCGGTGGGTACGGATCGGGTGCTGACCGTCGATCTGCACGCGGACCAGATCCAGGGATTTTTCGACATACCGGTCGACAATGTATACTCCTCACCGGTCCTGCTGGCGGATATCTGGCGGTACTACGGCGGCAAGGACCTCATCGTGGTCAGCCCGGACGTCGGCGGCGTGGCGCGCGCACGCGCGATCGCCAAGCGCCTGGACGAAGCGGATCTGGCCATCATCGACAAGCGCCGGCCGCGGGCGAACGAAGCGACGGTGATGAACATCATCGGCGAGGTCGAAGGCAAGGTATGCGTGCTGATCGACGACATCGTCGATACCGCGGGCACCCTGTGTGCCGCGGCTGCCGCGTTGAAGAAGAACGGCGCGGGCAAGGTGGTGGCGTACTGCACGCATCCGGTGTTGTCGGGAGCGGCGATCAAGAACCTCGACGGATCGCAGCTCGACGAACTGGTGGTGACCGACACGATTCCGCTGTCGGAGGCCGCACGGGCGTGCAGCCGCATCCGCCAGCTGAGCGTCGCCGAACTGCTCGGCGAGACGATCCGCCGGATTGCGTTCGGCGAGTCGGTCAGTTCGCTCTACGTGGATTAAGGCCGGAGGAGACTCCGGCAGGCAACGGGCCGCAGGGCCCTCAGTGCTCTCCTGGTCGCGGGAGAGTTCAATCGCCGCCGCGAGGCGGTCAACGTGAAAAAGGTAATGGCAATGGCTATCACGCATGAACTTCCGGCCGAGAGCCGCAAAGACGAGGGCAAAGGTGCGAGCCGCCGCCTGCGTCGCGCGGGCAAGGTGCCGGCAATCCTCTACGGCAGCACCCAGGATGCGGCGAGCATCCAGCTCGACCACAACACGGTCTGGCTGGCGTCGCAGAACGAGTGGTTCTATTCGGCGATTCTCGACCTCAACCTCGAGGGCAGCAAGCAGCGCGTGCTGCTGCGCGATCTGCAGCGGCATCCGTTCAAGCCGTTGCTGCTGCATATCGACTTCCAGCGCGTCGACGAGAACAAGGCGATCCGCATCCGCGTGCCGCTGCACTTCCTCAACCAGGAGAAGTCGCCGGCCGGCAAGATGGCGGGCGTGCTGATCTCGCATGCGATGACGGACGTCGAGATCTCCTGCTTGCCGAAGGATCTGCCGGAGTACATCGCCGTGGACCTGGCGGAGCTCAACGTCGGCGACATCATCCACCTGTCCGACCTCAAGCTGCCGGCGGGCGTGGACGTGGCGGAACTGCGCCTCGGCAAGGAGCACGATTCCGCCGTGGTCACCGCGCAGGAGATGAAGGAAGAAGTGGAAGTCGCGCCCGTGGTCGAAGGCGAAGCCGCCGCAGCGGCAGCCGGTGCGACCGCCGCCGCCGCTCCCGCCGGGGCGACCGCAGCGCCTGGGGCCCCCGCGGCTGCTGCCGCTCCAGCCGCGGCCAAGAAGGACGAGAAGAAGTAATCGTCCTCGCGTCTGTCTCCGCGCTCGCGCGGAGACGGACCTGCGACTGGATCGGCCACCATGGCTGGCTTGCGCCTGATAGTCGGCCTCGGCAATCCCGGGGCCGAGCACTTGCGTACCCGGCACAACGCCGGGTTCTGGTTCGTCGACGCGCTTGCGCAGAGTCTGGAAGCCCGCTTTGGCGCGGAAAGCAAGCTGCACGGTGAATCGGCGAAGGTTTCCATCGGCGGCCGATCGGTGTGGCTGTTCAAGCCGACGACGTTCATGAACAGCAGCGGGCGCGCCGTCTCGGCGGCGCTGCGCTACTGGAAGATCGAGCCGGAAGAGACGCTGATCGCGCATGACGACCTGGATCTGCCGCCGGGTGCCGTGCGTCTGAAGTTCGACGGCGGACACGGCGGGCAGAACGGGCTGCGCGACATCATCGCGGTGCTGGGGCACGCGAGGTTTCACCGCCTGCGCTTCGGCATCGGCCATCCCGGGCACAAGGACCGGGTGACGCCATGGGTGCTGGGCCGGCCGTCGGTGCAGGACGAACAGGCGATTCTCGGTGCGGTCGGCGCGGCTTTGGCAGAGGTGCCACTGATCGTCGCCGGTGAATTCAACGAAGCAATGAAGAGATTGCATACCAGCAGGGATTCGGAGTCCGGAGCGCTCGATTGGAATTAAGTGCGGCATCGTCGGTCTGCCGAACGTCGGCAAGTCGACACTGTTCAATGCGCTCACCAAGGCGGGTATCGCCGCGGCGAATTTTCCGTTCTGCACGATCGATCCCAACATTGGCGTCGTGCCGGTGCCGGATCCACGCCTCGGCGCCCTGGCCGATATCGCCAAGCCACAAAAGGTGATACCGACTGCGGTCGAGTTCGTCGACATCGCCGGGCTGGTCGCCGGCGCCTCGAAGGGCGAGGGTCTTGGCAACAAGTTCCTCGCGCACATCCGCGAAGTCGATGCCATCGCCCATGTCGTGCGCTGTTTCGAGCATCCCGACATCGTCCACGTGTCGGGCAGGATCGACCCCATCGCCGACATCGAGACCATCGACACGGAACTGGCCCTGGCCGACCTCGAATCGGTCGACAAGGCGCTCGCTCGCGTGGAGCGCGCGGCCAAGGCGAACGACAAGGAAGCGATCGCAAAGCGGCCGGTGCTGCAACGGCTCGCCGCCGGCCTGAACGAGGGCAAGCCCGCGCGCAGCCTCGGTCTGTCCGATGACGAGAAGGCGCTCGCACGCGACCTGTTCCTGCTCACGCTCAAGCCGCTGATGTACATCGCCAACGTCAAGGAAGACGGGTTCCGCAACAACCCCCATCTGGACGCCGTGCGCAAGCGCGCGGCGGCCGAGGGCGCCGAGGTCGTCCCGGTGTGCGCAGCGATCGAGGAGGAGCTGGCCCAGCTCGAAGACGCCGATCGCGATGCATTCCTGAAGGACATGGGACTCGACGAGCCGGGTCTGAACCGGGTGATCCGCGCCGCGTACGCACTGCTTGGATTGCAGACCTATTTCACCGCCGGCGAGAAGGAGGTGCGGGCGTGGACGGTGAAGAAGGGATCCACGGCGCCGCAAGCCGCCGGGGTCATTCACACCGACTTCGAGCGCGGATTCATCCGCGCCGAGACCATCGCCTACGACGACTACATCCGCTACCGGGGCGAGTCGGGCGCGCGCGACGCGGGGCGGCTGCGGCTGGAGGGCAAGGATTATCGGGTGCAGGAAGGCGATGTGCTGCACTTCCGGTTCAACGTCTGATAGCTTCTGTCGCCGCGCCGCAGGAGACCAACATGCCCGGCCAAGACCGCGAAGTCCGCTTCTGTTTCCTCGCCCAGCCCACCGACGTGAACTTCGGCGGCAAGGTGCACGGCGGCATGGTAATGAAGTGGATCGACCAGGCCGGCTATGCCTGTGCCGTCGGCTGGAGCGGCAAGTACTGCGTGACGGTGGCCGTCGGCGGCATCCGTTTCGTGCGGCCGATCATGATCGGCGACATGGTGACGGTGCGCTGCCAGTTGATCTACACCGGCAACACCAGCATGCATTTCTGCGTTGACGTGCTCGCCCGCAACCTGCAGACCGGGAACGAAATCCTGGCGACCCACTGCGTGATCGTCATGGTCGCCACCGACGATGCCGGAAAGCCGACGCCGGTGCCGAAATGGCAGCCGCAGGCCGAGGATGACAAGGCCCTGGAGGCCTATGCGCAGAAGCTGATGGACCTCGACAAGAACATCGAGCAGGAAGTGGCGCGGTATCGCGAGGCCGCGCACCTGCCGAATGCCGGCTGAGGCCCCGCTAGCACTTTCCGTGCCGCCTTGACAAGGGTACTGGCCGGAACCGACAATATCCGGCTCGGTGCGGACGATTATCCAGTGAGCGACCCGGCAGATGGCGATCTGCTGGTTTTGTGCGCTTCCGGATTGCACCTCCCGATGAACGTGAGACGAGGTTGAGGAACGAGGAATTCGTGGAGGGATACCCAAGCGGCTGCACGTGGTGGGTCAGACCGTGAATCTGCTGGCTCATGCCTTCGGGAGCTTGGTTCGACAAATTCGCCGGGAGCGAATTTGAACATTCCGCGAAGCGGAATGGCCCGCAGGGCGAGTCTCAGGGACGAGACGAGTATATCCACCTCCCGATGAATGTGAGACGAGGTTGAGGAACGAGGAATTCGTGGAGGGATACCCAAGCGGCCAACGGGGGCAGACTGTAAATCTGCTGGCTCATGCCTTCGGTGGTTCGAATCCACCTCCCTCCACCAGTTTTGGAATTGCGAAGTGCGGCAAGCGGTGGGTTCGAACCACCGAAATGATACTTACGAAGAGGAAAAACGAAGCACTCCGGGCGGGAGTAGTTCAATGGTAGAACTGTAGCCTTCCAAGCTACTAGTGCGGGTTCGATTCCCGTCTCCCGCTCCATTGCGCTGCATGCCACGACCGGACGGTTCACTGCTCACGTAGCTCAGTCGGTAGAGCACCTCCTTGGTAAGGAGGAGGTCGTTGGTTCGATTCCAATCGTGAGCACCACGAGCTGCAGGTTGAGATTCACGCACACAGTCACCTTGATCTAGCCGAGGGTTAGTCGTATGTCCAAGGAAAAATTCGAACGCAAGAAGCCGCACGTGAACGTGGGCACGATCGGTCACGTGGATCACGGCAAGACGACGTTGACGGCGGCGCTGACGAAGGTGGGGGCGGAGCGGTTTGGCGGCGAGTTCAAGGCGTACGACCAGATCGACGCGGCGCCGGAAGAGAAGGCGCGCGGGATCACGATCTCGACGGCGCACGTGGAATACGAGAGCCCGAACCGGCACTACGCGCACGTGGACTGCCCAGGGCACGCGGATTACGTGAAGAACATGATCACGGGCGCGGCGCAGATGGACGGGGCGATTCTGGTGGTGTCGGCGGCGGACGGTCCGATGCCGCAGACGCGCGAGCACATTCTGCTGGCGCGGCAGGTGGGTGTGCCGTACATCGTGGTGTACATGAACAAGGCGGACATGGTGGACGACGCCGAGCTCCTGGAGCTGGTGGAGATGGAAGTCCGCGACCTGCTGACGAAGTACAGTTTTCCGGGCGACAAGACGCCGATCATCAAGGGCTCGGCGCTGAAGGCGCTGGAAGGGGACCAGTCGGAGATCGGGGTGCCGTCGATCATCAAGCTGGTGGACGCGCTGGACAGTTTCATACCGGAGCCGGTGCGGGTGCTGGACAAGCCGTTTCTGATGCCGGTGGAAGACGTGTTTTCGATTTCGGGCCGCGGCACGGTGGTGACGGGGCGAATCGAGCGCGGGATCATCAAGGTGGGCGACGAAATCGAGATTGTGGGGATCAAGCCGACGCAGAAGACCACGTGCACGGGCGTGGAGATGTTCCGCAAGCTGCTGGACGAAGGCCGTGCGGGAGACAACACGGGCATTCTGCTGCGCGGGACCAAGCGTGACGAGGTGGAGCGCGGCCAGGTGCTGTGCAAGCCGGGATCGATCACGCCGCACACGGACTTCGAGGCCGAGGTGTATGTGCTGTCGAAGGAAGAAGGCGGCCGTCACACACCGTTTTTCAAGGGTTACCGGCCGCAGTTCTACTTCCGCACGACGGACGTGACGGGCAGTGTGGAGCTGCCGGCGGGCGTGGAGATGGTCATGCCGGGCGACAACATCAAGATGGTGGTGAGCCTGATCCACCCGATCGCGATGGAAGAGGGCCTGCGCTTCGCGATTCGCGAAGGCGGCCGCACCGTCGGCGCCGGCGTCGTGGCGAAGATCATCAAGTAGCGACAGTTACCGTGAGGCGATGAAAAGTCGCCTCTGTCAGAAACGCAACGTTCTTTGAGGAATACGGCAATGGCGGACCAGAAAATTCGAATCAGGCTCAAGGCGTTCGATCACCGTTTGATCGATCGTTCCGCGAGCGAGATCGTGGAGACGGCCAAGCGCACGGGTGCGCAGGTGCGCGGGCCGATTCCGCTGCCGACCAAGATCGAGCGCTACACCGTGCTGGTGTCGCCGCACGCCGACAAGGACGCGCGCGACCAGTACGAGACGCGTACGCACAAGCGCGTGCTCGACATTGTCGACCCGAACGACAAGACCGTGGATGCGCTGATGAAGCTCGACCTCGCCGCCGGCGTGGACGTGCAGATCAAACTGTATTGACTCCGGCTGTATTGATAGCGGGCTCTATTGAGACGACGACGATGAGTATCGGACTGGTTGGAAAAAAATGCGGCATGACGCGCATCTTCACCGAAGCCGGTGAATCGGTGCCGGTGACGCTGATCGAAGCGACGCCGAACCGCATCACGCAGGTGAAGACCGCCGAGAGCGACGGCTACAACGCCGTGCAGGTGACCGCGGGCAACAAGCGCGCGGCGCTGGTGAACAAGCCGCAGGCCGGGCACTACGCCAAGGCCAAGGTCGAGGGCGGCCGTGGTCTGTGGGAGTTCCGCGTCGATGCCAAGGAGATCGGCAAGTACAACGTGGGCGGCGAGTTGAAGGCCGACGAGGTGTTCAAGACGGGCCAGATGGTCGACGTTGCCGGCATCTCCAAGGGCAAGGGCTTCCAGGGCACGATCAAGCGTCACCATTTCACCATGGGCGACGCCACGCACGGCAACTCGCTGTCGCATCGCGCCCCGGGCTCGATCGGCCAGCGCCAGACGCCGGGCCGCGTGTTCCCCGGCAAGAAGATGTCCGGCCAGATGGGCAATGTGCGCCGTTCGGCAATCAATCTGGAAGTCGTGAAGATCGATGCCGAGCGTCACCTGATCGCCATCCGCGGATCCGTTCCCGGAGCACCCGGCGGCAACGTGATCATCCGTCCGGCGGCGAAGGCTTGAGGAGCACCACCATGGAACTGCAAATCGTAGGCGCGAAGAAGCCGCTGTCGGTCTCCGAAGCCGTGTTCGGCCGCGAGTTCTCCGAAGGTCTCGTGCACCAGGTCGTGGTGGCGTATCGCAACGCCGGCCGCGCGGGCACGAAGGCGCAGAAATCGCGGTCGGATCTGTCCGGCACGACCAAGAAATTCAAGGCGCAGAAGGGCGGCGGTGCACGTCACGGCGACTATCGCGCTCCGATCTTCGTTGGCGGTGGCCGCACGTTCGCCGCGCGTCCACGCAGCTTCGCGCAGAAGGTCAACAAGAAGATGTACCGTGGCGCACTCCAGTCGATCCTCTCGGAACTCAACCGGCAGGGCCGCCTGAAGGTGGTCGAATCGTTCGGCGTGGACAAGCCGAGCACGAAGGGTCTGCTGGCGAAGCTCAAGGATGCATCGGGCCGCACGCTGATCGTGACCGAGAGCGCCGATCAGAACCTGTATCTGTCTGCACGCAACCTGCCGCAGATCGCGGTGCTCGCCGTGGCGGCGCTCGACCCGGTCAGCCTGGTCGATGCCGACAACGTGCTGATGACGGTCGAGTCGGTGAAGAAAATCGAGGAGTGGCTGGCATGAGCACCGAAAACAAGAACGAGCACCTGCTCGGCGTGCTGCGTGCGCCGCATGTGTCGGAAAAGAGCGCCCGCCTGCAGGAGCACAACCAGTACGTGTTCGAGGTTGCTGCGGACGCGGACAAGGGCAAGGTCAAGGCCGCGGTCGAGGCGTTGTTCAACGTCAAGGTCGAGTCGGTCAACCTGGTGAATGTGAAAGGCAAGGTCAAGTCGTTCCGCTTCCGTCCCGGCCGTCGCCAGGGCTGGCGCAAGGCGTATGTGCGCCTGCAGGAAGGCCAGACCATCGACGTAACCGCAAAACCCTGAGGCGATCATGGGCGGCCCGGCCGCTCATAGAGACTAGGAATCAACATGGCACTGATTACACTCAAGCCAACTTCTCCCGGACGCCGCGCGATGGTGCGCGTGTCCACGCCGGGACTGCACAAGGGTGCGCCGTACGCGCCGCTGACCGAGCCGCAGGGCAAGACCGGCGGACGCAACCACTACGGCCGCATCACCACGCGCCACAAGGGCGGCGGTTCCAAACAGAACTATCGCGTCATCGACTTCAAGCGCGACAAGGAAGGCATCGCCTGCCGCGTCGAGCGCCTGGAGTACGATCCGAACCGCACCGCGCACATCGCGTTGCTGTGCTATGTCGACGGCGAGCGTCGCTACATCATCGCGCCGAAGGGCATCAGCGTGGGCGACCAGCTCATCGCCGGCCACGAGGCGCCGATCAAGACCGGCAACACGCTGCCGCTGCGCAACATCCCGATCGGCGCGACCGTGCATTGCATCGAGATGAAGCCGGGCAAGGGTGCGCAGCTTGCGCGCAGCGCCGGCGCTTCCGCACAGCTCGTCGCGCGCGAAGGGGGTTACGCCACGCTGCGCCTGCGTTCCGGCGAGATGCGCAAGGTGCCGAGCGACTGCCGCGCGACGATCGGCGAAGTCGGCAACTCCGAACACAACCTGCGCAAGCTGGGCAAGGCCGGCGCCAAGCGCTGGCGCGGCATCCGCCCGACGGTGCGCGGCGCGGCGATGAATCCGGTGGATCACCCGCACGGCGGCGGCGAGGGCCGCGCCGGGCAGGGCAATCCGCACCCGGTGTCGCCGTGGGGCCAGCCGGCCAAGGGTTACAAGACGCGCAAGAACAAGCGCACCAGTCAATTCATCGTGCGCGACCGCAGGGGCTGATGTCGCGCCCCGCGACATAGAAAATAAGGTATTCCGACATGGCACGTTCACTGAAGAAGGGCCCGTTCGTCGACCTGCACCTGCTGAAGAAGGTGGAAGTCGCCGTTTCCAGCAACAACAAGCGTCCGATCAAGACCTGGTCGCGGCGTTCGATGATCCTGCCCGAAATGGTGGGTCTGACCATCGCCGTGCACAACGGCAAGGCGCATGTGCCGGTGCTGGTCAACGAGAACATGGTCGGGCACAAGCTCGGCGAGTTCGCCGCGACGCGTACGTTCAAGGGTCACTCCGGCGACAAGAAGGTCGTGGCGCCGACGGGCGGCGCACCGTCTGCGGGTGCAGGTGCTTCGGCTCCGGCCGCTGCGGCTCCGGCTCCGGCCGCGGACAAGAAATAAGAGTGCCGGGCTGATCGAGCCGGACTGAAGAGGATACGAAGATGCAAGCCAAAGCCACGCAAACATCCGGGCCCCAGGCCAAAGCCATCCTGCGCGGTGTGCGCATTTCACCGCAGAAGGCACGTCTGGTCGCCGACCAGGTCCGCGGCATGCCGGTCGGGCGCGCCACCGATCTGCTCGCCTTCAGCGACAAGCGCGCCGCGCATCTGGTCAAGAAGGTGCTGCTGTCGGCGGTGGCGAACGCCGAGAACAACCTCGGCGCCGATGTCGACGAGCTGAAAGTCGCCACGATCACCGTGGACGAGGGCCCGCGCCTGAAGCGCATGCACGCGCGTGCCAAGGGTCGCGGCGCGCGCATCTTGAAGCGTACCAGCCACATCACCGTGGTCGTTGGCTCCTAAGGAAACTCACGATGGGTCACAAAGTTCATCCAACCGGCATCCGCCTCGGCATTTCCAAAGACTGGAATTCCAAGTGGTACGCCAACAAGCGCGAGTACGCGCAGTATCTGGCCGCGGACCTCAAGGTGCGCGAGCTGCTGCGCAAGAAGCTCGCGCAGGCAGGCGTGTCGCGCATCCAGATCGAGCGTCCGGCCAAGACCGCGCGCATCACCATCCACACGGCGCGTCCGGGTGTGGTGATCGGCAAGAAGGGCGAGGACATCGAGAAGCTGCGCAAGGAAGTGACCAAGATGATGGGCGTTCCGGCGCACATCAACGTGTCGGAAGTGCGCAAGCCCGAGATCGACGCGCAGCTCGTCGCCGAGTCCATCGCGCAGCAGCTGGAGCGCCGCATCATGTTCCGCCGGGCGATGAAGCGCGCGGTGGGCAACGCCATGCGCCTGGGTGCGCTCGGCATCAAGGTCAACGTTGCCGGTCGCCTCAACGGCGCGGAGATCGCGCGTTCGGAGTGGTACCGCGAAGGCCGCGTGCCGCTGCACACGCTGCGCGCCGACATCGACTACGGTTTTGCCGAGGCGAAGACGACCTACGGCGTCATCGGCGTGAAGGTGTGGGTGTACAAGGGCGAAGTGTTCGACCTGCACGCCGCCGGCCAGGAAACCAAAGACGAGGCACGCGAAACGCCGGCTCCGGCGCGCGAACGCCGCGAACCCCGCGAGCCGCGTGAAGCGCGGCAGGCGAAGTAAGGAACCCGAGTCATGCTGCAACCTACCCGCACCAAGTTTCGCAAGACGCACAAGTCGCGCAACCGCGGCCTGAGCTACGTCGCGACCAAGGTCAGCTTCGGCGAGTACGGCCTGAAGGCGACCACGCACGGCCACCTGACCGCGCGCCAGATCGAGGCCGCGCGCCGCTGCGTCACGCGCTTCGTCAAGCGCGGCGGCAAGCTGTGGATCCGCGTGTTCCCCGACAAGCCGATCAGCAAGAAGCCGATCGAGGTGCGCATGGGCAACGGCAAGGGCAACGTCGAGTACTGGGTGGCCGTCGTGCAGCCCGGGCGCATGCTCTATGAAATCGAGGGCGTTTCCGAGACCGAGGCGCGCGAAGCGTTCCGCCTCGCCGCGGCCAAGCTCTCGGTGCAGACCCAATTCGTGAACCGCACGGTGCTGTGATGGAACTCAAAGAGCTACGCAAGCAGTCCGCCCAGGACCTCAACGCACAACTCGCCGAACTGCACCGCGAGCAGTTCAACCTGCGCATGCAGAAGGGCGCGGGCGCGCAGACCCACACGCACCACTTCAAGCGCGTGCGCCGCGAGATCGCGCAGATCAAGACGCTGCTCGGCCAGATGGCCGGCGCGAAGGAATAAGGGCCAGGCCAATGAACGAACAGAGCAAAGCGCAGCGCACGGTCGAGGGCCGCGTGGTCAGCAACAAGATGCAGAAGACGGTCACCGTCCTGCTCGAGCGCCAGGTCGCGCACCCGCTGTACGGCAAGATCGTGCGCCGCTCGACCAAGGTGCACGCGCACGACGAGAAGGGCGAGTGCAAGGAAGGCGACACCGTGCGCATCACCGAATGCCGTCCGCTGTCGAAGACCAAGAACTGGCGCGTCGTCGAGATCGTCGCGCGCGCCGCGCAGTAACGTGGAAGCAAGGAGAAACTCACCATGATCCAGATGCAGACCACGTTGGCCGCGGCGGACAACAGCGGCGCCAGGGAACTGATGTGCATCAAGGTGCTCGGCGGCTCCAAGCGCCGCTACGCGGGCATCGGCGACGTCATCAAGGTGTCGATCCGCGACGCGATCCCGCGCGGCAAGGTGAAGAAGGGCGAGGTCTACGACGCCGTCGTCGTGCGCACCAAGAAGGGCGTGCGCCGCGCAGACGGTTCGCTGATCCGCTTCGACGGCAATGCCGCCGTGCTGCTCAACAACAAGCTCGAGCCGATCGGCACGCGCATCTTCGGGCCGGTCACGCGCGAGTTGCGCAGCGAGCGCTTCATGAAGATCGTGTCGCTCGCTCCCGAAGTGCTTTGAGGGCCCCCTGAGTCAGGGGAGCGGCGACAGCCGGGGTTGTGGAAGTGCGGCACCGCAGGTCGGAGTCAATAACGACTCACGCTTCACAGAGAGAAGGTAACGTTATGAATCGTATACGCAAAGGTGATCAAGTCATCGTGATCACCGGCAAATACAAGGGCCAGAAGGGCGAAGTGCTGCGCGTCGCGGACAACCGCGTCGTGGTGCAGAACATCAACCTGGTCAAGCGCCACACCAAGCCGAATCCGCAGGCCAACCAGCCGGGGGGCATCATCGAGCGCGAAGCCTCGATCGACGCCTCCAACGTGATGCTGCTGAACCGCGTCACCGGCAAGGGCGAGCGCGTCGGTTTCAAGACGCTCGACGACGGCCGCAAGGTGCGCGTTTACCGCAGCACCGGCGAAGTGGTCGACGCCTGAGGAGCATGCCATGACGACCCGTTTGGAAAAAGTGTACAAAGAGCAAATCGTGCCGAAACTGATGCAGAAGTTCGGCTACAAGAACGTCATGCAGGTCCCGCGCCTGGTCAAGGTCACGCTCAACATGGGCGTGGGCGAGGCCGCCGCGAACAAGAAGGTGCTCGAGAACGCCAACGCCGACATGACGAAGATCGCCGGACAGAAGTCGGTGTCGACGCTGTCGAAGAAGTCCATCGCCACGTTCAAGATCCGCGACGGCTGGCCGATCGGCTGCAAGGTCACCTTGCGCCGCACGAAGATGTACGAGTTCATCGACCGCCTGGTGAACATCGCGCTGCCGCGCGTGCGCGACTTCCGCGGCATTTCCGGCCGCGCGTTCGACGGCCGCGGCAACTACAACATGGGCATCAAGGAACAGATCATCTTCCCCGAGATCGACTTCGACCAGGTCGACGCGATCCGCGGCATGGACATCGCCATCACGACCACGGCGCGCAGCGACGAGGAAGCGAAGGCGCTGCTGGAAGCATTCAGCTTTCCGTTCCGCAACTGATGGCTGGTTGAAGACAGTGCATTGAATTGACGAAGTCGTTGTCGAAGAAATGATTCAGCCCCCCTTGAATTGAGGGGGTGCCCGAGCGCAGCGGGGCAGGGTTGTGGAAGTGCGCGAACCTGCCCGAAACGCAACAGGCGGGCTTAACTGACAAGAGAGAGTTGTTTATGGCAAAGACCAACATGGTGGAACGCGAGAAGAAGCGCGCGAAGCTCGTGAAGAAGTACGCGGCGCGGCGCAAGGAGCTGAAGGCGATCGTGCTCAGCCCGAAGTCGTCGTATGACGAGAAGATGGCGGCGCAGACGAAGCTGCAGAAGTTGCCGCGCGACGCCAGCCCGACCCGCCAGCGCAACCGCTGCGAGCTGACCGGGCGTTCACGTGGCGTGTACCGCAAGTTCGCGCTCGGCCGCCACAAGCTGCGCGAAGCGACCATGCGCGGCGACGTGCCGGGTCTGCGCAAGGCCAGCTGGTAGGAAACGAGTGGGAAACCGGGGAACAGCAAGAGTCTTTTCCCTGATCCCTACACCCGAAGTTTTTGGATATCGATGCAAGGTAACGAACAATGAGCATGACTGATCCCATTTCCGACATGTTTAACCGCATTCGCAACGCGCAGGCGGCGGCGAAGGTCACGGTGAGCATGCCGGCATCCAAAGTGAAGGTTGCCATCGTCAAGCTGCTGAAGGACGAAGGCTTCGTGCGCGACTTCCAGGTGAGCAAGTCGACGAACAACAAGTCGGTGCTGGAAATCGCCCTCAAGTATTTCGAAGGCCGTCCGGCGATCGAGCGTCTCGATCGCGTCAGCCGTTCCGGCCTGCGCGTGTACCGCGGCAAGGAGAAGCTGCCGAAGGTGATGGGCGGGCTCGGCGTGGCGATCATCTCGACGCCGTCGGGGATCATGACCGACGCACAGGCGCGCGCCAAGGGCGTCGGCGGCGAAGTGATCGGCACGATCGCCTAAGAGAATCGGAGATAGACCATGTCACGAGTCGCCAAGAAGCCGGTTGCGCTGCCCAAAGGGGTGGAGTGCAACGTCGCCAAGGACACGATCACGATCAAGGGCCCGAAGGGCACTCTGAAGCTGGCGCAGCCGGCTGGCGTCGAGGTCGGCGTGCAGGGCGCGGTTGTCCAATTCAAGTCGCAGAACGCGAGCACCAAGCTGGCGGGCACGGCGCGTGCGCTGATCGCCAACATGGTGAAGGGCGTGAGCGAAGGCTATCAGCGCAAGCTCGAACTGGTCGGCGTCGGTTATCGCGCCGCCCTGCAGGGCAAGGATCTGAACCTGACGCTCGGCTTTTCGCATCCGATCGTGTTCAAGGCGCCGGAAGGCATCACGATCACGGTGCCGAGCCAGACCGAAATCCTGATCGCGGGCGCGGACAAGCAGCGCGTCGGCGAAGTCGCGGCGAAGATCCGTGCGTTCCGTCCGCCCGAACCCTACAAGGGCAAGGGCGTGCGTTATTCGGATGAGAAGATCACCCTCAAGGAAGCCAAGAAGGCGTAATAACGCCGATCCGCTTCGGGAGAACAGAGATGGAAAAGAACGTTGCAAGATTGCGTCGCGCCAAGGCGACGCGCCTCCAGATCCGCAAGCTCGGCGTGCCGCGCCTGACCGTGCATCGCAGCGACCAGCACATCTACGCCCAGGTCATTTCGGCCGAAGGCGACAAGGTGCTCGCCGCCGCCTCGACGGTGCAGAAGGATCTGGCCAAGGGTCTGAAGGGCACCAAGAACAAGGCCGCCGCTGCGGCGGTCGGCAAGGCCATTGCGCAGAAGGCGAAGGCCGCCGGCGTCGATCAGGTTGCGTTTGACCGTTCCGGTTTCCGGTATCACGGCCGTATCGCCGCGCTGGCCGATGCCGCGCGCGAGGCGGGTTTGAAGTTCTGAGCATCGCGCACAACCACAACTCCAAGCGGCAAAGCCGCAAGCAGAAGTCCGGCGAGCGATCGGCGGCAGAGGTGAAAAGGTAATGTCAACCAACGAACGTGAAAACAGCGATGGCATGCTGGAGAAACTCATCGCCGTCAACCGCGTGGCCAAGACGGTCAAGGGCGGCCGGCAGATGAGCTTCACCGCCCTGACCGTGGTCGGCGACGGCGACGGCAAGGTGGGTTTCGGTTACGGCAAGGCGCGCGAAGTGCCCGTGGCGATCTCCAAGGCCATGGAACGCGCACGCCGCGGCATGACCAGCGTGAAGCTCAACAACGGCACGCTGTGGCATGCGGTCAAGGCGAACCACGGCGCGGCGCGCGTGTACATGCAGCCGGCATCGGAAGGTACCGGCGTGATTGCCGGCGGCGCCATGCGCGCGGTGCTGGAAGTGGTCGGCGTGAAGAACGTGCTGGCCAAGGCCGTCGGTTCGCGCAATCCGATCAACCTGGTGCGCGCCACGATCAAGGGTCTGCAGGCGATGGCGACGCCGGAGCGCATCGCGGCCAAGCGCGGCAAGAAGGTGAGCGAGGTGGGTGGTTATGGCCAAGGCTAAGGCAAGCAAGGCGGGCACCAAGACGGCTGGCACCGTCCGCGTGCGTCTGTACAAGAGCATGAACAGCTGCCCGTGGAAGCACCGGCTGAGCGTGAAGGCGCTGGGCCTGAACAAGCTGAACGACGTGCGCGAGCTGAAGGACTCGCCGCAGGTTCGCGGCCTCGTCAGCAAGATCAGCTACCTCGTGCGTATTGAAGAAGGCGCGTAAGCGCACCACCTGCGGAGTCATTCCATGCGTCTCAACACACTCAAACCAGCCAAGGGTTCGCGCAAGGTGCGCGTCCGCGTCGGCCGCGGCATCGGTTCCGGCCTCGGCAAGACGGCCGGGCGTGGCCACAAGGGCCAGTACGCGCGCACGGGCAAGGGCAAGGTCAAAGCGGGTTTCGAAGGCGGCCAGATGCCGATGCAGCGCCGTCTGCCGAAAGTCGGCTTCCGTTCCAAACTGTCGCGCGACACCTCCGAAGTGCTGCTGTACAAGCTCGACTCGGTCAAGGCCGACGTCGTGGATTTCGCTGCCCTGCAGAACGCTGGCCTCGTCACCACCCGCGCCATCCGCGCCAAGGTGGTGAAGAAGGGCGAGATCAAGCGCGCGGTGAAGCTCAAGGGCGTGGCAGTCACCGCCGGCGCCCGCGCCGCGATCGTGGCGGCCGGCGGCAGCGTGGAGTGACCCGAGTGGCGGCGCCCCAGGCCAACATGCTCGCGGGACTCGGCAAGCTGACCGAGCTCAAGCAGCGCATCCTGTTCGTGATCGGCGCGCTGATCGTGTTCCGTCTCGGCTCGTTCATTCCCGTGCCGGGCGTGAACTCCGACGCGATGACCAAGCTGATCGAGGGTCAGGGCGGACTGGTGGACATGTTCAACATGTTCTCCGGTGGCGCGCTCAAGCGCTTCTCGCTGTTCGCGCTGGGCGTGGTGCCGTACATCTCGGCGTCGATCATCGTGCAGATGTTCGCGTCCGTGCTTCCGACCTGGCAGGCGATGCGCAAGGAAGGCGAGTCGGGGCGGCGCAAGCTGACCCAGTACACACGCTTCGGCACGGTCGGCCTCGCCGCGTTTCAGGCATTCGGTATCGCGACCATGCTGCAGCACCAGCCCGATGTCGTCTACGCGCCGGGCCCGGGCTTCGTGTTCAGCGCGACGGTCGGCCTGACCGCCGGCACGATGCTGCTGATGTGGGTCGGTGAGCAGATCACCGAGCGCGGCATCGGCAACGGCATCTCGATGATCATACTGTCGGGCATCGTGGCGGGGCTCCCCGGCGCGGTCGGCAACACCATGGAGGCGGTGAGCAACGGCGAGATGCCGGGCCCCGTGGCGCTCGCGCTGCTGTTCCTGGTGGTGGGCGTCACCGCCTTCGTCGTGTTCATGGAGCGCGCGCAGCGGCGCATCCCGGTCGATTACGCCAAGCGCCAGGTGGGCCGGCGCATGTACGCGGGCCAGAGCACCCATTTGCCGTTCAAGATCAACATGTCGGGGGTCATCCCGCCGATCTTCGCGTCCAGCCTGCTGCTGTTCCCGGCGACGCTCGCCAGCTTCTTCGGCACCAACGCCGAAGGGCCGATCTCGGGCTTCATGCAGGACGTGGCCGCCGCGCTCGGCTACGGGCAGCCGCTGCACCTGGTCATCTACGCGGTGCTGATCATCTTCTTCTGCTTCTTCTATACCGCGCTGGTATTCAATGCGCGCGATACCGCCGAGAACCTCAAGAAGTCCGGCGCCTTCGTGCGCGGCATCCGCCCGGGCCAGCAGACCGCCGAATACATCGATCAGGTGCTGACGCGCCTGACGCTCTGGGGCGCACTGTACGTCACCGCCGTGTGCCTGATCCCGGAGATCCTCATTTCATGGTACGGCGTGCCGTTCCGCTTCGGCGGCACTTCGCTCCTCATCGTCGTGGTGGTGGTGATGGATTTCATGTCGCAGTTGAACGCGCACATGATGTCGCATCACTACCCGGGACTCCTCAAGAAGGCCAATCTGCTCGGCTACGGGCGAACGGGGCCGGGTGGTTAATCAATGAAAGTACGTCCGTCGGTCAAGAAGATCTGCAAGAACTGCAAGATCGTGCGCCGCCGGCGCGTGGTCTACGTCATCTGCTCGGACCCGCGCCACAAGCAGCGCCAGGGTTGAGGTAAGGCACACATGGCACGCATAGCCGGAATCAATATCCCGATGAACAAGCACGTGTGGGTCGGGCTCACGCACATCTTCGGCGTGGGCCGCTCGCGTGCCCACGCCGCCTGTGAGGCCGCCGGCGTCAATCCCGCCACCAAGGTGAAGGATCTGACCGAGGCCGAGGTGAATGCGCTGCGCTCGGCGGTCGCCAAGTTCGCGGTCGAGGGCGACTTGCGGCGCGAAGTGTCGATGAACATCAAGCGGCTGATGGACCTGGGGTCCTGGCGCGGCATCCGCCATCGCCGCGGGCTCCCGGTGCGCGGCCAGCGCACTCGTACCAACGCGCGCACCCGCAAGGGGCCGCGCAAGCAGGCGGTGAAGCTCAACGCCCCGCCGGGAAAGGCATAAAGCATGGCTGAAGAGCAGAAACCCGAGGCGAAGCCCGCAGCCGCACCCGCGGCGGCCGCGCCGGCGGCCGGTGCGGCTCCGGCGGCGGCGGCGCCGACGCCCAAGAAGGCGAAGAAGGCGCGCAAGAACGTGCTGGATGCGATCGCGCACGTGCACGCCTCTTTCAACAACACGATCATCACCATCACCGACCGCCAGGGGAACACGCTCTCGTGGGCCACCGCCGGCGGTTGCGGCTTCCGCGGCTCGCGCAAGTCGACGCCGTTCGCGGCGCAGGTAGCGGCCGAGAAGGCCGGCGTGGCGGCGCAGGAGCACGGCGTGAAGAACGTCGAAGTGCGCGTCGGCGGACCCGGCCCCGGGCGCGAATCCGCGGTGCGCGCCTTGAATAACTGCGGGCTGAAGATCACCAGCATCTCGGACGTGACGCCGATTCCGCACAACGGATGCCGTCCGCCCAAGAAGCGCCGCGTATAGAGGCAACGAGGAAATCATGGCGCGTTACACCGGACCGAAGTGCAAGCTCGCTCGCCGCGAGGGCACGGATCTGTTCCTGAAGTCGGGCGTCAAGCCGCTCGAGAACAAGTGCAAGTTCACCGTGCCGCCCGGCGGCATCAAGGGCGAGCGGCGCCAGCGCCTGTCCGACTACGGCCTGCAGCTGCGCGAGAAGCAGAAGCTGCGCCGCATGTACGGCGTGCTCGAGCGGCAGTTCAGCAACTACTACAAGGCGGCGGCGCGCACCAAGGGCGCCACCGGCGTGACCCTGCTGCGCCTGCTCGAGTGCCGTCTCGACAACGTGGTGTACCGCATGGGCTTCGCCGCGACGCGCGCCGAGGCGCGCCAGCTGGTGAGCCACAAGTCGATCACGGTGAACGAGAAGCCCGTGACCATCGCCTCCTACCAGGTGCAGGCCGGCGACATCGTCCAGGTGCGCGAGAAGTCGCGCAAGCAGCTGCGTATCCAGAGTGCGCTCAATGTCGCGCAGCAGGTGGGCCTGCCGGACTGGGTGGACGTGAACGCCGGCGAGTTCCGCGGAGTGTTCAAGTCGGCGCCGGGCCGTGAAGACGTGCTGCCCGACATCAACGAGAACCTGGTCGTCGAGTTGTATTCGAAGTAACGAATTTCGTTTGGGTTGCGCCGGCATTACTGCCGGCAAGGTGAAACTGCAATGCAGGGTTCTGTAAGCGAGTTCCTGAGGCCTCGGGTGGTTAAGGTGCAGCCGATCGCTCCGCGCCAGGCGCGCGTGGTGATCGAGCCGTTCGAGCGCGGCTTCGGCCACACGCTCGGCAACGCGCTGCGCCGCGTGCTGCTGTCGTCGATGCCGGGCAGCGCCATCACCGAGGTCGAGATCGACGGCGTGCTTCACGAGTACACCAGCATCGAAGGCGTCCAGGAGGACGTGGTCGACATACTGCTGAACCTCAAGTCGGTGGCGCTCAGGATGCACACGCGCGAGAGCGCCGAGCTGCGCCTGCACAAGAAGGGCCCGGGCCCGGTCACCGCCGGCGACATCCAGGTCGATCACGACATCGAGGTCGTGAACCCGGAGCTCGTGATCGCCAACCTGACCAAGGCGGGTGAGCTCGCGATGACGCTGCGGGTCGAGCGCGGCCGTGGCTACCGGCCGGCGGCCTCGCGGGTCGCCTTCGAGGAGCAGACCCGGCCGATCGGCCGCCTGCAGCTCGATGCCTCGTTCTCGCCGGTGCGGCGCGTCACCTACTCGGTGGACGCGGCGCGCGTCGAGCAGCGCACCGACCTCGACAAGCTGGTGATCGACATCGAGACCAACGGCACCATCGACGCGGAAGAGGCCATCCGCCGCGCCGGGGCGATCCTCAAGGACCAGCTGTCGGTATTCATCGACCTGCAGGGCGAGGAGGAGGCGACGGCCAAGGTCTCCGAGATGCAGTTCGATCCTATCCTGATGCGGCCCGTGGACGAGCTCGAGCTCACCGTGCGCAGCGCCAACTGCCTCAAGGCCGAGAACATCCACTACATCGGCGATCTGGTGCAGCGGACCGAAGTGGAGCTGCTGCGCACGCCGAATCTCGGCAAGAAGTCGCTCACCGAGATCAAGGAAGTGCTGCAGAGCCACGGACTCATGCTCGGCATGCGGCTCGATGGCTGGCCGCCGCCGGGCCTGAAGCACGAAGAGGGCCGGGAAGTCATCTAGGCTTCCCAATAGGAAAACAGAATGCGTCACCGTCACTCCGGCCGGCAGTTGTCGCGCAACAGCGCGCACCGCCACGCGCTGATGCGCAACATGTCGGTCTCGCTGCTGCGGCACGAGACCATTCGCACGACGCTGCCCAAGGCGAAGGAGCTGCGCCGGGTAGTCGAGCCGCTCATCACACTCGCCAAGAGCGATGCGGAGGCCAACCGACGTCTGGCGTTCGCACGGCTGCGCGACGTGGAGGTCGTGGAGAAGCTGTTCGCGGACCTGGGTCCGCGCTTCAAGGCACGCCCGGGCGGCTACACGCGCATCCTGCGCATGATGCCGCGACCCGGCGACGCAGCGCCCATGGCTCTCATGCAGCTGGTCGAGGGAGCGGCCGCGACCGTCGCCGAGCAGACCCCCACGGAAGGGGCAAAGAAGGCACCTCGCCGCGCCAAGGCGAAGGCCAAGGCCGCCGCAGAGGCCAAGGGGGCGAAGGCCGAGCCCAAGGCAAAGCCGTCGGCCGAGCCGGCGGAGGAACCGAAGAAGCGCACCCGCCGCAAGAAGGCGGCGGGCTGATCCTCACCGCCTGACCGATCGGCACTCGAGGGAGGAGGCCCGCAATGAGTTTCGCTTCTGAATTCAAAGAATTCGCGATGAAAGGCAGCGTCGTCGATCTCGCGGTCGGCGTCGTGATCGGCGGGGCTTTCGGCAAGATCGTTTCCTCCCTCGTCGGCGACATCATCATGCCGGCGCTGTCGCCCGTCCTCGGGAGCGTGAATTTCAGCGAGCTGTCGGTCCAGATCGCGACGAATGCGGCAGGCAAGCCCGTGCTCCTCAGGTACGGGTCTTTCATTCAGACGGTCTTCGAGTTCCTGGTGATTGCGTTCTCGATCTTCATCGTGATCAAGGGCATGAATCAGCTGAAGCGTCCCCCACCGCCCGCGGCCGGTGCGCCGCCGCCGCCTCCGACGAGAACCGAGGCATTGTTGCAGGATATAAAGGATTTACTCTCTAAGAAGTAGAGATTGATCCTTTGAAGAGACAATTTAATTAGGGGGTCGCCGCGCTGGCGGCACGGAAGGCATCGCGCGTCAGGTTCTCGCATCCTGAGGCCGTGACGGCCAGGTTGTCCTCGATGCGGATGCCGCCGAACTTCATCAGTCCCGCCACCCGCGGCCAGTTGATCCGGCGGCTCTGCTCATCGTCGGCCCGTGCGGCTTCGAGCAGCTGCGGGATGAAGTAGATTCCCGGCTCCATCGTGACGACGAAGCCACTCTCGAGGACGCGCGTCAGCCGCAGGTAAGGGTGACCCTCGGGGCGCGGGATGTCGCCATCACCTCGCGCCTTCATGAATCCGCCGACGTCGTGCACCTCGATCCCGAGCAGGTGTCCGATGCCGTGGGGCAGGAACACCCTGGTCACCCCCGTTGCGACCGCTTCCTCGCCGCTGCAGCGGATGAGGTCGGCGTCCTCGAGCAGCTGTCCGGTGTGCGTATGCGCCGCGAGGTGCACATCGCGCCAATCAACCCCCGCGCGTACGCTCGCGCACAGGCGCTGCTGCAGCTCGTCCATGCGGCCGATGAGGCCGCGAAAGTCTGCGTCCTGGTACGAGTGGGTACGGGTGATGTCGCTCGCGTAGCCGGCGAACTCCGCCCCGGCGTCGATCAGCAGCGAGTGGCGCTCGCGCGGTGGGCGCTTGGCGAGCACCTGGTAGTGCAGCACCGAGCCACCCTCGTTCAGGGCGATGATGGGGTTATAGGGCAGCTCCTGCTCGCGCAGGCCGCAGGCGCTGAGAAACGCGATCTCGATCTCGAACTCGGAAGCGCCGGCCTCGAAGGCGCGCGTCGCCGCGAGATGTCCGCGCGCGCCGAGGCGATTTGCCGCCCGCATGCAGTGCAGCTCATAGGGGCTCTTGATGGCGCGGTCGTAGTCGAGGCGACGCATGAGCTCGCGCGGATTTACCGCGGCCATACCCCACGCGGCGAGCTCGGGGGTGTCGTCGCCGATAAAGGCCGCACGGGACAAGTCGCGGGGCAGGGCGGCGCGCGCCGCCGCCGCATCGACGGCCGGTAATATGTCGAAGTGCCGCACCCAGTACCCGCGCGGCAGGTCGGAGGGCTTGTACCAGTAGTCCCGGGGCTGATGCAGGATCAGCCGCGGGCGCGCGCCCGGCTCGAACCAGATGAAGGAGTCGGGCGCATCGGCGAGCGGCGCCCATACCTTGAAGGGGGCGTGCGCCACGAAGGGGTAGGTCCGGTCGTCCTCGAAGACTGTGAGCGCCGAGCCCGAGTGCACCAGCAGCCCCGTGAAGCCGCAGGCCGCGAGGGCCCGCTCGGTGCGCTGGCAGAGCGCGGCCAGGTGCGGGCCGAAGGATTGTTCGAGCTCTTTTACGCTGGATTCGATGTCGGACATGGCCCCCCTCCCGTCAGCTACCCAGCCCTGTGGTACCCGGACGACACTACCGTCGCTTACAAGCCCCTCAGCAGTTTCCAATCGTACCGGGACTTCTATAGAATTTACCTTCTCCGCGGCCCGGAAATGAGCCCGGATACGGCCTCAACGCGGCCGTGGCCCTATCCATACAACTCTTGCTTCCTTCGGGGAATTATCTGATGAACACCAAACTTGCTCTTAGCGCAATCGTTGCGGCGCTGATGCTGACGGCCTGTGCGAAGCAGGAAGCCGCTGCACCCGATACCGCTGCTGCTCCTCCTGCTCCGGCTGCCGCTCCGGCCGCGGCTCCCGCTGCTCCTGCTGACCAGGCCGCTCCGGCTGCCGGCACGGCTGCACCGCCTGCTGAAACCGGCGCTGCCGCTCCCGCTGCACCGGCTGACCAGACGACGCCACCGAAGCAGTAAGTCTCCACGGCTTACGGCTGAAAAACGCGGCCCGGACGGAGCGCAAGCGCGAGCCGTCCGGGCCGTGACATTTTGAGGCTCGAGCGATGCCCGTGGTGACCGTCAGCGTGCGCGACGCACGCGCCCAGCCGGCCGACCGGCTGTGGATCCAGAGCGTCTATCGCGATTACCTCGATGATCTCAATCCCGGCACGGGACTGTTCCCCGCGCTCGGGGAGATCGGTCACCGCGAGCCCGACCAGATCGCGCACTGGTTCGGCGACCCCAATACCTTCCCGCTGGTGATCCTCAAGGGCAGCGAGCCGGTGGGGTTCGCGCGCGTGCTGCGCGCGAGCCCCGTGCCGCCGCCGCGGCCACGGACCGACTACCGCATGGCGGAATTCTTCATTACGCGCGCGCGGCGCCGCCTCGGCGTGGGACGCAGCGCGGTCGAGCTGATCCTCAACCGCTTCGCGGGACGCTGGGAGATCAGCGAGCACCTGCGCAATGCCGATGCCGTGCGCTTCTGGCGCGGGGTGGTCGGCGCGTACACGCGTGGCAACTACCAGGAGCGCGTCGTCAACGGCGAGGTGCACCAGATGTTTGATTCGGGCGCCCCGCCGCGTCCTGCGTGAGTCCGCCTCCGGCGGCGCAGCCGGCGCAGCCGCCGGCGAGCTGCGAGAGCGTCCGTTGCCGCAGCGCGGCGAGCCACGCTGCAGTCAGGATCGGCGGCAGAGCGCCGAGCCCGTCGATCAGCCGCATCCGCAGCCGCAGCGATGCCAGCCGCCAGGCGCTGTAGATCGCGCACGTGGCCACCGCCAGGCCGACCAGCACGCCCTGCAGAGCGAGACTCATGCCACCACCCCTCCGGCGCCGAGGGCCAGCGCGACGCGGTAGGTGAGCAGCGCTCCGAGATAGGCGAGCGCGAACAGGTAGGCCGCCATCGCGAGCGGATAGGTCCAGGAGTTGGTCTCGCGTCTCACCACCGCGAGCGTCGACAGGCACTGCGGCGCGAACACGTACCACGCGAGCAGCGACAGGCCGGTCGCGAGGCTCCAGGTGTGGCTGATGATCGGCGTGAGCGCCCCGGCGACATCGCCCGCACCCGACATCGCGTACACGGTACCGAGCGCGCTCACCGCCACCTCGCGCGCCGCGAGTCCCGGCACCAGCGCGATCGAGATCTGCCAGTTGAAGCCGAGCGGCGCGAACAGATACTCGAGACCGCGCCCGAGGAGCCCGGCGAGGCTGTACTGGATGGCGGGACCCGGCGCACCCGGCGGCGGCGCCGGAAAGCTCGCCAGGAACCACAGCACCACCATGAGCGTGAGGATGATGGTGCCGACGCGGGTGAGGAAGATCCGCGTGCGCTCCCACAGTCCGAGCGCGAGGTTCGAGAGGTGCGGCCAGCGGTACTCGGGGAGCTCGAGCAGCAGCGGCCGGTATTCGCCGCGCATCATGCTGCGCTTGAGCACGAAGGCGACCGCGAGCGCGCTCGCGACGCCGGCCAGATAGAGCGCGAACAGCACCACTCCGCGCAGATCGAGCGGCCCGAGATCGCGCTGTGGAATGAAGGCGCCGATCAGCAGCGCATACACCGGCAACCGCGCCGAGCAGGTCATGAGCGGGGCGATCATGATGGTCGCGAGCCGGTCGCGCGCCGAGGGAATGGTGCGCGTCGCCATGATTCCCGGAATGGCGCACGCGAAGCTCGACAGCAGCGGAATGAAGGCGCGCCCCGAGAGGCCCGCCCGGCCCATGAGCCGATCGAGCATGAACGCCGCGCGCGGCAGGTAGCCCGAGTCCTCGAGCGCGAGGATGAAGAGGAACAGGATGAGGATCTGCGGCAGGAACACCAGCACGCTGCCGGTTCCGGCCAGGACTCCATCCAACAGCAGTCCCCGCAGGGGTCCCGCCGGCAGCTGCGTCGCCAGCCAGCCGCTCACTGCGGCGATGCCGGAGTTGATCCAGGCCTGGGGTGCCTTGGCCCAGCTGAATACCGCCTGGAACATGAGGAACAGCACGACCGCGAGCAGCAAGGGACCTGCGATCGGATTGAGCACTACCGCGTCGAGCCGCGCCAGCATCGCCGCGCGCGCCGGCACACGGTAGCCGATCTCCTCCAGCACCCGGCGCACTTGGCGCTGCGTGGCCTCGATGTCCGCGGCGGTGGCGGGTGGCGGCGGCTCGATGCACGCCCGCGCCCGGGCGGCACCGGCGTATCCGTACGAGTCGATCGCATCGACCAGCTCGCGCTCGCCGCCGGCACGGATCGCGACCGTGGGCACGACGGGCACCCCGAGCGCACGCTCGAGCGCGGCACGATCGAAGCGATAGCCGCGCTGCGCGGCCACGTCGCTCATGTTGAGGGCGACGATCATCGGCACGCCGAGTCGTTTGAGATCGAGCACCAGGCGCAGATTGAGGCGCAGGTTCGTGGCATCGACCACGCACACCAGCAGGTCCGGCGCCGGCTCGGCCGCATGGCGGCCGAGCACGACGTCGCGGGCGATGGCCTCATCGAGCGTCGTCGGCTCGAGGCTGTAGGCCCCCGGGAGGTCGACGACCCGGTAGGCGCGCCCGGTGCGCGGACCGATGAGGCGCCCGACCTTGCGCTCGACGGTGACGCCGGGATAGTTGGCAACCTTCTGGCGGCTGCCGGTGAGACGATTGAAGAGCGCGGTCTTGCCGCAGTTCGGTACCCCGATCAACGAGAGACTGAGCTGCGGCGCGGCGGCAACCGCCGCGGCCGCCGGGGCGTTCATGGCGCGCGGGCTGCGCCCGCTGCTGCCGCGCCCGAAACGGAGCGCAGCAGCTCGATGAAGACGCTCTCGGCCTCGCGCCTGCGCAGCGCGAGCGTGGTATGGCCGATGCGCACGACGAAGGGATCGCGGCCCGGCCGCGCCTCGGCCAGCACCTCGACGTGCTCGCCGCTCACGAAGCCGAACTCGAGCAGCCGCCGCTCGAGCGGGGAGAGAGCGCTCGCACCCGAGCCGACGCTCACCACCCGCCCGGCGGTGCCGGGAGAGAGCGCGGCGAGGCTCACGAAGCCGGGATCGAGAGCGAGCCCGGTGGGGGAGGCTACGGCGTCCATGGGAAGCGATTATGGATGAGAACCGTTCGCATTTTCAATCGCATTACGGTAACTCAGGCAAGCGAGTAGAATCAATAACTTAGATACCAAGGCAGGCCAACGCCCAAGATCAAGATACCGGGAGCGAGGCCCGGGGGCGATGCGTATTCCTCCCTACGCCCCCGCGGCGGCTCGAAGTGCACCGGCGCGCGCGAGGAGCGGCCGGAGGTACGCGCCTGTGTAGGAGCGTTCGTTCGCGGCGATCGTCTCGGGAGGGCCGGCTGCGATGATCTCACCGCCCCCCTCGCCGCCTTCGGGACCGAGGTCCAGCACCCAGTCGGCGGTCTTGATCACGTCGAGGTTGTGCTCGATCACGACGATGGTGTTGCCCTCGTCGCGCAGGCGATGCAATACGTGCAGCAGCTGCTCGACGTCGTGGAAGTGCAGTCCCGTGGTCGGCTCGTCGAGGATGTACAGAGTGCGGCCGGTCGCGCGCTTGGCCAGCTCGCGCGAGAGTTTCACCCGCTGCGCCTCGCCCCCGGAGAGCGTCGTGGCGTTCTGTCCGAGACGCACGTAGGAGAGTCCCACGTCGGTGAGCGTCTGGAGCTTGCCGGCGGCGGCCGGCACGTTCTGAAAGAAGCGCAGCGCCTCCTCGACCGTCAGCTCGAGCACTTCGTGGATGTTCTTGCCGCGGTAGCGGATCTCGAGCGTCTCGCGGTTGTAGCGCTGCCCCTTGCAGACATCGCAGGGCACGTACACATCGGGCAGGAAGTGCATCTCCACGCGGATGACGCCGTCTCCCTGACACGCCTCGCAGCGGCCCCCCTTGACGTTGAAGCTGAAGCGCCCGGCGTCGTAGCCCCGCGCACGCGCTTCGGGCACCGCCGCGAACAACTCGCGCAGCGGCGCGAACAGGCCGGTATAGGTCGCGGGATTCGAGCGCGGCGTGCGCCCGATCGGGCTCTGGTCGATGTCGATCACACGGTCGATCTCGCCGAGCCCCTCGATGCTCTCGCACGGCGCCGTCTCGACGCGCGCGCCGTTCAGGCGCGCGGCAGTGTGACCGAACAGCGTATCGACGATCAGCGTCGACTTGCCCGAGCCCGATACGCCGGTGACGCAGGTGAGGAGGCCGAGGGGAATCTCGGCGGTGACGTGCCGCAGGTTGTTGCCGGTCGCGCCCACGATGCGTATCTGCCGGTCGGGAGCCGGCCGCAGCCGCAGCGTCGGTACCTCGATGCGGCGTCGTCCCGAGAGATACTGGCCGGTGATCGAGGCGGGCGCCGCCTCGATCTCGCGCGGCGATCCCTGCGCCACCAGCTGTCCGCCGTGGGCACCGGCACCGGGACCCAGGTCGACGACGTGATCGGCCTCGCGGATCGCCTCCTCGTCATGCTCGACCACGATCACCGTGTTGCCGAGGTCGCGCAGCTGCCTGAGCGTCGCGAGCAGGCGGCGGTTATCCCGCTGGTGCAGCCCGATCGAGGGCTCATCGAGTATGTACATGACGCCGGTGAGCCCCGAGCCGACCTGGCTGGCGAGGCGAATGCGCTGGGACTCCCCGCCCGAGAGGGTCTCGGCGCTGCGATCGAGCGTCAGGTATTCGAGTCCGACGTCGGCGAGGAACGCGAGGCGCTCGATCATGCCCTTGACGATCCGGGCCGCGACCTCGCCGCGCCAGCCCGCGAGGTTCAAGCTCCGCAGGAACTCGAGTGCCCGCCCGACGGTGAGATGCGCCACCTGCGGGAGGCTGCGGTCCGCGACGAACACGAAGCGCGCGGCGCGATTGAGGCGGGTGCCCTCGCAGTCGGGACAGGGGCGGAGACTCAGGTAGCGCGCGAGCTCCTCGCGCACCATGGGCGAGGAGGTCTCGCGGTAGCGGCGCGTGAGATTCGGCAGGATTCCTTCGAAGGGATGGCGCTGCCGCCCGCGCCGCACGCCGCCCGGGCGCTCCCCGAACTCGATCGCCTGCCCGCCGCTGCCGTGCAGCAGCACCTGGCGCACCTGCTCAGGGAGCTCCGTCCAGGGCGTCTCGATGTCGAAGCCGTAGTGCCTCGCCAGGGACTGGATCAGATGGAAGTAGTGATCGTTGCGCCGATCCCAGCCGCGCACCGCCCCGCCGGCGAGCGAGAGATGGGGATGCAGCACCACGCGCTGCGGATCGAAGAACTCCTCGACCCCGAGTCCGTCGCAGCCGGGGCAGGCGCCGGAGGGGTTGTTGAAGGAGAACAGCTTCGGCTCGAGCGGCGGCACGCTGTAGCCGCACACCGGGCAGGCGTGCCGGCTGGAGAAGGTCAGCGGCTCGCGCTCGGGCGCATCGAGAAAGATGAGCCGCGCCAGCCCACCCGAGAGCCTGAGCGCTGTCTCGAACGACTCCGCGAGGCGCTGCGCCGCGTCGGGGCGCACGCGCATGCGGTCGACGACCGCCTCGATGTCGTGCTTCTTCCTGCCGTCGAGCGCCGGGCGCGCGTCGAGCTCGTGGATGCGGCCGTCGATGCGCACGCGCACGAAGCCCTGGGCGCTCAAGTCCTCGAAGAGCTCGAGGTGCTCCCCCTTGCGCTGGGTGACCACCGGCGCGAGCAGGGCGGCCGCCGTACCTTCCGGAAGCCTGAGCACCTGATCGACCATCTGGCTCACGGTCTGCGCCGTGAGGTCGATGCCATGGTCGGGACAGCGGGGTACGCCGGCACGCGCGTACAGCAGCCGCAGGTAGTCGTAGATCTCGGTCACCGTGCCCACGGTGGAGCGCGGGTTGTGCGAGCTCGCCTTCTGCTCGATGGCGATCGCCGGGGACAAGCCCTCGATGCTGTCGACGTCGGGCTTGTCCATGGTGGCGAGGAACTGCCGCGCATAAGCCGACAGCGACTCGACGTAGCGGCGCTGGCCTTCGGCATAGAGGGTGTCGAAAGTCAGCGACGACTTGCCGGAGCCGGACAGCCCCGTGACCACGATCAGCCGCTCGCGCGGCAGGTCGAGATTCAGATTCTTGAGGTTATGAGTGCGCGCACCGCGCACGCGTATTTGCTGCATCGAACCAGAAATTCTACGCGCCGGCGCCACCTGGACCAAAGCTCGAGGGTCGGCGCGGCAAAACTGGGGGCTCAGGGTCAATTTGGGGGCCGCGCGGCGCGCCTCAAGGGTTCGCATGGCCTGCGCCGCTCCACTAGAATGCGTCGGCAATCGGCGGGCGCTGCTTATCGACCACGCCCACTCAAGCGGAAATTCTTCGAGGGTTCACCATGGCGCGTGGAGTCAATAAGGTCATCATCATCGGCAACCTGGGCGCGGATCCCGAGACCCGGGCCATGCCCTCGGGCACCACGGTGGCGAATCTGCGCGTGGCGACCAGCGAGAGCTGGCGCGACAAGCAGACCGGCGAGCAGCAGGAGCGCACCGAGTGGCATCGGGTGGCGCTCTTCGGCCGGTTGGCCGAGGTGGCCGCGGAGTACCTGCGCAAGGGCTCGCAGGTCTACATCGAAGGAAGCCTGCGCACGCGCAAATGGCAGGACAAGCAGGGCAACGAGCGCTACTCGACCGAGATCGTCGGCAACGACATGCAGATGCTCGGCGGGCGCGGTGGCGGCGGCGGTGCAGCTGCTCCGGGCGGCCCAGGCCCCGCGGGCGGCGGCCGCGAGCACTTCGGCGAGGACACGGGCGGTGGTGGCCCCGGCGGCGGCGGCGGGGGCGGCGGAGCCGGCCGCAGCGCTGGCGGCGGCTCGAGCGAGGAATTCGACGACGATATTCCGTTCTGAGCGGGGAGCCGTGGGCGCGGCTTCTTGCTTCAATAGTTGCGGCGCTCGAGGGGGTACCGGCCCACGCGGCCAACGCGCGCAATCGAGGCTTGCACGTCGCGACGACTGACAAGGGCATGCCAGCGGCGCTCCTGCTCCTGGTCCCACGGCGTGAGAACAGTGTCGGCGTACTGCTGCACGGCCAACAGCGCACTGTAGCGCCGCTTCGGCTCCTCGAGACGCGAGATCAATAGTCGTGCCCCCTCGGCGTCGCGTCCGGCGGCGAGCAGCGCTTCCTGCAGTGTGCCGGGCGCCTCGTCACTGTGCTGGCGCAAGAACCTGAGCGCCTCGTCGATTGCGGCGGGATCGTGGAGCTGCGCGGCTGCGAGCACTCTGACCCCCTGCGCCTGCATGTCTCCATACCCGCTGGCGCTGCCCGGCTCGAGTCGCTGGAGCGCCGCGAGACTCTCTGCGGGTTTTCCCGCTCGCGCGTACATGTCCGCGAGATTAATCACTTGGCTCACGTTGACCCCGCCCTGCTCGGGCAGGTTGGTCGCGGCCTGCTCTTGGATGATTGCGGCGTCCCAGCGCCCCAGTCCGAAGAGCGTGTCAGCACGCTTGTCGAGCAGCCATACATATTCCCGGTCGTAGTCGGTGTAGATTCCCGAACCCGCCGCTTCCTGACGCTCGATCACCGCGTCGCTTACCTGCAGCGCCTCGTGATAGCGCAGAGAGTTCTTGAGCAGTGAGGCGAGTCGCGTCATCGGCTCGACCTTGTTTGGATTGGCCAGCGCCCGCTTCGAGGCAGCATCGATGGCGCGGCGGGCAACCTCGGGCACGCCCGGCCAGCCTGCGATCAGATATCTCAAGGGGTCGAAGCGCCGGTCAACCTCGACGCCGATGGCAACATAGGCATCCGTGACCCGAGATAGAGCCCCCATCGCTCCGCTGTGGTCGCGGCGTGCCAGACGCAGCAGCGCCAAGTCGCGCCACCAGTTGCTCGCGCCAACGTGATCCTCGGAGAGATGAACTGTGAACAGAGCACTAAGGATCGTGTAGCGGTCGGTTTCTGACCCCACGGTGTCCAGAGCGTCCATCGCATAGTCGAGCTCGTTGTATGGCTCGAGCCGCGGGAGTGTCTCTGGCCATCGTTTTGCCAGGACCCCCAGGGCCGCGACGGCCTCATGGGCATCATCCATGGCGTTGGCTGCCCGCACGCGCATGGCCCAATCCAGACTGTCCCCTTCGATCATGTCGCAAGCGCGCGTGAGCAATGCGAGGCCCCGCTGCGGGTCCCGCATTTGCAACGCCGTGACTCCGCCGCGCTGAAGAGCGTCGTGTCGAGACTGCGCCGGGAGAGCGGCAAATCCCTCGGCGGCGAAAACCTCCCTGAATAGAGCGTCGGCCTGGGCGAATTCCCTGTACTGCATGAGCTGGCGGCCCTGTTCGATCTGCTGCTCGAGACGGTCAATCTCGGCGGGAGACGCAGTCTCGCTGCCCGAGCCTGGCGCCGGTTGGGGACGGTTGGACGGTACGGGCGGGCTGACGCAGCCAGCGAGGGCAAACAGCGCGACCAGCCACCAAGCCGATCTCATGGACGTTCCACGGGCTGACGGAGGCATCTTAAGGCATCGCTGCAGGGGATCCATCGGTGGCAGTCTAACGCAAGGGTGCACTCGCAAGCGCATGATGCGCATGGAGTTTTTTATATTTCTGGGACGACTGTGCAGCCCTCCCTGTCGACCCTTAAAATTCGACCGCTAGCCCACCATGCCCCGCCGCTACTTCATCAAGACCTTCGGCTGCCAGATGAACGAGTACGACTCCGCGCGCATGGCGGACGTGCTCAACGCCGGCGCCGGCCTCATCGCGACGGACGACCCGCGCGAGGCGGACGTGCTGCTCATGAACACCTGCTCGGTGCGCGAGAAGGCGCAGGAGAAGGTGTTCTCGCTCCTCGGCGAGTGGCGGCTTCTCAAGACCCGCCGCCCCGGGGTGCTCATCGGCGTCGGCGGCTGCGTCGCGAGCCAGGAGGGTGAGGCCATCACCGAGCGCGCGCCGTTCGTCGATCTGGTCTTCGGTCCCCAGACGCTGCACCGGCTGCCGCAGATGATGGCCGAGCGCGAGCGCAGCGGGAGCGCGCAGGTCGACGTCAGCTTCCCGGAGATCGAGAAATTCGATTCGCTTCCCGAACCGCGCGCCGAGGGAGCGCGGGCTTTCGTGTCGGTCATGGAAGGCTGCAGCAAGTACTGCAGCTTCTGCATCGTGCCGTACACGCGCGGCGAGGAGATCAGCCGCGGCTTCGAGTCGGTGCTGTACGAGGTGCGCTCGCTCGCGGCCCAGGGCGTCGCCGAGGTCACGCTCCTCGGCCAGAACGTCAACGCCTACTCGGGCCCCATGGCAGACGGCGCGCGCGTCGACCTCGCGACGCTCATCCACCACGTGGCGCGCGTGCCCGGCATCGAGCGCATCCGCTTCACCACCTCGCATCCGCTCGACTTCGACGACAGCCTGATCGAGGCGTTCGCGCGCGTTCCGCAGCTCGCCAATCACCTCCACCTGCCGGTGCAGTCGGGCTCCGACCGGGTGCTCGCGCTCATGAAGCGCGGCTACACGAGCCTCGAGTTCAAGGACAAGGTACGGCGCCTGCGCGCCGTGCGTCCCGACATCTCGCTCTCCTCGGACTTCATCGTCGGCTTCCCCGGGGAGACTGAGCGCGACTTCGAAGCGACTCTGGCCCTGACGCGCGAGGTGCGCTTCGACCAGTCGTTCAGCTTCATCTACAGCCGCCGCCCCGGCACACCTGCCGCCGCGCTCCCCGACGAGGTGGGCTACGAGGTGAAGCAGCAGCGGCTCGCGCGCCTGCAGGCACAGCTCGAGGTGCAGGCGCGCGCCATCAGCGAGTCGATGGTGGGCACGCGGCAACGCGTGCTGGTCGAGCGGCCGGCGAAGCGCGACGCGCGCGAGCTCGCCGGACGCACCGCCAACAACCGCTGGGTGAACTTCGCCGGTCCCGCCACGCTCATCGACCGCTTCGCCGACGTCGAGGTGACCGCGGCGCTCTCGCACAGCCTGCGCGGCCGCCTCGCGGCGGCGCCGCTGGCGGCCTGCGGCTGAATGGCCGTGGCTGCCTCAGCGCCGCGCCAGCAACGGGAATTCGATCTCGGCGGCGACAACACGCGCCTCGCCAACCTGTGTGGACCGCTGGACGAGAACCTGCGGCTGCTCGAGGAGCGGCTCGACGTGCGCATCCGCCGCCGCGGCGAGAGCTTTCGCGTGAGCGGCGCGCAGGCCGCGAGCGCCGAGGACACGCTGCGCGAGCTGTTCGTGCTCACCCTCACCGAAGAGGTGACTCCGGAGCGGGTGCATCTCGCGCTGCGCGACCGCGCGGCCGGCGCGCCGGCTGCGGATGCGGACCCGCTCGAGCAGGGCGTGCAGGTGCCGCGCGGCGGCATCCGCGCGCGCGGCACGCATCAACGCGACTACCTGGCGCACATCCGCGGCGGGGATCTCACCTTTGGCATAGGTCCCGCGGGCACCGGCAAGACCTATCTCGCGGTTGCGTGCGCCTGCGAGGCGCTGCAGTCGGACCGGGTGCGGCGCATCGTGCTGGTGCGGCCGGCGGTCGAGGCGGGCGAGCGCCTCGGGTTCCTGCCCGGCGATCTCACGCAGAAGGTCGATCCATACCTGCGCCCCATGTACGACGCGCTCTACGAGATGATGGGCTTCGACCGCGTGGCGCGCTTCATCGAGCGCAACGTCATCGAGGTGGCGCCGCTCGCCTTCATGCGCGGCCGCTCGCTCAACGACTCCTTCATCATCCTCGACGAGGCCCAGAACACCACCATCGAGCAGATGAAGATGTTCCTCACCCGCATCGGCTTCGGCTCGCGCGCGGTGGTGACGGGCGATGTGACGCAGACGGATCTCCCGGCGGGCCGCCTGTCGGGCCTGGCGCACGTCGTCGACGTGCTGCGGCACGTGCCGGGCGTCGCCTTCACTTTCTTCGATGCCGGGGACGTGGTGCGCCATCCGCTGGTACAGCGCATCGTGCAGGCCTACGAGTCGCACGGCGGCTCGCCGTGAGCGCCCGGCCGCTCACCCTCGAGCTGCAGCGGCGCGTGCGTGCCTGGGCGCCGCGCCGTGCGGACCTCGAGCGCTGGGCGAGCGCGGCGCTGGGCAAGCGCGCGGCCGGCGCCGAGCTCGGCGTGCGCATCGTTGGACCGGCCGAGAGCGCCCGCCTCAATGCACGTTATCGCGGCCGCCACCGGCCGACCAACGTCCTGTCCTTTCCATCGCCCGCGCTGCCGGCCCGGGCGCGCTCGAGCGCCCGGGCGCTCGGGGACCTGGTGATTTGCGCGGGCGTGCTGCGCGGCGAAGCGCGTGCGCAGGCGAAGACCCTGAAGGCCCACTGGGCGCATCTCATCGTGCACGGCACGCTGCACCTGATCGGCTACGACCACGAGCGCAGCGCCGATGCGCGCCGCATGGAGAGGCGCGAGATTGCCGTACTGCGGCGCCTGGGCTTCGCCAATCCCTACCTCAGCCATTGAGCCAGCGGAGCTAAGCCAGCACCATGAGCAAGGATCTGAACGCGACCGGGCGGTGGCTGAAGCGCCTCACGCAGGGTCTCGCGTCCGAGCCGCAGGACCGCCAGGAGCTGCTCGGCGTGCTGCGCGATGCCGGCGAGCGCGGCCTGGTCGACGGCGATGCGCTCTCGATGATCGAAGGCGTGCTCGAGGTCTCGGACCTGCAGGTGCGCGACATCATGGTGCCGCGGGCGCAGATGGTGTTCATCCGCCGCGACCAGCGCGCCGGCAGCATCCTGCCGGTGGTGGTCGAATCGGGCCATTCGCGCTTCCCGGTCATGGACGCGGACCGCGACGACATCGTCGGCATCCTGCTCGCCAAGGATCTGCTGCGCCTGATCGCGGAGAAGCGCGAGCGTTTCGACATCCGCGAGTACATGCGTCCGGCGCTGTTCGTGCCCGAGTCGAAACGACTCAACGTGCTGCTGCGCGAGTTCCGCCGCAACCGCAACCACATGGCGATCGTCGTCGACGAGTACGGCGGCGTCTCGGGGCTCGTGACCATCGAGGACGTGATCGAGCAGATCGTCGGCGAGATCGACGACGAGTTCGATGTCGAGGACGATCAGAATATCCGCCGCGACGCGGAGCGCCAGTTCACGGTACGGGGCGTGACGCGCATCGCCGAGTTCAACGAGTTCTTCGCTGCGCGCCTCTCGGAGGAGGAGGGCTTCGACACGGTGGCGGGCCTCGTGATGAAGCAGCTCGGGCATCTGCCGCGGCGCGGCGAGAGCGCGACCATCGACGGCTTCGAGTTCCGCGTGCTGCGCGCCGACCGCCGCCGCATCGATGCGCTGCGGGTGCTCGCGCCGCGGGACGTGCTGCCGCCGGACGAGCGCGGCGCGGGCGGCGGGTCGTAGGTGGCCTCATGGACTCTGCCGCGGCCGTCCTCGGCACGGCTGCGGGCCGTGAGCGCGCTCGCGGCCGGCGCGGCGCTCGCCGCATCGTTCGCGCCGCTCGGCCTGTGGCCGCTCGCCGTGCTGTGCCCGGCAGCGCTCATGTGGCTGTGGCAGGACGCGCCGCCGCGCGAGGCGGCCTGGCTCGGCTTCTGCTTCAACGCCGGCACCTTCACGGCCGGCACCTACTGGCTCTACATCAGCATTCACGGCTTCGGCAACGCCCCGATCTGGCTCGCGCTGTTTCTCATGGTGGGACTGGCGGGGATCATGGCGCTCTATCACGCCGCGCTCGGCTATGCGTGTGCTCGCTGGCTGCCACGGACCGGGGCGGCGCGCTGGCTGGTGGCGCTGCCGGCGGCCTGGCTGCTGGTCGAGTGGTGGCGCGGGTGGTTCCTGTCGGGTTTTTCGTGGCTGTCGCTCGGCTACTCGCAGACCGACACCTGGCTTGCGGGCCTGGCGCCGGTGGCCGGCGTCTACGGCGTGAGCGCGGCGCTGCTGGTCTCGGCCGGCGCGCTCACCGCGCTGGTGTGCGGCACCCGGCGGGTGCGGCTCGGCGCCGCGGTGGTGTTGCTGCTGCCATGGGCGGCGGGGGCGGCGCTGCGCGGCGTGTCCTGGACTCACCCCGTGGGTGCGCCGGTGTCGGTGGCAATCGCCCAGGGCGCGATTCCCCAGGACGAGAAGTGGCTCGACGACAACCGCGCGACGACCCTCAACCTCTACCAGAAGCTCACCGAGCAGGCGCTCGGCACCTCGCTCATCGTCTGGCCGGAGTCGGCGACCGCGGCCGTGGCCAACGAGATCGTGCCCTATCTCACCCGGGTCTACCGCCAGGCGCACGCGCACGGCTCGGCGCTCGTCATGGGGATCCTGCGCGCCGAGGTCGGCGCGTCGGACCCGGACGCCGTGCGCTACTACAACTCGGTGCTCGCGCTCGATGAGAGCGCGAGCTGGTACGACAAGCATCACCTGGTGCCGTTCGCGGAATTCTTCCCCGTGCCGCAGTTCGTGCGCTCGTGGATGCGCCTGATGAGCCTGCCGTACTCGGACTTCACCCCCGGGGCGGCGGTCCAGCCACCGCTCGCGGTCGCCCACCTCGAGCTCGGGACGACGATCTGCTACGAGGACGCCTACGGCAGCGCGATGCTCGCGGTGCTCGGCCGCGCCACCGCCCTGGTGAACGTGACCAACGACGCCTGGTTCGGCCATTCGAGCGCCCGGCACCAGCACTTCCAGATCGCGCGCATGCGTGCACTGGAGGAGGGACGCTACCTGATCCGCGCCGCCAATGACGGTATCTCCGCGGTCGTCGGGCCGCACGGCGAGGTCCTCGCCCGGGCCGGGGAGTTTCGGCCGGAGGTGCTCTTTTCCAGGGTCACGCCGCTTGCCGGCCTGACCCCCTACGCGCGTGTTGGAAACTGGCTGATAGTGGCGCTGGCGCTGCTCGCGCTGGCATACGGGCTTGCCGTGCGGAATGATAGGCTGTGGCGCAGCCGTTCCGGATCGGCCGGTGCGGCTCCCCGAGGGACCTGAACGTGAAACCGGCATCGAACCTGCTCCCGTTGCGGCGCTCGCTCGCGGTCATGGCGCTCGCCGTGGCGCTCGCGGCCTGCTCGCGCGACACCAGCGCGCAACAGACGCGCCCGGCGGCGGCGCCCGCGGCGGCCGCCGAATCCGCCGCGTCCGACCCGTCGATGCGCCTGCTTCCCGACTTCACGCCGCTGGTGGAGAAATACGGCTCCGCGGTCGTCAACGTCGAGGTGGTGGAGAAGGCGCAGCCGGCGCCGGGATTCCAGGGGCTCTCGCCCAACGATCCCTTCTACGATTTCTTCCGCCGCTTCGGCATTCCGGCCCCCGGCGAGGGCCCGCGCGCAAGTCAGCCGCCGGCGCGTGGCGCAGGCTCGGGATTCATCGTGAGTCCCGACGGCTACATCCTCACCAACACCCACGTGGTGGCGGAGGCGGAGACGGTGACGGTGCGGCTCACCGACCGGCGCGAGTACCAGGCCAAGGTCATCGGCGCGGATGAGCGCACCGACGTCGCGGTGATCAAGATCAATGCCAGCAATCTGCCGATCGTGAAGCTCGGCGACCCGGCACGCCTCAAGCCCGGCCAGTGGGTGCTCGCGATCGGCTCGCCGTTCGGCTTCGAGAACTCGGTCACCGCCGGCATCATCAGCGCCACCTCGCGCTCGCTGCCGAGCGACAACTACGTGCCCTTCATTCAGACCGACGTGGCGGTCAATCCCGGCAACTCGGGCGGCCCACTCTTCAACATGGCGGGCGAGGTGATTGGCATCAACTCGCAGATCTTCAGCCGCACCGGCGGCTTCATGGGCCTGTCCTTCGCGATCCCGATCGACGTCGCGCGCAACGTCGAGGAGCAGCTGATCAAGACCGGCCGCGTGGTGCGCGGCCGCATCGGCGTCACCATCCAGGATCTCAACGCGCAGCTCGCCGAGTCGTTCGGCCTCGACCGGCCGCGCGGCGCGCTGGTCTCTTCCGTCGAGAAGGACGGCCCGGCGGCGCACGCCGGTATCCAGCCAGGCGACGTGATCCTCTCCGTCGCGGGCCGCCCGATCGAGCATTACGGCGAGCTCTCGGGGGCGATCGCCGCCATGAAGCCGGGCAGCGAGACGACTCTCACGCTGTGGCGCAACGGCAAGCAGCAGAACGTGAGCGTCGCGGTCGCCGAGCTCCACGAGCAGCAGCAGACCGCCTCGCGGGGCGGCCGGTCACCGGGCGGCGGCGCTGCGAGCCGGCCCGGCGCCTTCGGGCTCACCGTGCGGCCGCTGACTGCGCAGGAGAAGCAGCAGGCCGGTACGCAGGGGAGCCTCGTGGTCGAGGAGGTCACCGGTGCCGCGGCGGCCGCCGAGGTCGAGCCCGGCGACATCATCCTCGGCGTCAACGGCAAGAGGGTGCACACGACGCAGGAGCTCGAGGACGCGGCCAAGACCGCCGGCAAGAGCGTGGCCCTCCTCATCCAGCGCGAGGATGCCCAGATCTTCGTGCCTTTGCGGCTTCCTTAGTTATATTGGCGGAAATCGCCTGCGGCGATTGCGGCGGACATTACCCCGATTGCCGCCGGCGAGAGGCGTGACTTTCGCCGGCTGCGCCGGTGGGGAGCTTTGTGCAAGAAGTCTACGATCCCGCGGCAGTCGAACGGGCCGCGCAGCAACATTGGCGGGAGCACGGCGCGTTCGAAGTGCGCGAGGACCCCGCGCTTCCGAAGTACTACTGCCTGTCGATGCTGCCGTACCCATCCGGCCGGCTGCACATGGGTCACGTGCGCAACTACACGATCGGAGACGTGCTGGCGCGCTACCTGGCGATGCAGGGCTACAACGTGCTGCAGCCGATGGGCTGGGACGCCTTCGGGCTCCCGGCCGAGAACGCCGCCATCAGCAACTCCGTGCCGCCGGCGAAGTGGACGCGCGACAACATCGCGCACATGCGCTCGCAGCTGCAGTCCCTCGGCTTCGCCATCGACTGGCGGCGCGAGATCGCAACCTGCGATCCGGACTATTACCGCTGGAACCAGTGGCTGTTCCTGCGCATGCGCGAGCGGGGCCTCGCCTACCGCAAGAGCGGGGTCGTCAACTGGGATCCGGTCGACCAGACCGTGCTCGCCAACGAGCAGGTGATCGACGGGCGCGGCTGGCGCACCGGCGCGCCGGTCGAGAAGCGCGAGATCCCGATGTACTACCTCGCGATCACGCGCTACGCCGAGGAGCTGCTCGCGGCGCTCGAGGAGCTGCCCGACTGGCCCGAGCGCGTGCGTCTCATGCAGGCCAACTGGATCGGCCGCAGCGAGGGCTGCGACATCTCCTTTCCCTATGCGCCCGACACCGAGCACGCGCTCGGTGCCGCGGGCGCCGTCAGGGTGTTCACCACGCGCGCCGATACGCTCTTCGGCGCCACCTTCATGGCGGTCGCCGCGGAGCACCCGCTGGCGCTCGCCGCCGCGCGCACTCGACCGGCGCTCGCCGCTTTCATCGAGGAATGCCGCCGCGGTAGCGTCATCGAGGCCGAGCTCGCGACCCAGGAAAAGAAGGGCATGTCGACCGGGCTGCACGTGCTGCACCCCTTCACAGCCAAGCCGCTCGAGGTGTGGGTCGCGAATTACGTGGTGATGGCCTACGGCGCGGGCGCCGTGATGGGCGTGCCGGCGCACGATGAGCGCGATTTCGAGTTCGCCACGCGCAACCAGCTGCCGATCGCTACCGTGGTGCGCCCGGCGAGCGGGGCCTACGAGGAGGTGCGCGCGCCCTGGAGCGCGGCGTACGCCGAATACGGCATCACGGTGAACTCGGGCGAGTTCTCCGGGCTCACGTCGCAGCAGGCGGTCGAAGCGATCGCCGCGGCGCTCGAGAAGAAGGGCCTCGGTGCCAGGCGCGTGCAGTTTCGCCTGCGCGACTGGGGCATCTCGCGGCAGCGCTACTGGGGCTGCCCGATCCCGATCATTCACTGCGGCGCGTGCGGCGAGGTGGCGGTGCCGGACGAGCAGCTGCCGGTGGTGCTGCCCGAGGACCTGGTGCCCGACGGCAGCGGCAACCCGCTGGCGAAGTCGCCGGCCTTCTATCAGGTCAAGTGCCCGAAGTGCGGAGCCGCGGCGCGGCGCGAGACCGACACGATGGACACCTTTGTGGATTCGTCCTGGTATTTCATGCGTTATGCCTGTCCGGACGACACCCGGGCGATGGTCGATGAGCGCGTCGACTACTGGCTGCCGGTCGATCAGTACATCGGCGGCATCGAGCACGCGATCCTGCATCTGCTCTACGCGCGCTTCTGGACCAAGGTGATGCGCGACCTCGGGCTGGTGAGATTCGGCGAGCCGTTCACGCGGCTGCTCACCCAGGGCATGGTGCTGAATCACGTCTTCTCGTATCAGCCGCCCGGGGGCCGCAAGCGCTACTTCAACCCCGCCGACGTCGAGACGCTGCGCGAGCCGGACGGCAGCACGCGCTATGAGGTGCTGATCGCCGACGGCGATGCGCTCGAGGTGCAGCACGAGGGCATCGGTAAGATGTCCAAGTCCGAGGGCAACGGCGTCGACCCGGAAGGGCTCATCGAGCGCTTCGGCGCCGACACCGCGCGGCTCTTCACCATGTATGCCTCGCCCCCGGAGCAGACGCTCGAATGGTCCGACGAGGGCGTGCAGGGCGCCGCGCGCTTCATCCGGCGGCTGTGGAGCACCGTGTACGAGCACGTCACGGCGGGCGCCGTGCCGGCGCTCGAGGCGGGCGCGCTCACTCCCGCGCAGCGCGAGCTGCGGCGCCAGGCGCACCAGGCGCTCGCAAAGGCCACCGACGACATCGGCCGCCGGCGTAACTTCAACACCGCGATCGCCGCGATGATGGAGCTGCTCAACTCGATTCGCGCCGCGGCGGATGCGAGTCCGCAGGGTCGCGCGGTGCGCCAGGAAGCGCTCGAGATCGCCGTGCGGGTGCTCGCGCCGATCACCCCGCACGTGTGCCACGCGCTGTGGCAGTCGCTCGGGCATGCGACCGCGCTCGTCGATGAGCGCTGGCCGCAGCACGACCCGGCGGCGCTCGCGCAGGATACGCACGCCATGGTGGTGCAGGTGAACGGCAAGCTGCGCGGGCACATCGCCGTGCCGGTAGGGGCCGATGAGGCGGCGGTGCGCGCCGCGGCGCTCGCCGATCAGCAGGTCCTCAAATTCGTGGCCGGCCGGCCGGTGCGCCGCGTGATCGTCGTGCCCGGCAAGCTCGTCAACGTGGTGGTCTGATGGCGCTCGCGCGGGCCAGGCCGGCGCGCGCGGCCGCCGCGGCCGCCGGCGGCTGGCTGCTCGCACTCGGCGGCTGCGGCTTCCACCTCGAGGGACATGCGCCGCTCTCGGCCAGCGTGCAGACGCCGTACCTCGAGGCCGAGGACCGGCAGAGCGACTTCGTACTGAGCCTCGAGCGGGCGCTGCTCGCCAACGGCGCGCAGCTCGCGCCCGAGAAGAACCAGGCCTCCGCGGTCGTGAGCATCCTCAAGGACAGCGTGAAGCAACGGGTACTCTCGGTCTCGAATCTCAACCAGCCGAACGAGTACGAGCTGACCTACACGGTGAGCTTCTCGGTCACGGCGGGGGGCAAGGAGCTGCTGTCGCCGCAGGAGATCTCCACCACCCGCAGCTACAGCTTCGACGCGCGGGTGCTGCTCGCCAAGGGGCACGAGGCGGACATCCTGCGCGGCGCAATGGCCCAGGACCTCGCCGACATGGTCATGCGCCGCCTGGCGAGACTCTAGGCGTGAGCGGGCCGCCCGCAGCACGTGCGCCGCGCTCACCGGCCCCCTCGGCCACTTCCGCGCTGACCGCGCTGCCCGAATTCGGCAGCCCCGCAGTGCTGCTGTTGCGCAGCGTCGATCGGGTGGCGGTGGCGCTGCTGCTCACGCGCTTCGGACTGGATCTCACCCTGGTGGCTTGCGGCGAGGAGATCCCCGGATCCTACTGGGGCGACAGCGAGGCGGGCCTGAAGGGCGAGCGGCTGTACGCGCGCCTCGACACCCCGGTGCATTCGCTCCTGCACGAGGCGGGCCACTACGTCTGCATGAGTCCGGAGCGGCGCGCCGGTCTCGATACCGATGCCGGCGGCGACGACCTCGAGGAGGCCGCCGTGTGCTACCTGCAGGTGCTGCTGGCGGCGGAGCTGCCGGCGGTGGGCCGCGCGCGCATGCTCGCCGACATGGATTCCTGGGGATACAGCTTCCGTCTCGGCAGCACGCGTGCCTGGTTCGAGAGCGACGCCGCGGATGCGCGCGCCTGGCTCGAGCGCCACGGGGTGATCGATGCCGGGGGACGCGTGACCGGCGGCCTGCGCGCCGCGTGAGCTACACTCCGGCGCTGCCCCATGAGCGAGCCGCCCGCCACCAAACCCGCCGACGCCGCGCTGCGTGCCCCGGGGCTGCTGCGCATCGTCTGGGTGCATATCAAAGAGCACAAGATGGTGCAGTGGACGCTCGCGTACCTCGCAGTCGCCTACACGCTGCTGCACGGCGCGGAGCTGCTGGGCAACTCGCTCTCCTGGCCGCACTGGGCGCTGCGTGTTTTCACGCTGGTGCTGATTCTCGGCGTGCCGATCATGGTCACGCTCGCCTGGTTCCACGGGGCCCGCGGGCACGGCCGCATGAGCGCCACCGAGATCGTGGTCATCGCGATCCTCCTCGCCCTGGGCGGGGTGCTGATCTGGCGCGACACGACGACGCATCGCGCGGCCGAGGCCGAGCGCGCGGCGGCCGGGGAGGAGTCGCCGGGAGCCGTGGCGCCGGCCGCCTCGATCGCGGTGCTGCCGTTTGCCGATCTCTCGCAGACGGGCGACCAGGCCTACTTCTCCGACGGGGTGGCCGAGGAGATCCTCGACGACCTCGCGCACGTGAGCGGGCTCAAGGTCGCCTCACGCACCTCCTCGTTTCAGTTCCGCAACACCGACATCGGCATCCCCGAGATCGCCAGGAAGCTCGGGGTGCGCCACATTCTCGAGGGGAGCGTGCGCAAGTCGGGCGATACCGTGCGCATCTCGGCGCAGCTGATCGACGCGGCCAGCGATCAGCACCTGTGGTCGCAGACCTTCGAGCGACCCTTGACCACCGCCAATCTCTTCGGCATCCAGGACGAGATCGCCACCGACATCGTTCAACAGCTCACCAGCGCGATCGGCAGCGCCGGCGTCGCCGTCGGCAAGCCCGCTCTGCCGCAGGCCGATACGGCGAGCCTCGACGTGTACGACCTCTATCTCAAGGGTCACGCGCTGTTTCTCGCCCGCACCAAGCCCAACCTGAGCGAGGCCGCGCGCCTGCTGCGGGCGGCGGTCGACCAGGACCCGAAGTTTGCCCGCGCCTGGGAGTCGCTCGCCGCGGTGCTCGTGATCTCACAGTTCTGGGGACTCACCGAGCAGGAGAACTATCTGCGCTCGGCGATCCAGGCCGCCGATCAGGCGCTGCGGCTCGATCCCGGCCTGTCGCTGGCGTATGCGGTACGCGGCATCGCGCAGGCCAACCTGATCGCGCTCGGACAGCAAGGGAGCTGGCAGGAGGCGCTCGCGCAGCTCTCCGAGGCGCTGACGCGCGATCCACGCAATGCCACGGCGTACCTGTGGCGTGCCGGCACCTGGTTCAACCTCGGGTACCTCGACCGGGCGCGCCAGGACGCCGAGCGCTGCCTCGATGCCGATGCGGCCTACGAGCTCTGCCGCCGCACGCTCGCCCTGGTCGAGCTGTGCGCGGGGCGCACAGACGCGGCGTTGCGCCTCTATGAGGCGGGCATGGCCCGCGGCTACGTCAACGCGGATGTCTATTTCGCGCCGGTTGCCGCCGCCCGCGGCGACCGGCTCGGACTCCTCGGCATACTGTCGCAGCAGTACCGCGCGAAGCCGCAGCTGCTGCAGTCACTCTACCGCTCGCTCACCGATCCGGCCTTCGGACCGCAGGACCGGAAAGACGCCCTGCCACTCATCGACCGGCACGACGATCCAGAGGCCGCGATGGGCGGCTACTGGCTGTTGAAGGCCTACGACCAGATACCGGCGGTGGTCAACGATTCTGTAGTCGTCGTCTGGTCGCGCAGTGATCCTGAGTGGCTCAAGTCCGCCGTCCGCAAGAGTGTGATCGAGCGCTGGCGCATGCCCGAGTACTGGCGTGCGCAGGGCTTCCCGCCACAGTGCAAACCGGTGGGCCGGACCGACTTCGCCTGTCCCTAGCGGCGCCGGACTGAGTGCTGCACGTCGCACTATTCGTGCCGGTCGCCGCTTCCCGGCTGGCTCCCCGGCCGGAGCGCGCGCTAGACTACGCGCCTCTCATCCGGTCCGTTATGTCGTAAAGCCAAGTGCGCCGCCTGCCCCTCGCCTGGGTACTGTCCCTGCTGCTGGTGTTCGCCCAGCACGGCGCGGTGCTGCACGAGCTCAGCCACATGCAGCCCGGCGCGAGCGGCGAGGGCACCTCGCTCCGTGCCGACCTGCAGCTCGGCGACAGCGTCTGCCCGAGCTGCGCGGCTTACTCCCAGGTGGCCAATCCGGCCTCGGGCGCGGCCAGCACGCTCTCTGCCTGCGCGCCCGTCTTCCTCCCGGTTCCTGCTCGCTCCTGCGCGTTCGTCGCGGTCGACGCTCCCACCCCGCGCAGTCGCGGCCCTCCGCAAGCCTGACCCTGGATCCTCGTTGATTCGCGCGCGCTCCGAGCCACGTCGGGGGCGCGCGTCGTTCAGGCTTTTGCGGAGTGAATTCATGTCAATCAACCGATTTCTTCTGGCCGCCGCGCTCATCGGCGCCGGTGCGACGGCCGCCGCTTCCGGGGCGGATGCTGCGAGTGACACCACTGCCGCGGCTGACGACGCCGCGGCTGCGCCCGCAGCCGGCGACACCAGTCGGCTCCAGACCATCATGGTCACGGCGCAGCGTCTCAATGAGGAGCGCGTCGGCATCGAGACGCAGACCGGTGCATCCACCTACACCATCGACAACCAGGCGATCGTCGCGCAGCCGGGAGGCGGCAACCAGTCGCTCAACCAGGTGCTGCTGCAGGCCCCGGATGTGGTACAGGACTCCTTCGGACAGCTGCACGTGCGTGGCGACCACAACGGTCTGCAGTACCGCCTGAACGGCGTCATCCTCCCCGAGGGCATCAGCGTCTTCAGCCAGACACTGAGTCCGCGCCTGATCTCCTCGGTGAGCCTGATCACCGGGGCGCTGCCGGCGGAGTACGGCCTGCGCACGGCAGGGGTCATCGACCTCTCGAGCAACAGCGGCCTGTTGCAGCCCGGCGGTTACCTGTCGGTCTATGGCGGGAGCTTCGGGACGATACAACCGGCGTTCGAGTACGGCGGCAGCAGCGGCAGCCTGAGCTACTACTTCACCGGCGATTACAAGCAGAGCGATGTCGGCATCGAGTCCCCGGACGGCAGCGCCGTCCCGCTGCACGATCAGACCAAACAGATTCACGCCTTCGGTTATCTCGAGAAGATCCTCGACCCGGATAACCGCCTGTCGCTGATCCTCGGCATTTCCGACGGCAAGTACCAGATTCCGAACCAGCGGGGGCTGCAGCCGACGCTCGGGCTGGACGTCAACGGCGTCACCGACTTCCTCAGCGACGATCTCGACGAGAACCAGCGCGAGCTGGCCGAGTACGCGATCGTCAGCTGGCAGCACTCGGCCGGTGCGCTGAACTTCGAGACCTCGCTCGCCGTGCGCTACACCAGCCTGCACTTCTCCCCCGACTGGCTCGGCGACCTCCTCTACAACGGTATCGCGCAGGACGCCTTCAAGGACGATACTGCAGTCTCCTGGCAGACGGATGCCGCGTATACCCTCGGCGATGCACACACGGTGCGTTTCGGGTTCTTCCTGCAGCACGACAGCTCGAGCAGCACTACCACCTCGCAGGTTCTGCCGGTCGACATGACCGGCATGCAGACCAGCAACGTTCCGCTCGTCATCCCCGACAACGGCACCCAGGCGCAGGGCATCGAGAGTGTCTATCTGCAGGACGAGTGGCGGGTGTTAGAGCCGCTCACGCTGAACTACGGACTGCGCTTCGATCACTACAGCGCCTATTCGAACGGCAGCCTGCTCGAGCCGCGCATCAATTTCGTCTGGAAGCTCGGCTCCGACACCACGGTGCACGGCGGCTACTCGCGCTACTTCATCCCGCCGCCCTTCGAGCTCATCGGCGCGACCTCGATCACCAAGTTCATCGGGACCACCGCGGAGCCGGCCATCCTTCAGGACACACCCCCGTTCGGCGAGCGCGACAACTACTACGACCTCGGTGTGCAGCAGAAGCTCCTGGACAACACGCTCACCCTCGGCGTCGACGGCTTCTATAAGCAGTCGCAGCACCTGATCGACGAGGGGCAGTTCGGCGCGCCGATCATTCTCACCCCCTTCAACTACCGCTACGGCCTCATCGGCGGCGTGGAGCTCACCGCGAACTACTCCGTGAGCAACTTCTCAGCCTACGGCAACCTGTCGTTCCAGGCGGCCCACGGCAAGCAGTGGGAGTCGGCCGAGTTCAACTTCGACCCGGGCGACTTCGCCTACGTTGCCCAAAACTACATTCACCTCGATCACGAGGGGCGGGTGGCAGCATCCGGAGGGGTTTCCTATCTATGGCAGGGCACGCGTCTCAGCGCTGATTTCATCTTCGGTACCGGTCTGCGCCAGGATCTGGTCCTGGCCGACGGAACCACCATTCCCAATGGCGATCACACCCCGAGCTACACCCAGGTCAATCTGGGGCTCAGCCACGACTTCCATTTGTCCGGCTCGAGCCTCTTGAGCGCGCGCTTCGACGTCATCAACCTGTTCGACAAGGTCTACCAGATCCGCAACGGCTCCGGCGTCGGCGTCTTCGCATCCCAGTACGGGCCGCGGCGCGGGCTGTTCGCCGGGCTGGCGTGGCAGTTCTGAGTGAATGGTTGATAATGTGCCGGTGACCGCCGTACCGGACGGAATTTGAAACTTAGCGGCGATTCTCTCGCGGGCCACCTGCGCGAGCGGCTGCTGCCTGCCTATCTCGTCTCGGGGGACGAGCCGCTGCTCGCCGGCGAGGCGGCCGACGCCGTGCGCGCCCGCGCACGGGCCGGCGGCTTCACCGAGCGGGAGGTGTATTTCCCCGAGCGCGCCGCCGACTGGGACGAGGTGCGGGGCGCGGCGCGGAGTCTCTCGCTGTTCGGCGCCCGGCGCATCTTCGAGATCCGCATGTCCGGCCGGCCCGGCACCGCGGGCAACGCCGCGCTGGTCGCGCTCCTCGAGGCCCGGGATCCCGACATGCTGCTGCTCATCCTCACCCCGCGGCTCGACCGCGAGGCGCAGGGCGCGGAGTGGGTGCGCGCGGCCGAGGCCCATGGCGGCTGGGTGCAGATCTGGCCGGTCGACGCGCAGCGTTTCACGGCGTGGCTGCGCGGGCGGGCCCGGCAGCTTAAGGTCGCTGCGAGCGACGAGGCGCTCGAGCTCCTGGCCGAGCGCACCGAGGGCAATCTCCTCGCCGCGCACCAGGAGCTCAGCAAGCTCGCGCTGCTGGCGGGCACGGCCCCGGTGACACCCGAGACGGTGCTCGCGAGCGTCGCCGACAGCGCGCGCTTCGACGTATTCCAGCTCTCCGAGGCGGTGCTGTCCGGGACTGCGGCCCGCGCGCTGCGGGTGCTCGCGGGGCTGCGCGCCGAGGGCACCGAGCCGACGCTGGTGTTGTGGGCGTTGATCAGGGCGCTGCACGATGCCTGGGGCGCACTCAGCGGAGCCGCCGGCGGCGGTCAGCGCGGCTGGCAGCGCCGCAGCGCGGCCCTCGAGCTGGCCGCGCGCCGGGCACCGCACATGGCCTTCACGGATCTCACGGCACGCGCGGCGCGCACCGATCGCGTGATCAAGGGGCGTCTCGCCGGCAATGCCTGGGACGAGCTCATGCTCCTCACCAAGGCTCTCTGTGCCTGAGGGCGGGTCCGGCACCGCGATGCGGCCCATCGGCCTGTTCGGCGGCACCTTTGATCCGATCCACTGCGGACATCTGCGGACTGCGTTCGAGCTGTGGCAGGAGCTCTCGCTCGCCGAGGTGCGCTTCCTCCCGACGGGCAGTCCGCCGCACCGCGACCACCTGTACGCGAGCGCCGAGCTGCGCCTGAGGATGGTGGCCGCTGCGATCGCCGATCAGGCGGGCTTCGTGGTCGATGACCGCGAGGTGCGCCGCTCCGGGGTCTCGTACTCGGTCGATACGCTCACGGAGCTGCGGCGCGAGCACCCCGAGCGCTCGTTGTGCCTGCTGCTCGGCATGGACGCATTCCTCGGGCTGCCCAACTGGCACCGCTGGCGCGAGCTCCTCGAGCTCGCCCACATCGTGGTGGCCCACCGGCCGGGCTGGCAGGCGCCGAGCAAGGGTCCGCTCGGGGAGATCATGGTCGATCATGGGACCGGCGCGATCCGCGAGCTGCACCGGCAGCGCGCGGGTTGCCTGTATGTGCATGCCGTGACCCAGCTCGAGATCTCCTCGACCGAGCTGCGCTCGCTCATCGTCGCGGGCCGCGACCCGCGCTATCTGGTCCCGGACGCAGTGCGGCAGATCATCCTCGAGACGAGGTGTTATGCTGCACAGCAAGGTCCTTGAGGCCTGGCAATCATCAGGAGACACCACCTAAGCACATGACCACCCGTACACGCCTGCGCCCCGCCGCCGCGGAGCGCGTTTCACCCCTCAGGGAAGCCGTGACGACCGCGCTCGATGACATGAAAGCCGTGAATGTGAGGGTTATGGATGTACGAGGGCTGACCGATATTGCCGATACGATGGTCATTGCTTCCGGCAACTCAGATCGCCACGTACGCTCGATCGCCGAGCGGGTGCTCGAGAAGGCCCGGGCAGCCGGCTTCCGTCCGCTCGGTACCGAGGGCGCCCGCGACGGCGAATGGGTGCTGGTGGATCTTCAGGACCTCATCGTGCACGTCATGCTGCCGCGGGTGCGCGAGTTCTACGGGCTCGAGCGACTCTGGGAGGGCGGCGCCGAGGCGCCGCTCGCCGCACCCGCGCTGGCCCGCACCCCGACGCGCCGGCAAGCCGCGACCTGACGAGCCAGGCCGATGCGCGTGCGGCTGATCGCCGTGGGCACGCGCACTCCCGCCTGGGTGCGCGCCGCGTGCGAAGATTACATAACGCGGCTCGGCTCGCGCCTGGCCGTCTCCGTGACCGAGATCGCCGCCGGCACGCGCACCGCCGGCGGGTCGCCGGGGCGGGCCATCGCCCTCGAGGGCGAGCGGGTGCTGGCGGCGCTGCGTTCCGCGGAGTACGTGGTCGCGCTCGATGAGCGCGGCAGCGAATTCTCGACCCGCGAGCTCGCCGAGTGGCTGAAGAAGCGCATGCAGGAAGGTGAGGATCTGGCGTTCGTGATCGGTGGCCCCGACGGACTCGCGCCCGAGGTGCTGGCACGCAGCGCGCTGCGCTGGTCGCTGTCGCGCCTCACCCTGCCGCACGCACTGGTACGAGTGCTGCTCGCCGAGCAGCTCTACCGCGCGCACAGCGTGCTCTCCGGCCATCCCTATCACCGGGACTGACGGCCATGTCCTGCAGTGCGCCGCTCGTGTGCCTCGCTTCGCGCTCGCCGCGCCGGCGGGAGCTCCTCACGCAAATCGGCGTCCCCCACGTGGTGAGCGCGGCGGACATCGATGAGTCGGTGCACCCGGGCGAGGCCCCCGCGGACTACGTGGTGCGGATCGCATGCGCGAAGGCGCGCCTCGTGCGTGCGCGCGATGCCGGGCTGCCGGTGCTGGCCGCCGATACGACGGTCGTCGTCGAGGGGTTGATTCTCGCCAAGCCGCGCGACCGGGCCGACGGTCTCGCCATGCTCGGGCGGCTCTCGGGACGCACGCACCAGGTGCTGACCGCGGTGGCGCTCGCGAGCGCCACCGGCGTTGCCTTCCGCCTCAGCGCGAGCGAGGTGCGGCTGCGCCGCGTCACGGAGGCCGAGTGCGCCGCCTACTGGGCGAGCGGCGAGCCGCGCGACAAGGCTGGCGGCTACGCGATCCAGGGCAAGGGAGCGCTCTTCATCGAGCACCTGAGCGGCAGCTACTCCGCGGTGATGGGGCTGCCGCTCTTCGAGACCGGGCAGCTGCTCGCCGCGGCGGGCGTCGCCTGCCTGGAGGCCTCGCCGTGAGCACCGAGATCCTGGTGAACGTGGCGCCGCGCGAGACCCGCGCCGCGATTCTCGAGAACGGCGTGGTGCAGGAGGTGCACATCGAGCGCACCGGCCGGCGCGGCCTGGTCAGCAACCTCTACAAGGGGCGTGTATCGCGCGTGCTGCCCGGCATGCAGGCGGCCTTCGTCGAGATCGGGCTCGAGCGTACCGCCTTCCTGCACGCCGCCGATATCGCCCGCCCCGGGTCCGACGACACCATGGTGAGCGCCGTGGCGAGCGCGCTCCCGCCTCCCGAGGACATCCGCCGGCTCCTCAATCCCGGCGATGAGATCCTGGTGCAGGTCATCAAGGACCCGATCGGCACCAAGGGCGCGCGGCTCACCACCTTCATCGCGCTGCCGTCGCGCTACCTGGTGTACCTGCCGCGCGGCCAGGCGATCGGCGTCTCCGCGCGCATCGAGGACGAGACGGAGCGCACGCGGCTCAAGGTGGCGCTCGCCGAGCTCGGGGGCGCCGAGGCCGCCGGCGGCTATATCGTGCGCACCGCCGCGCAGGGGGCGAGCAGCGAGAGCCTGAGCGAGGACATGGCGTACCTGGCGCGGCTGTGGGAACACGTGTGCGCGCGCGCCGCCGCGGCGCAGCCGGGCTCCGTGGTGCACGAGGATCTGCCGCTCGGCCTGCGCGTGCTGCGCGATGAGCTGTCGCGGGGCGTGAGCCGCGTGCTGGTGGACTCCCCGCGCGAGCACGCCGCCATGCGCGAGTTCGCCGCCGAATTCGCCCCCGGGGCGGCCGCCATGATCGAGTTGTATACGGGCCCGCGGCCGCTCTTTGACCTGAACGGCGTCGAGGAGGAGATCAACCGCGCGCTCGACCGCAAGGTGCCGCTCAAGTCCGGCGGGCACCTGGTCTTCGATCAGACCGAATCGATGACCACCATCGACGTCAACACGGGCGCCTACGTCGGCCATCGCAACCTCGAGGAGACGATCTTCCGCACCAACCTCGAGGCGGCGGTCGCCATCGCGCGGCAGCTGCGCCTGCGCAACCTCGGCGGCATCATCATCATCGACTTCATCGACATGCGCGACGAGCCGCACCGGCGCGCGGTGCTGGCCGCTCTCGAGCGCGCTCTCTCGGGCGACCGCGCCCAGACGCACATCGTGAGCCTCTCGCCCCTCGGGCTGGTCGAGATGACGCGCAAGCGCACCCGTGAGAGCCTGGAACACCTGCTGTGTGCGCCGTGTCCAAGCTGCGAGGGCCGTGGGTTCGTGCGCACGCCGGAAACGGTATGCCACGAGATCTTTAGGGAGATTGTGCGACAGAGCCGGCAGTTTGCCAGCCGCGAGCTGCTGATACTGGCCCACCAGGACGTCGTGGACCGGCTTCTCGACGAGGAGTCCGCCACCCTCGCGGAGCTCGAGGCGCAGGTCGGCCGACCGATCCGCCTGCAGGTCGAGGCACTCTACGGCGTGGATCAATACGACGTCGTACTCGTCTAGGACCGCGAGAGGCGCGATGCGTGTGAGACCCGCGGATGCCGTTGCCGGGACGGACGATCCCGGCTCGCGCACGCTCGTGCGCGCGACGCTGCTCGCGCTGGCCGTGGCGCTCACGCTCGCGGCGCTGGCCCTGTCCGCGTATGCGCTGGCCGCCGCGCGGGTGCCGCAGCAGCGCGCCGCGCTCGAGAGTCTGCTGCGCGCCGAGACCGGATTCGACGTGCGTTTCGGCGCGCTGCAGCTGCGCTGGGGCTGGTACGGACCCGAGGCGCTCTTTCGCACGGTCGAGCTGCGCGAGCCCGGCGCAGCACGCCCGCTGCTGGCCGCGCCCGAGCTCATCCTCGGCATCGACCTGTGGCGCATGCTGCGCAGCGGCGACCTCGCGATCGGGCGCATCACACTCCTCGAGCCGGACATCGATCTGACACGCGAGCGGCGCCCGGGCGCAGCGCGCACCCCGGGCGCGTCCGCAGCGCCAGACTGGGCGCGGCTGCTGTCGCACTGGCGCGGAACCCGCATCGACCTGGCGGGCGGGAGGCTGCGGGCGGATTCCGCGGGAGCGCCGTTCGTGGCCGCTATTCGCGAGATGCAGCTGCGGCGCTCGGGAACGCAGTGGAGCGCCGCGGCGCTGCTCACGCTCCCGGAGAGCCTCGGAGCCTCCGCGCGGGCCTCTCTCACGCTCCATGGCGAGGCGGCGCGGCCCGCGGATCTCGCGGGCACGCTCACCTTGAGCGGCAGCCGCCTGCAGCTCGCCGGTTGGCGTCAGCTGCTGCAGTCCACGCCGGGCGCGGACTTCCTGCCCGGCGCCGGCAACGCGGACGTCCAGCTGCGTATCGGCATCGCGCACGGCACGGTCGCCGTCGCCGAGGGCTCGCTCGAGGTGCGCTCGCTCCGCTGGGCCGTACCCGGCGGGCCCGCGACGCCGCTCGCTCTCGATGAGCTGCACGCCGACTGGCATCTCGGGCGCGACCGCTCCGGCTGGCACCTGGCGGTCGAGCCGCTCGAGCTCGGCTCCGGTGCGCCGGCGCGCGCGGCTCTCAGCGTGGATGGCGCCGCGGACGGCAACTGGGTGCGCGGCCGGGTGCAGGATGCGCCGGTCGCGGTGCTGGCGGCCGTCGCGGCCCGCCTCGTGCCGCAGCTGCGCCTCTCGGGGCTCGAGCTCGCAGGCCTGGCACGCGAGGCCCGCTTCGACTGGAGCGAGGCGCGGCCGCCGGGCACGCGGCTGCGCACCAGCGCGGAGCTCGTCGATCTGAGTATCTCGCCTCCCGGGCACGCGCTCACGCTGAGCGGGCTCACGGCGCACCTGAGCGGCGTCGGCTCGAGCATCGATGCGCAGCTGCACGCGGACGAGGCGCGTCTCGCAGCCCCGACCGATCCTGCCTTCGTGCCCGAATCGCTCGGCTTGAGCGCGCGCATCGCGCTCGATGACAGCGCGGGCAGCTGGCGGGTCGAGACCAGGGAGCTCGAGGTGCGCGCACAGCAGGGGCAGCTGCTCCTGAGCGCCGCGCTCACGGGTGAGGACTCCGGCGCTCGCCCGCGGCTCGAGGCGCACGCCACCTTGAGCGGCGTGTCGGTCGAGCTCGTGCGGGCGCTGCTCGGGGCGCGCTCGCTCGCCGCTCTCGGCAGCGCCGCCGGCGAGCTCACGGCCGGACGCATCGAGCGCGCCGAGCTCCTCGCGCGTGGTCCGCTCGATGAGCCGCTGCCCTGGGCCGGGCCGCACACCGAGCTCTCCGGCTCGCTCACGCTCAGCGGCGCGCGTCTCACGGGCGCGGCCGACTGGCCCGATCTCGCGGGGCTCAACGCACGCATCGAATGGCGCGGCTCGCGCGTGCGCGCCGCGATCGACGGCGCGACCGCCGGCGGCTTCAAACTGGCGGCGGCGCGCGCCGAGTGGGATGCGCGCGCTGCGAGTCTCACGCGCTTCTCGGCCAGGCTCTCCGGCGACACGGCAGAGGCGCTCGCGTGGCTGCGGCAGCACCCGCGGCTCGAGGCCTACGCCCCCGGTGTCGACGTCCTTGCGTTGCGCGGCCCGACGCTGCTCGATCTTAACCTGCGGCGCGGGCCGCGCGCGACGACGCGCCTCGCCGCGCTCCTCGACGGCGCACAGCTGTCGCCGGTGGCGGGTCTGCCCGCCGTTGAGGGCCTGCGCGGCACGCTCACCGTCGTCGACGGCCGCCTGCAGCGCTCGATGCTGACGGGACAGTGGCTCGGCGGCCCCATTGCGCTCAGCGTCGGGGAGCGGCGCGAGGGAGGTATCGCGGCGCTCAGCGTCTCCGGCCGCGGTCAGCTCGATGTCAGGCGGGCGATCGTGGCGGCGACCGGTGTGCCGGACGGCGTGCCGCCGCTGGAGGGCAGGGCCGACTGGAGCGCGGATCTCAGGCTCATGCCGGGAGCGGGCGGCGGGTCGCCGACCTGGCACCTGCGCGCCGACTCGGCTCTGGCCGGGGTCGCGAGCGCCCTGCCGGAGCCCTTCGCCAAGGCCGCGGACTCCGTGCTGCCCCTGCACGTCGAGCTGGGTGGGAGCGCGGACGCCGCCGTGCTGCGCGTCCGGCTCGGCGAGCGGCTGCGGGGACTCGCGGCCGTGGCGCGCCGCGGCGATCTGTGGCAGATCGAGCGCGGCACGGTGAGCTTCGGTCCCGGGGTGCCGGCCTTGCCGGCCGTCCCGGTGGTGCGGGTGGAGGGCGCGGTGAGCCGACTGGATCTGCCCGCCTGCGCCGCGCTGTGGCGCCAACTGCCGCGCAATCCCGCCTGGCCCGCCGTGCACGTCGAGCTGCGCGCCGACGAGCTCGTGGCGGGGGAACGCAGCTTCGCGGACATGCGCGTGGTGGCCGATACCGGCGCGGGCGTCGATGAGCTGCGGCTCGAGTCCGCGGCGCTCGCGGCGCTGCTGCGCTGGCCGCCGGTAGTCGACGCCGGGCACCCCGTGAGCGCACGCATCGAGCGGCTCGACCTGAGCGATCTCGCAGGAGGGGCGTCCGTCGCCCGGTCGTTGGCCGTGCTGGGTCCGGTTACGCAGCTGGGCGTCGGCGAGCTCCTCTGGCAGGGCCGCGCGCTCGGGGCCCTCACCGCGAGCGTCGCCGTGCACGGTGGCGCGCTCGAGGCGAGCGACGTACACATCGACGGCGCGGACGAGCAGGCGCGCGCCACGCTGCGCTGCGGCCTCGAACGGTGCGGCGCGAGCTTCAGCCTCGAGACTCGCGATGCCGCTGCGACACTCGCGCGCCTGGGGTTTCGCGCCGACCTCACCGCCTCGCACGCCGCGGCGAGCGGCGAGATCGAGTGGGCGGCCGCCGCTCCCTCGCTCGCCGATGCACACGGGCGGCTGCATCTCGCGTTCGAGCACGGACTCGTGCGCGGCCGGGCACCCGAGGCCGCGGCTCCGGTGCTCGGGCTCCTGGGCGTTCCTGGACTGGTCTCGGCCACGGGATTGCCCGAGCTGCCGTTTGCGCGCCTCAGCGTGGATTTCGCGCTCGCGGGCGGTGAGGCCACGACCTCGAACCTGCACCTCGACGGGGATACCGAGATCCTGCTGCGCGGACGCATGGGGCTGGTGGCGCACGACTATGCGGCCGAGGCATGGGTGTTGAAGGGCGAGGAGCGGCTGCCGGCCGCGGTGCGCGGCCTCGCGCCGGGTCCGCGGCTGGCGGCGCTGTGGATGTCGTTGCGGGAGTTGTTCGCCGGCGCGAACCGCGAGCGCGTGGCGTTACGCTTGCACGGCACGTGGGATGACCCCATGGTGACGGTTGGGGACTGAAGGCCGGAAAGACCACCGATGAAAGTCGCTGCCATACAGATGACCTCGGGGCCGGAGGTCGTGGCCAACCTGGAGCAGGCCGGGGCGTTGCTCGCGGAGGCGGCGCAACGCGGCGCACGCCTCGCGGCGCTGCCGGAGAACTTCTCCTTCATGGGCCTCAAGGACGCCGACAAGCGTGCGGTCGCCGAGGCCGACGGCGGCGGTCCGGTACAGGATTTTCTCGCCGCGACGGCGCGGCGGCTCGAGCTGTGGATCGTAGGGGGCACTACGCCCCTCAGGAGCGGCGCCGACGGACGCGTCGCCGCCGCCTGCCTGGTCTACGACGCCGAAGGCGCCCGGGTGGCGCGCTACGACAAGATCCACCTGTTCGACGTCGACATACCCGGGCGTGCCGAGACCTATCGGGAGTCGGCCAATGTGGCCCCGGGCACGCGGCCGGCCCTCATCGACACCCCGGTGGGAAGGCTCGGTTTGTCGGTATGCTACGACGTGAGGTTTCCGGAGCTGTACCGACAGCTGAGCGCCGCGGGGGCGCAGCTGCTGTCGGTGCCGTCGGCGTTCACGGCGCCTACCGGGCGCGCGCACTGGGAGACGCTGCTGCGCGCGCGGGCCATCGAGAACCTCTGCTACGTGATCGCACCCGCGCAGTCCGGCATCCATCCGAGCGGACGCGAGACCTATGGAGACAGCATGATCGTCGACTACTGGGGCCGGATACTGCAGCGCGTGCCGCGCGGGCGCGGCTGCGCGCTGGCCGAGATCGATCTCGCGCACCAGGAGAGCGTGCGCGCGAGCTTCCCGGCCCTGAGCCACCGCGCGCTCACACCGGAAGCCTCGCGATGAGCACGCCGCCGAGCGCTCCGGCCGCGCCGAGCGCGCAGCCGGCTCGCGACCCGCTGAGCGTCGCGCGCGAGCTGATTCTCGCGCCCGGCGGGCTCGACGATCGCCGCCTCGACAACGTGCTCGGCCAGGTGCTGATGCACTCGGTGGATTTCGCAGACCTCTACTTCCAGCTCACCCACCAGGAGTCGTGGTCGCTCGAGGACGGCATCGTCAAGGACGGCAGCGCCAGCATCGAGCAGGGCGTGGGTGTGCGGGCGCTCGCCGGCGAGAAGACCGGATTCGCCTATTCCGACGAGATCGTGCTGCCGGCGCTCGAGGAAGCGACGCGCGCCGCGCGCGCCATCGCCGTGCAGGGCGGGGAGCGGCGGGTGAGTGCCTGGCGCGCCGCGCAGGGTCATCGCCTGTACCTGCCGGCGGATCCCGCCGCCGCGCTCGCCACCGCCGACAAGGTGGCCTGGCTCGAGCGCGCCGACCGCGAGGCGCGCCGTCTCGACCCACGCATCGTGCACGTCAATGCCAGCCTGGTCGCGGTGCACGAGGTGGTGCTCATCGCCAACAGCGAGGGCCAGCTGGCCGCGGACGTGCGGCCGTTGGTGCGCTTCAACATCTCGGTGCTGGTCGAGCAGAACGGCCGGCGCGAGCAGGGCTACGCCGGAGCCGGCGGACGCTATTCGCTCGCCGAGCTCGTGGCCGGCGACAAGCCGCTCGCGCTGGCGCGCGAGGCGGTGCGCCAGGCGCTGGTGAATCTCGAGGCCGTGCCGGCGCCCGCCGGCACCATGACCGTGGTGCTCGGCCCTGGCTGGCCGGGGATCCTGCTGCACGAGGCCATCGGCCACGGGCTCGAAGGGGATTTCAACCGCAAGGGCACCTCGGCGTTCGCCAACCGCATCGGTGAGCGCGTGGCGGCGCCCGAGTGCACGGTGGTCGACGACGGCACGCTCGCCGCGCGCCGCGGCTCGCTCAACATCGACGACGAGGGTACGCCGACCCAGTGCACGACGCTCATCGAGAACGGCGTGCTGCGCGGCTACATGCAGGATCGCCTCAATGCGCGGCTCATGGGAGTCGCCGCCACCGGCAACGGCCGGCGCGAGTCCTTCGCGCACGCGACGCTGCCGCGCATGACCAACACCTACATGCGCCCCGGCCCCCACGATCCCGGCGAGATCATCCGTTCGGTCGCGCGCGGCATCTACGCGGTCAACTTCGGCGGCGGACAGGTGGACATCACCTCGGGAAAGTTCGTGTTCTCCGCCAGCGAGGCCTATGCGATCGAGAACGGGCGCGTCACGACGCCGCTCAAGGGCGCGACGCTCATCGGCAACGGGCCCGATGTGCTGACGCGCGTCTCCATGGTGGGCAACGATCTGAAGCTCGATGAGGGCGTGGGCACGTGCGGCAAGGAGGGTCAGAGCGTGCCCGTCGGAGTGGGCCAGCCTACGCTCAGGATCGACGCGCTCACGGTGGGCGGCACGGCCTGAGGCGTGTCGGTTCCCGGGGACGTCGTCGTTCCCCGACATTCTCCATTCTCGACGGCTTGAGCCAATATGTGCCCTATGCGGGCACGCGGCGATCCGTGATGCTCGGCCTCGCGGGCGGAGCAGGATCGCCCCCGAGCGCGCAGGCAGGCGCGGCCCGCATCGCCCTCAGGACATAATGGGGAGCGTTGGCAGGTTTGTGAATTTCCACACGCCCGCGAAAGGGCCGAGTCCGTAGCGTGCATCCGGCCGACAACGCCGCAGGAAGGACGAGACGATGCAAGCCGAACCCAACATCTCGATGTCCGATACCTCCACCCTGAAGCTGCCCGCGGAGCTGCTGGCGGAGCTCAAGCGCCACGCCAAGCAGAAGACCGACTTTCGCGTCGAGGGCTGGAAGCCGTCGTTTTTCGACCGCTTGCTGGGGATGCTGGGACTCAAGTAGCGCCGGCTGCGGGCCATTTCCCACGGCGGTATGCGCCGCCCGTGCCGGCAAGATAGGATGCCGGCATGGAGCGCCGCCACCTGTCCCGTCCCGTCTACGAGGGCCTGCCCTGGTTCTACATGGCCTGCGGCCTCGCGGCGCTGCTCGCGAGCTACCTGCTCGCCGCGCACGGCATCGTGAGCCTGGCGGTCGGCGCGCTGGGGCTCGCGGCGCTGCTGTACGGCTTCGTCGTATTGCTGCGCCGCCGGGACTACCGGGCGCTGCGCAGCCAGTACGGTAATCCCGACTCGCTCAGCGACGACGATTCCACCTGAGCCGCCGGGCCTCAGCCGCCCGCATGGCGCTTGTCCTTGGGTTCGCCCTCGGCGTCGGCGGGGGGCGCCGCGTGCAGCTCCGGGATCTCGTTCAGTCCCGGCAGCGCCGGTATGCGCGGCAGCGTGTCGGAGGAAGCCGGGCGGCCGCGCGCCGCGCGCTCATCGACGTAGATCAGCTCGTGCTTGCCGATGAGCACGACGTCGCCGTCGTTGAGGTAATGGCGCCGCACGCGCGCCGATTTCACGTAGATGCCGTTGGTGCTGTTGAGGTCCTCGATCACGCACGAGTGCGCGGTGGTGATGATCTGGCAGTGATGGCGGCTGACGAAGCGGCTGTCGATGTGCACGTCGTTGTCGGGCGTGCGCCCGACGATGAGCCGGCCGATGCGCAGCGGGACCTCCTGTACGGTGCGCCCGTCGGTGGCCACCAGGAGCTTGCCGACCGTCTCGGCCGCCGACGTCGGGCGCGCGGGCTCGTGCGCCTGGGGCTCCGCCGCGGCGCTCGCCGGCGGCGCTGCGGCGGCCGGCGTCGGCTGCAGCGCGGTCGCCGCCGGGTGCGGGGCCTGCGCAGCGGGCGGCGGCGCCTCCACGCCCTCGTGGCTGCGCGCCGCGTACGGCGCCCAGCGCAGCTCGGCCACCGCGCTGGCGACGTCGGCCCCGCGCACCGAGTCGCGGCTCTCCGTGAAGGCCGCCATCATCGCGGTGTCGCACAGCGTGTTGATGAGGCGCGGCACGCCGCCGGTGTAGCGGTAGATCTCGTGGAAGGTATCGGGCGCGAAGATCTCGTGATCCCCGGCGCCCGCCACCTCGAGCCGATGCTCGATGTAGGCACGGGTCTCGGCCTCGGTCAGCGTCGTCAGATGAAAGCGCAGCCGCACGCGCTGCGTGAGCTGCTCGAGGCGGGGCGAGTTGAGCGTCTGGTTGAGCTCGGGCTGTCCGGCGAGAATGATGCGCAGCACCTTCTCCTTGGTGGTCTCGACTCCCGACAGCAGGCGGATCTCCTCGAGTACCCGGGGCTCGAGATTCTGCGCCTCGTCGACGATCAGCAGCACCTTGCGTCCGGCGGCATGCTGCTCGATGAGGAAGTTGTTGAGGGTGCTGATGAGCTCGGACTTGCGCATCTTGAAGGGCGAGAAGCCGAACTGCACCAGCACCGCCTGCAGGAAGTCGGTGGCGGTCACCTGGGTCTGATTGATCTGCGCCACCACGACGTCGGCCGGGAGCTCCTTGAGGAACGACTCGATCAGCGTGGTCTTGCCCGAGCCGATCTCGCCTGTGATCACCACGAAGCCGTCGGTGAACCAGACGGTCGACTCCATATAGGCCTTGGCCCGGGCGTGTTGCTTCGACAGGTAAAGGAACTGCGGGTCCGGGCTTAAACGGAACGGCAGCTCCTTGAGTTTGAAGGGCTCGAGGTACATGCGAGTCGGACTCGCAGGGGATGTTACGGGATGCGCACCCCGCGGGCCAATTCGGCGGCCAGACGCCGCGCACGCGCATCCCTGCGGGCGGCGCTCGACTCGACGACGGTACAGTGTCCGACCTTGCGCCCCGGCCGCGGCTGCTTGCCATAATCGTGGAGGTGCACCCCCTCGAGCGCCAACAGCCGCGCGCGCGGCGGCACGCGCCCGATCAGGTTGATCATGGCGCTGTAGCCCAGCGCGCGGGTCGATCCGAGCGGCAGTCCCAGGATCGCGCGCAGGTGGTTCTCGAACTGGCTCGTGGCCGCGCCCTCGATGGTCCAGTGGCCGGAGTTGTGGACCCGCGGGGCCATCTCGTTGGCGATCAGCACGCCGCCGCGCACGAAGAACTCGATGGTGAGGATGCCGCGGTAGCGGAAATGCGCGAGCACGCGCTTCAGGTAGCGCGCCGCGAGCAGCTGCCAGCGCTCGGGTCCGTAGGGCGCGCAGGTGAGGCGCAGGATCCCGGCGCCGTGCACGTTGCCGCACAAGGGATAGATCGCCACTTCGCCGCGGGCGCCGCGCGCGCCGATCACCGAGACCTCGCAGTCGAACGGCACCCACTCCTCGTAGAGGAGCGGCGCGGCGCCGAGGCGCGCCCAGGCACGCCCGGCGTCCGCGCGCGTGCGCAGCAGCGCCTGTCCCTTGCCGTCGTAGCCGAGGCGGCGCGTCTTCAGCACGCCCGGCAGTCCCACCGTGGCGAGCGCCGCCACGAGGTCGGCGTGCGAGTCGACCGCGCGCCAGCGCGTAGTTGGAATCCCGAGCTGCGCGAACAGGCGCTTCTCGCTGACGCGGTCCTGGCCGCAGGCGAGCGCCGCAGGCGGCGGGGCGATGCGCAGCGGCCGCGCGCCGCGCTGCATCGCGCGCAGGCTCGCGACGGGAACGTTCTCCCAGTCGAAGGTCACCACCTCGCAGCGCCGCGCCAGCTGCTGCAGGAGGCGCTTGTCGGTGAAGGCGCCGGTGAGCTGCGGCGCCACCTGGCCGGCGGGCGCATCGCGCGCCGGGTCGAGGCACAGGAAATCCAGGCCGAGCGGATAGCCCGCCAAAGCGAGCATGCGGCCGAGCTGGCCGGCGCCCACGATGCCGACGGTCATGAGTGCTTCGGTTGGCGCGGATCGGGGTTGCCGAGCACGCCTGCGGTCTGCTCCCGGCGGAATTCCTCGAGCGCCTTGTGAACCGGGGGGTGGCGGTTGGCGAGGATGGCCGCGGCGCACAGCGCCGCATTGGTGGCCCCGGCGCTGCCTATGGCGAAGGTCGCCACGGGAACGCCCGCGGGCATCTGCACGATCGACAGCAGGGAATCGAGACCGCCGAGCGTCTTCGACTGCACCGGCACGCCGAGCACCGGCAGGGTGGTCTTCGCGGCGGCCATGCCGGGCAGGTGTGCGGCACCGCCCGCGCCCGCGATCAGCACCTCGAGCCCGCGCGCACGCGCGCCGGAGCAGTATTCGAACAGCAGATCGGGCGTGCGGTGCGCCGAGACCACGCGCACCTCGTAGGCTATCCGCAGGCGATCGAGGGTATCGGCGGCGGCCTGCATCGTCTCCCAGTCGGAAGCTGAGCCCATGATGATGCCGACGAGGGCTTGCATCAGGGCATTGTATCGAACAATGCGCGCAGAGCGCGAAACAACTCGCGCGACGCGCCCGAGCGGCCCGCGCGACGCAGCCGCTCGTTCTGGGCCGCGCTCACGCGCCGCGTCCACTCGGCGGCATCGATGCCCGGGTGCGCGCGCTCGAGCTCGGCGAGCGCCGCACTGCCGCCCTCGATGAGGCGGTCGCGCCATTCCTCTACGCGGCGGAAGCGCTCGGCCTCGCGCGCACTGACCGCGCCGCGCGCGGCGAGCGCCGCGCGCAGCGGCGCCGGATCGAGCGCGCGCATCAGTTTGCCGATGTACTGGCGCTGACGCGCGGCGGCGGCGCGACTGGTGATGCGGCGAGCGGCGCGCACCGCCGCGGCGAGCTCCTCCGGCAGGGCGAGGGCGGCGAGCTCGCCGTCGGGCAGGGCGATCAGCGCCTCGCCGAGGTCCTGGGCGGCGTGCGCCGCGCGCTTGGCGGCGCTCTTGCTGGGCCGCTCGGCTGCGGCTGCGTCCTCGTCGCTGTCGTGCCCTGGTGTCATGTGCGGTGCGCCTGGCTGCTACAATTTACGCCCGATTTCCGCATCCCATCACGCATCATGCAGTTGACCTCCGAGCCGGCAGGCGCCGGGCAGCTCACCGGCCTCACGAGCTTCGCGCTCGAGGAGGCGCAGCGTCAGGGTGCCTCGCAGTGCGAGGTCGACGCCTCGGTGAGCCGCGGCCTGTCGGTGAGCGTGCGTCTCGGCGAGGTGGACACCGTCGAGTATCAGCGCGACCGCGGCCTGGCGGTGACCGTGTACTTCGGCAAGCGCAAGGGCTCGGCCAGTACCGCCGATCTCGGCCGCAGTGCGCTGCTCGAGACGGTCGCCAAGGCCTGCGCGATCGCCCGCTACACGGCCGAGGACGCCTATGCCGGGCTCGTCGAGCCGGAGGCCCTCGCCCGCGACATTCCCGACCTCGATCTCGACCACCCCTGGGACCTCTCTCCCGAGAGCGCCATCGAGCTGGCGCGCGGCTGCGAGGCCGCCGGGCTCGCGGTCGATGCGCGCGTCAGCAATTCCGAGGGTGCCTCGGTAGGCAGTCAGCGGCACAGCGGGGTGTACGGCAACTCGCACGGCTTCCTCGCCGGCTACTCCGCCACCAGCCACTCCATCAGCTGCTCGCTCATCGCCGAAGAGGGCGGGGAGATGCAGCGGGATTACTGGTACAGCGTGGCGCGCGCCGCTGCCGATCTCGAGGACGCCGCCCGCATCGGCCGCACCGCCGGCGAGCGCGCCCTGGCGCGCCTCGGTTCGCGGCGCCTGAGCACGCGCAAGGCGCCGGTGGCGTTCACGCCCGACATGGCGCGCGGTCTCATCGGGCATTTCATCGGCGCCATCCGCGGCACGAGTCAGTACCGCAAGGCCTCGTTCCTGCTCGATGCAGCCGGCACGCAGGTGTTTCCCGCGTTCCTGCAGATGCACGAGCGCCCGCATCTGCCCAGGGCGCTCGCCAGCAGCCCGTTCGACCAGGAGGGTGCCGCCACGCACGATCGCGAGCTGGTGCGCGACGGCGTGCTCGACGGCTACGTGCTCGGCAGCTACTCGGCACGGCGGCTGGGGCTCAAGACCACGGGCAACGCCGGCGGCATCCACAATCTGATCGTGGCGGCGCGCGCGGGCGCGCTCAGCCCCGAGCAGTTTCTCGCGCGTCTCGATCGCGGACTGCTCGTGACCGAGCTCATGGGGCAGGGAGTCAACGGAGTGACCGGCGACTACTCGCGCGGGGCGAGCGGTTTCTGGGTGGAGAACGGCGTAATTCAGTACCCGGTGCACGAGGTCACGATCGCCGGGAACCTGAAGCGCATGTATCTCGACATCGCCGCGGTCGGCACCGACGTCGACGCGCGCGGCGCCGTCCGCAGTCCCTCGCTCCTCGTCAGCGAAATGACGATTGCCGGTGAGTGACCAGCGCCGGACGCGGCGCTTCCTCGACCAGCTGGCGCAGGGTGAGATCGCCGCAGCGGCTGCGGCGGGCCTCCTCGAGGCTCGCGAGCACGCGGTCGACCGGGGGCACCGGCAGATCGCGCGGCGCGACGTGGCCGCTGCGATCGCTGCGCGCGAGATCCAGGATCTCGTGCACCGGAATGTGGCCGAGGTCGCGCGCGGGGCTGAGCTCGTCCTCGTCGGTCACGATGAGGAGCCCGGCGCGCTCGAGCGTGGCGGCCATGTGCGCCACGGCGATGCCCGGCAGGCCGAGCTCGTTGGCGAGGCGGTTCACGGTCCAGCGAGTCCCGCCGACGACGTGCGCACGGCCGACGAAGTACATCAGCCTGAGCGAGAGCTCCTCGAGCTCCGTGGCCGAGAGGCGCAGCTGCTGCAGTCCCAGGCGCAGATAGGCGGGATTCTGCACATAGAAGGAGAGTTGCGCCCCGGCGAGCAGGATGACCCAGCCGAAGTAGGTCCACAGCAGCCCCGCCACCACGAAGGCGAATCCCGCGTACACGATCGTGAGGCGGGTCGAGTACACGACGAATGCCGTGAATACCTTGCCGACCGCCGCCCACAGCACGCCGCCGACGACCGCCCCGGTGAGCGCGGCACGCCACTGCACCCGGGTATTCGGCACCATGGTGTAGAGCGCCGTGAAAAACGCGCTCACCATGGCATAGGGGGCGAGCGCGATGCCGGCGGCGCGCAGCCATTGGAGCGGCGGCAGGCGCAGCCGCGCGACCTCCTGCATCGGGGCGCTCGCGAGCGCGTGCTGGGTGAGCCCGACGAAGGCGACCAGCAGCACCGGACCGGCGACCAGCAGGGCGGAGTATTCCGCCAGGCGCCGCGCGAAGCTGCGCGGCTGCTCGACGTGCCACAGGAAGTTGAAGCTGTCCTCGACCTTCTTGATCGTGCCGATCAGGGTCCAGGCGAGCAGCGCGAGTCCCACCGATCCGACGACGCCGCTCGAGACGCGGTTGGCGAACTGCACCACGCGGGTGGTGAGGTCGGTGGCCGCGGGCTCGCCGACCGGCGCGAAGAACTGATAAACGAGCGGCACCAGGTCGCGCTGCCCGCCGAAGTACTTGAGGATCGCGAAGCTGAAGGCGAGCAGCGGGATGAGCGACAGCAGCGTCGTGTATACGAGGCTCATGGCGCGCAGGTTGATGTCGCCGCGCGACAGGTCGCGAAGCACGGCGTACGGGTAGCGCAGGAAGCGCAATACGGCGCCGGCGATGCCGCTGCGCTGCGAGGCCGGGCCGAAGAAGCACCAGTCGAGAAAGCGCCAGATGCGCAGCCACATCGGCCAAGGATACAGTGCCGGGGGCGGCGCCGGTGGTGAGATGACCGTGAACCCGCGATACCCGCAGCGCATCGTCTGTCTGACCGAGGAGACCACCGAGACCCTCTATCTCTTGGGGGAGGACCGGCGCATCGTCGGTATCTCCGGCTTCACCGTGCGTCCGCCGCGTGCGCGGCGCGAGAAGCCGCGCGTCTCGGCCTTCACCAGCGCCCGCACGGCGCGCATCCTCGAGCTCGCGCCCGACCTGGTGCTCGGCTTCTCGGATCTGCAGGCGGACATCGCCGCCGAGCTCACGCGCGCGGGTCTCAACGTCCATGTCTTCAACCAGCGCAGCGTGGAGGAGATCCTCGCGATGATCTGTACCCTGGGAGGCATGATCGGCTGCGAGACCAAGACGGCGGCGCTCCTCGCCGAGCTCGAGGCGGGACTCGCCGCGGTGCGCAGCGCCGCCGCCGGGCTCAGCCGGCGGCCGCGCGTCTACTTCGAGGAGTGGGATGAGCCGCTGATCTCCGGGATCCGCTGGGTGTCGGAGCTCATCGGCATCGCCGGTGGCGAGGAGTGCTTTCCGGAGCTCGCGCGCGAGCCGCTCGGGCGCAACCGCATCATCGCCGACCCGCTCGAGGTAGTGCGCCGGGCGCCCGACATCGTACTCGGCTCGTGGTGCGGCAAGAAGTTCCGCCCCGGGCAGGTCGCGGCGCGCGCCGGCTGGGACGCGCTCCCCGCGGTGCGCACCGGGTTCGTGCGCGAGATCAAGTCGGCCATCATCCTGCAGCCGGGTCCCGCGGCGCTCACCGACGGACTGCGGGCGCTCGCGACGGTAATTGCCGAGTGGGACGACGAAGTCGCTCCCCAAGTCGCTCCCTGATCAATGCATTCCGCGCCGCGCGCGGATGAGATCGTAGGCCTCGATGATCTGCTGGGTGCGCTGCTTGGCGTGGGCGAGCATCGACTCCGGCAGCCCGTTGGCCTTGAGCTTGTCGGGATGGTGGCGGTTGAGCTGGCGGCGGTAAGCCTTGACCACCTCGGCGTCGCTCGCGCCCGGCTCGGTCTCGAGCACGCGGTAGGCCTGTGCGAGCGACTCGGCGTGCGCGGCGCCGCCGCCCGCGCGCTGCTGCTGGAAGCCGCCGCGCTGGATGCGCAGCACCGTCTCGATCTGCGCGAGCTCGAACTCGGAGACGCGGGTGGCGGCTGCGATGCGCCGCATGATCGGCCGTACCGGACCCTCCAGGTTGTTCCCCGCCAGCGCGGCGCGCACCTGGATCTCGAGGAAGATGCGCAGGATGTCGGGCCGCCCGCGGCACGCGGCGCGCAGCTCCCCGAGCTCGCCCACGAGATCGAAATCGGCCTGCTTGCCGGCCGTGAACAGCTCGATCGCCGTGCGCACCTGCGCGGAATCGAGCCGCAGGTCCGACATCACGGCGCGCGCCGCGGCGATCTCCTGCTCGGACACGCGCCCGTCGGCCTTGGCGACATAGCCCATGACGCGGAACGTGGCGCGGAAGAAGCGCTCGCTGATCGCCGCGACGTCCGCGCGCGGGGTGCCCGGCTCGCCGTCGTCCTCCTGCGCCTGGTCGAACTGATGGCCGAGCAATACCCCGACCGCAACGCCGATCGGGCCGAAGGCGAGCCCGATCAGTCCGCCGGCGACTTTGCCGATCCATTTCATGCCGGCCGCCATGTCAACGTATAGTACCAAGCGCATGCCCGCGCCCACCGTGTACCGCACCCAGCTCGCCGGCCTCGAGCGGCTGCATGAAGGCAAGGTGCGCGACATCTATGCGGTCGACGCCGACACGATGCTCATCGTGACCACCGATCGCCTGTCGGCCTTCGACGTGGTGTTGCCCGATCCGATCCCGGACAAGGGCCGGGTGCTGAACACCATCTCGAATTTCTGGTTTGCGAAGCTTTCCCATCTGGTCCCGAACCATCTCACCGGCCGCTCGCTGGAGAGCGTCGTGCGCGATCCGGCCGAGCGCGCCCTGCTCGAAGGCCGCGCGGTGGTGGTGCGGCGCCTGCAGGCGCTGCCGATCGAGGCGGTGGTGCGCGGTTATCTCATCGGCTCGGGCTGGAAGGACTACCAGAAGACCGGGACACTGTGCGGGATCGCGCTGCCCGGGGGCCTGCCGCTCGCCGGTGTACTGCCCGAGCCGCTCTTCACGCCCGCGACCAAGGCGGAGGCGGGCGCGCACGATGAGAACATCAGCTTCGAGACCATGGCGCAACGCGTCGGCGCGCCCCTCGCCGCGGGCGTGCGCGATACCGCGCTGGCGCTGTACCGCTTTGCGGCCGCGCACGCCCGGGCGCGCGGCATCATCATCGCCGACACCAAGTTCGAGTTCGGTGTCGACGCCGCCGGCACGCTCACGCTGATCGACGAGGTGCTTACGCCCGACTCCTCGCGCTTCTGGCCGGCCGATGCCTACCGCCCCGGCGTGAGCCCGCCGAGCTTCGACAAGCAGTTCGTGCGCGACTATCTCGAGACGCTCGACTGGGACAAGCGCGCGCCGGGCCCGAAGCTGCCGCCGGATGTGATCGCGCGCACCAGCGCCAAGTACCGCGAGGCGCTCGAGCGGCTGACCGCGCCGTGAGCGCTGCGCGGATTCGCAGTGCGGTAGACTAGCCTCATGCAGCCGTGGATTGCCCCGTCGATTCTATCCGCGGATTTCGCGCGCCTCGGCGCCGAGGTCGAGGAGGTGCTGGAAGCGGGCGCCGATCTCGTCCACTTCGACGTGATGGACAATCATTACGTGCCCAATCTCACCATCGGGCCGATGGTGTGCGAGGCACTGCGCAAGCACGGCATCGCCGCCCCCATCGACGTGCACCTGATGGTGCGTCCGGTCGACCGCATCGTGCCGGACTTCGCCGCCGCCGGCGCCACCTTCATCACCTTCCATCCGGAGGCGAGCGAGCACGTCGATCGCACCATCGCGCTCATCCGCGAGCACGGCTGCCGCCCGGGACTGGTGTTCAATCCCGCCACCCCGCTCGACCATCTCGACTACACGCTCGATGCTCTGGACATGGTACTCATCATGTCGGTGAATCCCGGCTTCGGCGGACAGCAGTTCATCCCGACCACTTTGCGCAAGCTGGCCGACGCGCGTGCGCGCATCGCGGCGTGCGGCCGCGAGGTACGCCTCGAGGTCGACGGCGGGATCAAGACCGATAACGTCGCGGCGGCCGCCGCGGCCGGGGCCGACACCTTCGTGGCGGGCTCGGCGATATTCGGCAGCGGCGACTACGCCGAGACCATCCGCGAGATGCGCCGGCAGATCGCCGGCGCCGGCGGCAAGGGCCGGGGTGCCGCCACGTCGATCGGCGACCGGCGCTCGGGGACGCGGCGTATTCGTTGATGGGTTGAGCGAGCCGCGCGGCGGGCGGCCCGGCGCTCAGTCCTCGTCCTCGTCATCATCGTCATCGTCGTCCATGGCGACCTGGCCGGCCGGCTTGCCGCCCGTGGCGGTCTTGGCGGGTACGATGACGGGGCGGGTCTTCATCTTCGGGCGGGCGTTGAACACGACGATGGTCTTGCCGGTGGCGCGCAGCAGACCCTGTTCCTCCAGCACCTTCAGCACGCGGCCGGCCATCTCGCGCGAGCAGCCGACCAGGCGCGACAGCTCCTGGCGGGAGACCTTGATCTGCATGCCCTCAGGGTGAGTCATGGCGTCCGGCTCGCCGCACAGGTCCATGATCGCGTGCGCGACCCTGCCGGTGACGTCGACGAACGCCAGATCGCCGAGCTTGCGGTTGGTGCGGTCGAGGCGCGTCGCCAGCTGCGTGGCGAGCTCGAACACCAGTCCGGGACTTTCCGCGGCGATCTGCCGGAAGCGGGGGTAGGTCATCTCGGCGAGCTCGCACTGGTTGCGCGTGCGCACCCAGGCACTGCGGGTGGGTTGCTCGTAGAACAGGCCCATCTCGCCGAAGAACTGGCCACGGTTGAGGTAGGCGAGGACCATTTCGTTCCCTTCCTCGTCCTCGATCATCACCTCGACCGAGCCGCTGATGATGTAGTAGAGCACGTCCGGCAGGTCGCCCGCGTGGATCACCACGGTCTTGGACGGGACCGCGCGAATGCGGCAGTAGCTCAGGAAGCGGTTGATCGCCGGGATTTCGCTCAGCGGCTTGATGTTCTCTTCCATACCGGTGGCTCCCCCCATCACCTCTAATATACAGCCTTCGCGGCCTCTCAGACCCAGTAGGCAGTGCCCGTCATCACGCGGGCCGTCTGCCGCATCAGCGCGCGCACCGGAGCCGGCAGTTGCTCGCCGCCCGCCGCGGCCGCCGTCGCGCCGTGCTCGATCTCCTCCGCCCTCATCGTCTCAAGTATGGCACGGCTGCGACTGTCGCCCACCGGGAGCCTGCCGAGGTGATCGTCCAGGTGCCCTTCCACCTGGCGTTCCGTCTCGACGACGAAGCCGAGACTCATGCGGTCCCCGGCCAGCGCCGCGAGCGCCCCGATGGCGAAGGAGCCCGCGTACCAGAGGGGATTGAGGAGGCTCGGGCGTGCCCCGAGCTCCGCGAGGCGGGTCTCGCACCATGCCAGGTGATCGGACTCGGCACGCGCGGCTTCCATGAGCAGAGTGCGCGTCCGAGCGGAGCGGGCCACCAGCGCCTGGCCGTGATAGAGCGCCTGCGCGGCGAGCTCGCCGGAGTGGTTGACGCGCATGAGCGCGGCGCTCTCGCGCTGTTGCGCGGTGGTCAGGGGGGCGGGGGGCTCGGGGGTGCTCCCGGGCAGCGGCCGCGTGGCTCGCGCGGGGGCGAAGACCGACCGCAGGGCACGATCCAGGGCGGCGATGGCGGTGTCTAGAGAGCGGCCGGACTCCATATACAAGGGCTCTATTATAGGGGTGCAAGCCCATCCCACAGGGCCGGACCCCGCCCTGGGGGCCGGCGCTCGGGGCCGGGAGTCCGTGCTTTGCATTGCCGCACCTGCTTGAGTAAACTTGCCCGCCTTTTTTTGGCCCCAGGCCCCCGAGGGGTATCCGTCGGGCGGCGGGCCGGTAGCCACGAGTGACCTATGAAGACCCTATTTGCCAAGCCCGGAAGCGTCCGCGGCGACTGGTTCATCGTCGACGCCAGCGACAAGACCCTCGGAAGGCTCGCTTCGCAGATCGCCCATCGCCTCAAGGGCAAGCACAAGGCCGACTATAGCCCGCACGTCGACATGGGCGATCACATCGTGGTCGTGAACGCGCAGAAGATCCGCGTCACCGGGCGCAAGCTCAGCGACAAGATCTACTACCACCACACCGGGCACATTGGCGGCATCAAGTCGATCGCGCTCGAGAAGCTGCTCGCCGAGCACCCGGAGCGGGCGATCGAGTTCGCGGTCAAGGGCATGCTGCCGAAGAACCCGCTGGGGCGGCGCATGTTCAGGAAGCTCCACGTTTTCGCCGGCGGCGAGCACCCGCACCAGGCGCAGCAGCCGAAGCCCCTCGAGATCCAATAGGACCCCACGCATGCCAGCGACCCCGAATCATTACGGCACCGGCCGGCGCAAGACCGCCACGGCGCGTGTCTATCTCAAGCCCGGCAACGGCAAGATCACGGTCAACGACCGCTCGCTCGATGAGTTCTTCGGCCGCGAGACCGGCCGCATGATCGTGCGTCAGCCGCTCGACGCCGTGAAGCTGCACACCAAGTTCGATATCTCCGTGCAGGTCGACGGCGGCGGGATCACCGGCCAGGCGGGCGCCATCCGCCACGGTATCACCCGCGCGCTCATCGAATATGATGAGAGTCTGCGCAAGCCGCTGCGCGATGCGGGCTTCGTGACCCGCGACGCGCGCGAGGTGGAGCGCAAGAAGGTCGGCCGCCGCAAGGCGCGCCGCGGGACGCAGTACTCCAAGCGTTAGTAGCTTGCGCGAGCCCGCGCCTCTTGCCCGCGTGCCGAGCGGAGCTACGATGCCCGATCTGCGAAAAGCGCCGCAGGCGTCTTTTCGCCAATCGACACTGGGGGATCGTCTAGTGGTAGGACAACGGACTCTGACTCCGTTTACCTAGGTTCGAATCCTAGTCCCCCAGCCAACCTGAGAAGGGGCCCGTCGTCGGACGGGCCCTTTTTCATTCCAGGCGGGAGTCACGACGGGACTAGGATGAGAACCGTAGGTTCGACTAGCCGAGCGAGTCTTCGAGCGAGGCTGGACGACGGCGCAGCGAAGCGAAGCCGTCGGGCCCCGAAGGGGCCGAGGCGCGCGAGCGCCGAGCAATCCTAGTCCCCCAGCCAACCTGAGAAGGGGCCCGTCGTCGGACGGGCCCTTTTTCTTTCCAGGCGCGAGACCTGAAGGCGCCTGGATGAGCGTCAGCGCCTCTCGACGCCCTGCGCCGTGCCGACGAGCAGAACGTCGGCCGGACGCGCCGCGAACAGGCCGACCGTCACCACTCCGGTGATCTGGTTGAGCTCACGTTCGAGCGATACCGGGTCGCCGATCGTCAGTCCGTGCACATCGAGGATGTGGTTGCCGTTGTCGGTGACGAAACCCTCGCGCCACAGGGGCCGGCCGCCGCGCGCGGCCAGCTCGCGGGCCACGAGGTTCCGCGCCATGGGAATTACCTCGATCGGCAGCGGGAAGCGCCCGAGAGTGCGCACCATCTTGGTGTCATCGACGATGCAGACGAAGCGCCGTGCGGCTGCCGCGATGATCTTCTCGCGCGTCAGGGCGCCGCCGCCGCCCTTGATGAGGTGCCGTGCCGCGGTCGCCTCGTCGGCGCCGTCGATATAGAGGTTGAGCTCGCTCACCTCGTTCAGGTCGCGCACCTCGATGCCGGCTGCCGCCAGGCGCGCGCTCGAGCCTTCCGAGCTCGAGACGGCAGCCCGCGGGCGACGGGGCCGCTGCGCGAGCGCTTCGATGAGGAGGTTGACGGTCGAGCCGGTGCCGATGCCGATGAGGGTCTCGTCCCCGAGCAGCTCGAGGGCGGCTTGCGCCGCGCGTCGCTTCTTAGCCTCACCCTCTGCGGTCATGCAGCTCCCCTCGCAGCAGTTTCCGGCACCGGAAACGACTGTGCCCGCCATTGCGAGCGGGCACAGTCCTCGAATACGACTCGGCGGCCACTTACGCGACCGCCGAGTTAAGGCCTATTTCTTCTTGCTGGCTTTCTTCTTGGCCTTCTTCTTTGCCTTCGCCATGTTGGCTCTCCAAGTGTGACGGGTTAGTCCGGGGTCCGAGTATATACACGCGAATCTAAATTACAAGCGAGCGCGGGCGAACTGTGCTAGGCGAAGCGCGCGCTGCGACTCATCGAGCACGATGCGCGGCGCGCATGCAGAGCGACTCACACCGATGCCGCGCGCGACTCGAGCGACAGAATGAACTTCCAGTGCGCGCTCTCGACCGGCATGACCGAGAGGCGATTGCCCGGGCGCAGCAGCACCATGCCCTTGAGCTCCCGCGAGGCATGCGCGCGCAGCTCTTCGAGTGCGATGGTGCGCGCCAGGCGGCGCTTGAGCTGCACATCGACCATGAACCAGCGCGGATCCCTGCGGTCGCTGTCCGGATCGTAGTGCTCGTGCCGGCGATCGAAGGCGGTGGGGTCGGGATAGCCCTCGCGGACGATCTCCATGATGGCGACGATGCCCGGCACGTCGGTGCTCGAGTAGTACATGAAGGCCTCGTCGCCCTTCTTCATCTGGTCGCGCAGCATGTTGCGCGCCTGGTAGTTGCGCACCCCGTCCCAGCCGGTGGTGTGGCGCGGTGCCGCCGCGAGCTGCTCGATGCCGAACGTGGTCGGCTCGGTCTTCATCAGCCAGTAGTGCATTGAGTAAACCCCTCGTCGGTCACCACCGCGTCCATGAGCACATCGTGCGGCGCCCGTGCGAGCTCCCCGACCTGCTGGAATGCGTAGCCGAAGCCCACCAGGCGCGGCTTGTGCCAGAAGCCGCGCAGCTGGCGGAAGGCCAGGGCGCGATCGTAGAAGCCACCCCCGGTGCCGAGGCGGACTCCACGGCGGTCGAAGCCCACCAGCGGCAGGAACACCAGATCGAGCCAGCGCGCGGCGATGGTCACCGAGCCCACCGGCTCATCGATCCCCAGGCGATTCTCGCGCAGCGCCGCACCCAGCTCGACGAAGCGCATGCCACGCGACCGCCGGCGGCGGTCGATGCGCGGCAGGTAGATGCGGCAGCCGCGCCCGCGCGCCAATGCGATGAGCGGCGCGGTGTCGAGCTCGGCGGGGAGGGCGGCATACACCGCAATGCGCTGCTGCGCGCGCAGGCGCAAGGCCCGATCGGCCACCGAGGCGGCGCGCTGCGCGGCGTGCGTGCGTTCGACGGGACTCACGGCGCGGCGTCGCGCGGTGAGCTCGGCCCGCAGCGACCTGCGGGCCGTACTCAGGCTGGAATCAGGCAGCGTCACCCGCAGGTGCCGGTGCGGACCGTTGCTCTCGAACCAGAGCAACAGGTGGGACGAGCTGCAGCAGGTAAGGCTTTCCGCTCACAGGCGGACCTGCACAGTGCTGCCGCAAGCACTGAGTCCCGAGGGTGTTTCAATTAGGGTCCGAGGTAACCCGGTCCACTGTCGAACACCGCAGGCGACGCTGCCGGGACTGTACACCAAGCGTGCGGCGAGCGCTTGAGACCTCCGTCGCATCACAGATCGAGCTGCTGAACCTTCCCGAGGGCTCCCTCGACCCGCTCCCGCAGCGCGCGTACCCGCTGGCCGGCGCCGCTGTCGATCTTCGACTCCCGATCGCGCACCTTGAGGAATTCGTGCGCCAGGTTGAGGGCCGCCATCACCGCGATGCGGTCGAGGCCCACGACCTTGCCGCTGTCGCGGATCTCGCGCATGCGGCTGTTGAGGAATTCGGCGGCATCCAGCAGCGCCGAGCGCTCCTCGTAGGCGCAGGCCACGACGTACTCCTTTTCCATGATGCGCACGCTGACGCGCGCCTGATCCGGCGGGGTCACGCGCCGTGCTCGAGGGTCTTCAGGCGGCCGATCATGGCTTCGACGCGCGTACGCACCTGCTCGTTCCTGTGCATGAGCGAGGCGCGCTCGCCGGCCAGGGACTCGTGCCGCGCCTTGAGCGCGCGGTTTTCTTCCTTGAGGTGCTCGAGCGCCGCGAGCAGCTCCTCGACGCGTTTGGCGAGGCGGGTGAGCTCGAGATCGAGTTGTGTTTTTGTAGTGTCGCTCATGGCCGGGGACTATAGAGCCGCGCTCTTCGTGCGGTCAATCGTACTCAACTATAATGCGCCGGCCCCCATGAACCAGCCCGACTACGCCGAGATCGAGCAGCTGCTGAGCGCGCAGCGCTCCCTCACCGAAGCCGCCGAGGCACACGGCACGCTCGCCGGCTGTCTGTGCGCGCTGGCCGACTACGCCTTCCAGGACTGGCTGCGCGAGATCCTGCCCGAGGGACGCATCGAGGCCGATGCTGCCGACGTGCTTTATGGACTCTACAGCGCGACCGCGGCGTCGCTCGAGCAGACCGACATGGAGTTCGAGCCGTTGCTGCCGAGCGACGCGCAGCCGCTGGAAGCACGCACCGCGGCGCTGGCACAGTGGTGTCAGGGATTTCTCTACGGCCTCGGCTCGGGCTCGATCCCCGATGCGAGCGGCCTGCCGGGCGACGTCGGCGAGATCGTGCGCGATCTCACCGAGATCACCCGCGCGGGCGTCGACGCGGCCGAGGGCGAGGAGTCGAACGAGGGCGCTTACGCGGAGCTGGTCGAGTTCGTGCGCGTTGGCGCACAGCTGCTCTACGAGGAGCTCGCGCCAGTGCGGCACGCGCCGCTCCCGGCCGCCGCCCCGCTGCATTAGGACGCGCTCAGGGCCTATGGCGAGAGACGAGTTCGCGCGCCGCCGACGCCAGCTGATGCGCCTCATGGGCCGCGATTCGATCGCGGTGCTGCCCGCGGCCCCGCTCCGGCACCGCAACAGCGACGTCGAGTACCCCTACCGCCAGGACAGCGACTTTCACTATCTCACCGGTTTCGGCGAGCCCGAAGCCGTCGCGGTGCTGGTCCCCGGGCGGGCGCAGGCCGAGTACATCCTGTTCGTGCGCGAGCGTGACCCGGCGCGCGAGACCTGGGACGGGCGGCGCGCAGGACCTGCCGGAGCCGCGCGCGACCATGGTGCGGACGATGCTTTCCCGATCGCCGACATGGACGAGATCCTCCCCGGGCTGCTCGAGAACCGCACCCGGGTCTACTACACCATGGGAGCGTACGCGGACTTCGATCAGCGGGTGGTCGGCTGGGTGAACGGCCTGCGCACCCAGGCCAGGAACGGTCGTCATCCGCCCCAGGAGTTCGTCGCGCTCGATCACGTGCTGCACGACATGCGCCTCTACAAGTCGCGCGGCGAGCTCGACCTCATGCGCACCGCGGCGCGCATCAGTGCGCGGGCGCATCTGCGCGCGATGCGCTTCTGCCGCCCGGGCGCCACCGAATACCAGGTGATGGCGGAGCTGGTGCACGAGTTCCGGCGTCACAACGCCGACACCGCCTACCAGCCGATCGTGGGCGGGGGTGCCAACAGCTGCATCCTTCACTACCGCGACAACGATCGGCCGCTCGCCGACGGCGAGCTGCTGCTGGTCGACGCCGGGTGCGAGGTCGAGTGCTACGCCGCGGATATCACCCGCACCTATCCCGTCAACGGCCGCTTCACTCCCGAGCAGCGCGCCGTCTACGAGGTGGTGCTGGAGGCCAACCGCGCAGCCATCGCCCGCGTGCGTCCCGGTAACCACTGGAATGATCCGCACGAGGCGGCGGTGCGGGTGGTCACGCAGGGCCTGATGAAGCTCGGGCTCCTCAAGGGGCGTCTCGCCGCCCTGATACGCGGCGGCGCTTACCGGCGCTTCTTCATGCACCGCACCGGACACTGGCTGGGGCTCGACGTTCACGACGTCGGCGACTACAAGGTGGGCGATGAGTGGCGGGTGCTCGAGCCCGGCATGACGCTCACCGTCGAGCCGGGAATCTATCTGCCGGCGGGCGCGCGCGGCGTGCCGCGCCGCTTCCGCAACATCGGCATCCGCATCGAGGATGACGTGCTGGTGACGCGGCGCGGCGCCGAGGTCCTGAGCGCGCGCGCGCCCAAGGACCCCGAGCAGATCGAGGCGGTGATGGCGCACGGCTGAGGCCGCGCGAGGGCCGGCAATGAGCGCAGCTGTCCGCGAACCCCTCGACGTCGACGTGGCCGTGATCGGCGGCGGGATGGTGGGCGCGAGTCTTGCCGCCGCGCTGATCGGCACCGGGGTGCGGCTGCTGCTGGTCGAGGCCGTGCCGTTCGGCGCGAGCACCCAGCCGAGCTTCGACGAGCGCACGACGGCGCTCGGCAACGCGAGCCGGCGCATCTTCGAAGGTCTTGGCGTATGGGACGAGATCGCCTCCGAGGCCGCCCCCATCCGCGCCATTCACGTTTCGGACGCCGGCCGCTTCGGCAGCGCGCGCCTCACGGCCGAGGAGCAGGGGATCGAGGCCCTCGGCTACGTGGCGCCGAACCGGCGGATCGGAGCGGCGCTCTGGGGCCGGCTGGCGCACGCCGCGGAGCTCATTCTGCGCGTGCCTGGCCGCGTCGCGGACCTCGAGATCGATGCCGCGGGCGTGCGCTTCACGCTCGAGAGCGCAGCCGGGCGCGAGGCGGTCGCGGCGCGCCTGGCGGTCGCGGCCGACGGCGCTCACTCGCAGGTCCGCACCGCCGCCGGCATCGCGGCCGCGATCGAGGATTACGGTCAGGTGGCCGTGGTCGCCAACGCCGCCGTCGACGGGCCTCACCGCGGCATCGCCTACGAGCGCTTCACGCCCGCAGGTCCGCTCGCCGTGCTGCCGCTCGCCGACGGGACGGTGAGCGTCATCTGGGCGTGCCGCGGCGAGGATGCCGCCCGCGTGCTCGCGCTCGATGAGGCGGCGTGGCTTGCGGAGCTGCAGGCGCGCTTCGGCTGGCGCGCCGGGCGCTTCGTGCGGGCCGGCCGCCGCGCCTCCTATCCCCTGGCACTCACCCGCGCCAGCGCCCCGACCGCTGTCCGCACGGTGCTGATCGGCAACGCCGCGCAGGCGCTGCATCCGGTCGCCGGCCAAGGCTTCAACCTCGGCCTGCGCGATGCGGCGATGCTCGCCGAGGTGCTGGCCAACGCGTCCGGGGACCTCGGCGCGCCCGAGCTCATCGAGCGCTTTGCCGCCTGGCGCGCCGCCGATCGCCTCGGCGTCACGCGTTTCACCGACGGACTGGTGAAGCTGTTTGGAGATCCGCGCGCCGGTGTCGGCCTGCTGCGCAATCTCGGATTGCTCGCCTTCGATCTGATGCCGCCGGCCAAGAGCGCGCTCGCGCGCGTGAGCCTCGGCTTTTCGGGTCCGACACCGCGGCTGGCCCGCGGGCTGCCGGTGCGTCATGTCTGAGTCCGCGCCGTTCGATGTGGCGATCGTCGGCGGCGGGCCGGTGGGAGCGTGCGCCGCGGCGCTGCTCGCGCGCGGCGCGACGGGGGCGGGGCGGCTGCGCGTGGTGCTGCTCGAGCCGAACGTCGCCACGCCACCCGCTGCCGACGCCCCGCCCGATGCGCGGGTCGTGGCCATCTCGCGCGCCAGCGAGCGGCTGCTGCGCTCGGCCGGCGCCTGGCCACGGATCGCCGGACCGCGCCTGTGCGCCTACCAGCACATGCGCGTGTGGCACGAGAGTGTTGCGGCGCGCAGTGCGGGCGTCCTGGCCTTCGATGCCGCCGACGTCGGCGAGCCGAACCTGGGCTACATCCTCGAGAGCCGGCTGCTGCAGTCGGCGCTGCTCGAGGCGTTCACCGACCGGGGTGGAGAGCTCCGCAGGGGGCAGTTTGCCTCGCTCACGGTCGGCGACGAGGCCGTCACCATCGAGAGCAGTGGCGGCACGCTGCGCGCGCGACTGGTCGTGGGGGCCGATGGCGCCCAATCGCCGCTGCGCCGTGCGGCGGGCCTCGCCGCCGAGCTGAGCGACTACCGGCAGACGGCCATCGTCGCCACGGTCGCCACCGAGCGCCCCCATGAGATGACCGCGTGGCAGCGCTTCCTGAAGGACGGCACGCTCGCCTTCCTGCCGCTGTTCGACGGCACGTGCTCGATCGTATGGTCGGCGGACGATTCGATGGCCGAGGCGCTGTGCGCGGCCGGGCCTGCGGATTTCGCCCGGGCGCTCGATTCGGCCTCGGACCTGGCGCTCGGAGCCACGCGCCTCGTCAGCGAGCGCGCCAGCTTCGTGCTGCGGCGCCTCACGGCGCCCCGTTACGTCGCACGGCGCGTCGCGCTGATCGGCGATGCGGCGCACGTCGTGCATCCGCTCGCCGGCCAGGGCGTGAACCTGGGATTGCTCGACGCCGGGGCGCTGGCACAGCAGCTGACGGCGGCCGTGGCGGCGCGGGAAGACCCGGGATCGCTCGGGGTGCTGCGCGCTTACGAGCGCTGGCGCAAGAGCGAGGTCGCACTGATGAGCACCGCGATCGATGCCTTCGACCGCTTTCTCGCCCACGGCTCAGGTCCCCTATCCCGCCTCGCTCAGCAGGGGCTCGGGTGGGTCAATCGCAGCCAGGAGCTCAGGCGCTTCTTCATCCGGCGGGCGCTCGGGATGACCGGAGAGCTGCCGGAAGCGGCGCGGCGGGCCTCGTGAGGTACCGGGCGGGACTGCCATGACCGTCGAGCTGCTGATAGTCCTCGCGGCGGCTAAGGCCCCCGACTGGTCGAGCTGGAATCAGGCGCTGTGGGAGGCCCGGGCGCCCGCGAGCCTGGCGCGCTCCGTCGACCTCAAGCGCCATAGCGGGTTCCTGCCCGTCAGACTTTCGGGCCGGGCCACCGGCTTTTACTTCCAGCTCGAATCCGCGACCGACGCGGCGGTGCTGTATCCGATGCTGGCGCAGCTGCCGCTGACCGAGCCCGTGGTGTATTCGCTCAGCTTCGGACGCCCGGAGGAGTGCGCGGCTGCATTCCTCTCCGCCGCGGTCCTCGTGTCACGATTCGAAGGGTTCGCGTTCGATCCGCAGCAAAATGCGCTCCTCAGCCTCGAGCAGGTCCAGGCGGGCGCGCAGCAGTGTCTCGGCCTCGTGGGCAAGTGACCCGTCCCGAAGGAGAATGAGCATGCGGGCAGTACGATCGGTGGCGATCCTCCTCGCCTGCGCGTTGCTGGCGAGCGCATGGGCCGCCACGGTGCGGGGCGACTTGCCGCAGCGGCAGGAGCTCAGGCGCGCCGACCTCTCCTCCGACATGGAGGTCATCACCTCGGTGAGCGAGATCAGGAAGGGTGAGACCGTGGCGCGTCACTCGCATCACGGCATCGAGACCGGCTACGTGCTGCAGGGATCCATGGTGCAGCTGCCCGGCCAGGCGCCGACGATGATGCAGACCGGGTCGAGCTTCATGAATCCGCGCGACGTGGCACACGCCGGCTTCACCGTCGTCGGTGATCGGCCGCTCAAGCTCCTTACGGTGCACGTGGTCGACAAGGGCAAGCCGCTCTACGAATGGGCGCGGTGACTACGCCAACGGTATGAGGTCCACCTTCGCCGCGCATACGAAGTCGTTCTCCGACAGTCCCTTGATCGCGTGGGTCGTGAAGACGACGCGGCAGTAGTTGTAGCCGACCTCGAGGTCCGGGTGATGGTCCTCGATATTGGCGAGATGCGCGACCGCGTTGACGAAGCTCATGGTGCGATAGAAGTCGCGGAAGGCGAACTCGCGGCGGATGGCGCGGGCACCCGCGACGAGCACCCAGTCGCTCGAGATCTGGGTCAGGAGCCCGGCGGCCTCGGCCGGCGTGAGCGGCGCCACGCCGCCCTCGCAGGGCCGGCACTTGCGCGCGCTGAGCGGCTCGCTCATGTTTCGCCTCCGCTTCCGAGCCGCGCGTAGCGGCGTGCCACGTAGCGCTCGACGATCTCCTGGAATTCCTCGGCGATACGCTCGCCCTTCAGCGTGACGGTCTTCTCGCCGTCCTCGTAGACCGGCGCCACCGCGCGCTCGCCGGTGCCGGGGAGGCTGATGCCGAGGTTGGCGTGCTTGCTCTCGCCGGGGCCGTTCACGACGCATCCCATGACGGCCACCGTCATGTCCTCGACACCCGCGAACTCGCGCCGCCACTGCGGCATGCGCGCGCGAATATGTGCCTGGATCTGCTGCGCCAGCTCCTGGAAGAAACTGCTGGTGGTGCGGCCGCAGCCGGGGCAGGCGATCACCAGCGGCGTGAAGGCGCGCAGCCCCATGGTCTGCAGGATCTCCTGGGCGACGATCACCTCCTGGGTGCGGTCGCCGCCGGGCTCGGGCGTCAGCGACACGCGGATGGTGTCGCCGATGCCTTCCTGCAGCAGCACCGCCATTGCGGCGGTCGATGCCACGATGCCCTTCGAGCCCATGCCGGCCTCGGTGAGGCCGAGATGCAGCGGGTAGTCGCAGCGCGCCGCCAGATCGCGATAGATGGCGATCAGGTCCTGCACGCTGCTCACCTTGGCGGAGAGGATGATGCGGTCGTGTGCCAGGCCGAGCTCCTCGGCGCGCTGCGCGCTTCCCAGCGCCGAGAGCACCACCGCGTTGCGCATGACGGTCTGCGCGTCGAGTGGCTCAGGTAGGGCCGAGTTCTCGTCCATGAGGCGCGTCAGGAGATCGGAGTCGAGGCTTCCCCAGTTCACGCCGATGCGCACCGGTTTGCCGTAGCGGCAGGCGATCTCGATCATTTCGGCGAACTGCGGATCGCGTTTCGTTCCGCGGCCGACGTTCCCGGGGTTGATGCGGTACTTGGCGAGCGCCGCGGCACAGTCGGGATGCTCGCGCAGGAGCTTGTGGCCATTGAAGTGAAAGTCGCCGATCAGCGGTACCTGCACGCCGGCGCGCTCGAGCCACGCGCGGATCGGCGCGACCGCGGCCGCGGCCTCGCTGGTGTTCACGGTGATGCGTACCAGCTCCGAGCCGGCGCGCGCGAGCGAGCGCACCTGGCGCGCGGTGCCCTCGACGTCGGCGGTGTCGGTATTGGTCATCGACTGCACCACGATCGGGGCACCGCCGCCGACGCGGACCCCTCCGATCGATACCTGCGCTGTGGTGCGACGCGGGCGGCTCATGGGGCGCGGATTCTACCGTGCTGGTATCATTCTGCGGCCCGAATCGGTCTGTCCGGAGAGAGTCCGGTCACTGAACCGGAACGCCGAAGGCGCAATTCCGCCCGGAAACGCTCAGGCACAAGAACGGCAGGCGGTGGAGCGCGCCTCTGAGGCGCGCTCCGCGGGGCTTCTGGAGAGCGGTGGACGCCAGGTTCACCCACCGAAGGGGAGCGGCGCCTCGAGGGTGCCTGATCTCTCAGGTCACAGGGACAGAAGGGCGGCAGGCGCCTCGCATGGGGAGGCTGGCCCGCTGCTTTCTTTGCTCTGCGGAGGCTCCGTGGGAAGAAAAACCCCGTTGTTCGGTCTGCACCAGGAGCTCGGTGCCCGCATCGTCGACTTCGGCGGCTGGGACATGCCGGTGCAGTATGGCTCGCAGATCGCCGAGCATCATGCGGTGCGCCGTGCCGCGGGGGTCTTCGACGTCTCGCACATGTGCGTCGTCGATCTTAAGGGGCCGCGCGTGCGCGCGTTCGTCGGTGAGCTGCTGGCGAACGACGCCGGCAAGCTGAAGACCTCCGGCAAGGCGCTCTACTCCTGCATGCTGAACGAGCGCGGCGGCGTCCTCGACGATCTCATCGTCTACTTCCTCACCGAGAGCTGGTTCCGCGCCGTGGTGAATGCCGGGACCCGCGACAAGGACCTCGCCTGGATCCGCCGCCACGCGGCGCCCTTCGGCGTCGAGGTCACCGAGCGCACCGACCTCGCCATGCTGGCGGTTCAGGGGCCCGAGGCGCGCGCCAAGGCGGCGCAGCTGCTCGCCCCCGCCGAGGCGCAGGCGGCGCTTGCGCTCGGGGTGTTCGTCGGAGGCGAGCTCGGGAGCTGGTTCGTCGCCCGCACCGGCTACACCGGCGAGGACGGCTTCGAGCTCATGATGCCGGCGGCGGATGCGGTCCCGGCATGGCGGCGCCTCAACTCTCTCGGGGTCGCCTCGTGCGGCCTCGGGGCGCGCGACACGTTGCGTCTCGAGGCCGGCATGAACCTCTACGGCCACGAGATGGACGAGAGCACCGACCCGTTCGAGTCGGGCCTCGCCTGGACCGTGGCGCTCGAGCCGCAGGGGCGTGCCTTCATCGGACGCGAGGCGCTCGAGGCGATCCGCGCTCGCGGCGCGGGACGCAAGCTCGTCGGCCTCCTGCTCGAGGATCGCGGGGTGCTGCGCAGCCACCAGAAGGTCGTCGTCGCGGGCGCCGGCGAGGGCGAGATCACCAGCGGGACCTTCTCCCCGACGCTCGAGCGCTCGATCGCGCTGGCGCGCGTACCGGCTGCTACGCCTCAGCGTGTTCAGGTCGACATCCGCGGCAAGCTGCTCAACGCCAAAGTGGTGAAGCCGCCGTTCGTGCGTTTCGGCAAGTCCCTGGTCACATGAGGACCCGTTCATGAGCAACGTTCCAGCAGACCTCAAGTACACCAAGTCGCACGAATGGGTGCGCACCCTGAGCGACGGTACGGTCGAGATCGGCATCACCGACCACGCGCAGCATGCGCTCGGGGATCTGGTGTTCGTCGAAGTACCGGAAGCCGGCCGGGCGGTGCGGCAGGACGAGCCGTGCGCGGTGGTCGAGTCGGTGAAGGCGGCGTCGGATGTGTACGCACCGCTCGCCGGCGAGATCACCGCCGGGAATCCGAGGCTGGCGGACGCGCCCGAGACGGTCAACTCCGACCCCTACGGCGAAGGCTGGCTGATGCGGCTGCGGCCGGGAGCCGGGGCGCTGGCCGCGGCAGAGCTGCTCTCGGCCGCGGACTACCACAAAGTCCTGGCAGCGGAGGGCGACTGATGGCTTTCATTCCCCATACCGAGGCCGACGTCGCGGCAATGCTTGCGACCATCGGCGTCCGTCGGATCGAGGACCTGTTCGAGGAGATTCCGGCCTCGCTGCGGGCGAGCTCGCTCGCCGGAGTGCCGGAGCAGCTCAACGAGATGCAGGTCGGACGGCTGATGAGCGAGCGCGCGGCCGTCGACGGCACCCCGCTGAGCTTCATCGGCGCCGGCGCCTACGAGCATCACATCCCGGCGGCCGTGTGGGCCATCACCACGCGCGGCGAGTTCTACAGCGCCTACACGCCCTACCAGGCGGAGGCCAGCCAGGGCACGCTGCAGACGATCTACGAGTTCCAGACCATGATCGCGCGACTCACCGGCATGGAGGTCGCCAACGCCTCGATGTACGACGGCGGCTCCGCGACTGCGGAAGCGGCGCTCATGGCGGTGCGGGCCAACCGCAAGTCGAAGTCCGCGCGCATTCTCGTGCCGACGACCCTGCACCCGCACTACCGCAGGGTCGCGGTGGCGATGGCGTGCAACCAGGGACTCGAGTTCGAGGAGCTGCCCTACTGCACCGTCGAGGGCGTGACGCTCCCCGCCTCGCTCGCCAGGTACGACGGCGAGGACGTGACCGCGCTCATCATCCAGCAGCCGAACTTCTTCGGCCGGCTCGAGGACGTGGATGCGCTCACCGACTGGGCACACGCGCACGGCATCCTGGTAATCGCGGTGGTGAATCCCACTTCGCTCGCGCTGCTCAAGCCCCCGGGCGAGTGGGGTAGCGAGGGCGCCGACATCGCGGTCGGCGAGGGCCAGCCGCTCGGCGTGCCGCTGTCCTCGGGCGGCCCGTACTTCGGCTTCATGGCCACCCGCATGGAATACGTGCGGCAGATGCCCGGCCGCATCGTCGGCCGCACGCTCGATGTCGCGGGGCAGGAGGGCTTCACTCTCACACTGCAGGCGCGCGAGCAGCACATCCGCCGCGCCAAGGCGACCTCCAACATCTGCACCAACCAGGGACTGCTGATGACCGCGGCGACCATCTACATGTCGCTCATGGGGCCGCAAGGACTGGCGCGCACCGCCGCCGCGAGCCATGCCCGCAGCCGCGAGCTCACCGCCATGCTGACGCGCCTGCCGGGCGTGCGCCTGGCCTTCAACGGGCCCCACTTCCACGAGGCCGTGCTGCTCCTCGACCGTGCGACCGAGCCGGTGCTCGAGGCGCTCGCCGCCCGCGGGATCATCGGCGGACTCGACCTGGCGCCGTACTACCCCGAGCTCGGTCCCGCGCTGCTCGTGTGCGCGACCGAGACCAAGACCGCCGCGGACCTCGAGCGCTACCGCGCTGCGCTCAGTGATGCCATGCAAACGGCGCGCGCCGCCTGAGAAGGATGCAACCGATGCCCCGCCGTGAAAAGCTGATCTTCGAGTACTCGCAGCCCGGACGCGGGGCGAGCGATCAGTGGCCGCAGGATGTCGGTAGCGCGCCGCTCGCCGATCTGCCGGCGAAGCTCAGGCGTGGCACGGCGCCGGCGCTCCCGGAGGTCGGTGAGCTCGAGGCGGTGCGGCACTTCACGCGCTTGTCGCAGCTCAACTTCTCCATCGACACTCATTTCTACCCGCTCGGCTCGTGCACCATGAAATACAACCCCAAGGCGTGCAATCAGTACGCGATGCTGCCGCAGTTCCTGGCGCGCCACCCGCTCGCGCCGGAGTCGCATGGCCAGGGGTTCCTCGCCTGCATGTACGAGCTGCAGGAGATGCTGAAGGAAGTCACCGGCATGCAGGGCGTGGCGCTCTCGCCCATGGCGGGCGCGCATGGCGAGTTTGCCGGCGTCGCCATGATCCGCGCCTATCACCGCGCGCGCGGCGATCTGAAACGCAACGAGATCATCGTTCCCGAGGCCGCGCACGGCACCAACCCCGCGACTGCGACCATGTGCGGCTGCGTGGTGCGTGAGATTCCCGTCAACCCGTCGGGCGATGTGGACCTCGCGGCCTTGAAGGCGGCGGTCGGTCCCAACACCGCGGGCATCATGCTCACCAACCCTTCCACGCTCGGAGTCTTCGAGCGCGGCATCGAGGCGGTGGCGCGCGTGGTGCACGAGGCCGGCGGGCTGCTCTACTACGACGGCGCGAATCTCAATGCGATCCTCGGCAAGGTGCGTCCCGGGGACATGGGCTTCGACGTGATGCACATGAACCTGCACAAGACCTTCTCGACCCCGCACGGCGGCGGCGGGCCGGGCGCCGGCGCCGTGGGCGTCGGGGCGCGCCTCATGCCGTTCCTGCCGGTCCCCATCGTCGGCAGGGACGGCGAGCGCTACCGCTGGCTCACCGAGAGCGATCTGCCGCAGTCGATCGGGCGCCTCTCGGCCTTCATGGGCAACGCCGGCGTGCTGCTGCGCGCCTATATCTACATGCGCCTCCTCGGACGCGATGGCATGCGCGCGGTGGGCGAGTACGCCACGTTGAATGCCAACTACCTGCTGAAGAGGCTCAAGGACGTGGGCTTCGAGGCCGCTTACCCCGAGCGCCGCGCCAGCCACGAGTTCATCGTGACGATCAAGCGGCAGGCGCGCGAGCTCAACGTGACCGCGATGGACTTCGCCAAGCGGCTGCTCGATCTGGGCTTCCACGCCCCGACGACATATTTCCCGCTCCTGGTACCGGAGTGCCTGCTCATCGAGCCGACCGAGACCGAGAGCAAGGAGGTGCTCGATGCCTTTGTGGCGGCCATGTCACAGATTCAGCGGGAGGCCGAGCAGGAACCCGAGCGCGTACGCACCGCACCGCATACCATGCCGGTGCGGCGCCTCGACGATGTGCGCGCCGCCCGTCACCTGGACCTCACATGGACGCCAACGACGCAGCCCTAGACCGGTACAAGCCCCGCGGCCTCACCCGCGTGCTGCGCGCCCTCGGCGCGAGCCTGCGCGGGCTCACGGGCGCGTTCCGCGACGAGGCGGCCTTTCGCCAGGAGCTGGCCTTTGCGGCGATCGCGATACCGCTCGGACTGTGGTTCGGCAGGAACGGCACGGAGCGCGCAGTGCTCATCGCGCCGGTACTGCTCATCCTGATCGTAGAGCTCCTCAACAGCGCCATCGAGGCGACCGTGGATCGCATCGGCTTCGAGCGGCACGCCCTCGCGGGACTCGCCAAGGACATCGGCTCGGCCGCGGTGCTGATGTCCTTCGTGCTGCTCGGCGCGGTGTGGCTGCTGGTCCTGCTCGGACGCTAGCGAGCGCCCGTGCCGCTGCGCCGCCTGGGTCTGCTGCTGCTCGCCGCCATCGGCTCCTGCGCCGCGCTGTGCGCGCTGGCCGATCCAGCGCGTGCCGCGGAGCCGACGCCTTCGGCCGCGGTGCCCGTGCCACCCCCACCCGCGCCGTCTGGGGCCGCGGCACCGGCGCCCGTGGTGCCGCCGGGGGCCGGCGCCCCGGCCGCGGCACCGCAGATCGCCCAGCAGGCCGCCGCCGTCGAGGCGAACCCCGACTGGGCCGTCACCCTCGAGCGGATCGCCGGCAGCGTCGTGTCGATCGACATCGACATGGTGCGGGCTTTCGATACCGAGTGGAATACGACGGCGCAGGCGACCGGCTTCGTGGTCGACGCCGAGCACGGCCTGATTCTCACCAACCGCCACGTGGTGACGCCGGGGCCGGTGACCTCCGAGGCGACCTTCCTCAACCGCGAGGAGGTGCAGCTCTATCCGGTGTACCGCGATCCGGTACATGACTTCGGCTTCTACCGCTACGATCCGAAGAAGCTGCGCTTCATCAGGCCGAAGGCGCTGCCGCTCTACCCCGAGGGTGCGCAGATCGGGCGCGAGATCCGCGTGGTCGGCAACAACGCCGGCGAGCAGCTGTCGATCCTCGCCGGCACGCTCGCCCGGCTCGACCGCGATGCGCCGGAATACGGCCTCGCCAAGTACAACGACTTCAACACTTTCTATCTGCAGGCGGCTTCCGGCACCTCGGGCGGCTCCTCCGGCTCCCCGGTGATCGACATCCGCGGGCGGGTCGTGGCGCTCAACGCCGGCGGCGCGAGCGGCGCGGCCTCGAGCTTCTATCTGCCGCTCGGACGCGTGCGCCGCGCGCTCACCCTCATCCAGGAGGGCAAGGCGGTGCCGCGCGGCACGCTTTACAGCGTCTTCAACTACATGCCCTATGACGAGCTCGATCGACTCGGGCTCGACCCGCGTACCGAGGCGGACGTGCGCCGCACCTTCCCGCGCTTCACGGGCATGCTGGTCGTGAGCGAGGTGCTGCCCGGCTCCCCCAGCGAGAACCTGCTGCAGCCGGGCGACATCCTGGTGCGCGTCAACGGCCACTACGTGACGCAGTTCGAGCCGCTGGAGGAGATACTGGATGACTCGGTCGGGCAGCACGTGGACGTCGAGCTCGAGCGCGGCGGCAAGCCGCTGTCGGCGCGGCTTCCCGTCGGCGACCTGCATGCGATCACTCCCAACGCCTACGCCGAGTTCGGCGATGGCGTGGTCAACACGCTCTCCTATCAGCTGGCGCGGGCCTTCAACGTGCCGACCCGTGGCGTGTACATCGCCAACCCGGGCTACGTGTTCGGTGCGGCGGCGATCCCGCGCGGCGCGGTGATCCGGGCGCTGAACGGTCGCGCCACCGACACGCTCGCCGATCTCGAGGCCGGCCTCGCGCAGCTCGGCAATGGCGACTACGCCACGGTGCGGTACATCACCATCGATGACCCGAACGGCAGCCAGCTGCGCGCGATGCGCATGGACCGTCTGTGGTACCCCGCGCGCCACTGCGATCGCGACGACCTGCAGGGACTCTGGGACTGCAAGGATCTCCCCCCCGGACCGGAACCGAAGCAGCCGGCGGCGAGCTCCACGGTGGTTCCGCGCTTCAGCGATCCGCGCCAGACGGCGCTCGCTCCCTCGCTCGTCATGGTGACCTTCGACATGCCGTACTCGGTGTCGGGCATCACCGAGCGCAACTACCACGGCACGGGACTGGTGGTGGATGCGGCGCGCGGTCTCGTGGTGGTGGACCGCAACACGGTGCCGGTATCGCTCGGCGACGTCACGATCACCTTTGCCGGAACGGTGCAGGTGCCCGGGCGGGTGGTGTACGTGCATCCGCTGCACAATCTGTCGGTGGTCGCCTACGACCCGAAGCTGATCGGCACGACGCCGGTCAAGTCGGCGAGGCTCACGCCGCGCGAGCTCGCTGCCGGCGAGCCCGTCTGGGTCGTGGGTCTCGGCAGCAACAGCCAGATGCGGGCGCGCACCACCGAGATCGCCAGCATCGAGCCGCTCGAGCTGCCGCTGTCGCGCACCATGCGCTTCCGCGACAGCAACCTCGAGACCGTGCAGCTGGTGAATCCGCCGTCCGACTTCGACGGGGTGCTCGCCGACAAGGACGGCAACGTGCTCGGCAGCTGGTCGAGCTTCGCCTACGAGAGCGGCCGCGAGCTCACCCAGGAGAACCGCGGAGTGCCGATCGACCTGACGGCCGACATGCTCGAGCGGGTGCGCACGGGAAGCGCGCTGCACTCGCTCGAGGCCGAGCTCGGCGTGCTGCCGCTCGCCGGCGCGCGCGAGTTCGGGCTTCCCGAGGCGTGGACGCAGCGCCTCGCGCAGCACACCCCGACTCGCCGCCAGGTCCTGTCGGTAGTGCGCCTGGTCGGCGGATCGCCGGCGGCGCGGGTGCTGCAGCAGGGCGATCTGCTGCTGGCGATCGACGGCAAGGTGGTGACCCGCTTCCGCGAAGTGGAGCAGGCGGCCGCCGACAAGGCTCTGGTGCACGTCACCGTGTGGCGCGGTCAGGACGAGCGGACGCTCGAGGTGCCGACCGCGGAGCTCTCGGGGAGCGATCTCGCGCGCGTAGTCCAGTGGGCGGGCGCGACGCTGCAGGCACCCCACCGCTCGATGAGCGCACAGCGCGCCATTCCGCCGCGCGGCGTGTACGTCGCGTACTTCGCCTACGGCTCTCCGGCGACACGCTATGGCCTCTTTCCGGGACGGCGCATCACCGAGGTCGACGGCACGCAGACGCCGGACCTCGATAGCTTCCTCAAGGCCGTCACCGGCCGCCCCGACCGCTCATCCGTGCGCTTGAAGACCATCACCTGGAACAACGCTCCGGAGGTGATCACTCTCAAGCTCGACAAGCACTACTGGCCGGCGTACGAGCTGACACACACGGGCAGCGGCTGGGTGCGCACCTCCCTCGAGTAATCTCCCCGAGAGCCGCCGCCCCGGCTGATGCTTTGCTGCAACAGCCGGCCCCGCCGCCCGCGGCTTGATAGAATTCGTTCCTCCATGGTTCGCGTCGTCAGAGCCACTCAGGTCGAGATAGATACCGCCGTGCAGGCGCTGCGCAACGGCGAGCTGGTCGCTTTTCCCACGGAAACCGTCTACGGGCTCGGCGCCAACGCGCAGAATCCGGCCGCGGTGCGCCGGATCTTCGAGGCCAAAGGCCGCCCGGCCAGCCATCCGGTGATCGTGCACCTCGACAGCCCCAAGTATCTGCATCGCTGGGTGCGCGAGGTGCCGCAGGGGGCGCTCAAACTCGCCGAGGCCTTCTGGCCGGGGCCCCTCACCATGGTCATGCCGCGCGCCGCGCACGTGCACGACGTGGTGACCGGCGGGCAGGACACCATCGCGATCCGCGTGCCGGCGCATCCCATGGCGCAGCAGCTGCTCACCGCTTTCGGCGGCGGCATCGCCGCGCCGTCCGCCAACCGCTACGGGCGCCTCTCACCGACGCGTGCCGAGCACGTGCGCGAGGAGCTCGGCGATGCGGTGCGCGTGGTGCTCGACGGCGGTGAGTGCCAGCTCGGGCTCGAGTCGACCATCGTGTCCTTCGAGGGCCCGAGCGTGCGGCTGCTGCGGCCGGGCAGCGTCACCGCCGCACAGATCCGCGCCGTGGTCGGAGAGCTGGCCATCGGGGCGGCGCACGAGTCGCCGCGTGTCCCCGGCGCGGGTCCGAGCCACTATGCGCCGGTGACGCCCATGACGATCGTGCCGGCGGGAGAGATCGACGCCCAGGCCGAAGCGGCCTCCGGCGGCGGCAAACGCATCGCCGTGCTGGCACAGCGTCTGCCGCTGCGCTCGCACAAGTACGTCACCTGGATCAATGCCGGACGGCGGCCGGAGAGCTTCGGGCACGACCTCTACAACAATCTGCGCACCCTGGACCGCGCCGGCTGCCAGCGCATCCTCGTGCAGGAGGTGCCCGAGGGCGAGCGCTGGGATGCGATCCGCGACCGCCTGCTGCGCGCTGCGAGCAGCATCGCTCAGAGCGACGACGGCACGGGCTCGATGGCCGTGTTGCCCTGAAGCGGCGCTTGAGTACGGTGGCGCGCCCGCGATTCATCGATCCGTTTCAGCCCGCAGAGGTGCGCCGCCTGGTGCGCGAGTTCGGCTCGCCGCTGCTGATCCTCGACTGCGAGCGCGTGCGGGTGCAATACCGCAAGCTCCGTAAGGCGCTGCCGCACGTCGACCTGCACTACGCGCTCAAGCCGCTGCCGCATCCGGCGGTGGTGCGCACCGTGATCGAGGAGGGCGGCTATCTCGACCTCGCCACGAGCGGCGAGGTGCGGCTCGTCGAGCGGCTCGGGGTCGACCCCGGGCGCTGCATCCACACCCATCCGATCAAGCGTCCGGCGGACATCGAGAACGCGCTCGAGTTCGGTGTGCGTACCTTCGTCGGCGACAACGCCGACGAGATACGCAAGTTCGCCCGTCATCGTGAAGCGGCGCAGCTGCTGCTGCGGGTCTCGTTCCGCTCGCCGGGCGCGGTGTGCGACCTGTCGCGCAAGTTCGGCTGCGACCCGGAGAGCGTACTCGAGCTGGCACGGATCGCCGCCGGACTCGGCATCGGCGTGCGGGGCCTGTCGTTCCACGCGGGCTCCCAGACCCCGGATGCGACCAAGCACGTCGAGGCGCTCGAGGCCTGCGCCGCACTCATCGCGACGGCGCGCCGCGAGAAGCTCGGCGTCTTCGATACGCTCGACATCGGCGGCGGCTTTCCCATCGATTATGCGCAGCCGGTACAGGACATCGGGCGCTTCTGCGCGCCGCTGCGCGCGGCGCTCGCCTCGCTGCCGAAACGCGTGCGCGTGATCGCCGAGCCGGGGCGTTACATCGTCGGCCCCGCCGCGATCGGGGTCGCCTCGGTCATGGGGCGCGCGCAGCGCGAGGGCCACTGGTGGTATTACCTCGACGACGGACTGTACGGCTCGTACAGCGGCCAGCTCTACGATCATGCGCGCTATCCCGTCGAGCCGCTGCGCGACGGCGCCGAACGGCTGCCCTCGGTACTCGCCGGCCCTACCTGCGACAGCATCGACGTGATCGCGGAGAACCTCATGCTGCCGCCGCTCAAGGCCGGCGACCTGATCATCGGACGCGCGATGGGCGCCTATACCCGCGCCAGCGCCACGGAGTTCAACTTCTTTCCGCGCGCCACGGTCGTGGCCGTCAACAGCCGGCCGGGCGATGCGGGCGGCGTCGACCCGCTGACAGTGTGAGCGGGACTCTCATCGACGACCGGGTGAAGCGGGATGCCGGTGGGCCGCCCATGACGAGTCCCGCGATCCGCAACGTCGTCTTCGACATCGGCTGGGTGTTCGTGCGCCTCAAGTACCAGCCGCTGCTCGAGCTCCTCAGATCGCGCGGCATCGAGAGCGAGGATCTGCACTCGGTGCTCGCGCGCGCCGCGCTCGAGGATCACGAGTCCGGCCGGCTGCACGGCCTCGGCATGCTCGAGCGCCTGGCGGCGCTCGCCCGCGAGCCGCTGTCGGTGGAAGAGCTCTATGGCCGATGGATCGACATGTTCGAGCTCGAGCACGAGATGGTGGAGCTGGCCCACCGGCTGAGCGAGGCGCACCGCGTCTACCTGCTCTCGAACATCGGCGATCTGCACTGGGCGCACCTGTCGCGCGAGTACGGCTTCCATCGCCTCGGCCACGGCGCGCTGCCCTCGTACCTGGCCGGCGTCATGAAGCCGCAACCCGGCATCTACGCCGAGGCCGAACGGCGCTTCGCGCTCGAGCCGGCCGCGACCGTGTTCATCGATGATCGCGCCGACAACATCGCAGCCGCCCGCGAGCGCGGCTGGCACGGCATCGTGCATGGCAGCTACCAGAGCACGCGGCGTGCGCTGCGCCTGCTCGGTGTGGCCTGCTGAGATGCGCGCGGCATGAAGAACGACGGCGCCGCCGAGCCCTCGAGCGCGATCCACCGCCTGGTGCACGAGGCGCGCGCGGGCCGCAACCCGCGCGTCATCGCGCGGCTCTACTCGGGTTGGGCGGTGTTCGGCGAGCGGCAGTTCGTGCGCGGTTACGCGCTGCTGCTGCCGGATCCGGTGGTGCCGAACCTCAATGCGCTCGGAGCTCTCGAGCGCAGTGCGTTTCTCACCGACATGACCCGGATCGGGGACGCGCTCCTCAAGGTGACCGGGGCGCTGCGCATCAACTACGCCATGTTCGGCAACGAGGAGCCGGCGCTGCACGCACACGTGATCCCGCGCTATCTCGACGAGCCGGAGGCGCTGCGCGCCGCACATCCCTGGGCCTACGACTGGAAGGCCGCGCCCGTCTTCGAGCGCGCCGCGTACCGCGAGCTCGCCGAGGGCCTGCTGCGCGAGCTCGAGCGGCTCGGGGTCACCAAGCCGATGCGCTTCGCGCCCGGCGCCAACGCCCCGGAGTCCTGAGGCGCGCGCGGCCGCGCGCTATTTCGCCGCCGGCTGGACGGTCGCAGGCGAGGGCGAGTTCGGGCTGTTCGGCGGATTCGTGGGCGGCTTGCCGGTCGCCTTCGGCAGCGCCGAGGCCGGCACGTTCGTCGCAGGCTTCGGCGCAGGCGCCGGATTCGCCGCCGCCGGCGGCGCCGGCTTCACGCTCATCAGCTCCACCTCGAACAGCAGCATCGAGCCCGGAGCGATTCCCGAGCCCGGAGGCGGCCTCAGGTCGTAGGCCAGCTGCGGCGGGATATAGAGCTTCCATTTCGCGCCCGGCTTCATCAGCTGCAGCGCCTCGTTCCAGCCGGGAATGACGCGGCCGACCTCGAAGGTCGCCGGCTGGCCACGCTTGTAGGAGCTGTCGAACTCCTTGCCGTCGAGCAGCGTGCCGCGATAGTTCACGACCACCGAGTCGCCCATCTTGGGCGAGTCGCCGCTGCCCGCCTTGAGCTCCTGGTACTCGAGTCCGCTCGCGGTCGTGACGATGCCGGATTTCTTGCCGTTCTCGGCCAGGAATTTCTCGGCCACCTTGTGGTTGGCATCGCCCGCGGAGGTCGCGAGCGCGCGGATGTTCTGGCGATCCTGGTCGCTCACCGCAACCTTGCCCGTGATCGCGTCCTGGATGCCCTGGGCTATCTTCGCCGTGCTGATCGCATCCGGCGTGACGCCGGTGTTGCGCAGCTGCTCGCCCCACATGAGGCCGATGCTGTAGCTCTGGGCGCTCTTCGGGCTCTGCGCGGCCTCGGCCGCGCCGCCCTTCGCCGCAGCCTTCCCGGCCGGCGCCGGGGCGCTCGGGCTCGCGGGGGACGAGGGCTGCTGTCCCGCGGCCGTCAACGCCCCCGCAAGGAGGGCGGCAGCCGCCGCAGTGACGATGAGCTGGATGCGGCCGCGGCCTCGAACTGGCGATGTCATGATCTTCCCTTCTCTCATGCGGGGGCGAGAGTGTCGCCGATCCGGCGCGCTCGTGCCAGCGACGGCGCGCGCTAGCGTGCCAGCCGGAATTCGCCGCCGGCCGCGAGCGCGCGCTGGTAGGCGGGCCGCGCATGGATGCGCTCGAGGAACTGGCGCGTCCGCTCGCCGAGCGGGATGGCGGCGCGGGCCGCGGCTGCCTCGAGCGGAAAGCTCATCTGCACGTCCGCTCCGGTCAGCTCCTCGCCGGCAAACCAGGTCGACTTGCCGAGCTCCGCCTCCCAGTAGTCGATGTGGGTCCGGAGCTGCGGGTCGATGAGGCGCTGCTGGGCACGCCGCGCGACGGCGCGCACCAGCGGGCGCAGCACCGCCGGTGCGCCCTTCGGCAGGCGCAGGAACACGAGCTTCAGCAGGAGCGGCGGCATCGCCGAGCCCTCCGCGTAGTGCAGCCAGTAGTCGTAGCGCAGCCGCTCGCTGCTGCCCGCCGGCGGCTGCAGGCGGCCGTTGCCGTAGCGCCCGATGAGGTACTCGATGATGGCGCCCGACTCGGCCAGCGTCTGCGCGCCGTCGGTGATCACCGGGGACTTCCCGAGCGGGTGGATGGCTCGCAGCTCCGGCGGCGCGAGCAGGGTCCGGGGGTCGCGCTGGTATTTCACCACCTGGTACTGGCAAGCGAGCTCCTCGAGAACCCACAGCACGCGCTGCGAGCGGGAGTTGTTCAGGTGATGGACGGTGATCATGCGGCGTTCCTCGGCAGGGCGGTGCGCTGCCACTACGGTGCCAAACGCCGGAAGTTTCTACAATGTCGCCGTGCTCACCATCCGGCAACTCTCCCGCAGCTTCCGCGAGGGCGCGCGCGTGCATCGCGTGCTCGAGCGGCTGGAGGCGCAGGTGCCCTCCGGCGAGCGCCTCGCAATCATGGGGCGCAGCGGCTCCGGCAAGTCGACGCTCCTCAATCTCATCAGCGGCATCGACCGCGCCGACGGCGGTACGGTCGAGATCGACGGGGTGGACGTGACCGCGCTCGCCGAGCCCGGGCGCACCCTGTTCCGCCGCGCGCATATCGGCTTCGTGTACCAGTTCTTCAACCTCATTCCGACGCTCGACGTTGCCGAGAACGTCCGTCTGGTGCTCGAGTTGAACGGCGTGCGCGGCCTGGAAGCGCGCGGGCGCACCCTGAAGGCGCTCGCGGGCGTGGGGCTCGAGGGCCGCGCGCACAGCCCGGTCGATCAACTCTCCGGCGGCGAGCAGCAGCGCGTCGCCATCGCCCGCGCGCTGGTGCACGAGCCGCGCCTCCTGCTGGCGGACGAGCCCACCGGCAACCTGGACGAGGCGACCGCCGCGGAGCTCCTGCCGATGCTCCTGTCGCTGACCCGCTCGCGCGGGGCGACGCTCATCATGGTCACGCATGACGAGGCGCTCGCCGGCACCGCCGACCGGGTGCTCGAGCTGCATGACGGGCGGCTGCAACCGCGGGCGGCGCGGCGGAGCGGGGCGGGGCCATGAGGGCGCTGCGGGCGGCGAGTCTGCGGCACCTGTGGCGTCACCCGGCGCAACTGGCGCTGGCGCTCGTCGGACTCGCGCTCGGGGTCGGCACGATCGTGGCGGTCGAGGTCGCGACGGCGAGTGCGCGGCGCGCCTTCGAGCTCTCGCTCGAGGCGGTGAACGGCGCCGCGACTCACCAGGTCGTGGGCGGACCCGCCGGGATCGACGAGCGGCTGTACGTGCGGCTGCGCCGCGCCGGGCGCGACGGGGCGGCGCTCATGCAGCTCACACCGGTCGTCGCCGGTTACGTGAGCGTGCGCGGGCGCATCATGGAGCTCGTCGGCGTCGATCCGTTCGCGAGTGCGGAGCTCGAGGACGGCTCCGCGCGGCTCGCATCCTCCGCCGTGCAGGGCCCGGAGCGCTTGCGCGCCTGGCTCACGCACCCGGGCGCGGTCGTCATGAGCGCGGCGGCGGCGCGGGAGCTCGCCGTCGCCGACGGCGGCAGCTTCGAGCTCGAGGTCGGCGGCGTGCCGCACCAGGCCACGCTCATCGCGAGCCTCGCCGCGGCCGGCGCGGGCCTCGACACCGTGATACTCACCGACATCGCCCAGGCACAGGAATGGCTCGAGTCGCCCGGCCGCCTGTCGAGGATCGACGTGCGGTTGCCTGCGGGAGCCGCCGGCGAGGCGGCGGCGCGCGCGCTCGCCGCACTGCTGCCTCCGGGTCTCATGCTGCGCCCGATGCGCGCGCAGGCGCGCGAGACGCTCGGGATGACGGATGCCTTCATGACCAATCTGAAGGCCATGAGCCTGCTCGCTCTGCTGGTCGGGACGCTGCTGATCTACGGCGCGGTGAGCTTCGCGGTGCTGCAGCGTCGCGGCATCATCGGCGTGCTGCGCGCGCTCGGCGCGACGCGCCGCGAGGTGCTCATGCTGGTACTGGGCGAGGCCGCCGTGCTCGGCCTCGCGGGTGCCGCCGGCGGCGTGGCGCTCGGGCTCCTCATCGGCCGGGGCCTGGTGGGCCTCGTGTCCCGGACCATCAACGACCTTTACTTCGTGGTGGCGGTCACCGAGGTACGCGTGCCCCCGGGCACGCTGCTCGCGGCGCTCGCGGCCGGAGTCGCGACCGCGCTCGTGGCGGCCCTGCTGCCGGCGCTCGAGGCGGCCGCCAGTGCGCCGCAGCTCGGGCTCGCGCGTTCGGTGCTCGAGCGGCGGGCGGCGTGGGCGGCGCGGCGCCTGGCACTGCTCGCCTTCGTGCTGGCAGCGGGCGCCGGACTCACGATCGCGCTCTCGACCCGCAGCCTCCTCGCAGGCTTCGCGGCGCTCTTCCTGCTGCTGCTCGCGGCCGCGGCGGTCACGCCGGCGATACTGCGCGCCTGCGCCGCGGCGGCCGCGCGCCTGGCGGCGCCCCTGAGCCCGCTCGCGCGCCTCGCCTGCGCGGACGTGGGCGCTTCGCTCAGCCGTACCGGGGTGGCCATCGCGGCGCTCGGCATGGCGCTTGCGGCCATGATCGGCGTGGGAATCATGGTGGAGAGCTTTCGCGAGTCGCTGCGCGACTGGCTGGCGCAGACGATGCGCGCCGACATCTACGTGAGCGCACCCGGGGTGACCGAGGGTCTCGAGCGGCGGATCGAGCCGCAGGTCATCGAGGCGATACTCGCGGTCCCGGGTATCCGTGCGCATAGCGAGGGTCGGCGCGTCACCGTGCCTGCGCCTCAGGGAGCGGTGGACCTCAATGCGGTGCGACTCGCGGCTCCGAGCTACGCCGGCTTCCGCTTCACGGCTGGCGACCCGCGGCAGGCCTGGCCGCAGTTCGCGCGCGGCGCGATCCTCGTCTCCGAGCCGCTCGCCTGGCGGTTGTCACTCGCACCGGGGGGCTCGCTCACCCTGATCACGGACAGCGGCGCGCGCGCCTTTCCTGTCGCGGGGGTTTACCGCGAGTACGGCAACGAGCGCGGCGAGGTGCTCATCGATCTCGGCGAGTACCGGCGCTGGTGGCGCGACGAAGGCATCGCCGGGCTCGGCCTGTACCTCGCTCCCGGTGTCAGCGACACGCAGGTGCTCGGCGCGCTGCGCGCCGCGGCCGGAGCCCGCCAGGCGCTGCTCGTGCGCTCGAACGCCGCCATCCGCGAGCTCTCGATGCGGATATTCGAGCGCACCTTCGTCATCACCCGGGTGCTCTACTGGCTGGCGGCCGGGGTGGCCGCGGTGGGGCTCCTGAGCGCGCTGCTCGCCTGGGAGCTCGAACGCTCGCGCGAGCTTGCGCTGCTGCGCACGCTCGGGCTGACGCCGGCGGCCACCGCGGGACTCATCCTGGCGCAGACGGGCTTCATGGGACTGGTGGCGCTCCTCGCCGCGATCCCGACGGGGTTTCTCACCGCGCTCACCCTGACCGAGGTGATCAACCGCCGCGCCTTCGGTTGGCAGATCGATCTGCACCTGACGCCGGCCCAGTTCACCAACGCGCTGTGGCTGGCGCTCGCGGCGGCGCTGGCCGCGGGTGCCTGGCCGGCGTGGCGCAGCGCACGCGCCGCACTCGCCGGCGGGCTGCGGGCGGAGTGAGGGTCCTGCGGTGACACGCCGCGCGATGACGCCCGGCCTGCTCGGGGCGATCACCTGGCTCGTGGCCGGCGCGGCGCCGCCGCCCGAGAGCCCGGTATTGCCGACGGCGGCTGCGCCCGGCTTTGCGCAAGCCGCGGCGCCGCGGGTGTTCGCGTTTCCGCGCGATCATGGGCCACACCCGGAGTTTCGCCAGGAGTGGTGGTACCTCACCGGCAACCTCGACGGCGCGGGTGGCGAGCGCTTCGGCTTCGAGCTCACCTTCTTCCGCTTCGCGCTTGCGCCGCCCGCCGGCGGCGCTGCCGAGGACACGATGCCGCCCGGGAGCTCCGCCTGGCGCACGCGCGAGGTCTATCTGGCGCACTTCGCCATCAGCGACGTCGCCGCGCGCCGCTTCCGCTACGCGCAGAAGCTCGAGCGCGCGGCGCTCGGGCTCGCGGGCGCCGAGGCCGCGCCGCTGCGCGTGTGGATCGACGACTGGAGCCTCGCCGCATCCGGTGCCGGATCCGCGGACCTGAAGCTCGCAGCCGCGCAGCAAGGCTACTCACTCGAGCTCGAGCTGCACCCGCTCACGGCTCCCGTGCTGAACGGCGAGTCGGGGCTCTCGCGCAAGTCGGACGCGCCGGGCGCCGCCAGCTACTACTACTCGATTCCGCGCCTCGAGGTGCACGGCGAGCTCGTCAGCGAGGGCAGGCCGCTCGCGGTGCACGGGCTCGCGTGGCTCGACCGCGAGTGGGGCAGCGGCGGACTCGGCTCCGACCAGGCAGGCTGGGACTGGTTTGCTCTGCAGCTCGACGACGGTACGACCCTCATGTTCTACGCGCTCAGGCGCCGCGACGGCAGCCGCGATCCGCACAGTGCCGGAACCTGGGTCGAAAGCCCGGGTGCGGCGCGCGCGCTCACGAGCGCGGCGGTCGACATCGATGCGATTGATCATTGGACGGGCAGCGACGGCGTGCGCTACCCCTCGGCCTGGCGACTGCGCGTGCCATCCCTCGCGCTCGATGTCGAAGTGCATCCGGTGCTTGCCGACCAGGAGCTCAAAGTCAGCCCGCGCTACTTCGAGGGCGCGGTCGATGCGAGCGGCACGCGCGCCGGCCGGCCGCTTCACGGGCGGGGCTACGTGGAGCTGGTGGGCTATGGACCGAAAGCTGGTCCATAGCGCCGCCGGCGTGGGCGGAATCGCTATGATGTGAGCGGTGCGCTGTCAGGAGAGCTTCGCGTGAGATTCGCAAAGCAGCTGGGCTGCCTGGGAATGGTGTGCGCCACGCTGGCGGCGTGTGACATGAAAGCCCTCAGCGCAGCGCAAGCGCTGCAAAGGAGAGTCTCGGAGGTCGCCGGCCAGGCCAACGGCGCCGCTCCCGCTGAAATCGATCCGGACACCCGATTGGATGGCGCGCGCGCCGGGCCAGGGCTCCGCCTGGCCATCGATTACACGCTCGTGAACTCCGAATCGAACGGCGTCGACAGCACTACCTTCGAGACCAAGCTGACTCCAACGATAAAGAAGAACAGCTGCACGAACCCTGACCTGCGGCCGCTGATCGACCAGGGCGTGGTCGTAGCTCTGGAGTACCGCGGCAAGCAGGGCGACCCGATAGGAACGGTCAACATCGACCGCGAGACGTGCGGCGCACTCAAGTGAGCTCGCGCCCCGGAACGGCTCAACTCCCGCCGAGCGCCTTCATCAGGCGGTAGGTGAACTCGACATCCTGCTCGAAGGCCTGCACGCCGATCCGCTCGTCCCTTCCGTGGGCGCGACCGTCGTCCAGGTCATCGAACAGGGCGTCTATCCCGTAGCTCGGCATGCCCAGCGCCCGCGTGAAGCGGCTGTCGCTCGCACCCGGGGACATCTCCGGCAGGACGATGACCTTGGGCCACAGGCCGTGCACCACGTTCTCGACCTGGCGCACGAGAGATGCGCTCAGGGGTGATTCCGGGCTCGGTGTCGCGGGCGTGATGGTGCTGAACGTGACCAGCGGGTCGGCCACGGCGGCCGCAAGCGCCGCCTGGACCGAATCCGGCGACTCGCCCGGTATGACCCGACACTGCACGGTGGCGCGGGCGCGCTGCGGCAAGGCGTTCTCGGCGTGGCCGCCTTCGATCTGGGTTGCCGTGCAGGTGGTGCGCAGCATGATGTTTGTCTCCACGACGGCCGACAGACGCTCGATCGCGGCCTGGTCGGCGTTGCCGAGTCCCACGGCGCGCATGTCAGTCTGTGTCTGCCCGGTTTCGAGCTCCGCGCGGCGCTGGAAGTACTGCCGGGTGGTCTCCGTCAGATGCACCGGAAAGCGATATTGCGCCAGGCGCGTGAGCGCGGCGGCCAGCCGGTAGATCGGATTGGCGGCGGTCGGCCGGGAGCTGTGGCCGCCTTTGTCGGTGGTCTCGATGCCAAAGGTGAGGAAATACTTCTCGCTGGTCTGGACGGCTACGTACAGCCGGCGACCCTGCTTCACGCCGGCTTCGCCGCCATCGGGATTGATCACGAGCTGCGCGTCGATGAGGCCGCGATGCGTCTCCAGCAGCCAGGTGACGCCATTGGCATCGCCCCCTGCCTCTTCGTCGGCAGTGAAGGCCACGATCAGCTCGCGCGCCGGCTGGAAACCCTCTTGCCTGAGACGCATCAGAGCGATCGCCATGGCCACGTCCTGGCCCTTCATGTCGATCACCCCGCGGCCGTACAGCCAACCGTCCTGCTCGGTCAACTTGAACGGATCGTAGCTCCAGTCCTCCCGCCTGGCCTCGACGACGTCGAGATGACCGATATACAGAACGGGACGCCCCGACCCGCGGCCGCGGAGGCGCACGACGAGATTACCCTTGCTCGGATGATCGGCCGGCGCCAGAAACGTCACGTCCTGCGGCGCGAAGCCGGCGGCGAGAAAGCGCGCGGCCAGCGCCCTGGCAGCTTCGGTGGAGCCGTGCGTGTGCGTGCTGTTGATCTCCACCAGCTCCCGCAGCAGCTCCCTGGCAGGCGGCGGCGCCGTGCCGCTGTCGGCTTGGCTGGTGCCGGTCGCGGCCAGGCACACCAGTCCCATCAGCACGGCTGAGCGGCATCGATGCATGGCACGATCCCCGGGGAAAATGACTATCGCTGAAGTCTGCGCGTTAGCGCACGTGAGCATACTTGATTGCCCGCGGCACTACCCGCGACGCGCGGATCGGAGCATTCTGCAGCCTCCACGTGCGTCTGCCGAAGAGCATTTTCGTCCCCGGATAGTCTGCCCGAATGTCGCCGCCGAATACTCAGAGCTCTCTGTGCCGCGAGCTGAAAGAGCTGGGCCTGAGCGCCGGGATGACCGTGATGGTGCACTCCTCGCTCGGCCGGGTGGGATGGACCGTGGGTGGGCCGGTCACGGTGATTCGCGCGCTGCTCGAGGCGATCGGAACCACGGGGACGCTGGTGATGCCGGCGGAGTCGCCGCAGGTTTGCGACCCAGGTACCTGGGACGACCCTCGGATCAGACCCGAGTGGTACGCCACGATCCGCGAGCACCTGCCGGTGTTCGACGCACGAACGACGCCCACCTCGATGGGAGCGATAGCAGAAGCATTCAGAACGTTTCCGGGGACGCTGCGCAGCAATCATCCGCTCGTCTCCGTTTGCGCGAATGGCCCGCTCGCCGAGCGGATCACGGCGGAGCATGCACTCGAGTTCTGCGAAGGACGCGGAACGCCGTTCGAGAAACTCTGCGAGCTCGGCGCTCACACACTCCTGCTCGGAGTCGGATTCAATCGCTGCACGTCGCTGCACTATGCCGAATCGCTCGTTCCCGGAAGGCGCACGACGCTCAGCCGCTTTCCCATGATGCAGGACGGCGCGCGCGTCTGGATGGAGACGCGCGATATGGCCGTGGATAACGGCACTCACTTTCCCGTGGTCGGCCGGCAATTCATCGACACGGGAGCGGTGCGCAGCGGGCTCGTGGGCGATGCGGATTCGATGCTCTTCTCGACACGCGAGCTGGTTGATTTCGCGGAGTCCTATTTCCGTCGAGCTCTCGGCTGAGTCAGCCGTAATTGGCAGGGAGATCACGAATGCGCCGGATTGCCTGGGTACTGTTGCTGTCATCTCTCGGAACCGTCTCCGTCACGGCCTCCGCGACCGCTACCGGCTGGCGCGAAACGGTGCGGCAGTTCGCCGCGCGGCACTTCAGGCATCCGGCCTGGGGATACTCGCATTCGGTGCGGGACTACGAGCTGGCGAAGACACTGGCTGCCGAGGATCACGTCGCTCTGGACGATGACGTGCTGTTCGCCGCCGCTTATCTGCACGACATGGCTGCCTTCGCTCCCTGGGACCGCGAGAAGGAGGGCATCAACCACGCGGACGAGGGAGCACGCGTCATGGATACCGTGCTCGAGGGCAGCGACTTTCCCCCGGCCAAGATCGATGCGGTCAGGAACGCGATTCGCACCCATATGTTCGATCGCAAGCCGGCCGGGGCCGAGGCCGTGTATCTGCACGACGCCGATGCGCTCGACTGGCTGGGAGCCATCGGGGTGGCCCGCGTGTTCGCGCTCGTGGATCCAAACGGCGGCGATCCGGATGGCCCCAGGGCGGTCAGGCTGCTCGAGAAGAATCTCGCACGGGTGCCCGATGGAGTGGTCTCGCCCGCCGGCCGGAAGCGCTTACCGGCGCTGCAGCGGGAGCTGGCGGAGTTTCTCGAGGATCTGCGGCGCGAGACCGACGCATATCGCACGCTGTAGCATGCGAGGCACCATGAGCGGTCGCGGGGTCAACCGTAGACAGATTCTGGGCGCGGCGGGGGCGGGACTCGTGTGCGCCGGATCGCGTTCACTGTGGGCACAGGCGCTGGCGGGCAGCGCCGCAGACACCGCGATCGTGAATGCGCGCATCCATACGGTCGAGTCCGGCGCGCCGCGCGCCGAGGCGTGTGCGATGCGCGCTGGACGTTTCGTCGCGGTGGGGAGCAACGCGGAGGTGCGCGCACTGATCGGCAGGAACACCCAGGTCTTCGATGCACGGCAGATGACCGTCGTGCCGGGCTTCATCGACTGCCACAACCACGCGGTCGGGCTCGAAGTGCTCTACGAGACCTCCGTCGGCAATCCCTTCGAGGTCGAGTTCGTAACGATCGGCGCAATCGTCGAAAAGCTGCGGGCGAAGGCCCGCAGCACACCGCCTGGCTACTGGGTCGAGGGATACTTCTTCGACGACACCAAGGTCAGGGACGCTCGCGCGCTCAACGTGCACGACCTGGATGCCGTCTCCCGCGACCTGCCGGTTGCCGTCTATCATCGTGGCGGACACACGGGCTTTTACAACAGCAAGGCCTTGCAGCTGGCCGGGATCAACCGCAATAGCCCCGATCCTCCCGGAGGCACGTTCGATCGCGATGCCGACGGCAATCTCACCGGCCGGGTCACCGATCGGGCGAATGGAGTATTCGACAACGTCGGCTCTCGCCCCACTTACACGCCCGCACAGCAGGCCGAGCGGCAGCGCGCGGCGATGGCGTACATGTCCCGGCAGTTCGTCCGCTATGGGCTGACGAGCGTGCACCACGAGCACTTCGACGGCCCGGGGGCCCTGCGCGGCATCGAGGCCATTCGGGCAGCGGGACAGCTCAAGCATCGCGTCTTCTTCGCGGTGACGGGCCGCGCGCTGGACGAGCTCATCGAGGCGGGCGTCCAGACCGGGCTCGGCGATGAGTGGCTGCGCATCGGCGGCACGGTCGAGCATGTGGTCGATGGCTCGTTCTCCGAGCGCACGATGGCTCTGAGCGTTCCATATCCCGGCTCCAGCAGCGGCTACCGCGGCAACGTAACCGAGACCCAGGACGTCCTCGATGCCTGGGTGCTGCGCATGTACAGGGCGGGCATGCAGGTCAACTGCCATGCCAATGGGGACGTCGCGATCGGGGAACTCCTTACGGCGCTCGAGCGCGCCCAGCGAGAGGCTCCGGTGAGCGATCCGCGCCCGCAGATCACCCATTGCACGCTCGTCAACGATGAGCTGGTCGGGAGAATCAAGGCGCTCGGCGCCGTGCCGGTGCCCTTCAGTACCTACCCGTACTACAACGCCGACAAATTCCATTTCTACGGCGAAGCGCTGCTGCGCCACTGCATGGCGTTCCGCACCTTCATCGACGCGGGCATCGTCGCGGCGGCGGGCTCGGACTTTCCGCCCGGTCCCTTTGCGCCGCTCATGGCGATCCAGGCCATGGTCACCCGCAAGGGCTGGAACGGCGAGACCTGGGGCGCGGAGCAGCGCGTGACGGTCGCCGAGGCCCTGCAGATCAACACCCTGAACGGCGCCTACGCGTCGCACGAGGAGCACGTGAAGGGATCGATCGCGCCCGGCAAGTATGCCGACTACGTCGTGCTCGCCGAGGACCCGCATTCCGTGGATCCCGAGCGTATCAAGGACATCAGGATCGTCCGTACGGCCACCGGCGGCGAGGTCGTCTACCAGGCGTGAGGCGCACTCGGGCAGGTCAGTGCGCGGAGGTCGAGCCCTCGCTCGCGGCACGCTCGCTCTGCGAGGATGGCGGCGCCTTGAAGACCACTCCGTCCTTCATCACGAAGCTGACATCCTGCAGCGCCGCGACGTCCTGCAGCGGATCCTTCTCGACCGCGATCAGGTCGGCGTAGGCTCCCGGCGCGACCCGTCCGATCTCCGCGCCCATGTCGAGGAGCTCCGCGGCTCGTGAGGTGGCCGACTGAATCGCCTGCATCGGCGTCATGCCGAACTCGACCTCCCGGGCAAACTCCTGCGCGATGGGATCCGACCAGACGAAGCCGCCGACGTCCGTGCCGAAGGCGATCTTGACGCCGGCACGCAACGCCTTTTGAAAGGAGACGCCGTGCACCGCCACGCGCTTGCGGTCGCGTTTGCCGGCGGGCGTGTCGGGCGGAGCGGGGTCGTAGTAGTAGACGGCCAGGGTCGGCACGAGCCAGGTACCCTGTCGCAGCATCTGCGCGATCTGTGCGTCGCTGATCTCGAGGCCGTGCTCGATCGAGTCACAACCTCCATCGAGCGCCCGCTGCAGCCCGATGCCGTTGTACGCGTGGCAGGCAACCTTGCGGCGCCACCCATGCGCCTCGTCGACGATGGCCTTGAGCTCTTCCACCGTCAGGGTCGGCTGCGACACCAGCTCGCCCTGCGCGTCGAGCCAGGAGCGATGGGTCATGTAGACCTTGATCCAGTCCGCGCCATGATCGAGTTGCTCGCGAGCGGCCTTGCGCGCCTCGACGGGCCCGTCGATCAGCTGTGCGCCCTTCGGCACCTCGATCTCGGGCGCGTAGCCCTCGAGATTGTATCCGCCGGTGCTGGAGATGGCCCGCGTCACCACGAGCATACGCGGCCCGGGGATGTAGCCCTCGTTGATCGCCTGCTTGATGCCGACGTCGCCGTAGCCTGCTCCCTCGGTCTCGACGTCGCGAATGGTCGTGAACCCCTGCTCGAGCGCCCGCCGCACGGCGACGACCGCGCGCGCCGCCCGGTAGGACGCCGGGTACTTGAGCAGCTGCACGTCGTAGCCGCCTGCCTCGGGCACCTCTCCCTGCAGGAAGATGTGCGTATGGCAGTCGATGAGGCCGGGAAGGAGCGTGGCATCGCCGAGATCGATGACCTGCGCACCGTCGGGCGGCGGACGCTTGCTGCCCGTGTTGACCTCGGCGATGCGATTGCCGCGAATGACGATCTCCGGAAAGGGGCGCGGCTGTGCGTGGATGCCGTCGATGAGGGCTTGCGCCCGGATCACCGTCACGTGGACCGCGGGCTCGGCGGCGGCGCCTTCCGAGGTCTGCGCAGCGCACACGGGCGCAACGCCGCAGACCACGGCGCCGAGACTGAGGGCCAGCAGAGTTGGGTACGCGTACATGACTGAGGCGCGATCTTACGCCAGGTCCGCGAGCGCCGCCGGTACGTGGCGGCGCAGGAGCCTGTTACGGGCCTCCCATTGCTCGGCCGCCGACAGCTCGGCGAGGAACTCGACTTCGCCGCCGGCGAGCAGCGCGAGCGGCACGCCGTCGCGATACAACACCCGGTTGCCTGACAGTGCCGGCAGCCGGCCGCCGGGCGTGATGATGCCGACGAGGTTCAGCGGATCGGAGCCCGACAGCGAGATGCAGTGCCCTTCGCGGGGCTTGCGCCGCGCCTCGCGCAGCATCCCGATTGCCTCCGGAGCTGCGTACTGCTCGCCGGTGACCGAGGCGACGAAGCGCCCGCCGCGGATCTCCCCGCGGGCCTCGAGCCGCCGGCAGCACATGAGAATGTCGCGCCACGGCGGCAGCCAGGCGGCCTCGCGCGCCAGCAGCCGCCAGAACACGACCCCCCAGCGCTTGAGGAGAGTACGCACCACGTGCTCGATGATCTCCTCCCCGCGCGCCCGGTCGAGGGCCGCCGGGGCCGCTGCGCTCTCGCGCGCGCTTCGTGCCCAGCGCCCCGCGGCGTCCATGCCGAAGAGCGCGATGCGCCGGCGGCGGCGCCCGCCGACGGCCGGCCGGCGCCGCTCCGACGGCACGAGCAGCGCGCGCAATCCGGCGAAGCTGTCCGAGTTGACGAGGCCGAGCGCGACCAGCTCCGCGAGCGCCTCCTCGGCCTGCGTGGCGAGCAGCCCCGTGCCGTCCGCGAGCTCGTCGAAGAACGAGGCGCCGCGGTTGGCTAGATAGGCCGCTACCCGCTCGGCCGGGGCGCTGAGCTGGGCTGGTGCCGCGCCGCCGGCGAGCGCCGACCAGAGCGGCAGGTTGCGCCGCGCGAGCAGGACGATCGGCGTGGCACGCACCGGTGCCGCGCGCCGCTCGGGATCGGAGCGGCGCGCGCCGAGCCGCGTCCACACGAAGCGCCCGGCGAGACACTGCTCATCGAGCCACGCCGGCTCGTACTCGCTGATACGCTCGGGAAGGATCTCGGTCTCCCAGGAGCTGGCGGCGGCTTCGAAGCCCTCGAGCTGTGCGAGGACCGCACCGACCGCATCGGGCCCTTCCATGCGCCCCTCGGGGGTGACGCGCTGCCACTCGAAGAGAAACCGCAGGAAGTCGCGCGCCTCGATCGGCTCGATCTCGGCCCGCAGCCGCTTGACGGTGTAGCGGTGGATGCGGGCGAGCAGGCGCCGCTCGCACCATTCCAGGGTGCCGGCCGCTGCCTCCGGCGTGAACCGTCCGCGCATCGCGAAGCCCTCGGCCTCGAGCGCGGCGAGCGCCGCATCGATGCGCGCCACGCTGAGGCCGGTGAGAGCCGCGAGTACCGGGGCCGTCACGGGACCTGAGCCCGTGAGCCGTCCGCGCAGTACCTCGATGAGCGCGGCCTCGGGGCCGACTTCGCGGGCGTGCGCGGCGGGCGTCACCACCTTCGGCTCGAATGCAGCCGCGGGATAGAGCGCCTCGAGGAGCGGCAGCTGCTCGGCCGTGACCCACAGCGACACCTCCGGGACGGCGGCGAGCTGCGTCACCCGCCGCTCGCCGGCGAGCTGCGCCATGAGCTGCGGCCAGCCTTCCTGGCGCTCCACCTCGGCCGCGGTGAGGAAGGTGAGCCAGGCGAGCGCATCGTGCAGCTCGTCGGCGTTGACGGCATCGGGCCAGGCCTCGCCGCGCACCCGTGCGATCGCTTCGGGATCGAGCGCACCCAAGTCGGCGGCGCTCTGCGGGTCGAGCCAGCGCCGGCTCATGACCGCCTGGGTGCGCCGCTCCTCGAGCGGTGCGTCGTCGAGGAAAGCGTACGGCCGCGCGGACAGCACCTCGAGCGCGAGCGGCGAGGGCTCGGTCAGGTCGCGCGCCAGCGCGCGGATGCTGCCCGCCTCGAGCCCGCGCAGCAGCCGCTCGAGCCCCTCGATGTCCATGGCGTCCTCGAGGCAGTCGCGGATCGCCTGGCGAACCAGCGGATGGTCGGGGATCTCGAGCTCGCCGGTGAGATTCTCGGCGCACGCCACCTGGTCGGGGAACACCGCGGTGAGCAGATCTTCGGCCGCCATGCGCTGCAGCGGCGCCGGCAGCTTCTTGCCGCCGCGAAAGCGCGGCAGGGCGAGCGCGATGCCGGCACTCCAGCGCCAGCGCACCGGGAACATCGGCGCCGCGCACAGCGCCTGAACGAGCAGCGGCCGCACCGTGTTGGAATGAAGATAGCGCGCCACGTCGCTGAGCTCGAAGCTGTGGGCGGTCGTGAGCGACAGCACGATCGTGTCCTCGGTCGCGGCCGCCTGCAGCTCGAAGTTGAAGGAGCGGCAGAAGCGCTTACGCAGGCTGAGGCCCCAGGCACGGTTGATGCGGCTGCCGAAGGGCGAGTGGATGACGAGCTGCATGCCGCCGGCCTCGTCGAAGAAGCGCTCGAAGATCACCAGTTGCTGCGTGGGCAGCGCGCCGAGCGCGGCGCGCGCGGCGGCGAGGTAGCCGACGAGCTGAGCTGCGGCGGGTGCGCTGATGCCACACTCCGTGCTCAGCCAGGCGGTGGCCGCCTCGGCGCCCTCGTCGAGCCGTACCTCGAGCTCACGGCGCAGCCGCGCGACGCTCTCCGACAGCTCCGCGGTGCGTCCCGGAGCCTCCCCGATCCAGAAGGGAATGCTGGGCGGCTCGCCGCGGGCATCCTCGACGCGGATCCGACCGGGCTCGACCCGCAGGATGCGGTAGGACACGTTGCCGAGCTGGAAGACATCGCCCTGCAGGCTCTCGATCGCGAAGTCCTCGTTCACCGTGCCGACGAACTGCGCCTGCGGCTCGAGCAGTACCTGATAGTCGGCGGTGTCGGGAATCGTGCCGCCGGAGGTGAGGGCGGTGAGCCGCGCGTTGCGCCGGCCCTTGATGCGGTGATTGACCCCGTCGTGATGGATCAGCGCCCCGTGGCGGCCGCGGCGCGTGCTGTACCCCTCGGCGAGCATGCGCACCAGCTCGTCGAACTCGGCGCGCCCGAGATCGCGGTAGGGGTAGGCGCGTCGGTAGAGCGCGAACAGCTCCTCGTCCGGCCACTCGCGCGCGGCGACCTCCGCCACGATCTGCTGGGCGAGCACGTCGAGGGGCTTCTCCGGCACCGTGAGCCGGTCGAGCTCGCCGCGGCGCACCGCGGCGAGGAGCGCCGCGCACTCCGCCAGATCGTCGCGCGACAGCGGGAACAGGCGCGCCTTGGGTCGGCCGCCCAGCGAGTGGCCTGAGCGCCCCGCGCGCTGCAGGAAGGCGGCGATCGAGCGCGGCGAGGCCAGCTGGCACACCAGATCCACCTCGCCGATGTCGATGCCGAGCTCGAGGGATGCGGTCGCCACCAGCGCGCGCAGCTCGCCGCGCTTCAGGCGCGCCTCGGCGTCGAGCCGCGACTCCTTCGCCATGCTGCCGTGGTGCGCGGCGATGTGTGCCGCGCCGACCCGCTCCGACAGGTGGCGCGCGATGCGCTCGGACTGGCGGCGCGTGTTGACGAACACCAGCGTGGTGCGGTGCTCGGCGATGAGCTCGGCGAGCCGGTCGTAGATCTCTTCCCAGACCTCGCCCGACATGACGGACTCGAGCGGCGCGGAGGGAATCTCGAGCGCCAGGTCGCGCTCGCGCACGTGCCCGGTGTCGATGACGACGCAGTCCGGGCTGCCGTCGGCCTTGAGCCCGCCGCCGCCGACCAGGAAGCGCGCCACCTCCTCGATCGGCTTCTGCGTCGCCGACAGCCCGATGCGCGTCAGGCGCCGTCCCGCGAGCGCCTCGAGCCGCTCGAGCGTCAGGGCGAGGTGCACGCCGCGTTTGCTGCCCGCCATCGCGTGGATCTCGTCCACGATGACGCTGCGCGTGCTGGCGAGCATCCGCCGGCCGGACTCCGAGCCCATGAGGATGTAGAGCGACTCCGGGGTCGTCACCACGATGTGCGGCGGGCGTTTGACGCTGGCGGCGCGCTCGTGCTGCGGCGTGTCGCCGGTGCGCACGAAGGTGCGGATGCCGTGCGCGGGCAGCCCGAGCGCGGCGAGCTCCGCGGCGATACCCGCGAGCGGCGCCTCGAGATTGCGGTGGATGTCGTTGGAGAGCGCCTTGAGGGGCGAGACGTACACGATACGGGTCTCGTCCTCGAGGCCATGAGCTGCGATCCCGGTGCGCACCAGCTCATCGATCACCGCGAGAAATGCCGCGAGGGTCTTGCCCGAGCCGGTCGGCGCGGCAATCAGTACGTGACGCCCGGCTGCGATCGCCGGCCACGCGGCGGCCTGTGCCGGGGTGGCGGCGGCGAAAGCGCGGGCAAACCAGCCGGCGACGGCTGGATGGAACTCGGCGGGCATGCGGATATTGAAGCACACCCGGCGCGGGGCGGGGAGCCGAGGGAGCGCCGAATTAATCCAACGTACAGTGTGGTGCGCAGACGCCGCCTGTATGCGCGTGGACGCTCAGGGAGTAGAGTCGGCGTTCGGTTGGTTGCGCGGGGACGTCTCACGATGTGGGAAGAAGAGACTGCGGATTCGTTTCGCCGCAAACTCCTGTGGTGGATCGGCGGCCTGGTGATCGTCGCGGCCATCGCCTTCGGGCTCTGGTACAAGTTCCTGTTCCATCCACCCGCGCCGGCGCCGGCCGCGGCCGCGGTGTCGACCGCGCCCGCACCGGCTGCCGCCGTGCCCGCCGTGTCGCACCCGGTCGCGGCTGCGAACGGCGGGCCCGAAGCGCTGCCGGCGCTCAACGACAGCGACTCGCTGGTGCAGGAGTCGCTCGTCCAGGTGTTGGGACGCCCGACCATCGAGACGCTGCTCGTGCCGCAGAACATCGTGCGGCACATCGTGGTCACGGTCGACAACCTGCCGCGCCACAAAGTTGCCGTGGAGCTGCGCCCCGTCAAGCCGACCGGCGGACAGTCGGTGGTCTCCACCCAGGGCGACCTCACGGTGCTGAGCGAGGCCAACTTCGACCGCTATGCGACCTTCGTGCGCGCCGTGCAGGCGGCCGACGTCAAGAGTCTCGCGGCCCTCTACCAGCGGCTCTATCCGCTGTTCCAGCAGGCTTACGAGGATCTCGGCTATCCCGGCAAATACTTCAACGACCGCCTGGTCGAGGTAATCGATCATCTGCTCGAGACACCCGAGATTGCCGCGCCGATCCCACTCGAGCAGCCGCGCGTCTTCTATACGTATCAGGACCCCTCGCTCGAGGCGCGCTCCGCGGGACAGAAGCTGCTGATCCGCATGGGCCCGGCCAACGCGCGCATCGTCAAGGCGAAGCTGCGCGAGCTGCGCGCCGAGATCGTGGCGAAGAAGTAGCGCGGCAGGAATGAGCGACCCACCGGTGACGGCGGACGAAGCGGGCCTCGAGCGGCCGCTCGGCGAGCTGCGCTCGGTGCTGATCGTCGGCGAGACGGTCGAAGCCTGGGCGATCCAACGGCGGATGTTCGCCGTGACACACCGCCGCGTGCTCATCGCCGCGACCAGCGGACGGCTGATCATCATCGTCCGACCGCTGCTCGGGGGCTTCAATCTCGTCAGCGTGCGCTGGCAGGACCTGGAGGAGGTCACCCTGCGGGTGGGCGTGCTCGGCGCCGAGCTCGGAATTCGTGCCGGCAAGGCCACCGACCTTGCCTCGCTCGGCGCGCAGGGCGCGCAGCGCCTCGAGCTCAAGGGACTGCGCAAGGACCAGGCGCAGGCGGTCTATCGCATCTGCCAGGCGCAGGATCAGGCCTGGCGCGAGAAGCGCCGGGTGCGCGAGCTCGAGGAGCTGCGGGCACGCTCCGGCGGCATCCAGGTGTCGGGAGGAGCCCCGTCGGGAGCCACGACGGGCGGCGATGATGCGGTGCGGCGGCTCCAGGAGGCGAAGCGGCTGCTCGACGCCAGGCTCATCACCGACGCCGAGTACGAGGCCATCAAGGCCAAGATCGTGGCTCCCTGAACCGCCTATCCACAGTTAATCCACAAGCGATCCACAGGGCGGGTGCGTTAGGCTGTCGGTCATGGTCGCGCTGCGCCTGCGCCGTCGGAAACCGGCCGAGAACGAAGTTCTCGGCACCTACAGCTTTACCAGCCGCACGGTGCAGGTCCTCAGGACCCAGGACGATCACATCCTCTGGACCTGCGACTGCGACAAGTTCCGCCGCCAGGCCGGCCAGCGCGAGCCGCTCTGGTGCAAGCACATCGCCAAGGCAGCGGCCCGCCGCTCGCTCGAGCGTCTCAGCCGCCGCGTGGTCGTGACCCGCAGCGCCGAGCGCTGAGCCACCGACCGTCTCTCTTTCCCGACATGATGAAAGCCGGCGCCTTTGCGGCGCCGGGGATATTTGGGTATCGTGGTGCGCTACAGCATCAGGAGCATCGGTATGCGCTGGGAAACTCCGCGGGCGATCGACTTGCGCTTCGGCATGGAGATCACGATGTACATCTCCAGGCGCTGACCGCTGCCTGCAGGCGGCCCGGCACCGCGGCTCCGCCTGACTTCGATGCATCGTGAGAATCCGGGTACTGGGGTCGGCCGCCGGCGGCGGTTTCCCCCAGTGGAACTGCAACTGCCGTAACTGCTCGGGCCTGCGCCACGGCACCCTGCGTGCCGTCGCGAGAACCCAATCCTCGCTGGCCGTCGCCGGCGACCGCGCCGGCGCCTGGGCTCTGGTCAACGCCTCTCCCGACATCCTCGCGCAGCTCAAGGGTAACCCCGACCTGCAGCCGGCGCGCGCCGCGCGCGACACCGGTATCGCAGGCATCGTGCTGGTCGATGCGCAGATCGATCACACCGCCGGGCTCTTCATGCTGCGCGAGTCGACGGCGCCGCTCGCCATCTGGTGCACCGATGCCGCACACGCGGACCTGAGCAGCGGCAATCCGATCTTCGCGGTGCTCGGGCACTACTGCGGCGTCGACCGGCGCCGCCTGGACATCTCGGGCGAGGAGTTCGCGATCGAGGGGGTCGACGGCGTGCGCTGGGCGGCGATCGCGGTGGCGAGCAAACCCGCGCCGTACTCGCCCCACCGCGCGCTCCCCATCCCGGGGGACAACGTGGCGCTCGTCATCCGCGCGACCGCGACGGGTCGGGCCGCGGTGTACGCGCCGGGCTTAGGGGCCATGGAGCCGGCGCTGTGGCGCTCGCTCGAGGCAGCCGCGTGCGTGCTCGTCGACGGCACCTTCTGGAGCGACGAGGAGATGATCGCGCAGGGCCTCGCGGCGCAGCGCGCCCGCGACCTCGGGCATTTGCCCCAGAGCGGCCCCGGCGGCATGCTCGAGTGGCTGGCGAAGCTGCCGCGCGCGACGCGCAAGATTCTCATCCACGTGAACAACACCAACCCGATCCTCGACGACGACTCGCCCGAGCGCGCGGCACTGGCGCGGGCGGGGATCGAGGTCGCCTACGACGGCATGGAGATCGCGCTGTGAGCGAGGCCGCCTGGTCGCGCGATGAATTCACGGCGCGCCTGCGCGAGCGCGGCAGCGCCTATCACATCCATCACCCCTTCAACGTGATGCTGAACTCCGGCAAGGCGAGCCGCGAGCAGATCCGCGGCTGGGTGGCGAACCGCTACTACTATCAGGTGAGCATCCCGGTGAAGGACGCGGCGATCATCGCCAACTGCGACGAGCGCGCGGTGCGCCGCAACTGGGTGCAGCGCATCCTCGATCACGATGGCTACGGCGACGATCCCGGCGGCATCGAGTCGTGGCTGCGGCTCGCGCAGGCGGTGGGCCTCGAGCGCGGCGCGGTCGAGAGCCTGACGCTGCTGCTGCCGGGCGTGCGCTTCGCGGTCGATGCCTACGTCAACTTCGCGCGGCGTGCGCCCTGGCCGGAAGGCGTCTGTGCCTCGCTCACGGAGCTGTTCGCCCCCGAGATCCACCGCCAGCGCCTCGCCGGCTGGCCGCAGCACTATCCGTGGATCGATCCGGCGGGTCTCGAATACTTTCAGAGCCGCATGAGCCGCGCCCGGCGCGATGTCGAGTTCGCACTCGCCGTGACGCTCGAGCGCTTCAGCACGCGTGCCGCGCAGGAGCGCGCGCTCGAGGTCCTGAAGCTCAAGCTCGACATCCTCTGGCAGATGAACGATGCGATGGCGCTTGCATATGGGGTGATGCGGTGAGCGAGGTCGAGGACAGCGCGCGGCCCGCGATCGCCCGCGGCCTGCGGCTGCAGTGGGAGCCGGCGCAGGAGGCGCACGTACTGTTGTACCCGGAAGGCATGGTCAAGCTCAACGGCAGCGCGGGGCAGATCCTGGCGCGCTGTGACGGCGTGCGTACCCTCACGGAGATCGTCGCAGACCTCGAGCGAGCCTACGGCGCCACCGGGTTGCGGGACGACGTTGCCGCGTTCGTGCTGCTGGCGCTCGAGCGCCGCTGGCTGGAGCTGCGCGCGTGAGCGTTGCGCCACCGCCCTCGCAGAGCGCACGCGCGCCCGGGCCGCCGCTCTGGTTGCTGCTCGAGTTGACCTATCGCTGCCCGTTGCACTGTGTCTTCTGCTACAACCCGACGGAATTCGCTTCCGTGGGCAAGGAGCTCCCGACCGCGGAGTGGCTGCGGGTGCTGCGCGAGGCGCGCGCGCTCGGCGCCGTGCAGCTCGGCCTCTCGGGGGGCGAACCGCTGGTGCGCGAGGATCTCGAGCCGATCGTGGCGGAAGCGCACGCGCTCGGCTACTACATCAACCTGATCACCTCCGGCGTCGGCATGACCGAGGAGCGCATCAGCGCGCTCAAGGCGGCCGGTCTCGACCACATCCAGCTCTCCTTTCAGGACAGCACCCGCGAGCTGAATGATTTCCTCTCCAGCACCCGCACCTTCGAGCTCAAGGCGAGGGTGGCGGAGCTGATCCGCAAGTACGGCTATCCGATGGTGCTGAACGTGGTTCTGCACCGACTCAACATCGACCACGTCGGCGAGATCCTCGCGATGGCCGAGACGCTCGGCGCGCAGTACGTCGAGCTCGCCAACACCCAGTATTACGGCTGGGCGTGGCTCAACCGCGCGCACCTCCTGCCGAGCCGCGCCCAGCTCGAGCGTGCCGAGGAAGCGACCCGGCGCTTTCGCGCGCGCGTCGGAACGGCGATGCAGATCTACTTCGTCGTGCCGGACTACTTCGAGACGCGCCCCAAGCCCTGCATGAACGGATTGGGGAGCGTCTTCCTCACGATCGCACCCGACGGCATCGCCATGCCCTGTCACGCGGCACGCATGCTGCCGGGACTCAGCCTGCCGAGCGTGCGCGAGCAGAGCGTGCGCGAGATCTGGTACGACTCGCCGGCGTTCAACCACTTCCGCGGGGAGGCGTGGATGAAGGAGCCGTGCCGCAGCTGCCCGGAGCGCTCAGCCGACTTCGGCGGCTGCCGCTGCCAGGCGTATCTGCTCACCGGCGATGCGGCCAACGCCGACCCGGTGTGCGATCTGTCGCCGCATCACGGGCTGGTCACGGCGGCGGTGGCGGAGGCGGAGCGCGCGCCTGCCGCGCCGCTGATCTTTCGCGACCACCGCATCTCGATCGCGGTCGAGCCGCTGCGCGGCCGGTCGCCGGTGCCCTGAGAAAGCCGATGGCCGTGCGCCGGGTGCTGAGGATGGGCGAGCCGCTGCTGCGGCAGGTGGCAGCCCCGGTGATGCGCTTCGATGCCGAGCTCGCAGCGCTCATCGCCGACCTGGACGACACCATGCGCTCGCAAAGCGGCGCCGGGATTGCCGCGCCGCAGATCGGCGTGAGCCTGCGCGTGGTGATCTTCGAGCTCAAGGACAATCCGCGCTACCCGCAGCTGACTCCGGTGCCCTACACGGTGCTGGTGAATCCCGAGCTCACGCCGCTCGGCGAGGAGCAGGAGGAGGGCTGGGAGGGGTGTCTCTCGGTGCCCGGGATGCGCGGCCTGGTGCCGCGCTACCGGCGGCTGCGCTACCGGGGCTTCGATGCCGCCGGCGTGCCGCTCGACCGCACGGTCGAGGGCTTTCACGCGCGCGTCGTGCAGCATGAAGTCGACCACCTCGATGGCATACTCTATCCGCAGCGGGTGCGCGACCTGCGCAACTTCGGGTTCGAGGACGTGCTCGCCGGGCAGATGACGCCCATGCCGGACTGAGCGCATGAGCCGCCAGGAGACTCGCATGACTCACCACGCCAGCGGGCCCCTCGAGGTCAAGGTGACGCCGCAGAAGCCGGACACGCAGATCGCGCGTAGCGCGAACCTCGGGCGGCTCACGATCGACAAACGTTTCCACGGCGACCTCGAGGCGAGCGCCAAGGGCGAGATGCTCGCCACCCAGAGCGAGGTGAAGGGCTCGGCCGGCTACGTGGCCCTCGAGCGTGTCACCGGCAAGCTCCAGGGACGCGCCGGCAGCTTCGTGCTGCTGCACAGTGCCACGATGAAGCGCGGGGCTCCGGAGACCCACATCAGCGTCGTGCCCGACTCCGGCACCGGCGAGCTCACCGGCCTCACCGGCAGCATGCGCATCAAGGTGACGCCCGAAGGCGCCCACTCCTACGAGTTCGACTTCAGGATCGAGTCGCGGCCGGCCGACTGACCCGCACGTCGCGCTCCATGCGGATGGCGGCCTCGATTCCCTGGTAGTAGCCGGGCACGCGTCCCACCTCGCGGTAGCCGAGCGTCCGGTAAAACTCGCGCGCCGGCTGGTTGAGCGCGCGCAGCTCGAGCCCGACGACGAACGTGCCGGCGGTGAGCGCGCTCTCCTCGAGCCAGGCCACCAGGCGTCGCGCGATGCCGCGGCGGCGGTGCGCGGGATCGACCGCCAGGAGATTCAGGTGCGCGGTGTCGTCGGCGTAGTGCATGATGGCGAAGCCGGCGATGGTGCGGTCGTTGCGCGCGGTCAGAACCACGCTCTCGGGATGCTGCACGTACCAGCGGATGCGCTCCGGGCCCCACGCCGGCCGCAGGCCCGACTCGATCAGCTCGTGCGACATGGCCGCGAGCCGTGCGGCATCGCCGCTGCGGGCTGGCTCGAGACGATAGTTCTGCACGATGGCCTCAGGCGAGCGTGTGGAAGACCCGCTGGACGTCGTCGTCCTGCTCGAGGCGGTCGATGAGCGCCAGCACCTCGGTGGCCTGCGCCTCGGGCAGCTCCGTGGGCGCGGTGCACAGGTACTCGTGCTCGGCGGACAACGGCGTCAGGCCGCGCGCCTCGAGAGCCTCCTGCAGCCTGCCGAAGTCGGCAAACGCGCCGCGGATCACGAGCTGCGGCTCGCCCTTCTCGCCCGTGCTCTCGCCCATCTCCTCGAGACCGTGATCGATCAGATAGAGCTCGAGGTCGTCCTGGTCGATGCCGGCAGGATCGAGCCGGAAGACGCCCATCTTCCTGAAGAGGAAGCTGACACTGCCACTCGTGGCGAGGTTGCCGCCGTTCTTGGTGATGACGTTGCGCACCGCCGCCACGGTGCGCGTCGGGTTGTCGGTCGCGGTCTCCACCAGCAGTGCCACGCCGTGAGGCGCGTAGCCCTCGTACAGAACCTCCTGGTAGCTCGCGGCATCGCGCCCCGAGGCACGCTTGATCGCGGCCTCGATGCGGTCCTTGGGCATGTTGACGGCGCGCGCGTTCTGAATGGTCCGGCGCAGCGTCGGATTGGAGGCGGGGTCCGGACCGCCCGACTTGACGGCCATGGTGATGTCCTTGGCGATGCGGGCGAATTGCTTCGCCATGCGGTTCCACCGCGCGAACATCGTGTGCTTGCGGACTTCGAAGATGCGCCCCATGGCGCGCTATTGTAGCGTGGGGGGCCTGCGGAAAAATCCGCAGGATTCTTGGTGACGATGAACTAGGCGAGCTGCGCCTGCAGCACCCGCATGCGCCGGTGCTGGCGGCTCAAGGCGCGCTCGATCTCGCGCAGCTTGCCCGGCAGCTCCGACTGCTGCCATTGCTCGATGACGGCGCGGCGCTTCTCCTCGAGCCACTGTTCCTTGACGCGGGCCCAGTCGGCGATCGCGGCGAGGAACGTCTCATATTCGTGTGCGATGCGCGCGCGCAGCTGCTCGATGTGAGAATGCGGGGCTAGCGGCAGGTCGGCGAGCCGCTGCTCGGCGCGCTTGAACTGCATGGCAAGCAGCGCCCGCTGAATCTGGAACCAGGGCGTGCGCTTCAGACGCCGGGTGAGCCCGACGTACGCCAGGCCGCCGATCAGCCACTTGGTCGGATCCCACTGCCACCAGCGCACGCCGTTGCGGTAGTCGTGGGCGAAGATGTGGTGGAAGTTGTGGTATCCCTCGCCGTAGGTCACCACGGCGAGCGCCGGGTTGTCGCGCGCGGTGTTGTCCTCGGTGTATGGGCGGGTGCCCCACATGTGGGCGAGCGAGTTGATGAAGAAGGTGACGTGGTGGCTCCACACGAGGCGCAGCACCCCGGCGAGGATCAGCATGCCCCAGAGATCGTGAAACGCGAGGCCCGCGGCGATCGGCAGGGCGAAATTCAGCGCGACCGCGAGCGGCACATAGTACCGGTGCTGGAAGGCGAGCAGCCGGTCCTTCCTCAGGTCCGGAATGTTGGTGAAGTCCGGCGTGCCGCTCGGGTACTCGCGCAGCATCCAGCCGATGTGCGAGAACCAGAAGCCGCGCCGTGCCGAATAGGGGTCGAGATCGACGTCGTCGACGTGCAGGTGATGCGCGCGATGACCGCTGCACCAGACGAACACGCTGTTCTGCAGCGCCATGGTGCCGAAGATCAGATAGAAGATCCGCAGGCCGAGGTGCGCTTCGTAGGTACGGTGCGCCCACAGGCGATGGTAGCCGCCCGTGATCGACATGCCGTTGGCGAGCAGGAAGAAGAGGAAGAAGCCGAAGTCGGCACCGGTAAAGCCGTGGCGCAGCCCGTACCAGGGTACCAGCACGACCGCCGCGGCGGCCGTCAGGACGAACATCAGGACGTTCGCCCAGATCAAGGGTGGCTTTGCAGTGGCGGAGGCTGGCGGCATGAGGCGACTCGGTATCCTTGTCGGCAAGGCCCGCTAAGTTAACATGGCGGGCCGCCGGAAGTGGGACTTGCGTCTTATTGGCATTAGGATGAGTCCATGAGCCTTCTGCGCGAGCCCGCCACGGCGGGGGGAAAAGCTGCGCCGTGGCCGTGTCTGGGCCTGGCCGTCGCCTGGGTGGCGCTCCCGGGCGCGGCGAGCGCGGAGCGCGCCTACGTCAGCAACGAGGACGACGGAACCGTCACCGTCATCGACGCGGATCGCAGTGCGGCAATCGCCACGATCGCCGTCGGCAAGCGGCCGCGGGGGCTCGCGCTCTCGGGCGACGGCAAGCTCCTGTACGTCGCGGTGAGCGGACTGCCGAAGTGCCCGCCGCCGCTCTCCGACGCGCAGTGCGCACAGCTCAGCCGCGACCCGGACGCCGACGGCGTTGCGGTCATCGACACGACGGCGCTCGCGCGCACCCGCATCCTCAAGGGAGTCTCCGATCCGGAGCGCGTCGCCGTGAGCCGCGACGGCCGCCGGCTGTACGTCTCGGAGGAGAACAGCGCGCAGCTTGCGGTACTCGATGCAGCGCGCGGCCGGCGGCTGGCCACGGTCGCGGTAGGCCGCGAGCCCGAGGGCGTGCGCGTGTCGCCCAACGGGCGCTGGGTGCTGGTCACGAGCGAGGAGGACAACACCGTGACCATCATCGATGCGACCTCCTACGCCGTTCTCGCCAGGGCGACCGTCGGGGCTCGCCCGCGCGACCTCGCGTTCTCTTCTGATAGCCGCTTCGCCTACGTATCCGCAGAGGCGGACGCGAGCATCTACCGTATCGCCGTCCCCGCCGGCGCTCCCGCCTCCGAGCTCCTGAAGCTCTCCCCGCAGGCGCGTCCCATGGGAGTCGCGCTCGATACGCAGCGGGGGCGGCTGTACGTCGGGACCGGCCGCGCCGGGACGGTGGCGGTGGTCGCGCTCGATCCGCCGAGGCTCCTCGCCGAGATCGCCTGCGGCGGACGGCCGTGGGGCGTCGCGCTCGGGGCCGGTGGTGAGCGCCTCTACAGCCCCGACGGCCCGACCGCAGAGGTGGCGGTCGTCGACACAGCCGCCGCCGCCGTGAAGGCCCGGGTCGCCGCCGGCAAGGGCCCCTGGGCGGTCGTGGTGGGTCCGTAACGTGGTACCGTTGCGCCCCCACGGTCGGCGGTCGAGGTAAGCGTGCGCACAGCTCTGCTGTTCCTGGCGTTCTCGGGCGCGGCGCTCGCGCGGGCCCCCGTGCCGCCGGAAGTGGAGCAGGCCGCCAGGACGCAGATCACGCGCGCGGCGCTCGAGGCGCCCATCCGCTTCCTCGCCTCGGATCTGCTCGAGGGGCGCGGCCCGGGCACGCGCGCCGATCAGCTCGCGCGCCTCTACCTGCAGACGCGCCTCGAGGGCCTCGGCTACCAGGGCGCCTTCGCCAATGGCGAGTGGCAGCAACCCTTCGACATCGTCGGCATCCGCACGGAGCTGCCGCGCACCTGGAGCTTCACGGGCAAGAGCGGCCGCGCGGATCTTGCCTTGCGCGAGGACTACATCGGCACGAGCGGCCTGCAGAGCGAGAGCGTGTCGATCGACGATGCGGAGCTGGTGTTCGTCGGCTACGGGATTCAGGCACCCGAGTACCGCTGGGACGATTTCAAGGGCACGAAGCTCGCCGGCAAGATCCTGCTGATGATGAACAACGATCCCGACTGGGATCCGCAGCTGTTCGCCGGCAAGCGGCGCCTCTACTACGGCCGCTGGACCTATAAGTATGAGAGCGCCGCACGTCAGGGCGCCGCCGGCGCGATCATCATCCACACGACTCCCTCGGCGGGTTATCCCTGGCAGGTGGTGCAGTCCTCCTGGGGCGGGGAGCAGTTCCAGCTGCCCGACGCCGGCGAGGCGCGCGTGCGTCTCATGGCGTGGGCGACCGAGGAGGCGGCCCGGCGGCTGGTGCGCGCCGGGGGCTTCGATCTCGACAAGCTGATCGCTGCCGCGCGCTCGCGCAGCTTCCACCCCGTGCCGCTCGGCCTGCACACCTCGATCGCATTCACCAACAAGCTCTCGAAGGCTCAGACCGCGAACGTGGGCGGCCTGCTCAAGGGGAGCGATCCGAAGCTCGCCGCCGAGGTACTGATCTACTCCGCTCACCACGATCACTTCGGCATCGGCGCGCCCGACGCGAGCGGCGACCGCATCTATCACGGCGCGGTCGATAACGCCTCGGGCTGCGCCCAGGTGCTCGCCATCGCGGGCGCCTTCGCCGCGCTCCCGCAGCGGCCGCGGCGCTCGCTGCTGGCGCTGTTCGTCGCGGGCGAGGAGCGCGGGCTGCTCGGCTCGATGTACTACGCCGCTCATCCGAGCTTCCCGGCCGGCCGCATCGCCGCCAACATCAACATCGACGGCGGCAGCATCTTCGGCCGCACGCGCGACGTGCAGCTCCTCAGCATGGGCAAGTCCTCGCTCGATGACATCGCGGTGGCGGTGGCGCACTACCAGGGGCGCAGCGTCGTGCCCGACCAGTTCCCCGACCGCGGCTACTACTACCGCTCGGACCAGTTCTCGTTCGCGAAGATCGGCGTGCCCGCGCTCTTCTACGGCGAGGGGACCGACGTCATCGGGCGCCCGCCCGGCTGGGGCCGGCAGAAGCACGATGAGTGGGAGCTCAGGCAGTACCACCAGCCGTCCGACAAGCTCGACGACACGTGGGACTTCGACGGCATGATCGAGGACGCGCAGATGAACCTCATGACCGGCTGGCTGATCGCGCAGGCCGATGCCATGCCGAGCTGGAAACCGGGCGATGAGTTCGAAGCCGCGCGCAAGCGCGCGTTGACTGCCGCGGCCGGCAACTGAGTCGGGGCGCGGCGGACAGCACCATGTTCGAGCGGCTCGAGCTGATCACGGCGGATACGATCCTGAGCCTCATGGCGGCGTATCGCGCCGACCCCGATCCGCGCAAGGTCGATCTCGGCATCGGCGTCTACCGCAACGAGCACGGCGAGACGCCGGTTCCCGCGGCAGTGCGCGAGGCCGAGGCCGCCGTGCTCGCGCGTCAGACCACCAAGACCTACGTGGGACCGGCCGGGAACCCCGGCTTCAACGAGGCGATGGCGCGCCTGGCGCTCGGCGCAGAGCACGAAGCGCTGGTGTCGAACCGGGTGCGCACCATCCAGTGCCCCGGCGGCTGCGGTGCGTTGCGCCTCGGCGCCGAGCTCATCCGTTATGCCTCCGCCGACTCGGTCGTGCACCTGAGCGATCCCACCTGGGTGAATCACGTGCCACTGCTCTCGGGCAGCGGCCTCAAGCTCGAGCGCTATCCGTACTACGATGCCGCGAGCGGTGGAGTGCGCTTTGCCGCGATGGTCGCGGCGCTCGAGCGGCTGCCGCCGCGCGCCGTGGTGCTGCTGCATGCCTCCTGTCACAACCCGACCGGGGCGGACCTCTCGCAGGCGGAGTGGCGCGAGCTGCTCTCGCTGGTGAAGCGCCGCCAGCTGCTGCCTTTCATCGACATGGCCTACCAGGGGCTCGGCGAGAGCCTCGAGGCGGATGCCTTCGGGCTGCGGCTGTTCGCGGCCGAGCTGCCCGAGCTGCTCTACGCCGTCTCCTGCTCGAAGAACTTCGGCCTCTATCGCGAGCGTACCGGCGCGCTGGGCGTCGTGTGCGAACGGGCCGCGCAGGCCGACGCCGCGCTGAGCCAGCTGGTGCGACTGGCGCGCGGGCTCTGGTCGATGCCGCCCGATCACGGCGCTGCGATCGTACACGGCGTGCTCACGGACGCGGCGCTGCGGGCCCGGTGGCTCGAGGAGCTCGATGGCATGCGTGCGCGTATCCAGGGCCTGCGCCGCGAAGTCGTCCGGCGTCTGGCCGAGCATTGTCCGGGACGCGACTTCGGCTTCATCGCGCGCCATCACGGCATGTTCTCCCTGTTCGGGATCAGCACCGCGCAGGTGCGGGAGCTGCGCGCGCAGCAGCACATCTACATGGTCGACGACAGCCGCATGAACGTCGCCGGATTGCGCCGCGAGAACCTCGAGTACTTCGCGCGCTCGGTCGGGGCGGTGCTCGCGGGCGGTGCGGGGCGATGAGATGAGCGCCGAGCCGCAGGCGGCCAGCCTCGAGGCGCTGCGCGCGCGGCTGCGCGAGGCGACGCTGCGCCCGGAGGCGCGGGCTTCGAGCGAGATGGTGGACGACCTCGGCGACGCTCGCGGCGCGCTCGCCGGCGCACGGGCGCGGGCCGCGCGCTGGGTCGAGGTGGCGCGCGCCGACCAGCGCTCGCGTCCGCTGGTCGACCGGATGCTCGAGCAGTTCCCGCTCGACAGCGCACAGGGCAGGGCGCTCATGAGCCTGGCGGAGGCACTGCTGCGCACGCCGGATGCCGCACGCGCCGATCAGCTGATCGCCGAGCGGCTCGCGGCCATTCGCGATGCCGGGGTGCGCGGCGACACGGATCTCCTGCTGCGCACGGGGTTCACGCTGCTCTCCGCCGCCGGGCGGCTGCTGCCCGAGGTGTCCGGCGAGCTGGCGGGCGAGTATTCGGCCGCCAGCCTCACCAAGCCCATGGTCGCGCCGATCGTGCGCGCGGCGCTCAGGCAGTCGATGCAGACGCTCGGCCATGCCTTCATCGTCGGCGAGACGATCGATGCGGCGCTCAAGCGCGCGCGCTCGGAGCCGGAACTGGCACTGTGCTCCTTCGACATGCTCGGCGAGGGCGCGCGCACCGACGCCGACGCGCAGCGCTACCTCGAGGACTATGCACATGCGATCGATGTGCTCGGCGGCCAGCCACCGGGGTCGGTGCACGTGCGCTCGGCGATCTCGGTCAAGCTGTCGGCGCTCGAGCCGCGTTACACGCTGCTGCAGAGCGAGCGCGTGCACGAGCGGCTGGGTCCGCGCATGCTGGAGCTGGCGCGGCGCGCCGCGCGCGCCGGGGTCGGCATGACGATCGACGCCGAGGAGGCGGACCGGCTCGACCTGTCGCTCGACATCGTGGAGACGCTGGCGCGCGATGCGGCCACGCGCGACTGGGAGGGCCTGGGGCTCGCCGTGCAGTCCTACGGCCGCCGCGCGCCGCTGGTGCTCGACTGGGTGGCGCAGCTCGCGCGCGACAGCGGGCGGCGCATGACCGTCCGCCTGGTAAAGGGCGCTTACTGGGACAGCGAGATCAAGCGTGCCCAGGAGCGCGGCCTCGCCAGCTTCCCGGTCTACACCTCCAAGGCCGCGACGGATGCGAGCTACCTCGAGGGCGTGCGGCGGCTGTTCGCCGCGCGCGACCTCTATCCGCAGTTCGCCACCCACAATGCCTACACGGTGGCCGCGGTACTGGCACTCGCGCCCGCGGGCGCGCCGTTCGAGTTCCAGCGATTGCATGGGATGGGCGAGGCGCTGTACCAGGCGGCGCGCGCCGAGTTGCCCGAGCTGCCGCCGGTGCGGGTCTACGCGCCGGTCGGCACGCACGAGGAGCTGCTGCCGTACCTGGTGCGGCGACTGCTCGAGAACGGCGCCAACAGCTCCTTCGTTCACCAGTTCATGAATCCCCAGATTCCCGTGGAGCAGGTCGTGCGCGATCCAGTCTCGTCGTTGCATGAGGCACAGGCGCTGGCGGCGCAGCGGGTGCGCGAGCCGGGCGCGCTCTACGGCGCCGAGCGCGCCAATTCGGCCGGCGAAGACTTCGGCGATCCGGCGACGCTCGCCTTGCTCGGGCGGGAGCTGCGCCAGCAGGCGGCCGAGCGCCACGTCGGTGGCCCGCTGCTCGACGGCCGCACCGTCCGCGATGCGCAGGTGCCCGTGGTCTCGCCCGCCGACACGCGCGAGATCGTCGGCTTGACGCGCGATGCGACGGCGGAGGAGATTCGCGCGGCGATGGCGTCGGCGGCACGCGCCCAGCCCGCGTGGGATGCGAAGCCGGCTGAGGAGCGCGCCGCATGCCTGACGCGCGCGGCGGATCTGCTCGAGCAGCGGCGCGCGCAGTTCCTCAGTCTCCTGGTGCGCGAGGCCGGCAAGACGCTCCCGGACGCGGTGGCGGAGCTGCGCGAGGCGGTGGACTTCTGTCGCTACTACGCGGCACGTGCCCGGGAGCTCTTCGGCGCGCCCGAGCTGATGCCCGGCCCCACCGGTGAGCGCAATACGCTCTCGCTGCACGGGCGCGGCGTGTTCGTCTGCATCAGTCCGTGGAATTTCCCCCTGGCGATCTTCACCGGGCAGATCACCGCGGCGCTCGCGGCCGGCAATGCCGTGGTGGCGAAACCCGCGCCGGCGACGCCCCTGATCGCGCACGCCATGACGCGTCTGCTGCACCAGGCGGGTGTTCCTGCCGCGGTGCTGCAGCTCACGCCCGCGGACGGGCCGCCGTTCGGCGAGGTGGCACTCACGCATCCGGCGCTCGCCGGGGTGGCCTTCACCGGCTCGACCGCCACCGCGGCGACCATCAACCGCACGCTTGCCAGCCGCGACGGCCCGATCGTGCCGCTCATCGCCGAGACCGGCGGGGTGAATGCGATGGTGGTCGATGCCACGGCGCTCCCCGAGCAGGTGGTCGACGACGCGATCACCTCGGCGTTCACCAGCGCCGGACAGCGCTGCTCGGCGCTGCGCGTGCTGTACCTGCAGGAGGAGATCGCCGACCGCGTGATCGAGATGCTGACGGGAGCGATGCGGGTGCTGCGCATCGGGCCGCCGGGCGAGCTCGCCACCGACGTGGGTCCGGTGATCTCGGCGGCGGCGCGCGCGCGACTCGCCCGACATGCCGAGCGCATGCGCGGCGAGGCGAAGCTCTTGTACGCGTGCGAGCTCGAGCCGCAGCTTGCGGCGGTGGGGCACTATTTCCCGCCGCAGATGTTCGAGCTGCGCACGCTCGATCAGCTGAAGACCGAGGAGTTCGGGCCGATCCTGCACGTGGCGCGTTACCGGAGCGAGCAGTTGCCGCAGGTGCTGGCGGCGATCCGCGGCACGGGTTACGGGTTGACGCTCGGGGTCCACAGCCGCCTCGAGAGCGTCGCCAGCCACGTGTTCCAGTCTCTGCCCGTAGGCAACACCTACGTGAACCGCAACATGATCGGCGCGGTGGTCGGGGTGCAGCCCTTCGGCGGCCAGGGACTGTCCGGCACCGGTCCGAAGGCCGGAGGTCCGCACTACCTGCTGCGGTTTGCGAACGAGAGAACTCTCACGATCAACACCGCCGCTATCGGCGGGAACGTCGAGCTGCTGTCCTAGGCTTTTACAAGGGAGAATCGACAATGGCTGATTACAAGACCAACTGCTTCTGCGGTGCCGTGGAACTCACGGTGAGCGGCGAGCCGGTGGCCATGGGGTACTGCCACTGCGCGTCCTGCCGCCACTGGTCTGCAGGACCCGTGAATGCCTTCACCCTGTGGCAGCCGAGCGCCGTCAAGGTCACCAGGGGGGCGGACAACATCGGCACCTACAACAAGACGCCGGTGAGCTACCGCAAGTGGTGCAAGAGCTGCGGCGGGCACCTGTTCACCGAGCATCCACCGCTCAAGCTCACCGACGTATTCGCGGCGATGCTGCCTTCGCTCAAGTTCACCCCGGGCGTACACGTCAACTACCAGGAGACGGTGTTGCGCATGCGTGATGGGCTGCCGAAGTTCAAGGACTTCCCGAAGGATTTCGGGGGCTCGGGCGAGATGCTGCCGGAGTAGTTTCGGGTGGGCGTGTGGTGGTCACCCGGAGAGCCCGCCGGGAGCAATGTTCGAAAGTCATCTAATTTGCTCCCTCGGGGCCCCGCAGAGGGCCTCGAGGAGCCATAGTTAGACATTTCTCTAACTATTGCGGGGTTGAGTCATTCTGGGGGTACCCATACGCTCAGCGGGTGTTCAACGAGCACTTGTGTCCCGTGTTCCGCGCGCTCGCCGACCCGAGGCGCCTCTGGTACATCGAGGGCCTGTGCGACGGCGAGGCTGCGTTGCGCGAGCTCGCCGAGATCTTCCCGCTCTCGCAGCCCACCGTGATCCACCACCTGAAGGTCCTCGAGGAATGCGGCCTGCTGCTCAGCCGGAAAGAGGGCCGGCAGCGCCTCTACTCCCTTCAGCCCAGCGGCCTCCGGCCGGCACATGACTGGATGGAGCGGATCGTCTACCGCGGTGACGTGGCGCCGGCGGGAAGCCTGGTGGATCTTCTCGAGCCGCCGCGCTCCTAACTCGCGGCGGCGCCCGCAGCCGCGGGCCGAAGCTGCGCAAGCAGCAGCTCGAGTGACTCCACCGGCGCCGAGCAGGTGCTGCCGCGACAGACGTAGGCCACCGCCGCGGCCGCAGCCGGCGGGCTCTTGTCGGCGAGCGCTGCCGGCAGCCCGGTTGCATCGGCCGGAATCGCGAGCACCAACCGCCGCGGCACGAACATGCGCGCGAGCTCGCGCCGCCAGGCGTCGATCGTCTGCGCCGCGCCGCGCAGGATGACGATCTCCGGCGGCTGGAGCAGCTCCTCGAGGGCCGTGACCAGGGTGACGTGCCCCAGCGGGGACTTCTCCATGGCGGGCCACGCCGCGCGCAGCGTGCGCTCGGCCGCGGCGAGGTAGCGCGGCTCGCCGAGCAGATATCCGAGGCGCTGCAGGACGAAGGCCGCGATGCCGTTGCCGGACGGGGTGGCATCGTCGGCGAAGCTCTTGGGGCGGTGGATCAGCTGCTCGTGGTCGTCAGAGGTGAAGTAGAAGCCGCCGTTCTGCGCGTCGGCGAAGCGAGCGAGCACCACCTCGGTGAGCTGCCGCGCGAACTCGAGCTCGTCCGCCCGGAAGCGCAGCTGCTGCAGCTCGAGCACCGCATCCACGAGGTAGACGTAGTCGTCGAGGTAGGCGTTGAGATGTGCCCGGCCGTCCTTGCAGGTGGCGAGCAGGCGGCCGTCGCGCCACAGGGTGCTGCGAACGAAATCGAGTGCCCGGCTCGCGGCCTCGCCCAGCCGCTCGGCCGCGAGCGCCCGCGCCGCGATCGCGAGGCCGCGGATCATGAGCGCATTCCAGGAGGTGAGGATCTTCTCGTCGCGCGCCGGGCGTACGCGTTGCCCACGTAAGGCAAGCAGCCTGGCACGGGCGCTCCCGAGCAGCGCGCCGACCTCGCTCGCCGGGCGCTGCAGCGTCGCCGCGATCTGTTCCACCGTCGCGTGGACGTACAGGTGCCAGCGCCCCTCGAAGTTGGCCGGCGCGTCGAGCCCGTAGCGTGGCGCGAAGACCGCGAACTCCTCGGCGCTCAGGACGCGCCGCACCTCGTCCCGGTCCCACACATAGAATCTGCCCTCATGACCCTCGGAGTCGGCGTCCAGGCTCGAGTAGAAGCCGCCCTCCGGGGATTGCATCTCGCGCAGCGTCCAGGCGGCGGTCTCGACCGCCACCTGGGTATAGAACGCATCGGCGGTTCCGAGCGAGGGGTTGGCGTACAGCGCGAGCAGCGCGCCGTTGTCGTAGAGCATCTTCTCGAAGTGCGGGATCATCCAGCGCTCGTCGACCGAGTAGCGGCAGAAGCCGCCGCCGAGCTGGTCGCAGATCCCGCCTTCGCCCATGCGCCGCAGCGTGAAGCTCGCCAGGTAGAGCGACTGCAGGCCCGCTTCGTCTCCCGGCGGGCTGGCGCGCCAGTCGCGCAGCAGCCGCTCGAGCGCCTTCGGCTGCGGGAATTTGGGGGCGCCCCCGAAGCCGCCGTTGCGGGCATCGAAGCTCCCGGCGAGCTGCGCGCGGCACGCCTCGAGGGGCGCATCGGTGAGCGCGGCTCCGGCCGGCGCCGGCGGATAGTTGATATCGGCGAGCGCCGCCACCAGCGCGGCATTCTGCGCGCGCATCTCCGGCTCGTGCGTCCGGTAGAACTCGACCACGCGCGGCAGCAGCTCCCTGAAGCCGGGCAGGCCGTAGCGCGCCTCGCGCGGAAAGTAGGTGCCGCCGAAGAACGGCCGCTGGTCGTCGTGCGCCAGGAACATGGTGAGCGGCCAGCCGCCGCCGCGCTGGGTGATCATCTGCTGGGCGATCTGGTAGATGCGGTCGATGTCGGGGCGCTCCTCGCGGTCGACCTTGATGCAGACAAAATTCTGATTAAGTATGGCAGCGGTCGATTCGTTTTCGAAGGATTCCCGCTCCATGACGTGGCACCAGTGGCAGGTCGAGTACCCGATCGAGAGAAACACGGGAACCTCCCTTTCGAGGGCGGCCGCAAATGCTTCCTCACCCCAGGGATACCAGTCGACGGGATTGTAGGCGTGCTGAAGGAGGTAGGGACTCTTTTCGCGGATCAGGCGGTTTGGTGTTCGTTCAGCGTCCATCCGGGGAAACAGATTGTGGAGAGCCTGCGTTGAGCGACAGCATAACTCTATTCGACAAGGAGGACGCCGTTCATGCCGAAATGCCCGAGGCCGCAGAAATGTGAACACTTGAACGGGTAGACACCCCTGTGGCCGGCAAAGAGCTCAATGTCCTTCGTCCTGCCCTCTTCCAGCCGCTCGTCGATGCCGAACGCCCCGAGAGCAAATCCGTGTGTTCCATCGGTCGATGTGACACGAAGTGTGAGAAGCGTCCCCGCCTGCACCCGCACGGTGTCGGGGACAAACTCGTAGTCACGGGCTGAAATTGTGACGACGCGTGCGGGGACCGTGGCGCGATCCAGGCCCGGCGGGATCGCTTCAAACTGCTTTGTCGTGCCGCACCCCGCAAGGAGATACGCTGCCGCCGCCAGCATGAGTACCACAGCGCGCATGATCAACTCCCTCCTTTCAGTTCTGCGTCACAAGGACTTTCTCAGGAGCTGCTGAACCGCCCTCTTCACCGTGCGCTTCGCCGATCTGCTGCCGCCACATCGCGTAGTACAGCCCCTTCGAGTCCACAAGCGCGTCGTGGGACCCGGACTCAACGATTCTCCCCTTCTCGAGGACGAAGATGGTGTCCGCGTGCATGATGGTCGAGAGCCTGTGGGCGATCAGTATCGTGATATGATCCTGCCGCTCGGACACGCTCCGTATCGTGCCGCTTATCTCTTCCTCGGTGAGGGAATCAAGCGAGGACGTCGCCTCATCAAAC
>DATKLG010000054.1:0-9632 GCA_035542535.1 Steroidobacteraceae bacterium
TCGGCCGCGAGCGGCAGGGGAGTCCAGGCGTAGAGCGCGGGGTCCTCGGCCGCCGCCGCCACCAGGCCGGCGACGTGAGCACGCGAGAGCGGCTCGAGACGCACGTACCGGCCGGAGAGGACCACGGAATCGTTGCTCACAGGAAGGTACCTCGGGAATCAGCGGTCTGACCTGACCGCGGCACGATAACTCAGGCGCGGTTTAACCCGATATGCCCCAGGACGAGGGTCGCGAGGATCGTCATCGCGACAAAGTGGCGGCGCCGCAGCTTGCGGCGCTCGCTGCCGGCCGCGCTTCGAAGCGCGAGGCCGAGGCCTGCCTGCCAGACCATGAGCGCCAGCGCGCCCGTTGCCAGCGTGAGACCGGTCGAATCGAAGGCGGCCATTCGCAGCTGCGACATGGGAAGTGCGGCGTGCAGGGTTGCCGCCAGCGGCAGCAGCAAACCGAGGCCGTAGTGCGGCGCGAGACTCCTCCAGCGCAGGCGGCGCGCCAGGTAGGGCAGGCTGATGCCCGCAGCGAGGAGCAGCACGACCGCCCACCCCGAGAGCGCGGACCACAGGAAGTACACCTGCCGTCAGCCCGTCACCCGTATGTAGCCCGTCAGGATCACGATCTGCCGCACGCGGATCGCGTGCTCGGAATCGATCGTACCCGCGACCTGCACGATGGCACCCGGCCGCACGTCGGCGTCGGATCCCATGACGACTTCGGTGTCGGGCGTGAGCGCGACGTGGATGCGGGTCGAGGTCACACGGTAGGTCTCGCCGTCGAGAGCCTCGAGCAGCTGTGCGCGACAGGCGCTCGCCTCGCGCACGTCCTCGAGTCGCACGACCGCCTTGACGAGGCTTCCCGGGGGCGCCTCGAGCACCGCGGCGGCGCTGGTCGTCGCCGCTCTCATCTGGCCGGCGCGGCGCACGACGTCGAGGACGATCGCAGCGACGATCACCGCCGCAGCGAGAGAGGTGAGGGTCAGCAGGGCCCACTTTCCTCTTCGGGATATTCGCTTCTCTGGCATCGCTCGCGGCCTCGGGTGTGCCCCGAGACCGACTGTGCACCCTGTAGGTGGGTATAGGGTCAAGCCACCCGCACGCCGCTCACCGGACAGACGGGCCGTTCGTGCCCCCGGAGCGTCGCGACCAGGGCTGCCATGTCGGCCCTCATCTGCGTGAGCGTACGCAGCTTCTCGTCGATCAGCGCCAGGCGCCGGTCCGCCGCCGTCAGCAGTTTCGCCTGCGCCGCCGGCTTGAGGCTCGCCGCCCGGCCCGGCAGGGCCAGCACGCGGTGCAATCCCGCCACCTCCCGCACCTCGCGCAGCGTGAAGCCGATTTCCTGGCAGGAGCGGATCAACCTGACGCTCTCGAGGTCCCGCGGCTCGTAGGCGCGATAACCCGAGCGAGTCCGCGCAGGTTTCGCCAGCAGACCCTCGCGCTCGTAGAAGCGCAGCGTCTGCACGCTCACCCCTGCACGCTTGGCCAGCTCACCGATGCGCATGCTGCTCACCTCTCGCAGGCATGATAGCTCGGGACCGCGCATGCAAAAAAAACGGGCCGGCGATTTCTCGCCAGCCCGTCCCAGCCTCCGCGCCCGCAAGGAGCCCTGGCGGTGCGGGCGTTTAGCCCGCGGCGCTCTCCGACTCTTCTCCGACGCTCGCGCCCTCCTCGCTCTCGGGAAGTCCGCCGCCCACGTCCATGAAGCTGCGGCGCTCGGTGCCCTCGAGCTTGCGGCGACGGGACTCATGGGCCGCGAAGCCCGTGCCCGCCGGGATGAGGCGCCCGACGATGACGTTCTCCTTCAGGCCCCGCAGGTCGTCCTTGAGGCCGCGCACCGCGGCCTCGGTCAACACGCGGGTGGTCTCCTGGAAGGAAGCCGCGGAGATGAACGACTCGGTCGCGAGGCTCGCCTTGGTGATGCCGAGCAGCACCGGCTGCAGCCGTGCACCCTTCTTGCCGCCCTGCTGGGCGCGGTCGTTCACATCGAGCGCCCGCGCGCGATCGAGCTGTTCGCCGCGCAGGAGCGTCGTCTCGCCGGCCTCCTGCACCTCGGTCTTGCGCAGCATCTGCCGGATGATGACCTCGATGTGCTTATCGTTGATCTTCACGCCCTGCAGGCGATAGACGTCCTGGATCTCGCGCACCAGGTAGTTCGCCAGCGCCTCGACGCCCTGGAGGCGCAGGATGTCGTGCGGGTTCGGCTCGCCGTCGGCGATGACCTCGCCGCGCTCGACGGTCTCGCCCTCGAACACGTTGAGCTGGCGCCACTTCGGGATAAGCTCCTCGTACTTCTCACCGTCGTCGGAGGTGATGATCAGGCGGCGCTTGCCCTTGGTCTCCTTGCCGAAGCTCACCGTGCCGGACTTCTCGGCGAGGATCGCCGGGTCCTTCGGCTTGCGCGCCTCGAAGAGGTCCGCGACGCGCGGCAGACCGCCGGTGATATCGCGGGTCTTGGAGGACTCCTGCGGAATGCGCGCGATGACATCGCCGACCGAGACCCGCGCCCCGTCCACCAGGCTGACGAGCGCGCCCGGCGGCAGGGTATAGACCGCCGGGATCTCCGTGTTGGCGAAGGTCACTTCCTTGCCCTTGCTGTTCACCAGCTTGATGGTGGCGCGCAGATCCTTGCCGCCACGCTGCTTGGTGTCGAGCACCACGGTCGAGGAGAGCCCGGTAACCTCGTCCACCTGGGAGGTGACGGTGAGGCCGTCGACGAAGTCCTGGAACTTCACGATCCCCGCCACCTCGATGATGACCGGGTGAGTGTGCGGGTCCCAGGTCGCCACTACCTGGCCGGCATTCGCCGTGGCCCCTTCCTTGACGCTGATCACGGCGCCGTAGGGGATCTTGTAGCGCTCGCGCTCGCGGCCGAAGTCATCGACCACGCCGATCTCGCCCGAGCGCGACACCGCCACCAGGTGCCCCTTCTCGTGCTGCACCGTCTTCACGTGGTGGAAGCGGATGGTGCCTTTGTTGCGCACCTCGACGCTGGAAGCCGCCGCGGCGCGCGACGCCGCGCCACCGATGTGGAAGGTGCGCATGGTGAGCTGCGTGCCCGGCTCGCCGATCGACTGCGCGGCGATGACGCCCACGGCCTCGCCGATCGAGATCGGCCGGCCGCGCGCCAGGTCGCGTCCGTAGCAGTGCGAGCACACGCCGTAGCGCGTCTCGCAAGTGATCGGTGAGCGCACCTTGATCTGATCCACGCCTTCGTGCTCGAGGAGCCGCACCATCTTCTCGTCCAGCAGCGTCCCGTTCGGGATCAGGACTTCTTTCGCGCCCGGCTTGACGATGTCCTCCGCCAGCACGCGCCCGAGCACCCGCTCGCCGAGCGCCTCGACGACATCGCCTCCCTCGACCAGCGGAGCCATGGCGAGGCCGTTGGCCGTGCCGCAGTCGACCTCGGTGACCACCAGGTCCTGCGCGACGTCGACCAGACGCCGGGTCAGGTAGCCCGAGTTTGCGGTCTTCAGCGCCGTGTCCGCCAGTCCCTTGCGGGCACCGTGGGTGGAGATGAAGTACTGCAACACGTTCAGGCCCTCACGGAAGTTCGCCGTGATGGGCGTCTCGATGATCGAGCCGTCGGGCTTGGCCATGAGGCCGCGCATGCCGGCGAGCTGGCGGATCTGGGCCGCCGAGCCGCGCGCGCCCGAGTCCGCCATCATGAAGATCGAGTTGAAGGACTTCTGCTTGTGGTGGCCGCCCTTCGAGTCGGTCGCCTCCTCGGTGCCGAGCTTCTCCATCATCGCCTTCGCCACCTGATCGTTGGCGCGCGACCAGATGTCGACCACCTTGTTGTAGCGCTCGCCGTTGGTGACGAGACCCGAGGCGTACTGATCCTGGATCTCCTTCACTTCGTGGTCTGCGGAGGTGACGATGCGGGTCTTCTGCTCCGGGATGACGATGTCGTCGATGCCGAAGGAGACGCCCGCGCGCGTCGCGTAGTGGAAGCCGGTGTACATGAGCTGGTCGGCGAACACTACGGTCTCCTTCAGCCCCAGCGCCCGATAGCAGGCGTTGATGGTCGCGGAGATCGCCTTCTTGGTCATGTCCTGGTTGATCAGGTCGAAGGGCAGGCCCTTCGGCAGGATCTCGAACAGCAGCGCCCGCCCGACGGTCGTCTCGGCGACGCGGGTGCGCTCGGTGAGCACGCCGCCTTCACCGCGCAGACTCTCGCGCAGGCGTACGCGCACCCTGGCCTGCAGATCCACGCCGCGGCTCTCGTAGGCGCGATGCACTTCGCCGACGTCGCAGAAGAACATGCCCTCGCCCCGCGCGCCGATGCGCTCGCGGGTCATGTAGTAGAGCCCGAGCACCACGTCCTGGGAGGGCACGATGATCGGATCGCCGTTGGCCGGCGAGAGGATGTTGTTGGAGGACATCATGAGCGCCCGCGCCTCGAGCTGGGCCTCGAGGGACAGCGGCACGTGTACGGCCATCTGGTCGCCGTCGAAGTCGGCGTTGAAGGCGGTGCAGACCAGCGGGTGCAGCTGGATCGCCTTGCCCTCGACCAGCAGCGGTTCGAACGCCTGGATGCCGAGGCGGTGCAGGGTCGGGGCGCGGTTCAGCAGCACCGGATGCTCGCGGATGACCTCCTCGAGGATGTCCCACACCTCCGGTCCCTCGCGCTCCACCAGGCGCTTGGCGGCCTTGATGGTCGAAGCCTCGCCGCGCAGCTGCAGCTTCTGGAAGATGAACGGCTTGAAGAGCTCGAGCGCCATCTTCTTCGGCAGGCCGCACTGGTGCAGCCGCAGCTGCGGGCCGACCACGATGACCGAGCGGCCCGAGTAGTCGACGCGCTTGCCGAGCAGATTCTGCCGGAAGCGGCCCTGCTTGCCCTTGATCATGTCGGCGAGCGACTTGAGCGGGCGCTTGTTGGTGCCGGTGATGGCGCGGCCGCGGCGGCCGTTGTCGAGCAGCGCATCGACCGCCTCCTGCAGCATGCGCTTCTCGTTGCGCACGATGATGTCGGGCGCGTTGAGCTCGAGGAGCCGGCGCAGGCGGTTGTTACGGTTGATGACGCGGCGGTACAGGTCGTTCAGATCCGAGGTCGCGAAGCGGCCGCCGTCGAGCGGCACCAGGGGGCGCAGGTCCGGCGGCAGCACCGGCAGCACCGTCATGACCATCCACTCGGGCTTGTTGCCCGACTCGACGAACGACTCGATCAGCTTCAGACGCTTCGAGAGGCGCTTGAGCTTGGTCTCGGACGAGGTGCCGGCCATCTCCTCGCGCACCTTGCCCATCTCTGCGGTGAGATCGATCGTGCGCAGCAGCTCGAACACGGCCTCCGCGCCCATGCGCGCGTCGAACTCGTCCCCGTGCTCCTCGATCGCCTCGAGGTACATCTCATCCGTCAGCAGCTGGCCGCGCTGCATCGGCGTCATGCCGGGCTCGATGACCACGAAGGCCTCGAAGTACAGCACGCGCTCGATCTCGCGCAGCGTCATGTCGAGCATGAGCCCGATGCGCGACGGCAGCGACTTCAGGAACCAGATGTGCGCGGTGGGGCTGGCGAGCTCGATGTGGCCCATGCGCTCGCGGCGCACCTTGGCCTGCGTCACCTCGACGCCGCACTTCTCGCAGACCACGCCGCGGTGCTTCAAGCGCTTGTACTTGCCGCACAGGCACTCGTAGTCCTTCACCGGACCGAAGATCTTGGCGCAGAACAGGCCGTCCCGCTCCGGCTTGAAGGTGCGGTAGTTGATGGTCTCGGGCTTCTTCACCTCGCCGTACGACCAGGCGCGGATCATCTCGGGCGATGCCAGTCCGATCTTGATCGAATCGAAGTGCTCGACCGGAGCGTGCTGCCTGAAGAGCTTCAGTAAGTCTTTCATGAGTTAGTCCTGCTCCAGTTCCATGTTGATGCCGAGCGAGCGGATTTCCTTCACGAGTACGTTGAAGGACTCCGGCATGCCGGCATCCATCTGGTGGTTGCCGTCGACGATGTTCTTGTACATCTTGGTGCGGCCGTTCACGTCGTCCGACTTGACGGTCAGCATCTCCTGCAGCGTGTAGGAGGCGCCGTAGGCCTCCAGCGCCCACACCTCCATCTCGCCGAAGCGCTGGCCGCCGAACTGCGCCTTGCCGCCGAGCGGCTGCTGCGTGACCAGGCTGTAAGGCCCGGTCGAGCGCGCGTGCATCTTGTCGTCGACCAGGTGATTCAGCTTCAGCATGTACATGTAGCCGACCGTCACCTGGCGCTCGAAACGCTCGCCGGTGCGGCCGTCGTACAGGTAGGTCTGGCCGTTCAGCGGCAGATCGGCGAGCTTCAGCATGCGCTTGATCTCCTGCTCGCTCGCGCCGTCGAACACGGGCGTCGCCATCGGCACGCCGCTCGAGAGGTTCTTCGCGAGCTGCGTGAGATCCGCATCGCCCAAGGAGTCGATCTCCTCGCGCTGGCCGCCGGTCTCGTTGTAGATCGACTTGACGAAGGCACGCAGCTCGGACGACGCCGCCTGAGCCTCGAGCATCCTGCCGATCTTGAGTCCGACACCCTTGGCCGCCCAGCCGAGGTGCGTCTCGAGCACCTGGCCGACATTCATGCGCGACGGGACGCCCAACGGGTTGAGCACCACGTCCACCGGGGTGCCGTCCTCGAGGTACGGCATGTCCTCGACCGGAACGATGGTCGAGATCACGCCCTTGTTGCCGTGGCGGCCGGCCATCTTGTCGCCCGGCTGCACGCGACGCTTCACCGCGAGATACACCTTGACCATCTTGAGCACGCCGGGGGCGAGGTCATCCCCGGCGGTGATCTTGGCGCGCTTGTCGTCGAGGCGCTTCTCGAAGGCCTTGCGCTGCAGCTTGAGCCGCTCCGCCGCCTGCTCGAGCTGGCTGTTCGCGTCCTCGTCCTCCAGGCGGATCTCGAACCACTCCTCGCGCGGCACCTCGTCGAGATACTCGCTCGCGATGCGGGTGCCGCTCTTGAGCTTCTTCGGCCCGCCGGCGGCGCTCTGGCCCACGAGCAGGCCGCGCACGCGCTGGAACAGGTCGTCCTCGAGAATGCGCTGCTGGTCGGCGAAGTCCTTCCGGACCCGCTCGATCTCGGCTTTCTCGATCGACAGCGCCCGCGAGTCCTTCTCGACGCCATCGCGCGTGAACACGCGCACGTCGATCACGGTGCCATCCATGCCGGGCGGCACGCGCAGCCCCGTGTCCTTAACGTCGGAAGCCTTCTCGCCGAAGATGGCGCGCAGCAGCTTCTCCTCGGGGGTGAGCTGGGTCTCGCCCTTGGGCGTCACCTTGCCGACCAGGATGTCGCCGGCCTTGACCTCGGCGCCGATGAAGGCGATGCCCGCCTCATCGAGCTTGGCCAGCGCCGCATCGCCGACGTTGGGAATGTCGGCGGTGATCTCCTCCGGGCCCAGCTTGGTGTCGCGGGCGACGCAGGTGAGCTCCTCGATGTGGATGGTCGTGAAGCGGTCTTCCTCCACCACGCGCTCGGAGATGAGGATCGAGTCCTCGAAGTTGAAGCCGTTCCAGGGCATGAACGCGACCAGTAGATTCTGGCCGAGCGCCAGCTCGCCGAGGTGGGTCGAGGGGCCATCCGCCAGCACGTCGCCGCGCGCGATCACATCGCCCGCGTTCACCAGCGGTCGCTGGTTGATGCAGGTGTTCTGGTTCGAGCGCGTGTACTTCGTCAGGTTGTAGATGTCGACGCCGGGTTCCCCGGCGGTCGTCTCCTCGTCGTTGACCCGCACCACGATGCGGGACGCATCCACCGAATCCACGGTGCCGCCACGGCGCCCCACCACGGTGACACCCGAGTCGATCGCCACGGGGCGCTCCATGCCGGTACCCACCAGCGGGGTCTCGCTGCGCAGCGTCGGCACCGCCTGGCGCTGCATGTTCGAGCCCATGAGCGCGCGGTTGGCGTCGTCGTGCTCGAGGAACGGGATGAGCGAGGCCGCCACCGACACGATCTGCTTCGGCGACACGTCCATGTAGTTGATGCGGTCGCGCGGCATCAGCGTGAACTCGTTCTGGAAGCGGCAGGACACGAGCTCGTCGGTGAGCTCGCCCTTCGGCCCCAGCACCGCGTTCGCCTGGGCGATAGCGAACTCGCCCTCCTCGATCGCCGAGAGGTAGTCGATCCGGTCCGTCACCCGGCCGTTTTCGACGCGCCGGTACGGCGTCTCGAGGAAACCGTACTGATTGGTGCGCGCATAGACCGACAGCGAGTTGATGAGGCCGATGTTCGGACCTTCCGGGGTCTCGATCGGGCAGACGCGGCCGTAGTGGGTCGGGTGCACGTCGCGCACCTCGAAGCCGGCACGCTCGCGCGTCAGTCCGCCTGGGCCTAACGCCGAGACACGGCGCTTGTGCGTGACCTCGGAGAGCGGGTTGTTCTGGTCCATGAACTGCGAGAGCTGCGAGGAGCCGAAGAACTCCTTCACCGCGGCCGCCACCGGCTTGGCGTTGATCATCTCCTGGGGCATGAGCGGCTCGGTCTCGGCGATCGTCAGGCGCTCCTTGACGGCGCGCTCGACGCGCACCAGGCCGACGCGGAAGGCGTTCTCCGCCATCTCGCCGACGCTGCGCACGCGGCGGTTGCCGAGGTGGTCGATGTCGTCCACCTGGCCGTTGCCGTTACGGATGTCGATCAGGACCTTGAGCACGTCGATTACGTCGGACATCGCGCCGTACTGCGCCACCAGGCGCTTGGACAGCTCGTCGGTCCGGGTGCTGGCGTACTTCTGGTCGTAGAGGATGCCGGGGCCGAGGATTTCCTTCCTGCCGACGCGGCGGTTGAACTTCATGCGCCCGACGCCCGAGAGGTCGTAGCGCTCGGGGTTGAAGAACAGGTTCGCGAACAGGTTCTCGGCCGCGTCCTTGGTGGGCGGCTCGCCGGGACGCATCATGCGGTAGATCTCCACCAGCGCCTCGAGGCGCGTCTTGGTGGGATCGATGCGCAGCGTGTCGGAGATATACGGGCCGCGGTCGAGGTCGTTCACGAACAGCGTGTTGACCTGCTGGATGTTGGCCTCGATCAGCTTCTCCACCGAAGCCGCGGTCAACACCTCGTTCGCCTTGGCGAGAATCTCGCCGGTCTCGGTGTTGACCACGTCGTGAGCCAGGATCTTGCCGTAGACGTACTCGCGCGGCACGCGCAGGCGCGTGACCTTGGCGTCTTCCAGCTGGCGCACGTGCCGGGCGGTGATGCGCCGACCTTCCTCGACGATTACCTGCTCGCCGATCCTGATCTCGAAGGTCGCGGTCTCGCCGCGCAGGCGCTGCGGTACCAGCTGCAGCGCGACCTCGTCTCGGCTGAGATAGAAGGTGTTGGTCTCGAAGAAGGTCGCGAGGATCTCGGACTCGTTCATGCCGAGGGCGCGCAGGATAATCGTCACCGGGAGCTTGCGCCGCCGGTCGATGCGCGCGAACACGCAGTCCTTGGGATCAAATTCGAAATCGAGCCACGAGCCGCGGTACGGGATGATGCGGGCCGAGAACAGCAGCTTCCCCGAGGAGTGGGTCTTGCCGCGATCGTGATCGAAGACCACGCCGGGCGAGCGATGCAGCTGGCTGACGATCACACGCTCGGTGCCGTTGACGATAAAGGTGCCGTTCTCCGTCATGAGCGGCAGCTCACCGAGATAGACTTCCTGCTCGCGCACGTCCTTGACGGGCTTCTTGGCGCCG
>DATKLG010000055.1:0-19600 GCA_035542535.1 Steroidobacteraceae bacterium
CCGAGCTCGAGACGACGGCGCTCGGAGCGGCGTTTCTGGCCGGTATCGCCACCGGCGTCTGGAAGAGCCTCGAGGACGTGGCGAGAACCTGGAGTCGGGAGGCGGTCTTTCACCCCTCGATGCCGGCGGCCCGCCGCGCGCGGCTGATCGAGGGCTGGCGCCGGGCCGTCGAGCGCACGCTGCGATGACTCCTTATATAGGATCGTCAGCGATATCGTTTTTAGATGGCGCTATTCTTTTTCTAGGCTTGACGCCTTCGGCCCCTGTGGAAGCTTTAGCCTCGAGAGCGGGAGTCCCATGAGTACCTCAGCCCTGAAGCGCGACCGCGGGACGTGGGAGCGCCTTGCCGCCGCCGTGAAGCCCGAGGGGCGCGCGTTCATCTCCGGTCGTGCGGTCCCGGCGCTCGACGGAGGCATCTTCGATGACGTCTCGCCGATCGACGGGCAGGTCGTGTGCCAGGTCGCGCGCTGTCGCGCTGCGGACGTCGACGTCGCAGTGAAGGCGGCTCGCGACAGCTTCGAGAACGGACCGTGGCGGCGCATGGAGCCACGGGAGCGCAAGAAGATCCTGCGGCGCTTCGCGGAAGGGATCCGTGCCGACCTCGACCAGCTGGCGCTCCTCGAGACGCGCGACGTCGGCAAGCCCATCCAGAACTCAGTGAGCGTCGATGTAGCGAACTGCGCCGACTGCATCGAGTACTACGCCGAGTTCTCCGACAAACTCTACGACGAGGTGGCGCCCACGGGGCCCAACGACGTGGCATTGATCCGACGCGAGCCGCTCGGAGTGGTCGCCGCGATCGTGCCGTGGAACTACCCGCTCATCATCAGCTGCTGGAAGGTGGGTCCGGCACTCCTCACCGGCAACTCCGTGGTGCTCAAGCCCGCGGAGCAATCACCGCTCACCGGGATCCGGCTCGGGCAGCTCGCCGCCGAGGCAGGCGTGCCGCCCGGCGTCTTCAACGTCGTGCCCGGCTTCGGCGAGGAAGCCGGCAAGGCACTCGCACTCCATCCCGAGGTCGATCTGATCGCTTTCACCGGCTCGACCGAGGTCGGGCGGCTGATGCTGCGCTATGCGGCCGAATCGAACCTCAAGCGCGTGGCGCTCGAGCTCGGCGGCAAGACGCCGCAGGTGGTGTTCGCGGACGCCGATCTCGGCGAGGCGGCTTACGGCATCGCCTGGGGCGTCTACTACAACAGCGGCCAGACCTGCCACGCCGGATCGCGCCTCATCGTCGACCAGGCGGTGAAGGATCGGCTGCTCGAGGCGATCGCGAAGGTCGCCGGCACGATCACGCTCGGCCATCCGCTCGAGCCCACCACGCAGATGGGGGCGCTCATCGACCGCGGCCACATGCAGCGCGTGCTCGGCTACATCGACTCAGGTGTCGCGGACGGCGCGCGCATCGCGCTCGGCGGCCGCCAGACGCTCAAGGAGACCGGCGGCTTCTACGTCGAGGCGACCGTGCTCGACCACGCGCGCAACGACATGAAGGTGGCGCGCGAAGAGATTTTCGGTCCGGTGCTCTCCGTCATGACCTTCCGCGAGGAGGCCGAGGCGCTGCGCATCGCCAACGACACCCCCTACGGCCTCGCGGCCGCGGTATGGACCTCCGACATCAACCGCGCGCACCGCCTGGCAACCGCCCTGCGGGGCGGTACGGTCTGGGTCAACGCCTTCGACCGCTCCACCATGGCAACGCCGTTCGGCGGCTTCAAGCTCTCCGGCTCGGGGCGCGACCGCTCACCGCATGCCATCGACAAGTACTGCGATCTGAAGACGATCTGGACGACCTATCGATGAATGGGCGCGCGCAGTCGAATTCGTCAGTCGAGCGGATCGCCCGACATCTCCAGATGCAGCTCCGTGCCGCGGTAGGGATGGCGGGCGATCACCTCCTCGTTGAGATCGACGCCGAGCCCGGGCTCGGTCGGCGGGATGACGTAGCCCGCCTCCCAGCGGATCGGCTTGCTGAGCACCTCGGCGTGAAATCCCTGCCAGCGCTCGATGCCCTCGAGGATCAGGAAATTCGGGCTGCAGGTCGCGAGCTGGATGTTGGCGGCGCCGACCACCGGGCCGCAGTAGAGATGCGGGGCGATCTGCACGTGCTGCACCTCCGCCATGGCGGCGATCTTCTTCGCCTCGAGGATGCCGCCCACGCGCCCAAGGTTCATCTGCAGGATCGCCGCCGCGCCCTCCTTCAGCAGCCGCGCGAAGTCGTACTTGGTCGCGAGCCGCTCGCCGGCGGCGATCGGGATGCGCGTGCCGCGGGCGACGCGCGCCATCTCCTCGGGGGCATCCGGCGGCACCGGCTCCTCGAACCACAGCGGCTCATAGGGCTCGAGGCGCCGCGCCAGACGCAGCGCGCCGGCGGCCGTCATCTGGCCGTGCGTGCCAAAGAGCAGGTCCGCGCGCATACCCACCGCCGCGCGCAGCAGCTGCATGAAGCGCTCGCACAGCTCGAGCTGCCCGAGCGAGAGCTGCCGCCCGTCGAAGGCCGTGTAGGGACCGGTGGGATCGAACTTGAGCGCGGTGAAGCCCTGCGCCAGGTACTCGGCCGCCCGCTCGGCCGCGAGCTCCGGGTCCTGGTAGACGTCGGTCTCGTCTCCGGGGCGCGCGTAGATATAGGTGTAGGTGCGCAGCCGCTGGTGCACGCGCCCGCCGAGAAGATTGTAAACGGGCTGGTTGGCCTCCTTGCCGATGATGTCCCAGCAGGCCATCTCGAGCGCCGACAGCACGCCGATCAGCGCGAGATCCGCGTGCTGGGTGTAGCCGGCAGAGTAGACGCGCCGCCAGATCCTCTCGATGTTGTGCGGGTCTTCACCCCTCAGGTAACGGTTGAAGACATCCACCATCATGCGGGTGACGACCTCGGGGTGGAACGGTACGCAGTAGGCCTCGCCCACGCCGTGCACGTTGCCGTCGGTCGTGAGCTTGACGAACACGAAGTAGCGCCCGCCGTAGTGCGGCGGGGGATTGCCGGCGATGAAGGTCTCGATGTCCCGAAGCTGCATCGTGCGATCCTAACCACAGATGGCTGACTATGACTACATCGTGATCGGAGCCGGCACCGCCGGCTGCGTCCTCGCCAACCGCCTGACCGCGAGCGGCACCGAGCGGGTGCTGCTGCTCGAGGCGGGCGGTCCGGACCGCTCGCCCTGGATCCAGGTGCCGATCGGCTACGGCCGCACTTTCAACGATCCGCGTTTCAACTGGATGTACCAGGCGGAACCCGACCCGACGCTCGGCAATCGCCGCCAGTTCTGGCCGCGCGGCAAGGTACTCGGCGGCTCGAGCTCGATCAACGCCATGGTGTACGTGCGGGGTCAGCCCGGCGACTTCGACGACTGGGCGGCGGCCGGCAACCCCGGCTGGTCATTCAAGGACGTCCTGCCTTACTTCAGGAAGCTCGAGGATCACCCCTTCGGCGAGCCGGAGTTCCACGGCGTCGGCGGCCCGGTGGGGGTGAGCGATGTGTCGGCGCGCGTGCACCCCCTGTGCCAGGTCTTTCTGCGGGCGTGCGACAGCCTGGGTGTTGCGCGCACCCGCGACTTCAACGGGGCGCAATCTGAAGGGTCGGGATTGTGGGAGGTGACCATCAGGGACGGCGTACGCGTCTCGGCCTCCAACGCCTACCTGCGGCCCGTGAGGCATCGTCCCAACCTCGAGATCCGCCTGCGCGCCCAGGCGACGCGCGTGCTGTTCGAAGGCCGGCGCGCGAGCGCCGTGGAGTTCCTCGCGTCCGGCACCAGAGAGGTGGCGAGGGCGCGGCGCGAAGTGATCCTCTCGGGCGGCTCCATCAACTCGCCGCAGCTGCTCGAGCTCTCGGGGGTGGGCGACGGCCAGCTGCTGCGCCGGTTCGGCATACCGGTGATCGCCGACTCGCCCGCCGTCGGCCAGGGACTGCAGGATCACCTCGCCGTCAACTACTACTACCGCTCGCGCGTGCCCACCCTCAACAACGAGCTCGCGCCGTTCCTCGGCAAGGTGTGGGCGGGCCTTCGTTACGCCCTCGGCGGCCGCAGCGGGCCGCTGGCGATGAGCGTCAACCAGGCGGGAGCGTTCCTGCGCAGCCGCGCCGGACTCGCGCGGCCCAACATGCACATCTATTTCAATCCGGCGAGCTACTCCACCACGACTCTCGGCTCGACGCGGCGCCTGATGAAGCCCGATCCCTATCCCGGATTTCTCATCTCCTTCAACACCTGCCGGCCGCTGAGCCGCGGCTCCATCCATATCCGCTCGCCCGACCCGCTCAAGAGCCCGGCGATCCAGCCGAACGCGCTGTCGGCCGCCGAGGACCTGCGCGACGTATTCGAGGGATCGCAGCTGCTGCGGCGGATTGCCGCGGCCGAACCGCTCGCCGCCATCATCGAGGCGGAGCGCGAGCCGGGCGGCGCCGTGACCACGGAAGAGGAGATCCTCGCGGACTTCCGCGCGCGCTCGGGTTCGGTGTTCCACGCCTGCGGCACCTGCGCCATGGGATCAGACGCGCGCACCACGGTGCTCGATCCGCGGCTGCGCGTGCGCGGCGTGACGGCACTGCGCGTCGTCGATGCCTCGGCATTCCCCAATGTCACCTCGGGCAACACCAACGCGCCGGTCATGATGCTCGCCGAGAAAGCCGCCGACCTGATTGTGGAAGACAGCCGCGCGCCGCAGGCGTAACCTGCGAGCCATCGATACCTGGCGAGACTCCATGAGCGAGCTGCAGTCGAGCGTCGCGGCGGATACCTCTGGCCTGAGGCGCACTGAGCCGCAGTCCGCCTCCCTGCCGGCGCGCTGGTACGTGCTCATCATGATGTGCATGGTGTACACCCTCAGCATCGCCGACCGCTACGTCGTGTCGACGGTGCTCGACCCGATCAAGAACGACCTGCACCTGAGCAACCTCGGGGTCTCCCTGCTCACGGGAATGGCCTTCGGCGTCTTCTACATCATCCTCGGCTTTCCGCTCTCGTGGCTCATCGACCGCTACAACCGCCGCAAGATCGTCGCCACCTGCCTGGTGCTGTGGTCGGTGATGACGGCGCTCTGCGGGCTGGCACGCACTTCGTTCGAGTTCTTCCTGGCACGCGTCGGAGTCACCGTCGGCGAGGCCGGCGGCACGCCCGGAGCCAACTCGCTGCTTTCGGATTATTTTCCGGCCACCCGGCGCGCCATGGCGCTCACCGTGTTCTCGCTCGGCGCACCGATCGGCGCCTGGCTCGGCTACAACGTCGCCGGCGCGATCGCCGATCAATACGGGTGGCGGGCGGTGTTCTACGCGCTCGGGATTCCGGGGGTTCTGGCCGGGGTCGCCGTGTGGGTCACGGTGCGCGAGCCCAAGCGCGGCTGCCTCGATGCCGGCAAGGACGCCCTCGCGCCATCGGTCAAAGCCACGCTGCGCTTCATGTGGGAGCAGCGCTCCGCGGTGCACACCATGATGGGCACGGCGGTGTGCGCGCTCTGGGGCTGGGGCCTCATGTTCTGGACCCCGACCTTCCTGCAGCGCACCTATCACATGAGCGTGGGCGAGGCCGCCCTGGTGACGCAGAACATGCATCTTTGGGGCGGGGGCCTCGCTACGCTGGCAACCGGCTGGCTCATGGCCCGCAGCGCCATGATCGATGCCCGGCGCATCGTGTGGCTGCTCGCCGCCGGCATCGGCATCGCGACCTTTGCGTCGGGAGTCTTCTACTACACCCGCGATCTCGCGCTCGGGCGCGCGATGCTCTGGATCTTCATACCCTCGATCTACTTCTACATCGGCCCGGGCTTCGGGCTGCTCAACAACCTGGCGCCGTGCCGCATGCGCGCCATGTTCTGCGCGATGGTGCTGTTCCTCGCCAACCTCGGCAATCTCGTCATCACGCCGAACGTGATCGGCGCCCTCAACGACTGGTTCCTGCGCTATCAGCTGTCGGAGGCCGACGCGCTGCGGCTCGCGATGCTGTGCATCGTGCCGACGGGACTGTGGGCGACCGCGCACCTGTATCTGGCGGCGCGCGATATCCTCAAGGACCAGGAGCGGGCGCGCGATTACGGGTAGCCGCCGCGCGGCTCCAGTCGACCGGCTCGACGACCGGTACCACCACCAGCCACGCGAGCAGCCCCACCAGGGCCACCCCGCCCGTGACCCACAGGGCGAGCGTGTAGTGGCCGCCGCTCTCCTTCACCAGGTAGCCGGTCACTGCCGGGGCGAGGAAGCCCGCGGTGTTGCTGAGCGCGTTCTGCGTGCCCATCCAGCGTCCGGTCGCGAGCGGCCCCGCGAAGCGCTGCGTCAGGGCGCCGACCGAGGGTGAGTTGAGACCGTCGGCGAGGCCCGTCGCGAGCAGCAGCGCCGCGCCAGCGGCCGCACCCGCTCCGCTCAGAGACAGCAGGCATGCGCCCACGCCGGCCGCGCTCAGCGAAAGTGCGGTCTTGTAAGCGAGGCTCGGGGTCGCGCCGCGACGGATCCACGCGTCGATGAGCCAACCGGTGGCGAGAATGCTGAGCGAATCCATCACGAAGATCAGGCTCTGGACATAGGTCATCGACGCCAGCGACAGGCCGCGCTCCTCCACGAGATAGAGCGGCACCGACGTGAAGACAAAGTAAAAGGCGTAGTTCGAGCAGAAGTTCCCGAGCACGGTGCCCCAGAGCGCGCGCTGGCGCACGATATCGATCCAGCGCGGCTGCACGGCGCCGGCCTCGGAACGCCCGGCCGGTGCCGGCGCGCGCAGCTGTCCGGCCCACGGTATCAGCCAGAGGAGCGAGGCGAGACCGAGCGCCATGAACATCGTGCGCCAGCCGTAGCGGATCATCACGGCGCCGCCGATGTAAGTGCCGAGCGCCGGGCCGATGACGCTGCCGAGCTGCATGATGGCAGTGGCGCGCGCGCGCTGCGGGTGCTCCACCCGCTGGGAAATGAGCGCAAAGCCGCTCGGGTAGCACACCGACTCGCCCACTCCCATCACGAGCCGCAGCGCCACCAGCGAGGTGAGGCCGGCCGACAGGCCGGTCAAGAACGTCCCGATCGACCAGACCGTGAAGCCGGCGGCCAGCACGCGCGCCGCGCCGAGGCGGTCGACGAGGATCCCCATGAGGGGTTGCGACAGCACGTAGGTCGTGAAGAACGCACCCAGCAGCAGGCCCATCTGGAACGCGTCGAGCTGAAATTCGCTCTTGATGAGCGGCGCGGCGGTGGAGATCGTGCCGCGATCCACATAATTGATGAGGAGCGCGGCGCCGAGCAGCGAGGCGAGCGCGAGTGGGAATCTCGAGGGCGCCCCACCGGAGCGCTCCGCGGAGCCCACCTAACCGGATCCGCCGTGTTGACTCATCCGCCCGCCCCCCCCGCAGCGATTGCAACTGCTGAGGTTATTTGGAAGCGAGCGCCTTGTCATCCTTCTGATCCGCAGTCAGTACCTCGGCGCGCAGCCAGGTGCCACCGGCCGAGAGCTGATTTGGGACGCAGTTCGAGTTGAACTCGACCTTACGCGTCGTGAACTGCGGCAGGATCTTCTGCCTGATCTGCTCGATGAGCTCGCAATCGCCGGCCTCGTACAGCGGGTCCTTGTTGAGGCGCACCTCGACGCTCTTCCACTGTGCCGGCACGGGCGCAGCAGGCGGCGCTCCATTGGGTGCGGGCGCCAGCACGCTCATCTTGATCCGCACGCCCGGAAAGGGATCCGGGGTGCCATATGAGGATGAGCATCCGTAGCGGGTCACGTCGAGGTCGGCACGGGCGCCGAGCATGAGGAGCACGCGGCGCATCTTGTCGAGCAGACCGTCGCAGGAGTAATGCGCGGTGAAGCCCATATAGACGAAGGTGAGCTCCTTCGGCATCCATACCGCCGACTCGGTGGGCGCGGCCGCGCTCATCGGCGCGTCCCCTGCCCACGAGGGCAAAGACCAGACGAGGCCGGCCAGGAAAGCCCACAAGCCCACTTTCACAGTCGCGATCCGCATAGGCCACCTCCGCGTCGGCACAGCCGCCGACGATTAGACGCCATTTAACCTCACGCGTTCGAGCCCGTCCGCCCTCCAACGGGCTGGGGCGTTCCCCGGTTGACTCGGGGGGCATAGCCTACGGACACGCTTTGGAGCAAACTGAAGTCCACAACAACCGCCGCGGCCCTGTGAATGGATCAGGGGGTACGCCTGTCCGGGGAACCAGAGATCCCTGCGAAGTCCAAAACCGGTGCTCCCGGTGGCGCTTCGCTTTTGCTGCCATCCAGCTTGAGCTGGACCCTGCTGCTCTACGCCGCGCTGGTGCTCGCGACCGGCTGGGCATACTCCCTGCAGCGCATCCGCAACGATCGTGAGCAGACCATTCAGTCGGAGAGCAACCGGCTGCGCGCGGTGGCCGTGGCGCTCGAGCAGAGCTCGTTCGCGATGATCAGCGACGGCGTCGGTTCGGCGGTCAGCCGGGCCACCGAGATTCAATCCGCCGGTGGCCTGAGCGCGGTAGCGGAGCGCGACCTGACTCCGGCGCTCGGCCAGGCCATGAGCGGCGGGCAATATGTGCGCTCGGTGTTCGTGGCCGATGCGGCGCGCTTCGCCCGCGTCGGCCGCGCCGGATCCTACGATGGCGGCAAACCGCCCGAATGGTTCACCGCGATCGCTTCCCGGGGCCCCGACGTTTGGATCGGCGCGCCGATTCCCGACCCGGATCACGCAGCGAGCGCCACCAATGACAGCCTGCTGGTGCCGATCGCCCGCCACGTGCCCTCCTCCTCCAACCCGGACCTCTGGGCCGGCGCACTGTTCGATTTTCGCGCATTCGAGTCGCTGCGCACCCAGCTCGGGGGGCCCGGCGGGGTGATATTCCTCGTGACGAAGGAGGGCATGCTGCTCGCCGTCATGGAGGACAAGCCCGGGCACGGTCTGGTCGGCCGCAATTACTCCTCGACCCCGACGTTCCAGCAGGCCAGGCACTACCTGGCGAGCGGCTGGGAGTCGGGAACCATCGAGGGCTACTCGCCCGTGTACGCCGCTCGCCTCGTGTACGCTTTCGCCCAGGTACGCCAGTACCCGGCCATCGTGGTGACGGCCCGGCCGGTCGATGCGATCCTGACTCCCTGGCGCGAGCGCACCACCACTACGCTGGTGGTGACCGGGGCCTTCTCCGCGCTGGTGCTCGCCATGACGCTGCTCCTCAGTCACTCGCTGCGTGCGCTGCGCAATCGCGAGGCCCACTACCGGACGCTGTTCAACAACACCTCCTTCAGCGTCTTTCTCGGTGAAGGCGACCGCCTCATCGCCGCCAACGAGACCGCGCTGCGCATGTTCGGGCTGCCGGACCTCGAGGCGGTGCGCACGCTCACGCCCGAAGACATGTCGCCGCTCGAGCAGCCGGGTGGCGAGCCCTCGACGCTGGCGCGGCGTCGGCACATCGAGCAGGCGATGCGCGACGGCAACGCGAGCTTCGAATGGACCCACCGGCGTATCGACACCGGGGCGACCTTCCCGGCTGAGGTCGACCTCAACATTCTCCGGCAAGGCAAGAGTCTCCTCACCCTCGCCGTGGTGCATGACCTCACCGAGGCCAAGCGCGCGCAGCAGCAGCGGCGCGAGAGCGAGGGCCGCTACCGCGCACTGGTCGATGCGCTGCCCGAGGCCGTCCTGGTGCATCGCGGGGGTGAAGTGCTGTTCGGCAATGCCGCCGCGCGGCGGCTGATCGCCGCCAAGCCCGACGACGTGCTGAGCGGGATTCCGGTGATGTCCTTCGTGCTCGAGCCGGACCGGAAGATGATCGCCGAGCGCACCCGGCGCATCCTCGAGATCGGCGTGCCCGCGCCGCCGCGCGAGGCGCGCATCAGGCGGCTCGACGGCGAGGTAATCTGGATCGAGGTGCAGGGCGTTCAGGTCGAGTACGGCGGTGCGCCGGCGGTGCAGGCCGTGCTGCGCGACATCAACGAGCGCAAACAGCGCGAAGAAGCCGAGGCCGCGCGCGTCGTGCGCATGCAGCGCCAGTCGGAGGTGCTGCTGCGCGTTGCGAGCCGCAACCGCGGCAGCGGCTGGAGCGGCATGAGCGCGGCTCTCGAGGGAATCTGCGCCGATGCCGCCCAGGTGCTGGGCGCGGACCGCGTGGCGATCTGGATGCTCGAGGACCAGGGAGCGACCCTCAGCTGCGCGGCGCTCTATGAGCGGGGCAGCGCGGCCCGGGCGGAGTCGATCAGGGTTCCGATGAGCCGCGTCTCGACGTACATCGACATGCTGCGCACCGAGCGCGTCTTCGAGAGCGCCGACGTTCCGGCCGATCCGCGCGTGCAGGGACTCACGGGCGTGCTGCAGCCTCTCGCGAGCTCCCGTGCACTCGTCGCGGCGGCGATCTGGCGCGCGGGCGAGCTCATCGGCGTGGTGTCGGCCTCGCAGCTCGCAGCCCCGCGGCAGTGGCATCCGGACGAAACGAACTTCGTCGGCGCCGTCGCCGATCAGGTGACGCAGGTGCTGCTCGACTTCGAGCGCGAGCAGGTGCTGGCGGATCTGCAGGTACTCGCGGGCGAGCTGACGCGCATCCAGAACGAGGAGCGCCGCCGCATCGGCCGCGAGCTGCACGACTCCACCGGTCAGACGCTGGCCGCGCTCGAGCTCGACCTGGCGCGCCTCTCCGAGGCCACCAAGTCGCTCGCCGCCAAGCCGCGCGAGCTGCTCGAGAACGCGATCCGCCTCGCGCGCCAATGCTCGACCGAGATCCGCACCGCCTCCTACCTGCTGCACCCGCCGCTGCTCGATGAGCTCGGGCTGGTGAGCGCGCTGCGCTGGCTGGCGGATGGCCTGCGCGAGCGCAGCGGCATCGAGCTGCGTCTGGAGCTCCCCGAGTCGATGCCCCGGCTCTCGAGCGCCAATGAGCTCACGCTGTTTCGTGTGGCCCAGGAGGCGCTCACCAACGTTCAACGGCACTCGGCGAGCCCCTGGGTCGCGCTGCGTCTCGAGGTCCTGCCGCATTCCGTGAGCCTCGAGGTCGAGGACGCGGGCCGCGGGATTGCCCGCCGGGACCACATGGCCCGCGGGACCCCGAGCGTGCCGACGCTCGGCGTCGGTCTCGCGGGCATGCGCGAGCGTATCCGCCAGGTGGGCGGAACCTTCGTGCTGGAGTCCGCTGGCGCGGGAACCCGCATCCGCGCGACGGTGCCCCTGCAACCGCTGTCCGAGGCCCGTAGTGCCTAGCAGACGGGGCACCGCCCGCATCGTCATCGCCGACGACCACGAGATGGTGCGCCGCGGGCTGGCGGCGACGCTCGCCGACGATGAGCGCTGGACCGTGGTCGCGCAGGCGGCCAACGGCCGCGCTGCCGCCGAGCTGGTCGTGCTGCATGAGCCCGACATCGCCATACTCGACCTGAGCATGCCGGAGCTCAACGGGCTCGATGCGACCCGCCGGATCCTCGCCGCACGCCCCGAGACCAGCGTCCTGATCCTCACCGCCCACGAATCCGAGCAGCTGGTGCGCGAGGTGCTCTCGGCCGGCGCGCGCGGCTATGTGCTCAAGTCCGACGCCGGACGGATCCTGGTGCGCGCGGTGGAAGCGCTGCTGGAGGGCCAGACGTTCTTCACTTCCAAGGTTGCGCGCCTGGTCCTCGAGGGCTACCTGCGCGGCGGGGGGAGCGGCGAGCCGCAGGATTCCGCGACGACGCTGTCGGTACGCGAGCGTGAGATCGTGCAGCTGCTCGCCGAGGGCGCCAGCAACAAGGAGGTCGCGCGCTCGCTCGGTATCAGCGTCAAGACCGCCGAAACCCATCGAAGCAACATAATGCGTAAGATGGGCTTCGCTTCGCTCTCGGACCTGGTGAAGTACGCCGTGCGCAACAAGATCATCGAGATTTGAGCTGGCGCCATCGAGATTTGCGCCAGCTCGCGGCGGAGCGCACGCGCGCGAGCGGCCACTACAGAGTTTCCCCCGGGCCTTTACCCAATTCCTGCAATTCTGTAGCGGAACTCGTCCGCGTACCTTGGCGCCCCATGGAAGGCCTCGGCAACCACGGACGGTAATTGGCGTGACGGTCGATGGGTGGCTCGCAGGGCTAGCGGCAGTGATCGCTCTAGCTGCTTCCCATACCACACTGGATGTGACCACACGCCTGTCGGCCTCTTCGCGCCGGCGCGTGCTGTGCAGGACCGTGTCCGGCGCACTCGCGCTTGGTGCGGGGCTGTGGGGCCTCGATCTGGTCGGTCTGCTCGCCCTCGGGACGCAGAGCTGGGCCGATACCGATGTCACGATTCTTTTCGCAGCGTTCGCGGTCGCCGTGCTCGACCTCATGGGAATGCTCGCGGTGTTCGCAGGGAGCGAGCCAAGCACCTCGAGAATTCTGGCCGGGGGCACGGCGGCCGCGGCAGGGATATCGGCAACCTATTGGACCAGCGTCGCCGCGCTCGGTCCAGCCCGCCCTGCCGGGGGCATCGTTCGACCCCTCATTCTTTCTCTCGCCCTGGCCTTCGCCGCTCTCACCAGCGCGCTCTGGCTGCGCTACCGTGTCGCCACCAAGCCCTCCTGGTCCGGAATCACGGCCAAGGCTGCCGCCGCGCTCCTCGGCGCCGCGGCGCTGCTGCTGCTGCCCATCAGCGGCTGGCGGGGCGCCAGCTTCGACTTCAGCCACTTCGGCCAGGGACCCGGTGCCGGCCGCCAGTTCCTCGCGCTCGCGCTCGGCGCCGCGGGCCTCGCGATACTCGCCATCACCCGCATCGCGATCTTCTACGAGCGCCGCCTCTCCGAGCGCACCGCGCAGTGCACCCGCGAGCTCGAGGAGGTGCACACGCGGCTCCAGTACCTCGCCACCCACGACTCCCTCACCGGGCTGCCGAACTGGTTGCTCTTCAAGGAGCGGCTCGCGCAGGCGGTATCGGACACCGGTCGTCCCGAGCGCGCCATCGCCGTCGCGGTGCTCGACCTGGATCATTTCAGCTCGCTGAATCATTCGCTCGGCCACGGCGCCGGCGACTGGCTGCTCTCGGAAGTCGCCCGACGGGTCGGCGCGGTGCTGCGTCCCGGGGACCTGCTGGCGCGTCTCGGGAGCGATGAGTTCGTCGTGATGATCGACAGTCTTTCGGCGCGCGTCGATGCCGAGAGCATCACACGCAACATCCTCGCGGAGCTGCGCGAGCCGTTCTCGATCAACGGCGCCGACGTCAACGTACGCCCCAGTATCGGCGTCAGTGTATGGCCCGATGACGGCCGCCGGGTCGACGACCTGCTGGCCCACGCCGAGGTCGCCATGGCGCTCGCCAAGGAGCGCGGCGGCGAGGTGCAGTTCTTCCAGCGCGGCATGACGGACTCGATGCACGAGCGCCTCGCGCTGGAGAACGACCTGCGGCGCGGACTCGCGGCGGGCGAGTTCGAGCTGTCGTTCCAGCCCGTGATGTCCACCAAGACCGGGCGGATCATCACGGCCGAGGCGCTGCTGCGCTGGCGCCATCCGCTGCGCGGCGTGATCGGCCCCTCTTCCTTCATTCCGCTCGCCGAGGAGACCGGACTCATGATCCCGCTCGGCGAGTGGGTGATCCGCGAGACGTGCCGCCAGGCGCGTGCCTGGAAGCTCGACGCCGGCTCGCAGGTTCGCCTGGCGGTCAACCTGTCCGCCACCCAGTTCCGGCACCAGAACCTGGTCGAGGTGATCCGCGCAGCCCTGGCCGCGGAGAGCCTCGATGCTCGCTGCCTCGAAATCGAGCTCACCGAGAGCGCGGTCATGACCAACCCCGAGGAATCGGTCGGGGTGCTGAAGCAGCTGCGCAAGATGGGCATCACCGTCGCGGTCGACGACTTCGGCACCGGGTACTCGAGCTTGAGTTACCTGCGGCGCTTCCCGATCGACAAGCTGAAGATCGATCGCAGCTTCGTGCGCGACCTCGCGACCAGCCGCACCGACGAGTCGATCGTGCGCGCCATCATCTCCCTCGCCCACAGCGTCGGCCTGCAGGTCGTCGCCGAGGGTGTCGAGACCGAGGAGCAGCTGAGCTGCGTGCGCGCCCTGGGCTGCGATCACTGGCAGGGGTACTACTGCTGCGAGCCGCAGCCGGCGGAGCTGTTCGGCGGCATGCTGTTCGATCAGGCCGGCAACCGCCCCGAGCTCGACCGGCCGGCACGCCCGGCCCGTACCATCAGCGCCGCGACTCTGCCCTGACCCCTGACCGCCCTCCCGCGGTACCGGCATGCCGCTGATCCGCTCCCACTGCTGCTCATCGAATCGCTGCGACCGGCCGCGTTGCCGGCGCGCTCGCCACGGTTCCGCCGAGCCGAGCCCCGTCCCGGCACTGGCCTGCCGCACCGCACGACGCACTCGTTGCCGCACGGCGCCGTTGCGAGTCTCGCCGCACTGAGCTGCCCGGCCGCCCCTGCCTCACGGCCAGATGACGCCCGCCGTCGCGACGCGACACAATAGGCGGGTTGAAGGGGGGATGAGCCGGTGAGCCTGCGCAAGTGCCCTGACTGTGGTCTGGACGTCTCGTCCGCGGCCGCCGCCTGTCCTCACTGCGGCCGGCCGATCCGCCGCAACGCCTCTCGGATCGGGCTCTCCGGCCTCCTCGTCATCGCGGTGTTGTGCGCCGGCGTCCTCGTCTGGCGCCTGAGCTCGCAGTACGACGAGACCCCGCAGAAGGCGCGGGCGACTGCCCCCGAGACCAGCATCGCGCAGCCCAGCCGGGCGGATGAGGGGCTCACCGCGACGGTCGGCTACAACCGCAAGCTCTCAATGTTCCGTGTACAGAACGCCGACTCGTTCGCGTGGACTCACTGCCAGCTCGCCATCAACGCCGCGGGCATCTCCTCGGGCTACACGCACGACGTCGAGGAGATCCTGCCGGGTAGCACGGACGCGGCGCTGCTCGCGAGCGCCGAGTTCGTCGACGGCGAGGGCCGCAGGTTCGAGCCGGCCACGCAACAGGTGGCGACGCTCGATGTCTCCTGCGAGACCCCGAACGGCCAGCGCTCCTACGGAGGAAAGTTCTGACTACTGCGGCTTCGGTGCGGGACCCACCGCACCACCGCCGTGCGTTGCCGCTCGCTCCTGCACAACGACCGGGCGGCCGCGGATCGCGGGTTTGCCGGCCGCAGGCAATCTTGCCGCCTAAGCGCTTGAAAGCGCACGAGCGGCGCGCTCGCCCGCCGATGGCACGACCGTTGCATCGCGCTCATGCGTGAGCCTCGATCACCCAGGAGTTGTCGATCTACCGGATGGACCAGGGGCGGGAGGCAGAGCGGCGTCGGTCCCCTCTGAGCACTCTGTCTCCCGCTTCTGGTCACTCCGTCTCGAGCCGGGGGCGCCGCCGCGCTTCGTCGCATCCTTCAGGCCGAGAGCTCGACGGTCCAGGTCACCGGGATCTCGGCCAGGAGTGAGGAGCGCACGCTGCAGTATTTCGTCACCGCAAGCTCCACCGCCCGCGCTACCTTAGCCGGCGCAGCGTTCGGCGCGCGGATCGAAAAATGCAGAATCACTGCGGCCAGACGCCGCGGCGTCGCATCCACGCGGTGCGCCTCCACGGTCACTTTCAGCGCCGCGGCGGGGGTGCGCTGCTTGGCGAGGATGGACACGATGTCGGTTGCGGCGCAGGAGGCGAGCGCGGCGAGCAATGTGTCGAACGGGCTCGGTGCGCTTCTGCCGTCGCCGTCGATGCGGATTTTCGGCCCGTCCGCGCGGTGGGCCTCGAACTCGCTCGCGCTGATCCAGTCGACCTCGATCGCGGGATGAGAAAACAGCTTCGCGGAGGCCTCGGGCATACTTCAAGTGTCGGCCGAGGACTGTGCCGCGGCAACCTGCCGGGCCAGGCGTGCCCAGATGCGCGCGCAGTCCGGCCCCGGAAATCCCCCGGGGGCGAGTGCCGCCTGACCCGCCTCCTCGTCGAGGCGCCCCGCCCGCAGCAGCACCGCGAGAGCGCCGCAATAGCGGCCGAAGCGCAGCGACCGGCCGAGCCCGCTGAGCGCCCCCGCCTGCTGCCCGGCCGATTGCTCCTCGAGCGCGGTGAGGATGCGGCTCGAGAGCTCCCACTCCTGCGCGACGCGGCGCGCGACCGTGGCCGCATGATGCTCGATCAGCGCCCCGACGGTGGCTGCATCGGCCGGCGCCCCGGTCCGGGCGTACTCGTCCATCGTGGCGCGAAATACCAGGATCGTGCCGAGCCCCTGCAGCAGTGCCAGCAGCTGGCCCGCGAACGGATCCTCGTCCGCGATGATCGCCGCATAGGCTTCGGCGGCGGTCGCCGCATACTGCGTATGCTCCCAGGTGATGTCCGGGAAAGGCTTGAACTCACCCGCGGACGTTCTGAACACCGGTTGCAGCAGCGCCGCGGCCATCAGCGAGCGGATGCCCGAGGTCCCGAGCAATGCCACCGCCCGGTCGAGGCTCTCCACCGGCTCTGAGTTGACGCGATAGAAGGCGCTATTCGCGAGACGCAGCAGGTTGCCGGCCAGCGCTGGATCCTGCGCGATGAGCCGCGCCTGCTCGCGCCGCGAGACGCTCTCGTCATTCACCGCCTGCACGAGCTTCGGCAGGAGCAGCGGCCGGCGCGGTGCGTATTCGGGCTTGAGGACCGGACCGGAAAGCAGCGCCTCGATTGTCGCTGCGACCTCCCGGTGTGCTGGCGCCCCGGCGCGAGGCCGCGCCGGAACACCGAAGGCGAGCTCCGCGAGCTGCGTCGAGATCTGGGGCGTCGACCCCTGCTCCGGTGATCTGGCAGTGACGTCCTGGGCTGCCGCGGCCGGAGCCGCCGCCGCAGGGTCCGGCTCGGTCGCAACACGCGCTCGCCCGGCCTCCGGTCGCCGGCCCGAGCGTACGAAGGCGATGAGCGCAAAGGACAGCGCGATGAGGGCTGCCAGGAAGAGGATCAGTCGGACCATCGGGCTCTCGTCGTTTGCCCAACTCTAGCGGAATCCGAGCTCGGACCTCGGGTTCTCTCCAATGGAGTAGGCCCCCTCCGCCCGAAGGCAGGGCGCTCCGCCGGGGCCGTGCACCCTAAACTCTTCGTGTAGCGACTAGAGGTGTTGGTGATGCAATTCTTCCTGTTCGATCTGGCCGCGACGCTGCTCTTCCTGGCCGGCTATCTCACGCTCGTCACACTGCGCCAGGCGCGCGCCCTGCCGGCTGGGTCGACCGCGCAGGGGTCCCGCGCCGCTCACCACTCCGGCTGAGAGCCGCAGCGACCCGCCAGCGCGGAAGTGGCCGCGGGCGCCTCGTCCGCGGTAGCCTCCCGCTTCGTGATCGTTCACCTCGTCGACGGCACCTACGAGCTGTTCCGTCATTTCTATGGGCTGCGGCGCTTCGCCCAGGGTGATGCTCCGCCCTTCGGCGCGGCCGTCGGAGTGCTTAACACCATCCTCGAGATGATCGAGGGAGGAGCGACACATCTCGGCGTCGCAACCGATCACGTCATCGAATCCTTCCGCAACCGCCTGTGGTCGGGCTACAAGACCGGCGACGGCGTGGAGCCAGCGCTGCTACGACAGTTTCATCCGCTCGAGGAGGCGCTGGAGGCGATGGGCGTCGCCGTGTGGCCGATGCTGGAGCTCGAAGCGGACGATGCGCTTGCAACGGCCGCGCGCCTTGCGGCCGCCGATGAGCGCGTACAGAAGGTCTCGATCTGGACTCCGGACAAGGACCTCGCGCAATGCGTCCAGGGCGAGCGGGTGGTGCAGGTTGACCGCAGGAGCAAGCAGATCCGTGACGCCGCCGGGGTACGCGCCAAGTTCGGAGTGGAGCCGCAGAGGATTCCGGACTACCTCGCGCTGGTCGGCGACGCCGCGGACGGCTATCCCGGACTCGCCGGCATCGGGCCGGTGACCGCCGCGCGGCTCATTGGAAAGTACGGAGCGCTCGAGCAGTTCCCGACGGAGGTGCTCGCCGAGCGCCGCGACCTCGCCCTCCTCTTCAAGCAGCTCGCGACGCTGCGGACCGATGCCGAGCTGTTCGCCGATGTGGACGAGCTCGCCTGGCGCGGCACCCGGGGCGAGTTCGATGCCTGGGCCGAGAGGTTCGCGAGTCCCCGTCTGCTCGAGCGCAGCCGCAAGGCCGCCGCCCGCCTGGCGCGGAGCTGAGGGCGCGCGTGCCGCAGGGGATGCACTACTTTCCGGTCGCCGCTCCGGCGCTGCTCGGGCTCGCGCTCCTGTTCGCGATCGTCGCGGGCTTCGTCGCGGCACGGCTCGTCAGCTTTGCCTCCGCCAGCATGGGACTCGCCCCCGGTACCATGATGGGAGTGCTGCTGGCCTCGCTCCTCGGCAGCTACATCAACATCCCGATCGCCTATCTGCCCGAGCACCACATGAGCGCCCGCGCCGTCGTCAGCTACTTCGGCGTGCCCTACGTGGTGCCGGTAGTGCGCTCGACGGTCACGGTGCTGGCCATCAACGTCGGCGGCGCCGTGATCCCCATCATCATGTCGCTCTATCTGATGATGCGGAATCAGCTCTACACCCTGAGCTTCTGGGGAATAGCCGTGGTGGCGCTGGCCTGCCATCTGCTCGCGAGGCCGGTACCCGGTATCGGGATCGCCGAGCCCATCTTCGTTCCCTGCCTCGTCACGACCGTCATGGCGCTCTCCCTGTCGAGACGCCACGCCGGGGCACTCGCCTACATCTGCGGCAGCCTCGGTACGCTCATCGGCGCCGATCTCATGAACCTCGGCAAGATCAGCGGGCTCGGTGCGCCGGTCGCATCGATCGGCGGCGCCGGAACCTTCGACGGCATCTTCGTCATCGGCCTGTTGTCGGTGGTCTACGCGGGCTGGTTTTCGGGGAGCCAAGCCAGGCGCAATCGCGCCGTGTGACGGCGCAGGTCGGCGCTACGGGAGACGGGGGCCTAAGCCCGGTCGGCGTAGATCAGACGTCCGGGTCCGAGCCGGCTCAGCAGCTCCTCGAGGCTCTCCTGCGAAACGGCGAAGCAACCTTCGCTTCGTCCGAGCATGCCCCGCTCCCCGACCATCTCGCGACTGACATACCAGGCGCTGTGCACGACGAGGCCGCGCGGCTCCGCGTTGCTGTTGGTGGCGTCGAGTCCCTCGAGGCGTATGGAGCGGCCGTGCGCACCGAGATACATGCCGGCGGTCCTGAAGGCACCGGCCGACGTCGCGTACGAGTGCGGCTCATTGGAGAAGCGCTCGAGCCAGCCCGTATGCGCCGGATCCGAGCCGCGGCCGTGCGCGACCCAGTGCGAGCCCACGCTCCCGTCGCCGAGATTCACCAGGTGGAAGCGGCGCGCGCTCGAGGCCAGCGAGAAATCAGCCACCGCGATGACGTCGCGATGCTCGATCAGGTGAGCATGCTGCTGGAGCGCCGCCTGCGCACGCGCAAGGAGAGCGGGTGGGACCGCACTCGTGGCCCATGCGGCGCGCGGAAACGAGCCGACCGCCGCGGTACCGACGCCCCCCAAGGCGGTCCGCAAAAACCAGCGGCGCGAGCGCGCCAGCGATGAGCGAGAAACGGACATATTCGTCCTAAGACCCCTTGAAGCCGCCAAAGTTCCCTCTCCGGGCCGCTCGTGTGGATTCTACGGATAGCCCCGCGCCCGGCGCCACGACTAATGTCGCAGGCCGCGAGGCGCGGCCTCCAAACCCCGGGGATCATCGCGTGATACGCCATCGCCGAAGCACCTTACTTGCCCCGTGGCTCGCCCTGCTCGCGGTCGGCTCCGCGGCACCTTCGTTTCTCACGGCG
>DATKLG010000056.1:0-70017 GCA_035542535.1 Steroidobacteraceae bacterium
CGTCCGATGCGGCCCGACAACATGCGTGCCACCTCGGCGGGCGAGCGCTTGTCCGTATCGCGGTCCACCATCAGGTTGGCGCGTTGCATGGTGGTGAGGTCGATCGAACCGATCAACGGCTGCAACGCTGCGATCAGGCGGGCGTTGCCGGCGCTGCGGTGCGAGACGAGGATTACAGCATCGTAAGGTGGCAGCGCGCCCCTGGGGTCGGTCAGGAGAACGAGGTCATACCGCGCGATCTGTCCGTCGCTCGAAAACGCCGTGATCACGTCCACCGTCCCGCTCGCCGCCGCCCGGTACATGAAGTTCGCCTGGTATTGCCGCTGCTCGGCGAATTTGAGCCCGTAGGCCTGCACCACCGAACGCCATTCTGGCCGGCTGAAAATCTCGAAATCGCCGCCGATCTTCATGCGGGGGGCGTAGGCGGCCAGATCGGCCAACGAGCGGATGTGGAGGGCTTGGGCCCGGTCCGCCCGCATCGCCAGGGCATAGGCGTTTTCGAAGCCGAGCGGGCCCAGCATGCGGATGCCGCGCGTGCGCGCGAGCCATTGCGACATCTGCGTCAGCACGGCCTGCCGGCCGGGCAGGTCGGCGCGGTGCATTTCGTTGGTCCAGATCGTGCCGGAATAATCGACGCAGACGTCCACCTCGCCGCCCGAGAGCGCGTGGAACAGCACGTTGGAGCCGAGCCCGTCCCGCCGCGTGGAGGCGATTCCGGCCCTTTCCAGGCGATCCTGGATCAGCGCACCCAGGATGTACTGCTCGCCGAAGCTCTTGGTGCCGATCGTCACGGCACCGGCGGCCGGCGCGATGCCGGGCCAGATGCCAAGCCCCACGACGGCAATGAGGCCGGCCGCCGCGGCGCCCAGACGCAGCTTGGAGCGCATCGCGATCCCGTCATGGATGAGCGCCAGCAACCGGTCGATCGTGAGCGCGAGGGCCGCCGCGGCGACGCAGCCGAACAGCACGAACACCCAGTTCTCGGTCTGCAGGCCGGTGAAGATGTAGTTGCCGAGGCTGGTTTGGCCGACGGGAGTGGAGAGCGTTGCCGTGCCGATCACCCATACTGCCGCCGTGCGGATGCCGGCGATGATCACGGGCGCGGCCAGCGGAAGCTCTACCATCCACATCGACTGCCAACCGGTCATGCCGACCCCGCGCGCCGCCATGCGGATGGCCGGGTCGATGCCGTCGAGCCCCGCGATCGTGTTCCGGAGCACCGGCAGCATCGAATAGAGCGTGAGCGCGAGCAGGGCCGGAAGGAAGCCGAGCGCGCCGAACGAAATCCCGAAGGCCGACCGGGTGAATGCGGAAAGCGCGAGCAGCAGCGGATAGAACAGCGCCAGCAGCGCCAGGCCGGGAACGGTCTGGACCACGCTGGCGAAACTCAGCAACGGACCGCGCAATCGCCGCGACCGCGCCGAGGCGAGCGCCAACGGCAGGCTGATGCCGAGGCCCAGGAGAATCGCCGACACGCTGAGCAGCACGTGCTGGCCCAGGTAGCTGGGCAGACGGGCGAGCGCCTCGCCCCAGATGCCGCCGCCGCTCACGGTGCGTCCCGGACTTCGAGCGCGTCGGCCAGCTTGCGGGCGCGCCGGCGCGGGGTTTCGATCAGGGTACGGACGAAGTCGCCGGCCGGAGCGCTGACCAGTTCGTGCGGGGTGGCGATCTGGAGGATCTCGCCGGCGTGCATCACCGCGATTCTGTCGGCGAGAAGGAAGGCTTCGGTGACGTCGTGGGTGACCAGAATCGTGGTGAGGCCCAGGCTCTCGTGAATTCGCCGATATTCTTCGGACAGGTCGTCGCGGGTGATGGGATCGAGCGCCGTGAAGGGCTCGTCCATCAGCATGATTTTGGGCTCGGCGGCGAGCGCCCGGGCAAGCCCGACGCGCTGGCGCTGGCCCCCGGAAAGCTCGGCGGGAAAGCGCGCCGCGAAGCGCTCGGGCGCAAGACGCACCAGTCCCATCAGTTCGCGGGCGCGGGCGGCCCTGGCTGCCGGCGGCCAGCCGAGCAGGCGCGGGGTGACAACAATATTCTCCTCGACCGTCATGTGGGGGAAAAGCCCAATTTCTTGAAACAGGTACCCGATGCGGCGGCGGAGCCGGACGCCGTCCAGCGCGGCGATGTCCTCGCCTTCGAGGCGGATGGTCCCCGCGCTCGGGGCAATCAGCCGGTTGACCATGTTGAGGGTCGTGGTCTTGCCGCATCCCGATTCGCCGATCAGCACCAGGAATTCGCCATGTCCTACCGTGAAGCTCAGGTTATGGACCGCGGCGGCATCCGTCCCGTAGGACTTCGAAACTTGGTCGAACGCGATCACGCCTGGGGCTCTCCGGGAGGGCGGCGGCGATCAGGGTAACCGGCTATTGCGCGGGCGATCAAATTCGGCGTACAACCCCGCGACGGGTCGGAAAACGGCGCCTTTACGGGTGCTTAAGGGCGATTCGTTAAAGTTTTAGCGAGCAGAAACTCTCGGCGGAACGGCGATCCGGCGATGGCGCAAGGCGCGATAAAGCATGACGCGAGGTGCGGTTTTGCCGCGTGCCTTCGCGCGCCCGTCGCGCCCCGTCCTTCCATCGGTTTGCCGCACGGCCGGCTTCTCCTCCTTAGCAGCCCCTAGGCGCCGGCGGGCGCGGGTGTCGCGCCGGGTGTTTAGGGGAATTCGAGCGCAAGGAGAGATGGAGCCGCTGAACGCGGCGAACGGAAGGATTGACTGGCCATGAATACCACCGAAGTGAAACAGGAACGGGTACGCATTTTCGACACGACGCTGCGCGACGGCGAGCAGTCGCCCGGGTGCAGCATGACGCAGCCGGAGAAGCTGCGCGTCGCACGCGCGCTCGCCGAGCTCGGGGTCGACGTGATCGAGGCGGGCTTCCCGGCTGCCTCGCGCGGCGACTTCGAGAGCGTCCGGGCCGTGGCACGCGAGATCGGCGGGCCGATCATCTGCGGCCTGGCGCGCTGCAATCGCGAGGACATCGACCTCGCCGCGCGCGCTCTCGAGGATGCGCCGCGCCGGCGCATTCACGTATTCCTCGCCACCAGCGCCATCCACCGGCAGTACAAGCTCAACATGGCACAGGAGGAGATCCTGCGGGCAGCGGCAGCGGGCGTGGCCCGTGCCCGCGAGCTCGCCGAGGACGTCGAGTTCTCGCCCGAGGATGCCTCGCGCACCGAGCTCGAGTTCCTCGCCCAGGTGGTCGAGGTGGCCATCGCCGCGGGTGCCACGACGGTCAACATACCCGACACCGTCGGCTACACGGTCCCGGACGAGTTCGCCGAGCTGTTCCGCTACCTGCGCAAGAACGTCCGCGGAATCGACGGCATCCGCCTGTCGGTGCACTGCCACGACGATCTCGGCATGGCGGTCGCCAACAGCCTGACCGCGGTGGTCGCCGGCGCCCGCCAGATCGAGTGCACCATCAACGGCATCGGCGAGCGCGCCGGCAACTGCTCGCTCGAGGAGGTGGTGATGGCGCTCAAGACCCGCGCCGCCTTCTTCCACGTGACGACCGGCATCCACACCCAGCGCCTCTATCCCACCTCGCGCCTCGTCTCGAGCATCACCGGCATGCCGGTGCCTCGCAATAAAGCGGTGGTCGGCGAGAACGCATTTGCGCACGAGGCCGGGATCCACCAGCACGGCATGCTCAAGCACTACTCGACCTACGAGATCCTGCGGCCCGAGGATGTCGGCCTGTCCCGCAGCCACCTGGTGCTCGGCAAGCACAGTGGGCGGCATGCGCTGCGCGAGCGGGTGCAGGCGCTCGGCTTCGAGCTGGACGAGGGCGAGTTCAACCAGCTGTTCGAGGAGTTCAAGGCCCTGGCCGACCGCAAGAAGGAGCTCTACGACGGCGACATCGAGGCGCTGGTGCTGCGCGCGGAGGGCTCGGCACAGGGCCCGTGGACGCTCGAGGAGCTCACCACCGAGGCGCGCAGCAACGGTCCGGCCCGGGCGCTGGTACTGCTGCGCCACACCGACGGCCGCTGCGTCGAGCACACCGCCAGCGGCGACGGCCCGGTGGATGCCGCGTTCAAGGCCATCGAGGCCGCGACCGGCATTCGCGTGGTGCTGCGCAAGTTCGAGGTGAAGGCCGTCTCCGAGGGCGAGGACGCGCAGGGCGAGGCGCGCGTGTACGTGGAGTACAATCACAAGACTTACCGCGGCGCCAGCGTGAGCACGAACATCGTCGAGTCGGGCACGCGCGCGTTCCTCGAGGTGATCAACCGCATCGAGCTGGCGCAGGCCGGGACGCGGACGCGCGCGGCGGCGACGCCGGCAGTGCCGGCCGCGGTGTGAAGCTACAGGAGTTCCCATGCCCATTCCGGCCACGCAGTTCATCTGGTTCAACGGCAAGCTCGTGCCGTGGGAGAAGGCCACGGTGCACGTGCTGTCGCACGCGCTGCACTACGGCTCCTCCGTTTTCGAGGGCGAGCGCGCCTACGAGACCCCGCGCGGGGTGGCAATCTTCCGCCTGCGCGATCACACGCGGCGGCTGTTCGACTCGGCGAAGATCTACCGCATCGCCCTGCCCTACTCGCCCGAGCAGATCAACGATGCCTGCCGCCAGGTGATCTCCGCCAATGGCCTGAACCGTGGCGCTTATATCCGTCCGATCGTATTCCGCGGCTACGGCGAGATCGGCGTGACGCCGAAGAACGATCCGCCCACCGACGTCGCGATCGCCGCCTGGGAATGGGGCAAGTATCTCGGCGGCGAGAGCGAGGATGGCGTCGATGCCTGCGTGTCCTCCTGGAACCGCGTGGCGCCGAATACGCTGCCGGCGCTCGCCAAGGCGGCCGGCAACTACCTCTCGAGCCAGCTGATCGGCGCCGAGGCGCGCCGCCTCGGCTTCGCCGAGGGGATCGGGCTCTCGCCCGACGGCACTCTGAGCGAGGGCTCGGGCGAGAATCTGTTTCTGGTCAAGGACGGTGTGCTCCTCACCCCGGCGCTCGCCCACTCGGTGCTGGGCGGCCTCACCCGCGACACGGTCATGCGCCTGGCGCGCGAGCGCGGCATCGAAGTGCGCGAGACGTCGATCCCGCGCGAGCTCCTGTACCTCGCCGACGAGGCGTTCTTCACCGGTACGGCGGTGGAGATCACTCCGATCCGCTCGGTCGACCGTCTGCTCGTCGGCAACGGCAAGCGCGGACCCGTGACCGAGACGCTGCAGAACGCGTTCTTCGGGCTGTTCTCGGGCAAGACGCCGGATCGCTGGGGATGGCTCGACCACGTCGACATGGCGGCGCCACGCGCCGCGGCCGCCTCGGGCTGAAGGCTTGAGCCCGGCCCGTACACTCTTCGAGAAGGTCTGGGAACGGCACCTGGTGGCGGCGGAGACGGCCGCGACTCCGGCGGTGCTCTACGTCGACCTGCACCTCGTCCACGAGGTCACCTCGCCCCAGGCCTTCGCGCTGCTGCGCGAGCGCGGCCTGCGCGTGCGGCGCCCCGAGCTCACGCTCGCCACCATGGACCACTCGACGCCGACCCGTACCGCCCAGGTGTTCGGCGGCGCGCCGATCGCGATCGAATCCGCCGCACGGCAGATCCGCGAGCTCGAGGTGAACTGCGCGCAGTTCGGTGTCGAGCTGCTCGGACTCACGAGCGAGCAGCGCGGCATCGTCCACATCATCGGGCCCGAGCTCGGGCTCACCCAGCCCGGCAAGACCATCGTGTGCGGCGACAGCCACACCAGCACCCACGGCGCGGTCGGCGCGCTGGCCTTCGGCATCGGCACGACCGAGGTGGGGCACGTGCTCGCCACGCAGTGCCTGTTGCAGAGAAAACCGCGCACGCTGGCCATCGAGGTCGAGGGCGGACTGCGCCCGGGCGTCACGGCCAAGGATCTGATCCTCGCGATCATCGGCAGGCTCGGCGTCGGCGGCGGCACCGGGCACGTGATCGAGTACCGCGGATCGACCGTCCGCGCGCTCGATATGGACGAGCGCATGACGGTCTGCAACATGTCGATCGAGGCAGGCGCACGCGCCGGCATGATCGCGCCGGATGAGACCACCTACGCCTTCCTCGCCGGCCGGCCGCGCGCGCCCCGGGGCGCCGCATGGGAACGCGCCGTGAGCGAGTGGCAGGCGCTGCCGAGCGACCCGGGCGCGCGCTTCGACCGCGAAGTGCGCTTCGACGCCGGCGCCATCGAGCCGATGATCACCTGGGGCACGAATCCCGGCATGGTGGTGCCGGTCACCGGCGCGATCCCGTCCCAGGGATCGGATGCGGTGTTCGCGCGGGCCCTGAGCTACATGGGCTTCGAGGCCGGCCAGCCGATCCGCGACCGGCCCGTGAACGTAGTGTTCATCGGCAGCTGCACCAACGCACGGCTCTCGGACCTGCGCAGCGCCGCACGCGTGCTGCGCGGCCGGCACATCGCCCGCGGGCTCACGATGCTGGTCGTGCCGGGATCGCAGCAGGTGAAGCGCCAGGCCGAAGCCGAAGGGCTCGACCGGATCTTCATCGAGGCCGGCGCCGAATGGCGCGAGTCGGGCTGCTCGATGTGCCTCGGCATGAACGGCGATACGGTGGCGCGCGGCGAGTACGCCGTGAGCACCAGCAACCGCAACTTCGAAGGCCGCCAGGGCGCGGGCGCGCGCACGCTGCTCGCCAGCCCGCTCACCGCGGCGGCCTCAGCCGTGCGCGGCCGGGTGACCGATCCGCGCGAGCTCCTGTGAGCTGAAGATGCAGCCTTTCACCACTCTCACCTCGTGCACCGTGGTACTGCCCGCGGCGAACATCGACACCGACCAGATCATCCCGGCGCGCTTTCTCACCACCACCACGCGCGCGGGACTCGGCGCGCATCTGTTCGCCGACTGGCGCTACGACGAGCGCGGCATGCCGCGCCCGGAGTTCGTGCTCAACCGCCCGGAGAGCGCCGGCTGCCGGATCCTCGTCGCGGGCCGCAACTTCGGCTGCGGCTCCTCGCGCGAGCACGCGCCCTGGGCGCTGCTCGATCACGGATTCCGCGCGGTCGTGAGCACGGAGATCGCGGACATATTCCGTACCAACGCGCTGAAGAACGGTCTCCTCCCGGTGATCGTCGACGAGGCGAGCAGTACCTGGCTGCTGGCCAATCCCGGCGTGGAAGTCACCGTGGACCTCGCAGCCGGCACGCTGACGCTGCCCACGGGCGCAAAGGCGAGCTTCCCGATCGAGGCGTTCGCGCGGCATTGCCTGCTGAACGGTGTCGACGAGCTCGGCTACCTGCTGTCGCGCGGCCGCGCGATCGAGGCCTACGAGCGCCGCACATGAGGGCGCGCATCGCGGTACTTCCCGGGGATGGCATCGGACCGGAGGTCATCGCCGCGGGACTCGACTGCCTGCGAGCCGTCGCGGCCCGCTTCGGGCACGAGCTCGAGCTCGAGGAGCTCCCCTTCGGCGGAGCCGCCATCGATGCCTGCGGCGATCCGCTGCCGCAGGCAACACTCGCCGCCTGCCGCGCGGCCGATGCCGTGCTGCTCGGCGCCATCGGCGGGCCGAAGTGGTCTCGAGCGGAGACGCCGGTACGACCCGAGACCGGGCTCCTGCGCCTGCGCAAGGAGCTCGGTGTCTATGCCAATCTGAGGCCCGTGAAGGTGCACGCGGCCCTGGCGAGTGCCTCGACCCTCAGGCCCGAGATCGTCCGGGACGTCGACCTCGTATTCGTACGGGAACTGACCGGCGGGATCTACTTCGGCGAGAAGACCCGCGATGCGGCGCGCGCCACCGACCTGTGCGTCTACACGGCCGCCGAGATCGAGCGCATCGTGCGCACCGCGGCACGCCTGGCGCGCACACGGCGCCGCCGCCTCACCTCGATCGACAAGGCGAACGTGCTCGAGACCTCGCGCCTGTGGCGCGCGGTGTGCCAGCGGGTGATCCGGGAGGAGTTTCCCGACGTCGCACTCGAGCACCAGCTGGTGGATGCGGCTGCCATGCATCTCATCCACCGGCCACGGGACTTCGACGTGCTGGTGACCGAGAACATGTTCGGCGACATCCTCACCGACGAGGCGTCCATGCTGGCCGGCTCGTTGGGGCTGCTGCCGTCGGCCTCCCTCGGCGAGGGGCGTCGCGGCGTGTACGAGCCGATCCACGGCTCGGCTCCGGACATCGCAGGCCGCGGCATCGCCAATCCTTACGGCACGATCTACAGCGTGGCGCTGCTGCTGAGACACTCGCTCGGGCTCGAGCGAGAAGCCGCGGCGCTCGAGCACGCGGCCGATACCGCGCTCGCCAGGGGTGCGCGTACCGTCGATGTCGCCGCCCCGGGCACCCGACCGCTCGGCACGCGCGAGGCAGCCGAGGCGGTCGTCAGCAGCCTCCCGCCGCGCGCCTGAGCGGCTGCGCCGTCAACACCTGCGCGGCGCGCGCCAGTGCGCGTGCCAGATCCGCACGCAGATCCTCCAGCGCCTCGATCCCGACCGAGAGCCGGATCAGGCCGTCGGTGAGACCGGCCTTGGCACGCGCCGCCGGGTCCATGGCCGCATGAGTCATGCTGGCCGGATGCGCCACCAGGCTCTCGACGCCCCCCAGAGATTCCGCCAGCGAGAAGCAACCGAGGTCGGAGACGAACTCGCGTACCGCGTCCTGCCCGCCCTCGAGCTCGAGCGTGACGACCGCGCCGAAGCCGCGCTGCTGGCGCGCGGCCAGCGCGTGCCCCGGATGGCTCGCGAGCCCCGGGTACCACACGTGCCGTACATTCGCCTCGGCGGCGAGCCAGTGCGCGAGCTCGTGCGCATTGCGCGCATGGTGCTCGAGCCGCGCGTGCAGCGTCCGCAGTCCGCGCAGCGTGAGAAAGCTGTCGAACGGCGCCCCGGTCACCCCCAGGCAATTGGCCCACCAGGTGAGCTGCTGGTGCAGCGCCGGATCGCCTGCCACGACCGCACCGCCCACCACATCGCTGTGCCCGTTCAGATACTTGGTAGTCGAGTGCACCACGAGATCCGCGCCGAGGGTGAGCGGTTGCTGCCACGCCGGCGAGAGAAAGGTGTTGTCGACGACGATCAGCGCGCCGCTCGCCTTCCCCAAGGCGGCGAATGCCGCGATGTCCGTGATGCGCAGCAATGGGTTGCTCGGCGTCTCGATCCACAGGAGCGCCGTCGGCTCGGCGAGAGCCTCGCGCACCGCCGCTTCGTCGCCGAAGTCGACGAACTCGACCTGGCGCTCGCCGCGGCGCCGCCAGGCGTCGAAGAGGCGATAGGTGCCCCCGTAACAGTCGTGCGGCGCGACGATGCGCGCGCCGGCCGGAACGAGATATCCGGTCAGAGTGACCGCCGCCATGCCGCTCGCGGTGACGACCGCGCCCGCACCCTGCTCGAGCTCGGCGAGCGCCCCGGCGAGCAGGTCGCGCGTCGGGTTGCCGGAGCGTGTGTAGTCGTAGGCGCGCTTCTCACCGAAGGCGCGGAATGCAAAAGTCGAGGAAAGGTGCAGCGGCGGCATCACGCAGCCGGTTTCATCGCCACACTCGAGACCGGCGCGTACGGTCCGGGTGAGCTGGCTCACGCCGTTGGCTGCTCCACGGTCCGCTGACAGAAGGTCGGTGATGCTCTTCATGGATGCTCCGCTCAATGTCCTTGTCGTTCATCGGACACCTGCGGAGCGTGCCGGCGCGGGCGGCGCCAGGCTTGTCGCGTCCATCCTCGTCCGGGAGATCCCGGGAGGCTACGCCGACCGCTCATCTATCGATCCCCCGAGGGCGGGAATCGCAGGAGTTGGCACCTTTCCAGGGTGGTTAAGCCTGGCGGTTGCCCCGGCGTCCAAGGGCCTATCCCTCAGCCGGTCTCGATGAGTGGCCTTCAGTGTAGGGTTTGAAGGCCCGGCGGCGCAAGCACAGGCACTTGAAATGTGAGGAATTGCTTCACTTCACCGGGGCGCGGCGCTGCCGGCGTGCTGGTCCGCCTCGAGCGCTTCGGCGTTGCGGCCGCGGGCGCGGAGCGAGTCCGCGATGAGCCGCCATGCCGCGGCCTGCGCCGCCGGATCTCCCGTCCCGAGCGCGAGCGCCTTGCGCCCCATGCCGTCAGCCTGGGAGGCATTGCCCTCTCCCAGCTGCACGCGCCCGAGCTCGATCCACAGCAACGGGTTGTCGGGCTCGATGCGCAACGCGCGCTCGAGCGTCGCGCCGGCCGCCGCGAACTCGCCGCTCCCCGCCTGGGTGTGCGCCTGCGCAACCAGCGCGCTCGCGGCGGCACCCAGGCGAAACTGCCGTGCCGGGGCCGCCGGCGGCGGCGGCGACGGGACCGGGGTCGCAGAACCGCCCGGGGTGGAAGGCCCGGGCACGGTAGTGCCGGGCCGCGAGCCTGAAGGCACGGGCGCGGACGCCGCGCAGGCGGCGAGCGCCAGCGCGGCCAGCAGCGCTGCGGTCAGCGAGCGAGGTTGCGGAGCCACTGCTGCGTGCGGTCGATGAAGGTCGTGACGGGATTGCTGCGATCGCTGAAGCCGCAGCCGGCCTTGGCGGGAATCTGCGTCGCGGCGGGCACCGCCACCGTCACCCGGTCGTCCGAGCAGCCGGGCAGAACACGCAGCCCCGAGCCGAACTCTATCTCCATGTCGACGAGCCCTTCCGGCATCGGTGCATTCCACGAGCTGCCTCCGAGACCCGCCATGATATGGGCCCACACCGGCAGGGCTCCCGCCGAGCCCGTGAGGCCGGTCGGCGCGTTGTCGTCGTAGCCGATCCAGACCACCGTGAGATCGCTGCCCGAGAAGCCGGCGAACCAGCTGTCGCGATAGTCGGAGGAGGTACCCGACTTGCCCGCCACTACGAGCCCGGGGGGTAGAAGCGGGCGCGCCGGCCGGCCGGTACCGCGATCCATGACCTCGGTGAGCAGGCGGTCGAGCTGGTATACGGCCGCGGGGGTCGCCACCTGGGTGACAGTCACGGGAAATGCCTTGAGCGCTTTACCGTCCGCGGCCACCACGGCGCGCACCGCGCGCAGCGGATTGCGGAAGCCGCCGTTCGCGAGCCCGTTGTAGAGCTGCGCCGCCTCGAGCGGCGTCACGCTCACCGACCCGAGCAGCATCGCCGGCACCTGCTCGGGCGGCTGCTCGAGGCCGAAGCGCCCGAGCGTCTCGGCGATCTTCGGCAGCCCGAGGTCGAGGCCGACGCCGACGGTGGCGAGGTTGAGCGATTCGGCGAGCGCCCGCACCACCGGCACGGGTCCGTTGACGTCGCGGCTGAAGTTCTCGGGCCGCCAGTGCTGCCCGCCCGCCAGCTTCAGGTCCACCGGCTCGTCCTGCACGATCGTGGCGGCGTTATAGCGGCCACTCTCGAGCGCCGTGAGATATATGAAGGGCTTCACCAGCGAACCCATGGTGCGGCGCGCATCCAGGGCACGGTCGAAGCCGTCGTAGCCGACGTCACGCCCGCCGACGATCGCGATCACATCGCCGCTTTGCGGCGTCGTGACCACCACCGCGCCCTCGAGGGTCTCGGGCTCGGCGCTGCGTCTCCGCAAGCGGTCGAGCCGGGCGAGCTCGTGCTCGAGCGCGCGCTCGGCCTCGTCCTGGGCGCGCGGCTCGAGACTGGTGTAGATCGACAGGCCCTCTTCGGTCAGGTCCTGGTCGCGGTAGTCGCGGCGCAGCGTTCGCCGCACGAAATCGAGGTAAGCGGGATAGTAAGCGCCCGCCGGCCGGGCGGAGACCCCGAGCGGCCGCCGCGACGCCTCGAGCGCCTCGGCCGCCGAGACGACGTGCTGTTCGGCGAGCTCCTGGAGCACCAGATTGCGGCGTGCGAGTGCGCGGTCGGCGTGCCGGCGCGGATCGTAGAAGGACGGACCGCGCACGACGGCGACCAGCAGCGCTACTTCGGAGAGATCGAGCTCGGTGAGCGGCTTGCCGAAATAGAACTGGCTGGCGAGTCCGAAGCCGTGGATGGCGCGATTGCCGTCCTGGCCGAGGAAGATCTCATTGATGTAGGCGTTCATGAGATCGTCCTTGGTGAAGTGCGCATCGAGCGCCATCGCCATGATCGCCTCGCGGATCTTGCGCCCGAGTGTCTGCCGGGAGGAGAGGAAATAGCTGCGCACCAGCTGCTGCGTGAGCGTGCTGCCACCCTGCTCGATCTGACCGGCGCGCGCATCCACCCACAGCGCCCGCAGGATCGCCTGCGGATCGACGCCGCGGTGCGAATCGAAGCGCCGGTCCTCGACCGCCTTGAGCGCCGCGGGCAGCAGCGGCGGCACTTCACGCGGCGTGAGGACGATGCGGTCCTCGCCGTGGCTCGGAAAGATGCTGCCGATGAGGAGCGGCTCCAGCCTGATCACCGGCACCTCGCGCCCGGCGGCATCCTTCAGGCTGTCGATGCCCTGCGCGCCCGCGAAGATGCTGAGGAGCTGCGCGTCGCGTTGCTCGTCGGCGAAGCGCGCCGGTCGCAGCGCCACGTCGATGCGCGCGCCGTTCACGCGATAGGTTCCCGGCCGGTCGAGCTGGGTGACCTTGCGGTAGTGCAGTCGCTCGAGCTCACGGACGACCTCGGCGCTCCCGAGCGCGAGTCCCGCGTACAGCTCGAGCGGCGCGGCGTACACCCGCGCCGGCAGCGTCCAGCGACGTCCCTCGAACTGGCGCGTGACCACCATGCCGAGATAGAGGGCGTACAGCGCACAGCCGAGCGCGACCGTGCCGAGGAGTCCGAACAGCAGGCGCCTCAGAGGACGAGCTCCGCGGCCGGACTGCGCAGGTTGTAGTGCGAGCTCATCGTGTGGCCGTAGGCGCCGGCGTTGGCGATCACCAGCACGTCGTCCTCGTACGTCGGCGGCAACAGGCGGTCGTGGCCGAGCACGTCGGCGCTCTCGCAGATGGGTCCGACGACGTTCGTGAGCTCGGTCGCCGGCTCGTCGATGCGTGTCAGGTTCGCGATCTCATGGTACGAGCCGTAGAGTGCCGGACGGATCAGGGAGTTCATGCCGGTGGCGACCCCAACGAAGCGCACGCCGCCCTTCTGCTTGAGCTGCGTCACCCGCGCGAGCAGCACGCCGGCGGCCGCCACCAGGTAGCGCCCCGGCTCGAGCCATACCTCGAGGCCTGCGTGCTCGGCGCGCACCGCCGCGAGCAGCGCGTCGAGCCTGCCGAGATCGACGCCAGGCTGGTCGGCGCGCTCCGGCACTCCGAGGCCGCCGCCCACGTCGATGACCCGCACCTCCGGCAGAGCCTGCGCTGCCGCCGCCAGGAGCCGCGCGGTGTGCTCCCAGCTCGTGACGTCGAAGATGCCGCTGCCGACGTGCGCCTCGAGCCCCGTGATGCGCGCACCCACCGCGCGCGCCTGGCGCGCGAACGCCGGCAGCTCTGCGATCGGCACGCCGAACTTCGAGCGCGTACCGGCGGTGCGCACGTGGCTGTGATGCCCGCGACCGACGCCGGTGTCGAGGCGCGCGAAGATCTCACGGCCGGCGAACAGCTCCGGCCAGGCCGTGAGCGCGTAGCCGTTGTCGACCGTGACGCGGACACCGCGCGCCAGCGCCCAGGCGTACTCCTCCCGTGGGGCGAAATTCGGCGTGTAGAGGATGCGCTCGGGCGGCAGCTCCGGCAGGTGCGCGAGCAGATGCTCGACCTCCCCGCGCGAGACGCACTCGAACTCGATGCCCTCGCCGTGGAGCGCGCGCAGGATGTCGGCGTGGGGATTGGCCTTCATCGAGTAGTGCACCCGGTCGACAGATCCGAGGGCACGCAGCGCGCGGGCGGCGCCCCGCACCGTCGCGAGGTCGTACACGTAGGCGGCGGGGCGCTCCGCGAGCGCAGCCAGCAGCTCGGCGCGGCGCGTGCGCCACCAGGGCGGCGCGCGGGCCGCTTCCGGCGCGGGGGCGGAGAACAGCTGCTGCCAGGTGGGACCGAGGACCTTGTCGCCGGGAACCGGCCGGATGAGCAGCTCGTGCAGCTGCTCGACCAGGCGATCGCCCTGATTCTCGTCGACCACAAAGGTGAAGTTCAGATCGTTGGCGGCCTGGCTCACCAGGTGGATCTTCTGCTCCTCGAAGAACTCGAAGGCGCCGCCCAGCTGGTGCAGGATCGCCCGGATGTTGCGCCCGACCAGGCTCACGGAGGCGCACGGCCCGATGACCTGCACGCGGCACAGACGTGCGAGGTCCGCGACCAGCGCACTCACCTGGGCGTTGTCGAGCGTATTGGCCGCCGGGTCGAGCGACACGGTCACATTGGTCTCGGAGGTCGATACCAGGTCTACCGACAACCCGTGCTGCTTGAACACCTGGAAGGCGTCGGCGAGAAAGCCGACCTGGTGCCACATGCCGGGACTCTCCATCGAGATGAGCGTAATGCCCTTCTTGGTGCACACCGCCTTGACCTGCGCCCCGCCCTCGCCGCCCTCGGCGCTGAGCACCGTGCCCTCGAGATCCGGCGCCTGGGTTGCATAGATATGGAGCGGAATGCGCTGCTGGCGCGCCGGCAGGATGCAACGCGGATGGAGGACCTTGGCGCCGCTGGTCGCGATCTCCTGGGCCTCGTCGTAGTGCAGTGCCCGCAGCAGCCGCGCGCTCGGCGTGGCGCGCGGGTTGGCGCTGAACATCCCGGGAACGTCGGTCCAGATCTCGAGCCGCTGCGCACGCAGTTTGGCCGCGAGATAGGCCCCGGAAGTGTCCGATCCGCCGCGGCCGAGCAGCACCGTGTTGCCTTCGTCATCGCTCGCGATGAAGCCTTGCGTGACGAGGATGGGGGCGAGCGCCGCGAGGTGAGCGGCGAGCGCCTCGTCCGGCGTGAAGTTGCACACCGCCGAGAGCACGCTGGCGCGCTCCGAGGCGCTGTCGCGCGCCTCGGCGCGCAGCAGCGTACGGGCATCCTGCCAGGCAACCGGGAGACCCCGCGCCATGAGAAAACTCGCGCCGATCCGGGTGGCCATGAGCTCGCCGGTCGCCATCACGCGCGCCCGCGTCCGGTCGCTCACCTCGCGCACCAGGGCGATGCCGGCGGCGATCTCGCGCAGCTCCGCGAGGTGGTGCTCGACCTCCGCGCCGAGCGGCACTTCGAGATCGGCCGCGAGCCGCCGATGTCTTTCCTCGATGGCCCGCAGCTCCTCCTCGTGCGCCCCGGCGATCGCCGCGTCGAGCAGCCGCTCGAGACGGTCCGTGATCCCACTCACGGCCGAATGCACGATCAGTACCCGCGCTCCGCCTGCCGCACGCGCCCCGGCAACGCGCGCGATGTTGGTCCAGTTGGCGAGCGTCGCGACGCTCGTTCCGCCGAACTTGAGGACGATCCACGACGAGGGGGTTCGGGACAAGGGCTCGATTCTCCGCGTGACGCGCGCGGCAGCCTCACAGCTTAAGGCCACCGGATTCGGTCATCTCTTGAGCTTGGAGTGAGCCGTGCGAGCTGCGGTTCTCAACCGCTCAAAGCTCGTCGTCGAAGTCCTGGAGGTCTTTCTCTAGCTTCTTGTCCGCCAGCACTTCCTCGAGGCGGCTCCAGGCAGCCTTGCCCCGCTTGCCCTGAGTACGCACGCGCTTGTCCACCCGATCGAGCAACCGGTCGTAATCGGTGCCGTCCTCGGGGGGACTGTTCAGGAATTCCTCGTCGAGGTCGAAGCCCTCGTTGTCCCGCTCAGCCATTTGCCAGTGCAAATCCTGAATTAATTCAAAGAGTAACGTGCTTATTGGGCATGGAACAAGGCGCGAACTATAGCCGATTCGCGCCGCCGATCAACATTTGCCGCAATGGGGGCGCTCCGGCACCGGACAAGGGGGCCAGAGCTTAAGCGTGATCGGTGCCGTCCCGGACTACCACGGGCGCTCCCCGGCTCAGCCCCAAGCCCTCCGCCGCGTTGTGCTCCGCGCGCGCGATCTCCAGCACGCCGAAGGAATTGATGAGAGCCAGATACTGGCCCGGTTGCGCATCGCCGTAGGTCCGCCGGAGCGGAAAGGCATGATTGCCCGCGTGGGCGACGGGCATGCGGAAACGCTCGATGAGCGAGGCGTCAATGTTGGTGATGAGATTGCCGAAATGGTCGATGGTAATGACCACGCCGGAGACGCTCGCCGGCTCGACCGTTGGATCGTCGACCCAGGAGGGCGCGAGTGTGTCGACCGGCTCGCCGAGCTCCGACGCCCGGCAGCGCCCGGCGGCGAGCTCGGCGGCGACGGGGGCGAAGATGTCCCTTCCATGGAACGTCGCGCTCGGGTGCCCGATCCCAAGGCGCGCGAGCCCGGTCACGGTCAGGCGCGTGAGGCGCGCCTCGGAGTAGCGGCCCGCGACGGGGGCGAGCAGCCCGTTGTCGGGAGCGATGAAGACGTGTCCGCCCGCCTCGAGGGCCAGAATGTCGCGCGAGGTCCCGACTCCGGGATCCACGACCGCGATGTGCACCGTCCCGGCCGGGAAGAATGGGAAAGCGCGCGCGAGCCAGAAGCCTGCCTCCGCCGGCCAATGCACCACGATTTCGTGGGTGAGATCGACGATCCGCGCCGCGGGGAAGCGCGTCAGGATGCAGCCCTTGATGACCCCGACGAACGGGCCCTGGTGCCCGAAATCGGTCGTGACCGTGATGACGCCCGAGGCCGTCAATATCGGCTCGCCCGCAGCACGCGCCGCTCAGCCGGCGGGGCGCCCGCGCCCGGGCATCGGTCGCGCCGCCTCGGCACAGGCACGGCAGCGGTCCGTGTAGGGCACCGCGGCGAGCCGCTCGGGCTCGATGTCGCCCCCGCACGCAGAGCAGGTCGTGTAGCGCCCCTGTGCCAGGCGGCGCAGCGCGGCCTCGACCTGCTGGAGCTCGGCACGCGCCGAGTGCGAGATCGCGCCGAGCACGTCGTCATTCTCGCGCTGTGTCACCTGCTCGGCGAAGTCGGCCGACAGCGGATCCGTCTCGTGGCGCAGATCTGCGCTCGCGTCGCTCGCCCGCTGCCGCAGCTCGTCCCGGCGTTTGAGCAGCCTTTCGCGTACCGCGTCGGTTTCCACTGCCTCTCCCGTCTGTCTCAGGACGTCCGGCCCGCACGCCGCCGGTCCTCGAGCCATTTCTGCAGCTGGTCGAACGGCTCGATGAACTTGGCGACCCCCTCGCGTTCGAGCTGCGCCGCCACCCCCTCGAGATCGATGTCGAGCCGCTCGAGGCCTTCGCGTACGTCCGCGGCCTCGGCGAGGTGGCGCTCGAGGCGCAGCTCGGGGCGGCCGAGGCGCCGGTAGGCATTCAGCGTCTCGAGCGGCATGGTATTCACGGTCCCCGGCACGACCAGCTCCTCGACGTACTTGATCGGGCTGTAGCTCGGGTCCTTGGTCGAGGTCGACGCCCACAGGAGCCGCTGCGGGCGCGCGCCGGCTGCGGCAAGCCCCTGCCACTGCGGCGTCGCGAGTATCGACTCGAAGAGCTCGTAGGCACGGCAAGCGAAGGCGATGGCGGCTTTGCCGCGCAGCGCACGCGCCGCCGGCTGCCGGTTGGCGAGCGCGTCCAGCCGCTTGTCCACCAGCGTGTCGATGCGGCTGAGGAAGAAGCTCGCCACCGAGGCGACGCCCGCGAGCGGACGGCCGGCACGGGCGCGCAGGGTGAGACCGTCCATGTAAGCCTGCGCCACGGCGCGGTAGCGCTCGGGCGAGAACAGCAGCGTCACGTTGACGTTGATGCCCTCGGCGATGAGATCGCGGATCACCGGCAATCCCGCCTCGGTGCCCGGAATCTTGATGAAGATGTTGGGAACGCCAAGCCGCTGCCACAGCCGGCGTGCCTCGGCGAGACTGCCTGGGCCGTCGTAGGCGAGATGCGGCGATACCTCGAAGCTCACGAAGCCATCGGCGCCGGAGCTGCCGTCGTACAGCCCGCGCAGGAGCCCCGCGGCCTCGCGCACGTCGCCGAGCGCGAGCTCCTCGTAGAGAGCCATGGCGGACGACGCCGTCGACAGCAGCCGCGCGATCGGTTGCGCGTAGCGCGGGTCGCTCGTCATCGAGTGGCCGAAGATCGCGGGATTCGAGGTCACGCCCGCGACGCCGTCCTCGCGGATGAGGCGCGCGAGGCTGCCGTCGTCGAGCATGCCGCGGCCGAGATCGTCCAGCCACGCGCTCTCGCCGAGCTTGCGCAGCTCCAGGAGCGGATTGGGAACCGACGGGCTCATCGGGGCACTTCCGATCGCAGAGTAACGCAGCTCAATTCCCGCGTCTCGCGGTTTCGGGCCGAATATGCGTAAATCCCTATACGCTTCCGGCCGCATCTGCGGCGAGACTAGCGTGAGGAGCTGCTTATGACGGAAGTCTTCGACGGCGGAAAACTGGCCGAGGAGCTGCGTACGCTGGTCCGAGATGCCGAGGCGTTGCTGCGCACTTCGACCGGCACCGCGAGCGCTGCCGAGCAGAAGCATGCCGAGACGACGCTGGCGGAGCTGCGCGACCGCATGGCGACTCTCGAGCAGCAGGTCAGCTCGCGCGCGCGCGAAGTGGACAGCTACGTGCGCGACAACCCGTGGCAGGCGGTGGCGGTGGCCGGCGGGGTGGCGCTCCTGGTCGGCCTCATCATGGGCCGCAGGGGATGAGCGTCGGCGCCGCGCCCGAGGGTCTCGGCCCCTCGGAGCGGCACCCGCCGCTCCAGGGCCTGGCGTCCGCGGCGCTCGATGCCCTGCGAACCCGGCTCGAGCTCGCCGCGGTCGAGCTCGAGATCCAACTCATCGGGTTGGTGCGCGCGCTCATCTGCGCGCTGGCCGCCATTCTGTGCGTGCTGGTGGCGCTCGCCTTCGCCGTGGTGGCGCTCATCGAGACGCTGTGGAACTCGCATCGCGTGCTCGGACTGCTCGGCGGTGGGATCGCGTTCCTCGTGATCGGCGTGGCGTGCGCCCTGATCGGCGTGCATCTGTTCCACCGCCGGCCGGGAATACTCCGCGACTCGGTCGAGCAGCTCGATCGCGACCGGCGGCGGACCGCCCCGCCATGACTCGCCTGAGGGAACTCGAGCAGAGGCGCCGGGAGTTGCTCCGGCAGTGCGAGGCTCAGCGCGAGGAACTCGCCGGCCGCCTGGCGCAGCTCAATCCCGGCACGATGCTCCACGGCTCCGCCTTGAGCCACCTGCGGCACCCGCTCGCCTGGGCCGCAGCGCTCGTCGGCGTGCTGCTGCTGCGGCGCACGCGCGAAGTGCTCACCTTCATTACCTGGGCGCGCCTGGCGCTCACGTTGGCGGGCCGCGTCGCATCCATCCTGCGATTGCTGATGCAGCCGCGCGCGGACAGCCCGGGGCGCTAGCGCTTGGCCGCGGCGGCCGGGCCGCTCGCGAGGCGCTTGGGAGCCTCGCGCGCGGGACTGTCCCGGGTCGCCGCCAGTCCGACCACGGTCGGAATGCCATCCGCCGCCTGCAGAGTCTTGCGGGCCAGGTCCCAGTGGATCGCCGCGGTGCTCTCCCCGAGTGCCTGGTCGAGGAGCCTGGAGAGCAGCTCCAGATCGGGCTCCGCAGTCTGGCCCTCCGCATCGACCGGTGGATGCGCCTCGAGCAGCAGCTCACCGTCCACCCAAGCCACCTTCACCGGCTCGTTGACCAGCCACACCCTGGTCCCGACCGGAATCAACGGGAACAGCGCCGCAACGTCCTCGGGGTACATGCGGATGCAACCGTGTGTCACCGACATCCCGACGGCGGTCGGGTTGTTGGTGCCGTGAATCATGTACTCACCCTTGCCGGCTGCGAGCCGCAGCGCGAACGCGCCGAGCGGATTGTCGGGCCCCGCCGGGACGACCTTCGGCAGCGGATCGTCGTTGGCGGCATGCTCCTTGCGAATCGACTCCGGCGGATACCAGGCGGGATTACGGATCCTGGCGATGACCCGCGTCTCGCCGAGCGGCGTACGCCAGTCCATCTTGCCGATGCTGATCGGATAAGTGATGACCACGCGCTGCTCGCGCGGGTTGCGCGGCTTGGGGAAATAGTAGAGGCGATGCTCGGGCAGGTTGACCACGATCCCCTCGCGTGGAGCCGAGGGGAGAATGCGCCGGCCGGGCAACACGATGCGCTTGCCGGCCCCCGGCAACCACACGTCGACGCCGGGATTGGCGCGGATGATCTCGTAGTAGCCGAGGCTGTAGCGATGGGCGAGATCGGGCAGCGTGTCCTCGTAGACGGTCGTGACCGCCTCGTCCGTGCCGACGACGGACGAGCCATCGGGCGGCAGGGAGTAGACGCTCGCTCCGGCAGGCGCGGCGAGCCACGCGGCGCCGACCAGACAGACTGCCGCCGCACGGCGCTTCAGTAACTCCATAACGTTGATTTTACTACAAAAGCCCAAATCTCTTAGCATCGCGCGATGACTTCTTCCCGCAAGCCTGGGCGCACTTTCTACGATCGCAGCGCGCTCTCCGTCGCACGTGAGCTCATCGGCATGCACCTCGTGCACGACGACGGCGGCACCGTGCGCCGCGGGCGCATCGTCGAGACGGAAGCGTACCTCGGTCCCCGCGATCGCGCAGCGCATTCCGCGCGCGGACGGACTGCGCGAACCGAAGTGATGTTCGGTCCTCCGGGTTACGCCTACGTCTACTTCGTTTACGGTTTCTGGAATTGTCTTAATGTGGTGACCGCCCGGGAGGGAGTACCGCATGCGGTGCTGCTGCGGGCGGTGGAACCGTTGGCGGGGATCACGGACAAAACCTGGGGACCGGGCCTGTTGTGCCGCGCGATGCATGTCGACCGGCGCCTGAACGGCGCGGACCTGCGCGGGGCCGAGCTGTGGATCGAGCGGCCGCGCCGGCCGGCTCCGGTCGCGATCGGGCGCAGCACGCGCATCGGCGTCGACTATGCCGGCGTCTGGGCGCGGCGCCCATGGAGGTTCTTCGACCGCGCTTCGTGCTACGTTTCCACCTCCCGACGGAGACCCACCGAATGCCAACCCGCTTCCGCTTCCTGACCCTCGCCGTCTCATGCCTCGCCCTCGCAGCGGTCTGCGCCGCGGCGACCGCGTCGGCGCAGCTCGTCGAGGGACGCGACTACCGCGTGATCACCCCTGCCAGGCCGACCTCGAGCCCGGGGAAGATCGAGGTGATGGAGTTCTTCTCGTACGCCTGTCCGCACTGCGCCAAGTTCAACCCGCTGGTGAGCGCCTGGGTCGCCACGGAGCCCAAGGACGTCGCCTTCAAGCGTGTCGCGGTGAGTTACGGCCGGCCGCAGTGGATGAACCTCGCACGCACCTACTATGCGCTCGAGGCGACCGGCGGCTTGAAGAAGCTCGACGCCGCGCTGTTCCGCGCCATCCACGACGAGCATCAGAATCTCTTCGACGAGCAGTCGATCTCCGACTGGGTCGGGAAGCAGGGCGGGGATGCCACCGCGTTCGCCAACGCCTACGTCTCCTTCGGAGTCAACAACCAGACCGTGCAGGCCGATCAGCTGGCTGAGGATTTCGCGGTCGACGCGATCCCGACGCTCGCAGTCAACGGGCGCTATGTGGTCATCAGTCCGACGCAGGCGGCCGACGAGGAGCAGACGTTCCGCGAGCTGCTGGTGCTCGCCGACAAGGTGATCGCGATGGCACGCGCCAGCGCGCCCAAGACCGCCGGCGCCGCGCCGAAGACGTCCGCCCCGAAGCAGCACTGACGCGCGCGGCGCGCTGGCCCCCAGCGCCGGGGCCTGCGAGGCGTCAGCCCGATTTTTGCCGTGCGGCGGCCGTGAGGTCGAGCTGGCCGTCATGCACGGGAATGCGCGGCCCGGGGTCGTGATCCATCTGCACGCTCGCCTCCTTGGTGCCCAGCCGGTAGCGAACGTGATAACCGGTGATCTTCTCTGAGCTGTCGTACACCGTGGTACATCTCTGCTCGGTAGTCGTCACGGTGTCGCGATCCTGCAGGTTCTTCTGGACGCGGTTGCCGGCGTAGCCGCCGCCGGCGGCCCCGGCGACGGTCGCGATGTCGCGCCCGCTACCGCCGCCGATCTGGTGGCCCACGACTCCGCCGATCACGGCTCCGGCGATCGTGCCGAGCACCTGATGTTCATCCTTGACCGGCGCCTGGCGGGTGACCTGCTCGTCGTGGCACTCCTGGCGCGGGGTGCGGATGGTCCTGGTCACCGGGGTGACCTTCAGGACCTCCGCATACTCCGGGCCCCGGTTGATCAGCTTGAGTCCCGCGACCGCGCCGGCGCCAACGGCAACCGCCCCGCCGATCACCAATCCCATCAACAGCGATTTGTCCATTTCTCCTCCTGCGCCGACACCCGGCCGCGCGCTCCACCTGGAAATTCTGGAACATCCTCAGCTCGCGGCGCGTGCCAGCTCGAGGAGCTGGCTCGCCTCGGGGACCCGGTCGCCGCGCGCGAAGTGGATCGACTGCACCGTACCGGCGTAGGGCGCGGTGATCGTGTGTTCCATCTTCATGGCCTCGATCACCATCAGCACCTCGCCCGCCGCCACCTTCTGTCCGACCGATACCGGCACGGACACCACCACTCCCGGGAGCGGGGTCGTGAGGCCGCCGGTGCTGGCGCTCGCGGTGAATTCGCGGCTGCGCGGATCCTCGAGGAGAAAGTCGTACTGCGCGTCCTCGTCCCAGAGTGTGACGTTCATACCCTCGACGCGGCAGCGGGCGTGGCGGCGCCGCTCGACGAGCCGCGCGGCGATCGTCCCGGTTCCATCGGCGCGCCCTGTGAAGGCCAGGTCCGTGAGCTGCAGCAGCGTACGGCCATCCACGGTGGCCGACACGGGCTTGCCGGCCGCGAATCCCAACTCCACCGTATGCGTGTGCCCCTTCCAGGTGAGCGCGCGGGCGATCGCCGCGGGCAGGTTGGGCGTGAAGCCATCGCACACCGCCCAGGGACTCGAGTCGCCGGCGGGCGTCGCCGCGTGCACCGCGAGCGCGGCGAGGATCAGCGTCTCGGGTGCGACCGCGGAGGGCGCGGCAAATTCACCCGCACCCTTGTCGAGCAAGGCAATGTTGTGACGCACCTCGAGGAAACGCCGCGAGCGCAGCACGCGCGCCAGCCAGCGCTCGTTGGTACGGACGCCGGCGCTGTAGGTCTCGTTGAGGGCGCGCGCCAGACGCTCGGCCGCGAGGCCGCGCTCGGGCGCCCAGGCGATCACCTTGCCGAGGAGCGAGTCGTAGCAATCGGGCACGGTGTCGCCGGTCTCGAAGCCGGCATCGACGCGGACCGACTCGAGTGCCGGCCACTCCATCAGGGCCAGGCGGCCGGCGCTCGGGAGAAAGCTGCGGTCCGGATCCTCGGCACAGACGCGCGCTTCGATGGCGTGCCCGTCGAGATGCACCTGCTCCTGCGTGAGCGGCAGCGGCTCGCCGCCGGCGATGCGCAACTGCCATTCGACCAGGTCGAGGCCGGTGACGGCCTCGGTGACCGTGTGCTCGACCTGCAGACGCGTGTTCATCTCCATGAAATAGAACTCGCGCCCGTCGTAGAGGAACTCGACGGTGCCGGCGCTCTGGTAGCCGATCTCCCGCGCCACCACCAGCGCCGCGGCCCGCAGCCGCGTACGCACCGCGTCCGGCACGTTGGGAGCCGGCGCCTCCTCGATGAGCTTCTGATGGCGGCGCTGCGCCGAGCAGTCACGGTCGCCGAGGTGCACCAGGTTGCCGTGGGTGTCGCCGAACACCTGAACCTCGAGGTGGCGCGGCGTCGGCAGGAACCGCTCGAGCAGCAGCGCCCCGTCGCCGAAGGCGCTCTCGGCGAGACGGCGCGCTGCGGCCAGCGCGGCGGTGAGCTCGGACTCCTGGCGCACGATCTGCATGCCCTTGCCGCCGCCGCCGGCGGCGGGCTTGATGATGAGCGGCAGCCCGACGGTATGGGCCGCGGCGGCGAGCTGCTTCAGGTCCTGCTCGGGGCCCGCATATCCCGGCAGCACCGGCACGCCCGCCTCCCGCATGCGGTTCTTCGCCACGATCTTCGAGCCCATGGCGGCAATCGCCGCGGCCGGCGGTCCGACGAAGGTGATCTGCGCATCGGCACAGGCCTGGGCGAGAGCGGCATTCTCGGAGAGAAATCCGTAACCCGGATGGATCGCCTCGGCACCGCTGGCGCGCGCCGCGGCTATGATGCGCTCGATGTCGAGGTAACTGTCGCGCGCCGGCGCGGGCCCGATCCAGAGCGCCTCGTCCGCCTCGCGCGTGTGGCGCGCGCGCGCGTCGGCATCGGAGAACACCGCGACCGTGCGCCACCCGAGGCGCCGCGCGCTGCGGAAGATGCGGCAGGCGATCTCGCCGCGATTCGCGACCAGCAGCGTCTTGCTCACGGTCACATCCGGTAGACGCCGAAGCGCGCCGCCTCGAGCGGCGCATGCCGCACCGCACCGAGCGACAGCGCCAGCACGCGGCGCGTCTCGGCGGGGTCGATCACTCCGTCGTCCCAGAGGCGCGCCGAGGAGTAGTACGGGTGCCCCTGCCGCTCGTATTGCTCGCGGATCGGCGTCTTGAACGCCTCCTCCTCGTCCGCAGGCCATTGTTCCCCGGAGCGCGCCATCTGATCGCGCTTCACGGTCGCGAGCACACTGGCCGCCTGCTCTCCCCCCATGACCGAAATACGCGCGTTCGGCCACTGAAACAGCAGACGCGGCGCATAGGCGCGGCCGCACATGGCGTAGTTGCCCGCTCCGTAACTGCCGCCCACCAGGACCGTAAGCTTTGGAACCGGTGCACATGCCACGGCAGTGACCAGCTTGGCGCCGTCCTTGGCGATCCCGCCGGCCTCGGCGCGCCGGCCCACCATGAAGCCGGTGATGTTCTGCAGGAACAGCAACGGGATCTCCTCCCGCGAGCACAGCTCGATGAAATGCGTGCCCTTGAGCGCGCTCTCGGAAAACAGCACGCCGTTGTTGGCAAGGATGCCGACCGGGTACCCGCCCAGGTGCGCGAAGCCGCACACGAGCGTCGTGCCGTAGAGCTCCTTGAACTCCTCGAGCTCGGAATCGTCCACCAGCCGCGCAATCACCTCGCGCACGTCGTAGGGCTTGCGCAGGCTCGTCGGGACCACGCCGTAGAGCTCGGCCGGATCGTAGCGAGGCTCGCGCGGCGCGCGCGGCGGCGCGCTGCCCGCGGCCGGCTTGAGACGTGCCACGATGCGGCGCGCGATGGCGAGCGCGTGCGTGTCGTTCTCGGCGTAGTGATCGCACACGCCGGATTCGCGGCAGTGCACGTCGGCGCCGCCGAGGGTCTCGGCGTCGATGTCCTCGCCGGTGGCGGCCTTGACGAGCGGCGGGCCGCCGAGGAACACGCGCCCCTGGTTGCGCACGATGACGTTCTCATCCGACATCGCCGGCACGTAGGCCCCGCCGGCGGTACACGAGCCGTGCACCACCGAGATCTGCGCGACCCCGAGCCCTGAGAGCGTCGCCTGGTTGTAGAAGATGCGGCCGAAGTGGTCACGGTCGGGGAACACCTCGTCCTGAGCGGGCAGGAACGCGCCGCCGCTCTCCACCAGGTAGACGCACGGCAGGCGGTTGTCGCGCGCGATCTCCTGGGCCCGCAGGTGCTTCTTCACGGTGATGGGGTAGTAGGTGCCGCCCTTGACCGTCGGGTCGTTGGCCACCACCACGCACTCCCGGCCGCCGATCCGGCCGATGCCGGTGATTATCCCGGCGCAGGCGATGTCGCCGCCGTACATCCCGTGAGCGGCGAGCTGCGAAAGCTCGAGAAACGGGCTGCCGGTGTCGAGCAGCACCCGCACCCGCTCGCGCGCGGCGAGCTTGCCCGCGGCCCGGTGCTTGTCCACCGCGGCCTTGGAGCCGCCGCGCGCGGCCCGCGCCACCTCGCGGCGCAGGTCGTCACTCAGGGCGCGCATGGCGCGCTGATTGTCGCGGTAGTCCTGGGATTGGAGGTCGACCCGGGTGCTGATGCGCGGCATGGGAAACTTGCCATGATTGACGGTTTGTCGGACAATCATACGATCCAGCCCAAGGAGAAGGCAAGTCCCATGAACCCGCTCGACTGCATCGACAGCGACTTCGGTCTGGGCCCGGAGCTCGATGAGATCCGTCGTGAGGTGCGCCGCTTCGCCGCCGAGCAGATCGCCCCGCGTGCCGCGGACATCGACCGCAGCAATGAGTTTCCCCGGGATCTGTGGCCGGCGCTCGGCGCCCAGGGCCTGCTCGGCATCACCGTGCCGGAGCGCTTCGGCGGCGCCGGTCTCGGCTACCTCGCCCACGTCATCGTCATGGAGGAGATCTCGCGCGCCTCGGGCGCGGTCGGCCTCTCCTACGGCGCGCACTCCAACCTGTGCGTCAATCAGCTGCGCCTGAATGCCAGCGAGGAGCAGTGCGCACGCTACCTGCCCAAGCTCGTCTCCGGGGAGCACGTCGGGGCGCTCGCCATGTCGGAGCCCGGCTCGGGCTCGGACGTCGTGTCGATGCAGCTCTCGGCCACGCGGCGCGGCGGCTCGTACCTCCTCAACGGCCGCAAGATGTGGATCACCAACGGGCCGGATGCCGATGTCGTCGTGGTCTACGCCAAGACGGATCCGACGGCCGGGTCGCGCGGCATCTCGGTCTTCATCGTCGAGCGCGGCACCCCGGGCTTCAGCAGCGCGCAGAAACTCGACAAGCTCGGCATGCGCGGCTCGAGCACCTCGGAGCTGGTATTCGACGACTGCCGCGTGCCCGCCACCAACATGGTCGGTGCCGAGAACGGCGGCGTGCGCGTCCTGATGAGCGGGCTCGACTACGAGCGCGTGGTGCTCGCCGGCGGCTCGCTCGGGCTGCACGCCGCGGCGCTCGACGTGGTGCTGCCCTACGTCCGCGAGCGCAAGCAGTTCGGCATGCCCATAGGGACCTTCGAGCTCATGCAGGGCAAGATCGCCGACCTGTACGCCTCTCTCAACGCCGCGCGCGCCTACGTCTACTCGGTGGCCCGCGCCTGCGACGCGCGCAGCGTACGGCGGCGCGACGCCGCCAGCTGCATCCTGTTCGCGGCCGAGCGCGCCACCCAGGCGGGCCTCGAGGCGATCCAGGCGCTCGGCGGCAACGGCTACATCAACGACTACCCCGCCGGGCGGCTGCTGCGCGATGCAAAGCTCTACGAGATCGGCGCCGGCACCCAGGAGATCCGCCGCATGCTGATCGGCCGCGAGCTGTTCGAGGCGGCGGCGTGAGCGTCGAATTCGCGCCGCTCACCCTGGAGCCCGCCTACCGCAAGGTGGCGGCGACCATCGGCGAGCGCATCCTGTCGCGCGCCCTGCGCGAGGGCGAGCGGCTGCCGCCGGAGACCGAACTGGCCCGGCAATTCGGCGTGAATCGCTCGACGGTGCGCGAGGCGCTGCGCGAGCTCGAGAGCCGCGGCCTGGTGCGCCGCCGCCCGGGCTCGAAGCTGATGTCGGTGTCCCGTCCCCATCAGCAGGCGGTCGCCGCGGGCGTGAGCCATGCGCTGCTGCTCAACGACGTGACGGTGCGCGACGTATGGGAGGCGCTGACGATCCTCGAGCCGCCGCTCGCGGAGGTCGCCGCGCGCACCCGCACGTCTGCGGATCTCGAGTGCATCGCGGCCGCCGCGACCGCCTTCGGCACTGCGGGCGCGCGCGCCGCCGAGGCCGTGCGCTGCTGCGCGGAGTTCTTCCGCTGCATCGGCCGCGCGACCCACAACCCGGTGCTCGGACTGGCGCAGGAGCCGTTGCTGCAGCTGCTCGAGCCCTCGCTCGGCGTCATGATCGACAAGGTACCGCAGGCGCGCGCGCGCATCGCCACCGCCCAGCACCGCCTGGTGGAGGCGCTCGAGGCGCGCCAGCCCCAGGTGGCGCACGACTGGATGGCACGCCACATCCGCGATTTCAGCAAGGGATACGAGCTCGCCGGGATCGGGCTGGCGCTGCGCCTCACGAGCCCCTGAGGGCCACGAGCGCCCCGGTGTGACGCGCGTCACGCCCGCCTCAACTGCCGAGACCTTCACACTGCACGGGCCTTGTTACGGGTATGCTCCGCCCCGACTCGATGCGGCAGCCCTGTTTTGAGGAGTAATCCGATGCTTGGCTTATTGGTCGTGCTGTTCCTGTTCGTGGCCGTGCTCGGCTACCTGGTCGGCGCCTACAACGGCCTGGTGCAGGTGCGCGCCGCGGTCAAGCTCGCCTGGTCCAACATCGACGTACTGCTGGTGCAGCGTCACGACGAGCTGCCGAAGCTCGTCGAGGTCTGCAAGCAGTACATGCAGTACGAGCCGGGCGCGCTCGAGCGCGTCATGCGCGCGCGCGCCGGCGTCGATGCCGCCCGCAGCAGCGGCAACGTCGCCTCGCTCGGTCCCGCCGAGCGCGAGCTGCGCACCGGGCTCTCGGGCCTGTACGCGGTGGCGGAGAACTACCCCCAGCTCAAGGCGAACGAGGCGTTCCGCCATCTGCAGGACCGCATCAGCGGCCTCGAGACTGCGATCGCCGACCGGCGCGAGGTGTACAACGACGCCGTCAACACCAACAACGTGCGCATCGCCTCGTTCCCTGGCGTACTGGTCGCCGGGCTCGGCAACTTCCCCGAGGCGCAGCTGCTGCACTTCCAGACGGACGAGAAGGCCGACGTCGACCTGAAGGCCGCCTTCTCGCGCTGAGGTCATGGTCGGTCACGGCGTGCAGAACCCGGCGTTGATCGCGGCGCTCGCGGGCGCCGGGGCGCTGCTGTGCCTGTACGGCTTCTTCCGCCGCCTGCGGCGCGACCGCCTGCTCGCCGATACGCCGCTGCTGCACATCCGTTCCGCCGCCCAGGGCTACGTGAAGGTGCAGGGACGGGCCCGGCCCGCGGGTGCGGCGCCGACCGCCGCGCCCTTGAGCGGGCGTCCGTGCGTGTGGTGGGACTTCAGGATCGCCGAGGAGCAGCGCGACGCCCGGGGCCGTGCGCAATGGCGTACGGTCGAGAGCGCCTCCAGCGTCGAGCTGTTCGTGCTCGCCGACGACGATGGCGAGTGCCTGGTGGGCCCGGTAAAGGCCGAGGTCACTCCCTCGCGAACCAACACCTGGTACGGCAACGAGCCGCGTCCCATGGGGCCCCCGCCCGCCGTGAACACGGCCCTTCTCATGGGACCTTACCGCTACACCGAGCGGCTCCTCGAGGTCGGCACGGAGGTGTGCGTCATGGGCGAGCTGCGCTCGCACTCCGAGACCGGCGACCTCGCCGCCGCTACCGCGGCCAGGCTGCACGAATGGAAGCAGGATCAGGCGAATCTGCTGGCGCGCTTCGATAGTGACCACGACGGCCACCTGAGCGCTGCGGAGTGGGAAAGCGCGCGCCAGGCGGCCGCCCGGGAATGCGAGACTCAGAAGCTGCAGTCGAGCATCGAGCGCGTCAGCGTCATCTCCGAGCCTGCCGACGGCCGGCCGTTCCTCGTCTCGCCGCTCGGCCCCGATCGCATGGAAAAGCGCGAGCGGCACATGGCGTGGCTCTACTTCGCGATCGGGCTCGGGTGCGTGTGGCTGTGTGCCTGGGCGCTGCACCAGGCGGGCGTGCCCGGCACGTCTTAGATGCCCTACACTGCCGCGTATGTTCGCGGTTCGCAAAATCCTGGCCGGACTCGCATTCTCCGGCCTGCTCGCCTGCGCTCATCAGCCGCCAGCCGCGCCGCCAGCCGCGCCGCCGCCGCCTGGCCCCGCCACTGCTCCGGAGCCCGCGGCCGTGCCGCCCGTGCGACCCGCGGCGGTTCCCGCCCCGGCTCCCAATCCGACTCCGACTCCCAACCCGACCCCGGCGGCCCGTCCTGCGACGGGCCCGGCCACCCATGCGAGCGCGCCGAAGCGCTCGGCTCCGGCGGCTGCGCCCAGCGCCGTGGCGAGCGGCCCACCCGCCGCCGCCTCGGTGCCGATCGCAGCCCCCGCCCCGGCGACGCTCGACCTCAGGTCACTCGAGGAGCGGCTGCGCGAAACGCACGCAATCGGTGTCTTCACCAAGCTGTCGCTCAAGAACCAGGTGGACGACCTGCTCGGGCAGTTTCGCGCCTTCTACGCCGGCCACGGCGAGCTGACGCTCGCCGATCTGCGGCGCAGTTACGAGCTGCTGCTGATGAAAGTGGTGACGCTGCTGCAGGACGCCGATCCGGGGCTGGCGAGCGCGGTGGCATCCTCGCGCGATGCGATCTGGGGCATCCTCAGCGACCGCACCAGGTTCAACAACCTCTAGATCCGTACGACAGGAGCTGACTATGAAATCCGCGACGCTGGTGTCGGTCGTCCTTGCAGCGGTGCTGGCCGCCGTTGCGGGCATGTGCGCCGCCGACGAGCCTTCCTTCGGCAAGGACCTGACCGCGACCATCGTGCTGCACGGGCAGACGTGCGACGCGGTGGTGGACGCGAAACGCAACGGCGACAGCGACTACACGGCAACCTGCCGCGACGGCAACCGCTACCACGTCTACGTCGACTCCAACGGCCGGGTGATAGTGCAGAAGCTGTGAGCGCCGCGCGTGCGCCTCATAACCCGGGCTTCTGAGTCCATGAGTACAAATACGCAGAGCGCGCCGGCCTCATCCGGCTAACATTTCCTGCGGGAACCAGCACCCGGAGCAGACATCCTTGGCAGCGGCCATCGGCAGCGAGCGCGTGCTCGCCGTGCATCACTGGAGCGACTCGCAATTCTCCTTCACCACCACCCGGGATCGCGCCCTGCGGTTCGAGAACGGCCAGTTCCTCATGGTCGGACTGCCCGTCGAGGGACGGCCGCTGCTGCGCGCCTACAGCATCGCCAGCGCGAACTACGAGGATCATCTCGATTTCCTCAGCATCAAGGTTGCGGACGGGCCGCTCACCTCGAGACTGCAGCACCTGCAGGCCGGCGACGAGGTACTGGTGAGCCGCAAGCCCACCGGCACTCTGGTGCTGTCCGATCTGAAGCCGGGCGAGCGCCTCTACCTCCTCGGTACCGGCACGGGGGCGGCGCCGTTTCTCAGCCTGATCAGCGACCCCGAGGTCTACGAGCGCTTCGCGGTGGTGGTACTGGTGCACGGAGTCCGTTGGGCGCGTGAGACCGAAGTGGTGCGCACGCGCATCGCGCGGCTCAGGGATCACGAGCTGCTCGGCCCCCAGGTGCGCGCGCAACTGCGCTATTACCCGAGCGTCACCCGCGAGCCCTACGTGCACCGCGGCCGCCTCACCACTCTGATCGAGTCCGGCCGTCTGGCGCGCGAGCTCGATCTGCCGCCCCTCGACCCGGCAAGCGACCGGGTCATGGTGTGCGGCAGCGCCGCGATGCTCGGCGATACCGCCGCGCTCCTCGACGCGCGCGGCTTCCATATCTCCCCGCGCAGCGGCGAGCCCGGGGACTACGTAATCGAGCGGGCCTTCGTGTCCCGCTAGACGGTGGCCAAGGCAATCAGTGCCCACCCTCGACGAGGAGTCCCGCGTCGGCGAGCGCCCCCGCAAGCTGCGCCTCGATACGCTGCGCTTCGGCGCGCGCCAGGTGCTGCAGATGCAGCGTCGGGCCGGTGAGCACTTCCAGACCCCGCTTCAGCACACTGCCGGCGGCGTGGATGCCCGCCTTGTGCTGGTCGAAGCGCTCGGCCGGCGCATAGCGGCTCATACCGACGTAGACGCCGTAGGGTCCGCGCCGGCGGTCCGCGAAATCGAGCAGGACGAGGTACAGGTTGCTGCGGCCGCGCCGCACCGGCCGGAAGCCGAGCGCGCACTCGTAGGCCGTCGGGAGCCAGTCGATGTAGCGCATCGGCAGCCACTCAGGGATGGAGGCGGCAGCGTGCCGCCAAAGCTGCTCGAGCGCCCTCTCGATGCGCGCGCCGAATTCGCCGCGCATCCACAGCTCGTGGATGCAGTGCGCCCCGCAGCGGCCATCGCCGCTTTCGAGCGCGCTGCCGAACAACGCCGCCAGCTCTTCCCGCCCCCTGGCGGCGAACGGACGCGCCGCGGGCGAAGCGTCCGCACCCGGCGCGCGAGTGCGCCGGCTCACGCCTGCGCCGGCTGCGACGCCCGCGCGTGCACGCGTGCCGCGATCAGCCAGATGATCCCGCTGAGCGCGATCGCCGCCGGCACGATGAGCACCGCCTGGCCGAGCGAGCTCAGGTCCGAGAGACGTCCGATGATCACCGGCGAGGGGACGTCCCCCAGCAGGTGAATGGCGAACATGCTGAGCGCAACGGCCGAGGCACGCTCGAACGGCGCCGCAATGTTGACGATCGCCGCGTTGATCGGACCGGTCGACATGAACAACAGCAGCTCAGCCAGGATGATTGCCGGGTAATACACCGCGGGCGCCGGCGCGGTGAGCGCCAGCAGCGCGCACGGGACGGCGAGCAGCGTCGTAATTCCCGAGAACCACAGATACGCCTGGCGCGAGTAGCGCAGCAGGTGGTCGCCGAGCCAGCCGCCGGCGAAGGTGCCGATGAATCCGGTCGCGATCACGATCTCGCCGAAACCGGTAGTGGCCTGGCTGAGCGGCACGTGTCGCACTCGTTCGAGGAAGGACGGCATCCAGAAAGCGAGCCCGCCGAGGGCGAAGGTGTAGGCCGCGTAGCCCAGCACGACCACCATGAACGGCCAGCGGCGCAGCAATGCGAGGTAAAGCCCGAACGGCCCCTGCCGCTCGGCGCGCCGCGGGTCGGGGCGCGCGGCCGAATCCTGGATGCCGCGCGGCGGGTCAGGCAGACGCAGCACCGTAAGCGCGAGCAGCAGCCCCGGTACGCCGCCCACGAAGAACGCCGCGCGCCAGCCAAGGTGCGCGCTCACCTGCCCGCCGACGATGTAGCCGAGCGCCGTGCCCACGTAGATCGCCATATTGAGCACCGCCAGCACGCGGCCGCGCCGCTCGCTCGGGAAGCAGTCGGCGAGCAGCGCCGGGGCGATGGCGACGTAGGCGGCTTCGCCGATGCCCACCACCGCGCGCCCGGCGAGCAGCTGCGGGTAGCTCTGCGCGAACCCCGAGAGGAAGGTCGCGAGACTCCAGACGAACACCCCGATTGCCATCGGCCGGGTGCGCGAGCCGAGATCGCCCCACGAGCCGAACGCCGGCGCGGCTACCATGTAGACCAGCAGGAACGCCGGCACGAGCCAACCCAGCTGCGTATCGCTGAGCGCGAGCGCAGACTTGAGGCTCGGCGCGATCGCCGACACCACGTAGCGATCGAGGTAGTTGAGCAGGTTGATCGCGGTCAGCAGGCCGAGCGCCCAAAGCGCCGCCCGCCGGCTTGGAATCGCGGTACTCAAGGGTGCGAGGTTAGCGCACCCTGAGCCGCCGGTCAGGCCGGTGCGAGCTTCAGGCGCTCGAGATACTGCCGCACCGGATCGCGAAAGCCCTCGCTGCTGGTCACCGTGGTGCCGCCGGCGACGACCAGGATGAAGTCGCCGCGCGGCGTGCGGCTCACTTCCCGCACGTGGCTCATGTTCACCAGGCACGAGCGGCTGATGCGCAGCATCGGCTGCGACTGGAACGAGCGCTCGGCCTGCTGCAGCGTGCTGCGCGCGTGGAAGCTCTCGCGGCCGATCGTGAGACGCACGTAGTTACGATCCGCCTCGACCACCTCGACCTGCGACACGTCCAGCATGTGCATGCGGCTGCCGGCCTCGGCCAGCACCCTTGCTGAGGCCTCACGGGCGCGCGCGCCGCGCTCGAGCTGCTCGAGCAGCGCCTCGAGCGCCTGCCGCCGCTCACCGCCGCCCTGCCCCGCCTGCCGCCGCCGCACGCGCTCGGCGGTCGCCCTGAAGCGCGCGTCATCGAAGGGCTTCAGGAGGTAATCGACCGCGCACACTTCGAAAGCCTCGAGCGCGTAATGATCGTAGGCGGTCACGAACACGATGAGCGGCAGGTTGGCCGGATCCAGCGCGCGCGCCAGCGCCATGCCGGTCAGGGAGTCCATCTGGATGTCGAGGAACAGCACCTGCGGCGGCCGGCTGCGGATGGCTTCGAGCGCCGCGCGGCTGTCGCCGTATTCTCCGACGACGTTGAAGTCGCCCTCGCGCTCGCAGCACTCGCGCACCGTGCGGCGCGCGGCCGGCTCGTCGTCGACGATGATGACGTCCATCACTGGTCGGCGTCCGCCGGCAGGCGCGCCGGCGCCTCGGGCCCATCGCGCAGCAGCGGCATGCGAATCTCCGCCACCCACTGCTGCCCGCCGCCCGCACCGCTCTCGAAGCTGGCGCGCTCGCCGAACTGCACTGACAGGCGCTCGCGCACGTTGGCGAGACCGATACCGGGTCCGTGCAGCCCATGCCACGACGGCGCCAGGTTGTTGAGCACCCGCAGCACCAGCGTCTCGCCGACCACGCTCGCCTCGACGCGCACGCTCACCGGGCCTTCGTGCCCGGCGAGCCCGTGGACCACGGCGTTCTCGACCAGCGGCTGCAGGATCAGGCTCGGGACCCAGGCGAGCGGCGCCGCATCGCGCGCCGGCACGCTGATGCTCAGGCGGTCGGCGAAACGCCGCTGCTGCAGCTGCAGATACAGCTGCACGAACTGCAGCTCATCGCCGAGACGGCTGAACTCCTGCTCGCCCGCCGTCAGCAGGCGGCGCAGCAGATCGCCGAGCTGCACCACCATCGCCTGGGCGGCCGGCGGATCCCAGGTGATCTGCCCGCGGATCGTGTGCAGCAGGTTAAAGAGGGTATGCGGGGACAGCTGCATGCGCAGCGCCGCCAGGTGCGCCGCGGCGAGCGCGCGCTCGAGCGCCGCGGAGCGCAGCTGCGAGTCACGCAGGCGCTGGTAGAAGCCAAAACTGCTGATGAGCGCCAGCCCGAAGCCGTAGGTGACGAGGAAGCTGGTGGCGCTCGCCATCCAGGTGGGAACCGCGGGTCCCGCGAAGAACTCCTCCCAGGTCTGGTAGCTGTGCGTGCCCTGGTGCGTGATCCACATCGTGCCGTGCCACTCGCCCATGACTATCTCGCCCGTCACCAGAGCGGGAGCCGCCAGCACGGCGAAGCCGAGCGCGCACGACAGCTGGACGGGGAGCGTGCGCCACAGCGGACGCCAGCCGATGCGCAGCGAAGTCCACGCACATAATATGAAGAGCGGATAGAGAATCAGGTGCTGCACCAGCCGCGCGTCCCAGGGGGCGAAGAAATCGGTCACGTTGAGCGACTTCAGGCTCTCTCCCATGGTGTTGGCATACATGAGGTTCGAGAGCGCGACGTAGATCCAGAAGCCGGTGAGCACCGCGAGCTGCGGCCAGAAGTTGCGGCGCGCCCGCGCGGCGCGCCGCTCGCCCGCGACGTCGCCGTCGTGGGCAACGCCGAGGAACGCGGGAGTCAGACGTCCGAGTGGTGAGGCGCTCATTCGCGGGAGCATAGCCTACGCTTGCGGCCGCCCGAGTGCAGTTTGCCAGCGCGCTGGGACGATTCCGTCGATCCGCGGGACGAGTCCGCGCTGCGCGCCGCGCCCTTTCCGCAGCTCGCAGCGGCCGGAATTTCTCCGCGCCCCACTCGGTACCAATGCGTCGTTCCGCGGGATCAATCCGTGGCGCGCGCCTTTAAACGCCGCAGGCGAGTTGCGAATCTATCCATCAGCGTCGCGAAGGTCGTGACGCGCTCGAAGGACCTCAAAAACCCGATGTCGACGAAGGAGAAGCCCATGACCTCTGCAACGCTCAACCCCGGCGGGCGCCTGCGCACCGCCGTGGCCTTGGCCGCTCTCGCCGCTTGCACCGCCATCGGCGCCGTTGGCAGCGCTCACGCCGCCAGCGCCGACGTCCCCGCGCTCAAGGTCCGTTATTCGGATCTCAATCTTTCGACCGAGCAGGGATCGCTCGCTCTCTATGGGCGCATCGTGGCGGCGGCGCACCAGGTGTGTGTGGCCGATGACATCCGTGACCTGCAGGCCGAGGCCGCCGTCAAGGCCTGCCGCGAGCAGGCGATCGCCCAGGCCGTGCGCGACGTCAACAGCCCGATGCTGGCCTCGGTGTACGCCGATCGCCTGCGCCAGGGTTGAGAGGTAAGCGTCAGAGGGATCGTGGCGCGGGCTTCGGATCGAGCACTCGCACGGGTGGCATGCCAGGGACGAGTCACCCGTGCGAGCGCGCCGTCAGGCGAGCCGCGCAAGCTCGGCGGCAGTCAGGCGGATTCCTGCGGCCGCCACGTTCTCTTCCAGATGGGCCACCGACGAAGTGCCGGGGATGGGCAGCATCGCCGGCGACCTGGCCAGCAGCCACGCGAGCGCCATCTGCAGCACGCTCACCTGGTGGGCAGCGGCCAGCGCCTCTAGTTCCTTGCCGGCGGCGCCGCCTTCGAGCGTCGCGCTCGAGCCGCGCGCGATCGGCGCATAGGGGATGAATGCCATTCCCTCGCGCTCGCACAGCGCCAGCACATCCTCGCCGCTGCGGTCGGCGATGTTGTAGGGGTTTTGCACCGAGACGATGCGCGCCACGCGGCGTGCCCGCTCGAGCGCCTCCACCCTGAAGTTCGACACGCCGATGTGGCGGATCTTCCCCTCGGTCTGCAGTCGCACCAGCTCACCGATCGAATCCTCGAGCGGCACCTTCTGATCGATGCGATGCAGCTGGTAGAGGTCGATGCGCGCGAGCTTCAGGCGCCTGAGACTCCCCTCGCAGGCCGCGCGCAGATGCTCGGGCCGCCCGTCCGCGGCCCACTCGTTGGGTCCGGGCCGCACGCTCCCGCCCTTGGTGGCGATGACGAGCCCACGCGGGTAGGGGTGGAGCGCCTCGGCGATCAGCCGCTCGTCCACGTCCGGTCCGTAGGCATCGGCGGTATCGATGAAGTTGACGCCGAGCTCGAGCGCGCGTCGCAGCACGCGGCGTGCCTCGACCGCGTCCCTGGGCTCTCCCCAGATCCCGGGGCCGGTGAGGCGCATCGCGCCAAAGCCGAGCCGGTGCACGCTGAGGTCGCCCACCCGGATGGTGCCGGACGCGTTCGCCGGCGGTTGCGTCGAGCCGCGCACCGCCCCGTGCGGCGCCATCATTGCCGTGAAGCCTGCAGCCCCGCCCATGAGCACTTGCCTGCGTGTGAGGAGCGCGTCGCTCACGTTGCGAATCATAGACTAGAGACGCGCGCGCACGAACAGCATGTAGGACGTCGGCCGGTAGCCGTAGGTCGAATTGAGCGTCGCCGGGTAGCTGTAGGTGCTCGCCAGGCCGCCGACTCCGAAGCCGAGCGCACTGAGGTGCGCAAAATCGTAGATATAGCCGAGCGAGAGCTTGCGCACCGTGAAGCTCTCGCCGTAGAGCGGCGCGCCGGGAAGGAACAGCTCGTCCTTGGCCACGCGCTCGGCGCGCCCGAAAAAAGTCTGTGCGCCCGTGAGCTTGAGCGCAGACTCGAGCAGCCAGCCGCTGCTCGCCATGCCCTGGGACGGTGAGTTGTGGCCCCAGGCGAGCGTGGTCTGCCACCACTGCCCCGGAAACGGCGCGTTGTAGCTGACGGACGCCGTGGTGCGCTGAATGGCGACGTTCGGCTCGAGCTGCTCGGGACTTGCCAGGCGCCCCGAGCTCACTTGCATCGACCAGTCGCCCGAGGGGTTCCAGGTGAGACGCGCCGAGTAGGAGTCGAGCGGGCGCAGCTCCACCTCGTAGCGATGCTGATCGGGCTCGCGCCCGCTGAACGCGGAAGCGTCGAGCTTGAACTGCCGCCAGAGGTAGCCGGCCGTGACGACACCGAAGGTCACGTGGGTCGAGTCCATCCAGTGGTGCGTGAGGGGCGCTTCGGGGTTGTCCATGCCGGAGAGGCGGTGCATGAAGGTCGTCGGCCCGAGCGCTGGCTCACCCGCGGGACCCGCGTAGACGAACAGCGAGCTCTCGGGCGAGAGATTGCGGCTGTACGTCGCGGCGGCTTCCATCAGCAGATCGTGCGGGTGCTGGCGGTCGATCAGCGGCACATGCCCGTCGGCGGTCTCTCCCGTCTGAAAGAGCAGCGGGTAGCCGCTCGCGCCCATGAGTGGCTCCGCGGAGATCATGAGGCGCACGCCGAATGCCCCTTGCGGCAGGTCGCGGCGCGCCATGAGCATCAGCATGCTGGTCGAGAAGGTCTGCGAGGCGCCGCGCGGTCCGCCCTGCTCGTCGTAGATCCCGTCGACGAACCCGTGCAGCATCGTCATCCACGCGCCTTGGGTTGCATGGATTCCCGGCATCGGCGTCGACTCCGGCTGCCAGCTCGTGCCCGAGGCCTCGCGCGTCATCGCATAGGAGCCATAGAGCCCGGCCATGCTCATCGGGCTCGCATCCTGTCCGAAGAGAGCGGCGCAGCGTAGCGCCGCAACCGCGGCGGCGAGGTATCGCAGGAAGCAGGACGCGCGCGGCCTCATCGGAGGGCATCCTGCCGGATCGAGTGGACAAAAAAAAAGGGCGCCCCCGGGGGGATGGGGGTCGCCCGATGAATCTGTCAGCCGTGAGTTCTCAGGCGGCTTTCTTGGTTCCCGCAGCGCGGCTGGCGGCGTCGCTGGCGAAGCTGCTGACCGACTCCTGGACCTCGGAGGCCAGGCTGGAGAACTCCTGAGCACGCGCGCGCAGCCTGTCGGTCAGCTGGTGGCTCAGCTCCGCCTGCTTGGCGAACAGGTCGGCGACCGCCTGGGTACCGACCGCGGCCCGGGCGCTGAGAGCGGCCTTCGCCTGGGCAAGGCCCGCCTCGAGGCAGTCGCCCGCGACGGCGTAGTTGAATCGGGCAAAGCGCTCGAGCGCCTTGAAGCCATCCTGCTGGGCCTTACCGAGGGAGGCAGCGGTCTCCTTGTAGGTCTCGAGCCAGATATTCAGATCGATGGTGCGGTCGGCCATGGCGAGCTCCTCATCAAACCAGTCCGGGCAATTCACTGGATGAGATTATACATCTCATTGTATGCGATGCAAGAAACCGGTCGACCGAAACCAAGGTTTTTATAATGCGTTGATTATTATGGATGTAAGATCATCTTCACGTGCTTATAATTAAATTGTCTTGTGCAATGCATACGAGCTATTGGCGCACGGAGAAGGCGCCCCGCTCCCTCAGGTAAGATGCCGCGATGCCTGCCCACAAGATGCCCGTAGCGGACCTGGCCAAGCATGTCGGCGAGGAGATCGGCGTCTCCTCCTGGATCCTGCTCGATCAGAATCGCATCAACGCATTCGCCAGCTGCACGGGCGACAATCAATGGATTCACGTGGATGCCGAGCGCGCGGCACGCGAGGGTCCGTTCGGCGGCACCATCGCGCATGGATTCCTGACCCTGTCGCTGCTCGCACCCACGGGCTTCGAGGTACTGCTGGCGCGGATCACCCCGAAGTCGGTGGTGAATTACGGCGTCGACAAGGTGCGTTTCGTGGCGCCGGTGCGCTCGGGCAAGCGCGTACGCAACCGCATCCGCATCTCCTCCGTCGAGGACAAGGGTGGCGGGCGTTACCTGGTGACGACCGAGAACACCATCGAGATCGAGGGAGAGACCCGGCCGGCGCTCACGGCGAGCTCGCTCGCCATGTTCATCGCCTGATCCATTGGAAAAATCGCCTGCGGCGATTTCTCGCACATCAGCTTGCTAGCCGCGCATGCGGCTGCCGTCGGGATCGAACGCCGCGGCGGCCTGAGGCGTCGCCGGGCAGCGCTCACCGAGAATCTCGATCTCGAACCCGCTCTTCTGGCCCGCGAACTCCCGGGGCACGTACCCGAGCGCCAGCGAGTGCTGCACGCTATGCCCATAGCCCCCGGAGGTCACCCAGCCGACCACCCGCCCGTCGTACCAGATCGGCTCGTCTCCCGAGGCATCGGCATCGCGCACCTCGACCGTGAAGGTGAGGAGGCGCAGCGTTCCGCCGCTCTCCTTCTCCTCGATCGCCGCCGCGCGCCCTACGAAGCTCTCCTTCCTGAGATCGACGAAGCGACCGAGCCCCGCCTCGTAAGGCCCGTAGATCGGACGGTATTCGCGCGCCCACGTGCCGAAGCTCTTCTCGAGCCTCATCGCGTTCAGGGCGCGCCCGCCGAAAAGCTTGAGGCCGTACTCGGCACCCGCGCCGGTCAGCAGGTCGTAGAGCGCCCGCTGATACTCGCTCGTCACCCAGATCTCGTAGCCGAGATCGCCGGTGAAGCTGATGCGGCCCACCAGCGCCGGGATCATGCCGACATCCATGCGGCGGAACGTCAGGAACGGGAACGCCGCGGTCGAGAGATCCTCGTGCGTCAGGGTCTGCAGCAGCGCCCGTGAGTGCGGTCCCGCGAGCGAGAGTCCCGTGTACTGCATCGCACAGGGGCGCACGCTCACGCCGGCGGGTGGCGCATGGCGCTCGAACCAGCGCCGGTAATAATCCTCGGCCGCGTAGGTGCATACCAGGAATACCCGGTCGTGCGCCAGGCGCGCCATGGTGAAGTCGCCGATCAGCTTGCCGCGCTCGTTCAGCATCGGCGTCAGTGCGATGCGCCCGACCTGCGGCACGCGGTTCGCCATCACGTGCGACAGCCACTTCTCGCTGCCCGCGCCCGTGACCTCGAATTTGCCGTAGTTGGAGATCTCGATCAGTCCCACTCGCTCGCGCACTGCCCGACATTCGGCGCCCACGTGGCGGTGGGCGTTCGAGCGGTGGAAGGTGACGACCTCGCTCGCCTCCGCGGCGCTCGGCGCAAACCACAGCGCGTGCTCGAGGCCGCAGTAGTCGCCGAACACCGCGTGACGCTCCCCGAGCCGCTCGTAGATCGGTGTCGTGCGCAGCGGCCGTGCGGCGCCGAGCTCCTCGTTGGGAAAGCGGATGCGGAAGCGCCGCGAGTAATTCTCGCGAACCTTCGCGTTGGTGTAGGCGAGCGTGGCCCAGTCGCCGTAGCGCGCCACATCCATCGCCCAGATGTCGGCGCCCGGATCCCCGTCCACCATCCACCTCGAGAGCGCGAGCCCTACTCCGCCCCCCTGACTGAAGCCCGCCATCACCCCGCACGCCACCCAGAAGTTCCTCAAGCCGCGGATCGGCCCGACCAGCGGATTGCCGTCCGGCGCGAAAGTGAACGGGCCGTTCACCACCTTGCGGATGCCGGCGCGGCCGATCGCGGGAAAATGCTCGAAACCCACCTCGAGGCTCGGCGCGATGCGCTCCAGGTCGTTCGGCAGCAGGCTCTGCGCGAAGTCCCACGGCGTAGTGCGCGGCGACCACGGGACGCCGGCCCGCTCGTAGGTTCCGAGCAGCATGCCGCCGCGCTCCTGGCGAGTGTAGATCTCGCCCTCGAAGTCGATGCAGTGCAGCTGCTCCTTCTGACCCTTGAGCTCCGGGATGTCATCGGTGATGAGGTACTGGTGCTCCATGGCGAGAATGGGCAGCTCGAGCCCCACCATGCGCCCGACTTCGCGCGCCCACAGTCCACCGGCGTTCACGACGTGCTCGGCGCGTACGTTGCCGTGCTCGGTGATCACGTCCCAGCTGCCGTCGGCGCGCGGCTTGAGGTCGGTCACGCGCGTATGGCGCACCACCTCCGCGCCCGCGAGCTGCGCCGCCCTGGCATAGGCATGCGTCACGCCGTAGGGATCGACATGGCCCTCGATCGGATCGTAGAGCGCACCGACGAAGTGCTCCTTGTTCATGAGGGGGAAGAGGCGCGCCGCCTCCGCCACCGAGATGATCTCGAGCTCCATGCCGAGATAGCGGCCGCGCGCCTTGGCCATCTTGAGCCAGTCGAGCCGCTCGCGCGTGCCGGCCAGCATGATGCCGCCGGTCACGTGCATGCCGCACGATTGGCCTGAGATCCGCTCGATCTCCTGGTAGAGGTTGATGGTGTACTGCTGGAGCTTGGCGACGTTGGGGTCGCCGTTGATGGTGTGCATGCCGCCGGCGGCGTGCCAGGTCGAGCCGCAGGTGAGCTCGCCGCGCTCGATCAGCTGCACATCCTTCCAGCCCGCCTTGGTCAGGTGGTAGAGCACGCTGGCACCGACCACGCCGCCGCCGATCACCACCACCCGCACGTCGTGCTTCACGCAGCCTCCGCTCGCCTCATTCGTTCGATACGGCCAGCTGCACCGGCGGTGCCGCCGCCGGGGCGGTGCGCGCGCCGAAGCGCTCGATCAGCCAGGAGCGGAACAGCCCGATCGCAGTATCCGCCAGGCCCTCGGGCTGGGTCGTCAGGTAATAGCCGTAACCGTCATCGAGCGTCGCCTCGAAGGGCCGCACCAGCTGCCCGAGGCGGATTTCCTCGCCGAACAGATTGGTGTCGAGCACCGCGATGCCCTGTCCGCCGAGCGCGTACTGCGCCGCCAGCACCGCCGTGTCGAACACCATGCCCCGCTCGACATCGAGGCCGGCGAGCCCGTTGGCCCGCGCGAACTGGCTCCAGAAGTGGTACCGGGGCGCGTCCGCGATCCGCACGTGGATCAGCTCGTTGGCCTGGATGAAGGCCGCCAGATCCTTGCCACGGTGCGCCGAGGCGATGTTCGGATGGCAGAGAATCGACTGGCGCACCGACCACAGGAGGTCCGTGACCAGGTCGGTCACCGTGGGCCGGGAGTACACCACCGCGACGTCGACGTCCCCGAGCGGCGGCCCGACGCCGTAAGCACTCACGAGGTCGATGTCGACCTCGCTGCTGACGCGGCGGAAGTCCTGCAGGATCGGCACGGCGAGCTGCACGGCGAAGCTCGGCGGCATCTGCACGCGCAGCGTGCGCTGCGCCGGAGCGCCTTCATTGCGGATGTCGTCGAGCGCGTACTCGAGCCGGTCGAAGGACTTGGCCACGGCCGGCAACAGATGCTGCCCGGCGCGGGTGAGCGTCAGGGCATGCGGCCGGCGCTCGAAGAGCTGCACGCCCGTGAGGCGCTCGAGCGCGATCACGTGCCGCGACAGGGCGCTCTGCGAGATGAGCAGCGCGTTGGCCGCGGCTGTGAAGCTGCCGTGCTTGGCGACTCCTTCGAAGGCGCGCAGCGCGTTGAGAGGCAGCCAGCGCCGGTCGATGGTTTTCTTATCCACGCGTGCATCCTCGCCGAGAATCGCCCTGCGTGCCTAGGCCTTGTCGCGATACTGCGTCTGGATCCTGCGGATCATCTTGTCGGTGCCGAAGAAGGAGTGCTTCGACATGTCCACGGAATAGCGGCTCGCCGCCGGATGCCGCCCGAGGCTCTCGGCGAGGGCGCGAATGTGATGCGGACCGGCGCCACAGCAGACGCCGAGGTAGCGCACCCCTAGCGCGAATGCCTCGCGGCCGAAGTCGAAGATCTCCGCGCGCGTCGCCATGAAGGGATCGAGTCCCACCGGGAAGGCGCGCTGGTTGTTGCAGCACGGGTCTGTCAGCGACATGAAGGAAGGCTGCTGCGGCGTGGTGCGGTAGGGCACCGGCAGCGCCGCGACGTGGCACTTCACCGCCTGCCGGATGTCGCGGATCATCGGCATCATGGTCGCAGGTCCGCGGTGGCAGTTGAGGCCGACCACGTCCGCTCCCGCCTGCTCCATGCGCCGGCAGGCTTCCGCCGGCGTCAGCCCGTCGCGCAGGATCGGCTCCTGGTGCATGGCGAAGGTGACCACAGTCGGCACCTTGGACTGGCGTTGGATGGCCTTCAGCGCCAGCTCCGCCTCCCCCACCCACGCGAGCGTCTCGGCGACGAAATAGTCGACGCCGGCCTCCACCGCCCAGCCCACCTGCTCGTCGAATATCCGCTCGACCTCCTTGATCGCCTTCGGGTCGTTCGGATCGTAGATGTTGGTGTTGCAGATGTCGCCGGCGAACAGCGTGCCGGTCTTGCGTGCCACCTTTTTCGCGATCCCGAGCGCCGCGCGGTTCATCGGCGCCAGGTCCTTCTCGCGGCCGATGAGCCGGAGCTTCTCGCGGTGCACGTAGTAGGTGAGCGCCTGCGTGACATCCGAGCCCGCGTGCACGAAATCCAGGTGCAGCTGCTCGACCACCTCCGGGTGCTCGAACAGCACCTCGGGTACGAAGGCGCCGGCCTGCAGGTAACCGCGGCGCTCGAGCTCGAACACGTAGCCCTCGGCGCAGATCACGGCCCCCTCCTTCAGGCGCGCCAGCAGTCCACGCTCCGGGCCGCTGCCCCGGCTCGCGCGCCGCGGCGCGCTCGCCGACCGCGCCCGGGCCGGCTTGCGCTTGACGGACTTCGCCTTCGATCTGGCCCTGGCTGGCATGAGTCTCTCCACGATAGGGTGACGGTGGCGCGGTCTTCGGGCGCGCTTCGGGTCGGGATGCATTCTAGCGAACGGACCCTCAGCGTGCGTAGCCGATCAGCACCGCCCCGGCCGTCACCGACAGGCACACCAGTGCGCGGCGCCAGGTAAGCGCCTCGCCGAGGAATACCCGGCCGATCAGGGCGGAGAACACGATGCTGGTCTCGCGCAGCGCCGCGATGGGACCGACGTTCCCCAGCGCGAGCGCGGCAATGATCGCGCCGTAGCTGCCGAACGAGAGGAGCCCCCCGGCGATTGCCTTGGCCGTGTCGCGCGCCTGATGGCCGGACGGCACGATCCTCCGGCGCAACAGGAAGAAGCCCAGGGGCATCAGCACGCCGTAGATCACCCAGATCCAGGCGGCATAGGACTGCGGGTTTCCCGCGAGGCGCACCCCGAGCGCGTCCGCGGTCACATAGGCCGCGACGAACAGCGCCGTCACGATCGCGTGCGTCAGCGCGCGGCGCTCGGCATGCCGCGAGGCCTGGCTGATGATGGCCGCTGAGATCAGCGCGATGCCGAGCAGCGCCAGGCTGCCGAGGCGCTGGCCCGCGAGCAGGAACGCGCCGGCGGATACCAGCAGCGGAACGCTGCCCCGCACGATCGGGTAGATCTGCCCGAGCTCTCCCAGGGCGTAGGCATACGCCAGCAGGACGCTGTAAACGACCTGCAGCAGCGCCGAGAGGCCGAGCAACACCCAGCTCCCCTTCAGGGGAGCCGGCAGCAGCAGCACGAGCGGAACGGCGGCGCAGGTGGTCGCAAAGCTCATCACGGTGACGAACCACAGGCGGTCGGCGCTCGAGCGCAGCGCCGCATTCCACGTCGCGTGCAACACCGCCGCACCGAGCGGCAGCGCAATCACGAGCGGCCTCATGCGCTCGCCCCCGGCGCGCCGACGATGGCATCATGCCCGAACATGACTTCCACCTGGTCCCGCCGTGCGTGCCTCGCTGCGTTCGGCGCGCTCATCCTCTGCAGCAGCGCGGCACGCCCCGCGCCCCTGCCGGGCGGCGCGCGCGCCGCCGCGGTCGCCGCCCCCGATCGCTACGGCGCCGACGCCGCGGCGCGCATCCTGTCCGCCGGCGGCAACGCGGTCGATGCCGCCATCGCGGTCGCCTTCACGCTGGCGGTGACCTGCCCCGAGGCCGGCAACCTCGGCGGCGGCGGGTTCGCCACGCTGTGGATCGAGAGCAAGGCCTACTTCCTCGACTATCGCGAGCGCGCGCCCGCGAGCGCCACCGCCGGGATGTATCTCGACGCCGCCGGCAACGTGCGGCCGGACGCCAGCACCATCGGCGCCGGCGCCGCCGGCGTACCGGGCACGGTCGCGGGCCTGTGGGAGCTGCATCGGCGCTTCGGCCGGCTCCCCTGGCGCCTCGATCTCGCGCCCGCGATCCGCTATGCCCACCAGGGGTTTCGTGTGAGCCCGCTGCTGGTCGCGCTGCGCGACACCCGCGCGCGCGAGCTCAGGGGCCAAACCAACTTCCTCGCCTATTACGGAGCGCTCGCCACGGATGCCTCCTTCCGCCAGGCCGAGCTCGAGCGAACGCTCGGGCGGATCGCGGCGCAGGGGCCCGGCGACTTCTATGCCGGGCGCACCGCCGAGCTGCTGCTCGCCGAGATGGCGCGCGGTCACGGGCACATCGGCGCGAAGGACCTCACCTCCTACCGCCCGGTGTGGCGCGACCCACTCGAGGGAGAGTGGGCCGGCTACCACGTGATCACCGCGCCGCCGCCGAGCTCGGGCGGCATCGCGCTGCTGTCGCTCCTCGCCATGAAGGCCGATCTCGCCGGCGCCTTCGCCGGAGTGCCGCTCAACTCCGCCCAGTACGTGCACCTCGTCGCCGAGATGGAGAAGCGCGTGTTCGCCGATCGGGCTGCGTACCTCGGGGATCCCGACTTCAGCGTCGCTCCCGTGGCGCAGCTCCTCGATCCCGCCTACCTCGCGCGCCGGGCGCGCGAGGTCAGCATCGCGGCCCCGACTCCGACCGCCACGGTCCAGCCCGGACTCGGCACGGCCGGCGCGACCCATCACAACACCACCCACTTCTCGGTCGTCGATCACGCCGGCAACGCCGTCTCCAACACCTTCACACTCAACGACGACTTCGGCTCCGGCCAGGTGGTGACGGGGGCGGGATTCCTCCTCAACAACGAGATGGACGACTTCTCGGTCAAGCCCGGCGCGCCGAACCTCTACGGAGTCGTGGGCGGCGATGCCAACGCGATCGCCCCCGGAAAGCGACCCCTGTCCACCATGACCCCGACGATCCTCACCGAGCACGGGCGCGTCGCGCTGGTCATCGGCACCCCCGGCGGCTCGCGGATCGCGGCGTGGATCTTTCAGGTCATTACCGACTGGCATGACTTCGGCATGCCGCTCGCCGCCGCGGTCGCAGCGCCCCGCATGCACCACCAGCTGCTGCCGCCCAACACCTTGTTCGAGGAGCCCTACGCCACCCTCGACCCGGCGGTGCGCGCCGCTCTCGGCCAACGCGGCTACGTGTTCGTGAACCAGGGCTGGAATGGCGACATCGAGGCGATCGCCGTCACGGCCACCGGTACCACCGCGGTCGCCGACCCGCGCGGCCGCGGCGTCGGCCGTGTGGTCGGCACGGGCCCGGCGCGTTGAGAGCGGCATCGGCGCCTCAGGCCCGCAGACGCAGGTTCTCGGGGTCGTACAGAGGCTCGCGTCCCACCACCGCCGGGCGCCGCTCGCCGAGGATCTCGACCTCGAGCTGCGTGCCGGGCGCAGTCAGATCGGTGCGCACGTAGGCCAGCGCGATACTCTGCCGGAGGCGATAACCGTAGCCGCCCGAGGTGACCAGGCCGACCGCCCGCCCGCCGTGATACACGATGGAGACCGGCGCCGCGTCGGCATCGCGCGCCTCCACGAGGAGTGGCACGAAGCGCTCGGGCACGCCGGCGGCCGCGGCCTTGCGCAGCGCTTCGCGGCCGATGAAGTCCGCCGCCTTGTCGAGTCTCACGAAGCGCCCGAGGGAGGCCGCGAGCGGCGTGTACTCGGCCGTGAGATCCGCCTTCCAGCTGCGGTAGCACTTCTCGAGCCGCAGGCTCTCGACCGCGTACAGGCCGAAGGGCCGGAGCCCGAGCCCGCGCCCCGCCTCCACGAGCCGCGCATGCACCGCCGCGAGATGCTCCATGGCGACATGCAGCTCGTAGCCGAGCTCCCCGACATAGCTCACCCGCAGGGCGAGCAGCTCTGCGCCGCCGATCCGCAGCGCCCGCGCGCTGAGCCACGGGAACGAGGCGTTCGAGACGTCCGCATCGGCGACCCTCGCGAGCAGCTCGCGAGCGCGCGGGCCCGCCAGGACCAGAGTGCCGTAACGCTCGGTCAGGTTGCTGATGGCGACCTCGCCGTGGACCGACGAGTAATGCGTGCGCAGCCAGTCCTCGTCATGCCGTTCAGCGGACGCCGCCGACAGGAGCCAGAAACGCCCCTCGGGCAGCCGCGTGACCGTCGTCTCCATCACGATGCCGCCGCGCGCCGAGCAGCCGTAGGCGAGCGCCGTACGGCCCGCGCGCGGCAGCTCACCGGCGAGCAGATGATCGAGCCAGGCGGCGGCGCCGCGGCCGCCGACCTCGAAGCGCGTGAAGCCGCTGAGATCGAGCAGCGCCACCCCGCAGGCCACGGCGGCGCACTCGCGCTCGACCGCGCGATGCCAGTGCGGCCGGCGGAAGGAGCACTCGGGACCGTCGGGGTCGCCCGCCTCGCGGTAGTACACCGCGCGTTCCCAGCCGCCGCGCGCGCCGAACACGGCTCCGCCGCGCTTCAGCGTCTCATAGAGAGGAGAGGTCCTCGCCGGCCGCCCGGCCGGGCGCTCCTCCTGCGGGTAGCCGACGCCGTATTCGTTCTGATAGGTCTCGAGGGCCTTGCCGAGCGCGTAGCGCCGGTCCGCGTACCTTCCGTAGCGGCGGCAATCGAGCGGCCAGAGATCCCAGTCCGGCTCGCCGTTCACGACCCACTCCGCGATTGCCCTGCCGGCGCCGCCCGCCTGCGCGATGCCGAAGGTGAACGCGCAGCAATGAAAGAAGCTGCGCGTGCCGGCGGCCGGTCCCATGAGCGGGTTGCCATCGGGTGCGTAGGGGATCGGCCCGTTGACGACGCGCTTGACGCCGACGCTGCCGAGAATCGGCACGCGCGCGCACGCGGCCGCGATGTAGTCCTCGAGCCGGCCCAGATCGTCCGGGAACAGCTGCTGCGCGAATTCCTCCGGAACGCCGTCCAGCCAGTGAGCGCGCGCGCGCGACTCGTACGGTCCGAGCAGCAGCCCGTGGCGCTCCTGACGCAGGTAGTAGCTGACGTCGGGATCGCGCACCAGCGGTAGCCGTGCAGGCCCGCGCGCAATGAGCGCGGGGATGTCCTCGGTGATCAGGTACTGGTGCGAGAGAGTCGCTACGGGCAAATCCTCACCGATCATCGCGGCGACCTCGCCGCCACGGTAGCCGGCGGCGTTCACCACATACTCAGCCTCGATCGCGCCTGCCGTAGTCTCGAGCCGCCAGCCTCCCCCGGGGAGCGCGCGAATTCCGGTCACACGCGTGTGCCGGCGGACCTGCGCGCCCCTGTCGCGCGCGCCCCTGGCGAGCGCCTGCGTGAGCTGCGCCGGATCGATGTCGCCGTCGTCGGGATCCCAGAGCCCGATGAGAATCCCCTCGAGCTCGAGGAATGGGTGCCGCGCGCGGATCTCCGCCGGCGACAGCAGCTCGAAGGCGAGACCCAGCGCGCGCGCCTGCGCCGCCACGTGACGAAACTCGTCCACGCGATCGGCGCTGTGCGCCAGGCGGATGCTGCCGCTGCGATGGTAGGTGAGGTCGGCGCCGATCTCCTGTCCGAGCCGCGCGTACAGCTGCGTCGAGTACTGCTGCAGCTTCAGCAGGCACCACGAGGTCGAGAAGTTCGGGCAATTGCCCGCGGCGTGCCAGGTGGAGCCCGCCGTGAGCTCGTCGCGCTCGAGGAGCACCACATCCGTCCAGCCGAGCCGCGTGAGGTGATACAGCGCGCTGCAGCCGACCGCTCCCCCGCCGATGATCACAACCCGCGCTTCGGTCTTCAGCACTTCACGCGCTCGCTGCCGGGATCGTAGAACGGCCGCAGCGAGACGCGTGCCGGCACGCGCTCGGCGGCGACCTCGATCTCATAGTGGCCCGAAAGGATCCAGTCATCGCTCACCGACTCGCCGCCCCCGGCCACGTACCCGAGTCCGAGCGGCGCGCTCAGCGTGTGGCCGAACATCCCGGAGCTGATCTTTCCCACCAGCTCCCCGTTCCGCCAGATCGGCTCGTTGTGATAGAGGAGCCGGTCGGCGCGCTCGAGCGCGAACGCCGCGAGGCGCCGTCGCACGCCGCGCGCACGCTGCTCGAGCAGCGCTTCGCGCCCGAGGAAGCCGCCGGGTTTCTCCCAGGCGACGGCAAAGGCGAGCCCCGCCTCGAGCGGCGTGTCCTCGTCCGAGATGTCATGGCCCCAGTGCCGGTAAGCCTTCTCGATCCGCAGACTGTTGAGCGCGTGGTAGCCCGCGAGCCGCAGCCCGAAGGACGCCCCCGCCTTCACGATCACGTCGTATACGGATTGCGCGAACTCGGTGGGAATGTAGAGCTCGTAACCGAGCTCGCCCACATAGGTGATGCGGCTCGCGCGCACACGCGCATAGCCGAGGTCGATGATGCGCGAGGTGCCGAACGGAAAGGCCGCGGTCGAGAGATCCGCATCGGTGAGAGACTGAAGGAGCTCTCGACTCTTCGGCCCCATGAGCCCGAGCACCGCATAGGCGGGAGAGACGTCGACCGCCGCGGCGCGCGCCTCGTCCGGGATGCTGCGGGTGAGCCAGAGGAAGTCCCGGGTCTGCGTGGCGCAGGCGCTGACGATCAGATACGAGTCCTCGGCCTCGCGCGTCACCGTGAGGTCCGCCTCGATTCCCCCGCGCTCGTTCAGCCACTGGGTGTACACGATCCGGCCGACCGGCACCTCGACGTCGTTGGCGCACAGGCGGCCGAGGATGCTGGGCGCGTCGCGGCCTTTCAGCACGAACTTGGCGAACGACGACTGGTCGAAGAGGCCCACCGCCTCGCGCACCGCGCGGTGCTCGGCGGCGGAAGCGGCGAACCAGTTCTGGCGACCGTAGCTGTATTCGTAGCGCGGCTGCTCGCCGGGGGCGGCGAACCAGTTGGCGCGCTCGAAGCCGGCTACTTCGCCGAAGCAGGCACCGGCGGCCGCGAGCCGGTCGTGGAGCGCAGACTTCCTCACGCCGCGGGCGCTCTGCGGCTGCCGGTAGGGCCAGTGCATGGCGTACAGGAGCCCGAGCACCTCGACCGTGCGGTCGCGCAGGTAGCGCCGGTTGCGCTGGAACGGCGCGCAGCGGCGGATGTCGACGTCCCAGAGGTCGAACGGCGGGTGTCCGTCGATGATCCAGTCGGCGAGCACCTTGCCGGCGCCGCCCGCGGACTGGATGCCGATGGAGTTGAAGCCCGCGGCGACGTAGAGCCCCCGCAGCTCCGGCGCCTCGCCGAGCAGATAGCGATCATCGGGGGTGAAGCTCTCGGGGCCGTTGAAGAACACCTGCACCCCGATGTTCTCGAGGATCGGCACGCGGCGCATCGCGCCGGCGAACAGCGGCTCGATGTGCGCGAGATCCGCCGGCAGCTGCTCGAAGGCGCAGCTCTCGGGAATCCCCTCGCCACCCCAGGGCTTGGCTTCGGGCTCGAACCAGCCGACGAGGAGCTTCCCGGCATCCTCCTTGAAGTACGAGCAGGCATCGGCGTCGCGCAGGATCGGCAGATCCGCGGCCAAGCCCGGAATCGGCTGCGTGACGATGTAGAAGTGCTCGGCGGCGTGCAGCGGCACGCTGACGTCGGCCAGCGCACCCACCTCGCGCGCCCACATGCCGGCGCAGTTGACGACCACGTCGGCGCGCACCTCGCCCGCCTCGGTCGCGACCCCGGTCACGCGTCCGCCGGCGCGCAGGATTCCCGTGACCTTGACCCCTTCGACGATGCGCGCGCCGCGCATGCGCGCGCCCCGCGCCAGCGCCTGCGTCGTATCGACCGGATTGGTGCGGCCGTCCTTCGGAAGATAGACCGCGCCTACGACATCATCGATCGCGAGCAGCGGCCAGCGCTCGCGCGCCTCGCCCGGCGTGAGGATTTGTACCTCGAGGCCGAAGCAGCGCGCCATGGAGGCGCCGCGCTTGAGCTCCTCGAAGCGCGCCTCGCTCGCCGCGACCGCTACCGAGCCGGTCTGCCGAAAGCCGGTCGCCTGCCCGGTCTCGCGCTCGAGGCCTTCGTAGAGCTGCGTCGTGTACTGGGCGAGACGCGTGAGATTCTGCGTGGCGCGCAGCTGCCCGACGAGGCCCGCGGCATGCCAGGTCGTGCCGCAGGTGAGCTGCCGCCGCTCGAGCAGCAGCACGTCGGTGCAGCTGCGTTTGGCGAGATGATAGGCGACGCTGCAGCCGACGATGCCGCCGCCGATGATGACGACGCGCGCGTGGGAAGGCAGGCCCGGCACCAGCGGCACTCAAGCCGTCGGCGTGGCGGCGGGGCCGGGCCGCATCGCCGCGCGCGGCAGGCGCACCGGGAAGCGCTCGCGAATCTCCACATCGACCGCCTCGGAAATGTGGGCGGGAAAGTGGGTCGCGAGGATCTCATGCACTTTCTTCGCCGCGCGCGTCGTGATGTCGAGCGAACCCTGCTCGATCCATTCGTTCGGGCTCTTGCGGTCGCCGATCGCCGGATACAGGTACGCCGACTGCATGAGCTGCAGCGTCTGGTCCGAGCCGAGATAGTGGCCGGGACCATTGAGGCATACGTCGCGAATCGTCTCGAACGACAGGCTGGCATCGTCGACGCCGATGCCGCGGATGGTGCGCTGTGCAGCGCCGATGATGTCGTTGTCGATCACCAGGCTCTCGAGCGAGAAGCCCAGCAGGCTCGCGTGCATGCCGGCCGACTCGTAGATGAGGTTGGCGCCGGAGTTACCGACCAGCGCATGCGAGTAGGCCTTCTCCGCCCCGGACTGCGCATCGGGGAGCTTGGAATCGGTCATCCCCGAGGCGGTGCCGCCGGTGAGATCGTAATACTGGGCCATCTGCGCCGAGGCCGCCGACAGCAGGGCCTGCTCCGGACTGCCTCCGGACATGGCGCCGGTGCGCAGGTCGGATACGAAGCACCAGGTTCCGAAGATCGCCGGCGCGCCCGGCTTCACCGCGTTCACATACACGAGCCCGGCGAGCACCTCGGCGACCTCCTGGGCGAGCGCGCCGGCGATGGCCGCCGGGGCGGTCGCGCCGGCCTGCCCGGCCGACAGCAGCAATACCGGCATCCCGCCGAGTGCCGCCACTTCCAGACAGCGGCAGGCATCGGTGGCGAACTTCATCGGCGGAACCACGAAGCAGTTCGACTGGCTGACGAAGGGCCGCGCGCGCCACTGCTCCTCGCCGCCGGCGATCGCGTGCAGCATCTCCAGCGAGCGGGTCACGTGCAGCGGGTTCACCCAGCTCGAGCCGACGTGCTTGGTGGTCGAGGACACCGAGGCGTAACAGGTGTTGAAATCCATCTCGTAAGGGTCGGGAATGTCGCGCGGCACCACGGCGCGCTGGAAGAAGTGGATGTGCTCCATGGCGTCGACGATGCGGCCGATGTCGTAGAGATCACGGATCTTCGACTCACGGTAGCCGCCGTGCGTGTCCACCATGTTGACCGCCGCGCCGGCCGTGCCGAAGTAGACCTTCTTGCCCCAGGGCTCCATATCGTGGCGGCGCTCCTGTCCGTGGAGCACGAAGTGCCGCGCGGCGCGCGCCACCGTGTCCTCGACGAGCGCTGCCGGGAACAGCAGCCGGCCCTGGGCGCTCAGCGTGCAGCCCGCGCGAGTCAGGTATTCGACGCCGGAGGGCGGGGCATCGGCGAGCCCCACCTCGGCGAGGAGTCGGAGCGCCGCGCGGTGGATCTTGAGCACGTCCTCATCGGCGAGCGGACGGTAGTGGCCGCCCTCCATGCCGGGGCGGACCGGCCGAAGGCTTTCGGGCAGCGGCGCGGCCCGCATGGCCCGGCGCGCATCGCGCGTGGGACCGGGCCGGCGGCAGGGTCTCGAGCTCTCGTTCATGAACCAACGATACTAGGAGTACTCGGCGATTGCCTCCCGCAGCATATCCGCCATCGCATCGATATCGGCCCGGCTCGCGACGAAGGCAGGAGCCACGATCGCAACATCGCCGGTCGTCTTCACATGCAGGCCGCGATCGTAGAGCTTCGCCTGCAGCTCGTTGCCGCGTACGCCAGGCGCCTTCCCGGGCTTCACCTCGACTCCGGCCAGGAGCCCGAAGCCGCGCACGTCGGCGACCGCGGGCAGCTCCCCGAGCGCAAACATCCTGTCGAGGAAGTAACCCGAGAGATCGCGGCCGCGCGCGAACAGCTGCTCGTTGCGGTAGATCTCGAGCGTCGCCAGGCCGGCGGCGCACGCCGCCGGGTGCGCCGAGTAGGTATAGCCGTGGAAGAACTCCGGCAGGCCCTCGGGGGCCGCCTCGACGATCGTGCGGTAGATGTCCTGGCGCACCGCCACCGCCCCCATCGGCTGCGCGCCGTTGGTGAGCGCCTTGGCCATGGTGATCACATCGGGAGTGACGCCGAAGGAGCGCGCGGCGAAGGGCTCGCCGGTGCGGCCGAAGCCGCAGATGACCTCATCGAACACCAGCAGGATCCCGTAGCGGGTGCACAGCTCCCGCAGCCGCTCGAGATAGCCGCGCGGCGGGACGATGACGCCGGTCGAGCCGGCGATCGGCTCGACGAACACCGCGGCGATGCGCTTCTCGCCCACCAGGTTGACGAAGCGCGCCAGGTCCTCGGCGAGCTCGGCGCCGTGCGCGCCCATGCCGCGCGTCAGGCGGTTCTGCGGCAGCAGCGTGTGCCGCAGATGCAGCACGCCGGGCATCAGCGCGCCGAACACCTCGCGGTTGCGCACCATGCCGGAGAGCGCCGTGCCGCCGATGTTGACGCCGTGATAAGCGCGCTCGCGCGAGACGAAGTAGTTGCGCTGCCCTTCCCTGCGCGCCAGGTGGTAGGCGAGCGCGATCTTCATCGCGGTGTCCACCGCCTCGGAGCCGGAATTGCAGAAGAACACGTGATCGAGGCCGTCCGGGGTGAGGGAAGCGACCCCGTCGGCGAGCGCGAACGCGCCCGGGTGGCTCCTCTGGAAGGAGGGAGTGAAGTCGAGCGTCTCGAGCTGTCGGGCGACGGCGGTCGCGATCTCCGGCCGGCAGTGTCCGGCAGCGCTGGTAAACAGGCCCGAGCTCGCGTCGAGTACCGCGCGCCCCGTCGGGGTGTAGTAGTGCATGCCGCTGGCGCGCACGAACAGGCGCGGCTCGCGCTTGAACTCGCGGTTGTTGGTAAAGGGTAGCCAGTGTCGTTCCAGGTCTGCGACCTTCATGTCCATCGCTTGTCTCCGCATCAACCGAACGTGGAGCCGATCTCCGCCGCCGCCGCACGCAGGCGCGGGATGAATTCGATGGCGCGCATCAGGGGCAGCCGCGCCGTCGCGCCCTGTACGGCGAGCGCCGCGATGACCTCGCCCTGGCCGTTGCGCACGGGCACCGCGACACACGCGACGCCGAGGACGTATTCCTCGTTGTCGACCGCGTAGCCGACGCTGACGATGCGGTCGAGCTCGGACTCGAGCACCGCGCGGTCGACGATGGTGCGCTCGGTGAAACGCTCGAGCGGCAGCAGCGCGAGCAGCCGGTGGCGCTCGGCGGCCGGCAGGTACGCCAGCAGCAGCTTGCCGCTCGCACAGCAGTGCGGCGGCAGCTCGCCGCCGCCGTCCGCCATGTGGAGCCTGAGCGGCCAGGGTGCCTGAACGCGGTCGAGATAGATGAGCGCGCCCTTCTTCAGCACCGCGAGGTTGCAGGTCTCGGTGATCTCGCTCACCACGCGGCGCAGGATCGTGCGTCGCTCGGCCGCTGCGCCATCGTTGCGCAGCACATCGAGCGCGAACCGCGACAGCCGCTCGCCGATCATGTAGGCGCGCCCGCCCGGCTCACGCGCGAGAAGCCCCGCCTCCTCGAACAGCGCAAGCGTCCGGTGCAGCGTCGGCTTCGGGAGGTCGGTCGCCTGGATGAGCTCCGAGAGAGTCACCGGACGCCCCGCACGCACGAGCACCTCGAGCACGGCGAACGCCTTCAGAGTCGACGAGGTCTCGCCGGCGATGTCGGAGGTCACCGGCGGGAGCGGGAACACATGGCTGCTCATGTCAGTGGTTTCGTTTAACGGAACCAAGAGTCCCTCACCGAGACACCAATTCCGTCCTGTCGGCGCCCGATGTAGTATATCCGGTCTTAAAAGAAACAAAACATCTCGTTGACAGAGACCTGGAGCTAAGCCGATGACCCCCCTGCAGAAAATGGGCCCCTCCGAAGCGCTGGTCGAGACGCTCGCCGCCCAGGGCGTCACCCACGTGTTCGGTATCGTGGGTTCGGCGTTCATGGATGCGCTCGATATCTTCCCCGCCGCCGGCATCCGCTTCGTCCCGGTCGCCCACGAGCAGGGAGCGGTCCACATGGCGGACGGTTACGCGCGTGCCTCCGGCCGGCACGGAGTCTGCATTGCGCAGAACGGACCCGGCGTCACCAACTTCGTCACGGGCGTTGCGGCCGCTTACTGGGCGCATTCGCCGGTCGTCTTCATCACGCCCGAGACCGGCTCGATGACCATGGGGCTCGGCGGCTTCCAGGAGACCGAGCAGCTGCCGATTTTCTCCAAGATCACCAAGTACCAGGGACACGTCAACAATCCGCGCCGCATGGCCGAGATCGCCGGGCGCTGCTTCGATCGCGCCATGCTCGAGATGGGACCGGCCCAGCTCAACATCCCGCGCGACTACTTCTACGGCGAATTCGAGACCGCGATCCCCGCGCCCATGCGCATCGCGCACGGCGCGGGCGATGCGGCTGCGCTCGATGCCGCGGCGGACCTGCTCGCTGCGGCGCAGTTCCCCGTGATCGTCGCCGGTGGCGGCGTCATCACCGCCGGGGCGACGCTCGAGGCGACGCAGCTGGCCGAAGCGCTCGGTGCGGCGGTCTGCAGCAGCTACCTGCACAACGACGCCTTCCCCGCCTCGCACGTGCTCGCCGCCGGGCCGCTCGGCTATCAGGGCTCCAAGGCCGCCATGAAGCTGATCGCGCGGGCGGACGTGGTGCTCGCGCTCGGCACGCGCCTCGGTCCCTTCGGCACGCTGCCCCAGTACGGCCTCGACTACTGGCCCAGGGGGGCGAAGATCATCCAGATCGACGCCGATCCGCGCATGCTCGGGCTGGTGAAGCCGATCCTGGTCGGCATCCACGCCGATGCGCGCGCCGCCGCCGCGGCGCTGCTCGTGCGCCTGAAGACCCGGCGGCTGGCGGGAGCCGACCGCCGCGCCGAGCGCCTGGCGCGCATCGCGGCCGAGAAGTCCGACTGGGAGGCCGAGCTCACCGGCTGGACTCAGGAGCGCGATCCGTACTCGCTCGAGGTGTCCGCCAACTCCAAGTACATGCACCCGCGGCAGATGCTGCGTGCGCTCGAGCAGGCACTGCCCGCCGGTGCCATGGTGTCGACGGACATCGGCAACATCTGCTCGGTCGCCAACTCCTACCTGCGCTTCGATGCACCACGCTCGATGTTCGCGGCCATGAGCTTCGGCAACTGCGGCTACGCCTTCCCGGTCATCTGCGGCGCCAAGGTCGCCGCGCCCGAGCGGCCCGCGTTCGCCTACGTCGGCGACGGCGCCTGGGGCATCAGCTTCAACGAGCTCCTCACCGTGGTGCGCGAGAAGATCGGCGTCACGCCGATCGTGTTCAACAACGGCCAGTGGGGCGCCGAGAAGAAGAACCACGTCGATTTCTATTCACGCCGCTACCAGGGTGTGAATCTCGAGAACCCGAGCTGGGCCAGGGTGGCACAGGCTTTCGGCTGCGAGGGCGTCACCGTCGAGCGGCTCGCGGACGTCGCGCCGGCGCTGCGCGCGGCCGCCGAGGCGCAGCGCGAGGGCCGTACCACCGTGCTCGAGATGATGGTGACCCAGGAGCTCGGCGATCCCTTCCGCCGCGACGCGCTGTCCAAGCCGGTGCGGCACCTCGCAAAGTACCAGCAGTTCGCGTGAGCGCGAGCGCACCGCTGCCGGCCCTGCCTGCGAGCGGCCTGCGCCGTTCGCTCGAGCGGCGGCACATGCAGATGATCGCGCTCGGCGGCGTGATCGGTGCGGGACTGTTCGTCGGCAGCGGTGTCGTCATCGGCGCGGCCGGGCCTGCCGCGGTGATCTCCTTCGCTCTCACCGGCACGCTCGTCGTACTGGTGATGCGCATGCTCGGGGAGATGGCGGTCGCCTACCCCGCGGTCGGCGGCTTCTACGAGTACAACCGGCTGGCCCTCGGGGAGCTGGCGGGCTTCCTCACGGGGTGGATGTACTGGTACTTCTGGGTGATCGTCGTCGCGCTCGAGGCGGTCGCCGGCGCGGGAATCCTCGCCCTCTGGTGGCCGCAGGTGGCGCCCTGGAAGTTCACGCTCGCCCTCATGACGCTGTTCACCATCGTCAACCTGCTATCGGTACGCTCCTACGGCGAGGCGGAGTTCTGGTTCGCCTCGATCAAGGTGGCCGCCATCGTGGCGTTCCTCGCCGCGGGCGCGCTGTTCGTCTGCGGCGGCTGGCCCGGGGCGCCGGCTGGCTTGCCGCACTTGATGGCCGACGGCGGCTTCATGCCGAACGGCATCGTGCCGGTGCTCACCGGCGCGGTCGCGGCGACGGGCTTTTATTTCGGCGCCGAGATCGTCACCATCGCCGCCGCCGAGTCCGCCGAGCCCGAGCGGGCGATCGCCGCGACCACGCAATCGGTGATCTGGCGTGTGCTGGTCTTCTACATCGGCTCGATCTTCCTGGTCGTGGCCCTGGTGCCCTGGAACGACACGCTGCGCATGTCGCGCCCCTACGTGAGCGTCATGGAGGTGCTGCGCATTCCGGCCGCGGCCACCGTGATGAGCCTGGTCGTGCTGACGGCGGTGCTGTCGGCGCTCAACTCGGGCCTGTTCGCCTCCTCGCGCATGCTCATGGCGCTCGCCGGGCACGGCGATGCCCCGCGCACGGTCGCGCGGCTCGACGGCCGCGGGGTACCCGTGGCCGCCATACTCGCGAGTACCGCCTTCGGCTACCTGACGGTCGCGATGAGCTACCTGTCGCCCGACCGCATCTTTGCCTTCCTGGTGAATTCCTACGGAACGGTCGCGATCTTCGTCTACGTGCTGATCGCCGTGGCGGAGCTGCGCCTGCGCCGCCGCCTCGAGCGCGAGGCACCCGAGCGGCTGCGCGTGCGCATGTGGGGTTACCCCTGGCTGACGCGCCTCGCGATCGCCGGCATGCTGGCGATACTCGCCGCCATGGCGGTGATCCCCGCGCAGCGGGTGTCGCTTGGTTTCGGGCTGGCGAGCGCCGCCGTGCTGCTGGCGGCCTATCTGCTGCGCCGCCGGCTGCACCTGAGGGAATCCCGCTGATGGCCGCCCGCGATCGGGATATTCTGTCGGCCGGCGCGGCCTCGCCGACCGTCACGGTACCTTGAAGCATCGAGCGCGACACTATGAGCACCGAACCCTATCTCCTCACTCCCGGACCGCTGACCATCTCCATGCGCACCAAGGAGAGCATGTTGCGCGACTGGGGCTCCTGGGACAGCGACTTCAACAGCATTACCGGCCGGATACGCGAGCGGCTGCTCGACATCGCCCACGCCAGCGGCACGCACGAATGTGTTCCGCTGCAGGGCAGCGGAACCTTCGCCGTCGAGGCGGCGATCGGCACGCTGGTGCCGCGCTCGGGACACGTGCTCATCCCGCAGAACGGCGCCTACTGCCAGCGCATCGCGCGTATCGCCAGGTACCTCGGGCGCCGGCACACCACCATCGACTATGCCGAGGACGCCCCGGTCGCCGCCGCCGACGTCGAGCGCTCGCTCGAGAAGGATCCGTCCATCACGCACGTTGCGCTGGTGCACTGCGAGACCAGCGCCGGGATCCTCAATCCGCTGCACGAGGTCGCCCAGGTGGTGGCGCGCCACGGCAGAAGCCTCATCGTCGATGCGATGAGCGCCTTCGGCGCGCTCGAGATCGACGCGCGCAAGACGCCCTTCGATGCGGTGGTGGCCTCCTCGGGGAAATGCCTCGAAGGTCCACCCGGCATGGGCTTCGTCATCGTACGGCGCAGCGCGCTCGAGCGCTGCGAAGGGAACTGCCACTCGCTCTCGCTGGATCTCTACGACCAGTGGGTGTACATGCAGAAGACCACCCAGTGGCGCTACACGCCGCCGACTCACATCGTGGCGGCGCTCGATGCGGCGATCGTCCAGTATCTCGAGGAAGGCGGTCTTGCCGCGCGCGGCGCGCGCTACGCGCGCAACTGCCGCACGCTGATCGAGGGGATGGGGGCGCTCGGCCTGAGGAGCTTCCTCCCCGCGGCGATTCAGGCGCCGATCATCGTGACCTTCCACGCCCCGCAGGATCCCCGCTACACCTTCAAGAGCTTCTACAACGCCGTCAAGGCGCACGGCTACATTCTCTATCCGGGCAAGCTCACGACGCTCGAGACCTTCCGCGTCGGCTGCATGGGCCAGCTCGGCGAGCGCGGCATCGCCGGCGCGGTCGAGGCCGTGGCAAGAGTTCTGGCGGAGATGCGCGCCGCCGCCGCGTGAGGCACCCATGAGCTCGATCGAAGTCAACCAACGGACCTACCGCCTCCCCGAGCGCCCCGCGATCGTGGTGTGCGTGGACGGCTGGGACCCGGAGTACGTGGCGCAGGCGGTCGCCCAGGGCCACATGCCATGGCTGAAGCGCACCCTCGCACGGGGAGCGGCGGTCGTCGCGGACTGCGTCATCCCGAGTTTCACCAACCCCAACAACCTCTCGATCGTCACGGGAGCCCCGCCCGCCGTGCACGGGATCTGCGGCAACTTTCTCTACGACCCCGAGAGCGGCACCGAGGTCATGATGAATGACCCGAAGTGGCTGCGCGCGCCCACTATCCTCGCCGCCCTGGCCGACGCCGGCCGCAGGGTGGCGGTCGTCACCGCCAAGGACAAGCTGCGCCGGCTCCTCGGCCATCGCATGCGCGGCGTGTGCTTCTCCGCGGAGAAGGCCGACGAGGTCACGATGGCGGAGCACGGGATCGAGGGAGCCTTGGAGCTCGTCGGGCTCTCACTGCCGAGTGTCTACAGTGCGGCGCTCTCGGAGTTCGTGTTCGCCGCCGGCGTGCGCCTCATGGAGACGCAACGTCCGGACGTCATGTACCTTTCGACCACCGACTACGTGCAGCACAAGCACGCGCCCGGCGCCCCCCAGGCGAACGCCTTCTGTCACATGATGGACCGGTATCTCGAGCAGCTCGAGCGCGCAGGCGCTGCGATCGTGCTCACCGCCGATCACGGCATGAGCGCCAAGACCAGGCTCGATGCGAGCCCGAACGTCATCTATCTCCAGGACGTGCTCGATGGCTGGCTGGGCCACGCACGCACACGCGTGATCCTGCCGATCACCGATCCCTACGTCGTCCATCACGGCGCCCTCGGCTCCTATGCGACGGTCTATCTGTCGGAGCCCGCCCAGGCCGAGGTGCTGGCGGCGCGCATCGCGGCACTGAACGGCATCGAGCTGGTGCTGACGCGCGCGGCGGCCGCGCGCCGCTTCGAGCTGCCTGCCGACCGCATCGGCGACCTGGTGGTGATCTCGGTGCGCTCCGTCGCCATCGGCTCGGCGAGGGCCAGGCACGACCTCTCGGGGCTCGACGCACCGCTGCGCTCGCATGGCGGCCTGTCCGAGCAGCCGGTGCCGCTCATCATGAACCGGCCGTTCCCGACGCTCGACACACAGCGGCGCTGGCGCAACTTCGATGCGTTCGACTGGGTGCTGAATCATGCCGGATAGCAACGTAAAGCGTGCCGCCGGGCGCGAACGCGGCGGCGACCTGAGGCGCGAGACACTGCGCATCGGCGGCGAGCGCGTCGCGACCCAACGCACCGCCGAGGTGCTCAACCCCTACACGCGCAGACCCGTGGGCACCGTGGCCCAGGCGTCGGTCGCCGACGTGCGTCGCGCGATCGGGACGGCCAAGGCGTTCCGCTCGAAGCTCACGCGTTACGAGCGCTATCGGATCTGCTACAGGACCGCCGAGGCGCTGCGCGCGCGTACCGGAGAGATCGCCAACCTGATCACGGCCGAGAGCGGCCTGGCCACGCAGGATTCGATCTACGAGGTCGGCCGTGCCTGCGACGTGTTCGCGTTCGCCGGCAATGCCGCGCTTCAGGACGATGGCCAGGTCTTTTCCTGCGACCTCACGGCGCACGGCAAGAAGCGCAAGGTCTACACGCTGCGCGAGCCGCTCCTCGGCGTGATCACCGCCATCACGCCCTTCAATCATCCCCTCAACCAGGTCGCCCACAAGGTTGCGCCGAGCATCGCCAGCAACAATCGCATGGTGCTCAAGCCCTCGGAGAAAACCCCGCTCACGGCGCTGTTGCTGGCCGACATCCTCTACGAGGCAGGGCTGCCGCCGGAGATGTTCAGCGTGCTCACCGGGGATCCGAAGGAGATCGCCGACGAGCTCCTCACCCACCCGGACGTCGATCTCATCACCTTCACCGGCGGCGTCGCGGTCGGCAAGTACATTGCCGCCAAGGCGGTCTACAAGCGTCAGGTCTTGGAGCTCGGGGGCAACGACCCGATCATCGTCATGGAGGACGCCGACATCGAGGAGGCCGCCGCGCTCGCCGCCGCCGGCTCCTACAAGAACTCCGGCCAGCGCTGCACGGCGATCAAGCGCATGCTCGTGCAGGAATCGGTCGCGGCGCGCTTCACCGAGCTGCTGGTGGAGAAGACCCGCGCGGTGCGGTACGGCGACCCCATGAGTCCCGATACCGACATGGGCACGGTGATCGACGAGGCGGCGGCGCGCTCCTTCGAGGACCGGGTGAACGACGCAGTGGCGCGTGGCGCGCGGCTTCTGTACGGCAACATCCGCGACGGCGCGCTCTATTCGCCCACCGTCATCGACCGCGTCGATCCGGAGATGCCGGTGGTCAAACAGGAGACTTTCGGTCCCGTCTCCCCCGTCATGACCTTCCGCACCATCGAGGACGCGATCCGGATCTCGAATTCGACCGCCTACGGGCTGTCCTCGGCGGTGTGCACCAACCGCCTGGATTACATCACGCGCTTCGTGCAGGAGCTCAACGTCGGCAGCGTCAACGTACGCGAGGTACCGGGCTATCGTCTCGAGCTCACCCCGTTCGGCGGCATCAAGGACTCCGGGCTCGGCTACAAGGAGGGAGTCCAGGAGGCGATCCGCAGCTTCACCAATACCAAGACCTACTCGCTGCCGTGGCTACCCTGACCGCGCCCGGCGCCAGCGCCGCAGTGGCGGCGCCCGGCATGCGGCCGGAGCCGGGTGCCGTGTCGACCGTCACCGCGGGGCTGTAACCCATGAAAATCGCGCGCCTCGAGACTTTCACCAACCAGTTCGTCTGCTTCGTGCGCGTCACTACCGACTCGGGCGCGGTTGGCTGGGGCCAGACCTCCACCTACAACGCCGACATCACCGCCACCATCTTGCACCGCCAGGTGGCGCCGTGGTCGCTCGGCCAGGATGCGTTCGACATCGACGCGCTGGTGCAGCGGGTCGAGGAGCGCGAGCACAAGTTCCCGGGCAGCTACCGTTGCCGCGCGCTCGCCGGGCTCGACACGGCGCTGTGGGACCTGCGCGGTAAGCTCGCAGGCAAGCCGGTCGTGGAGCTGCTCGGGGGCAAGCCGCGCAAGCTGCGTGCTTACGCCTCCTCGATGAAGCGCGATATCACACCCGAGCAGGAAGCCGAGCGGTTCCTGAGGCTCCGCGATGCGTACGGCTTCGATGCCTTCAAGTGGCGGATCGGTGCCGAATGCGGCCACGACGTCGACGAATGGCCCGGCCGTACGGAGGCGATCGTGCCGCTGGTCGCGCGCGCACTCGGCGCCGGGGTTGCCAAGCTGGTCGATGCCAACAGCGGCTTCTCGGCCCCGCGCGCGATCGAGGTCGGCAGGCTCCTCGAGGCCGAGGGCATCGGGCACTACGAGGAGCCCTGCCCCTACTGGAAGCTCGAGGAGACCAAGCGCGTCGCCGACGCGCTCGACATCGACGTGACGGGCGGAGAGCAGGACTGGGATCTCGCGACCTGGGCTCGCATGATCGAGATGCGTGCGGTCGACGTCGTGCAGCCGGACGTCATGTACATGGGCGGGATCGCGCGCACTCTCAAGGTGGCTCACATGGCCGCGCGCGCCGGCATTCCCTGCACACCGCACAGCGCCAACCGCTCGCTCGTCACCCTGTGCACCATGCACCTGCTCGGCTCGATCGCCAACGCCGGCAAGTATCTCGAGCTCTCGATCGAGGGCGCGGATTACTATCCGTGGGAGGCCGGCCTCTTTCTCCAGGACCCCTACCACGTCGAGGATGGGCAGGTCACCATCCCCTCGGCACCCGGTTGGGGCGTCGAGATAGATCCCCGCTGGCTCGAGGCGGCGGTGTACCAGCGCAGCGGTTAGGAGCGAATCGTTTCATGCAGCCAGAAGAAGTGCGCACGCCGGCCGACGCCCGGGCCATCGTCGAGGAACGGGGACTCACTCATGTCAAGGTCGGGGTGTTCGACAACGACGGGATCCTGCGCGGAAAATTCATCGACCGCGCGAAGTTCCTGTCGGCCCTCGAGAAGGGCCTGGGATTCTGCGACGTCGTGCTCGGCTGGGACTCGAACGATCAGCAGTACGACAACGTCACTTTCACGGGCTGGCACACGGCCTTTCCGGATGCTCCGGTGCGCCTGCTGCCCGAGACCTGCCGCTCGCTGCCGCTCGAAGGCAACATGCTGCTGTTCCTCGGCGAGTTCGCCGGCAAGGCCGAGGAGGTTTGCCCGCGCGCGACGCTGCGCAGGGTGCTGGCGCGCGCCGCGGCCCTGGGCTACGGCGCAACGGCGGCGGCCGAGTACGAGTTCTTCGTCTTCAGCGAGACGCCGGCGAGCGTGCGCGAGAAACACTACCGCAATCTCACCAACCTGACACCCGGCTATTTCGGCTACTCGGTGCTGCGCAGCGGCGTGCACGCCGAGCTCTACCAGGCGCTGCTCAAGCTCGCCGAGGACATGCGCATGCCGATCGAGGGACTGCACACCGAGACCGGGCCCGGCGTGATGGAGGCGGCGCTCCACTACACCGAAGCGCTCGAGGCGGCCGACCGCGCCGCGCTCTTCAAGACTTTCGTGAAGGTGCTCGCCCAGCGCCGCGGGCTGATGGCCACCTTCATGGCGAAGTGGTCGGAAAAGCTGCCGGGACAAAGCGGGCATCTGCACGTGTCGCTGTCGCGCAAGGACGGCGCGTCCGCCTTCCACGACGAGGCCAAGCCCCACGGCATGTCGGACGAGATGCGCTGGTTCGTCGGTGGACAGCAGGCGCTCATGCCCGAGTTGCTCGCCATGGTCGCTTCCACCGTCAACAGCTACTCGCGCCTCGTGCCGGGCTACTGGGCGCCGACCTCCGCGACCTGGGGGGTCGAGAACCGCACCTGCGCGCTGCGGGTCATCCAGGGCGGCCCGAAGAGCCAGCGCGTCGAGTACCGGATCGCGGCCGCCGACATCAACCCCTATCTGGCCCTCGCGGTGGCCGTCGGCTCAGGCATCTGGGGTATCGAGCATCGCATCGAGCCCGACGAGCCGATCACCGGCAACGCCTACGACCGCAAGCTCCCCGAGAAACGGAGGCTGCCGCGCACGCTCACCGAGGCCGCCGAGCGCCTCAGTCAGTCGGAGGCGGCGCGCGGGCTCTTCGGCAAGCCGTTCGTCGCGCACTACGCAGCGAGCCGCGAGTGGGAGGAGCGCGAGTTCCGCCGCGCGGTGACGGACTGGGAGCTGGCGCGCTACTTCGAGATCATCTGATGAGTGTGTCCATCCAGACCATTTCTCCGGTTGATGGTCGCGTCTATGCCCAACGCACAGCCGCAACCAGCTCTGAGATCGACCGCACGCTCGAGCGGGCCCGCGCAGCGCAAGGAGACTGGCGCGGCGTGCCGCTCGCGGAGCGCGCCAGGGTCATGGAGCGCTTCTGCGCCGAGTTCGAGCGCCGCGCTGCCGAAATCGCACAGGGTCTCTGCTGGCAGATGGGGCGGCCGCTGCGCTTCGCGCCGGGCGAAGTGCGCGGCACGCTCGAGCGCGCCCGCCACATGATCGGCATCGCGCCCGCCGCGCTGGCCGACATCGACCCCGGCCCGAAGCCGCACTTTCGCCGCTTCATCCGCCGCGAGCCGCTCGGCGTGGTGTTCACGGTGGCGGCGTGGAATTATCCCTACCTCATCGCGGTCAACAGCGTCGTGCCCGCCCTCCTGGCCGGCAACGCGGTGGTGCTCAAGCACTCGGCGCAGACGCCGCTCGCCGCGGAGACGTTCGCCGAGTGCTTCGCCGCCGCCGGCTTGCCCGCCGGTCTCTTCCAGGTGTTGCATCTCTCGCACGCGGACACCGAGCGGGTGATCGGCGATGCGCGCGTCGACTTCGTTGCCTTCACCGGCTCGGTGGCCGGCGGGCGCGCGGTGCAGCGCGCGGCCGCCGAGCGCTTCGTGGGCATCGGCCTCGAGCTCGGCGGCTGCGACCCGGTATATGTCCGCCACGATGCGGACCTGAAGCATGCGATCGAGAACATCGTCGACGGCGCCTATTTCAACTCCGGCCAGTCCTGCTGCGGGCTGCAGCGCATCTACGTCCACGAGAGCGTCTACGAGCCCTTCACGCTGGGTGCCATCGAGCTCATCGGACAGTATCGCCTCGGCGACCCGCTCGACCCCGAGACCACACTCGGGCCGGTGGTGCGCACCGCGGCGGCCGACGCCGTGCGGGCGCAGATCCGGGCCTCGGTGGAGGCCGGGGCGCGGCCGGCGATCGAGGAGCGCGCGTTCGCAGCCAGCAAGCCCGGCACGCCCTATCTCGCCCCGCAACTGCTGCTCGATGCGCCCGCCGCATCCACGGTGATGCGCGAGGAGATTTTTGGCCCGGTGGCCGGCGTCGCCCGCGTGCGCTCCGACGGCGAGGCCGTCGCGCTCATGAACGACAGCGCCTTCGGCCTCACCGCCGCCGTGTGGACGCGCGATGCCGCCGCCGCGGAGCAGCTCGGATCTGCGCTCGAGACCGGCACGTTCTTCATGAACCGTTGCGACTACCTCGATCCCGCGCTCGCCTGGGTGGGCGTGAAGGATTCAGGGCGCGGCTGTACGCTTTCCGTGGTCGGGTACGAGCACCTGACACGGCCCAAGTCCTTTCATCTGCGGGTGACGACGTGAGCGCGATCCTGAAAGCCAACTGGAACTATCCGACCACGGTGTGGGCGGGCCCCGGCCGCCTCGTCGAGCTCCCGGCGGCGTGCGCCGCGCTCGGCATCCGGCGGCCGCTGCTGGTCACCGACGAGGGCCTGCGCGAGGCTCCCATGGTGCGCCGCACCCGCGAGCTGCTGCCAGGCTGCGGATTCTTCGCGCACGTGCGCGGCAATCCCGTCGCGGCCAACATCGACGCGGGGCTTGCTGCCTTCCGCGGCGGGTCCCACGACGGCGTGGTTGCCTTCGGCGGCGGTTCGGCGCTCGATGCCGGCAAGGTCATCGCCTTCATGTCGGGGCAGACGCGTCCGCTGTGGGACTTCGAGGATGTCGGCGACTGGTGGACGCGGGCCGACCCGCAGGGCATTGCGCCGGTCGTCGCGGTGCCGACCACGGCCGGTACCGGCTCCGAGGTCGGGCGTGCCGGGGTGGTCGTCAACGAGGAGACACACCAGAAGAAGATCATCTTCCATCCGCAGATGATGCCGCGCGTCGTGATCAGCGACCCGGAGCTCACCGTGGGCCTGCCGCCGGCGATCACCGCCGCCACCGGCATGGACGCGTTCGTACACTGCTTCGAGGCCTTCTGCGCCGGCGGCTTCCATCCGCTCGCCGACGGCATAGCGCTCGAGGGCATGCGCCTCATCCAGACCTATCTGCCGCGCGCCTGCGAGCACGGCGGGGACCTCGAGGCACGCGCGCACATGCTGGCGGCGGCCAGCATGGGAGCCACCGCCTTTCAGAAGGGCCTCGGCGGCGTGCACGCCATCGCCCATCCGGTCGGGGCGCATTACAACACCCATCACGGACTCACCAACGCGATCCTCCTGCCGTACGTGATCACCTACAACCGCCCGGCGATCGAGAGCAGGGTGGCCGTCATCGCGCGTCTGCTCGACTTGAAGGGCGAGCCCTTCGGAGCGCTGTTCGACTGGGTGCTCGGTTTCCGGCGGCGGCTCAAGATCCCGCAGACCCTCGCCGACATCGGCGTGCCGGCGAGCGGTGCCGACACCATCGGTCGCGAAGCCGCGCTCGACCCATCGGCATCCGGCAATCCCCAGCCGGCGGACGCTGCGGCCTATGCGCGCATCTTCCGCGCCGCCGTCAAGGGCGATCTGAGCCTCGCAGGCTAGACCTCGCCCAGCCCGGCGACCGCCTCTCTCCACAGGTCCTCGTTCGCCGCCGCCACGACGCGGCCGCTGCTCGCGCTCGAGAGCGAAGCGCCCTGCCAATCGCTGATCCTGCCGCCGGCACCCTCCACGACGGGGATCACGGCCATGAAGTCGTGCGCCCTCAGCTGCACCTCGATCACGAGCTCGCACCAGCCCGAGGCGAGCATGCCGTAGAGATAGCAGTCGCCGCCGTAACGGCGCAGCGCCGCCCGCCGGCCGAGCGCTTCGAACCGCGGCCGCTCCCGGTCGTTGAAGGTTTCCGCCGTCGTGGTGTAGACCACCGCATCGCCGAGCGAGCGGCAGGCGCTGGTGCGCGCCACGCTGCCATTGAAGAGCGTCGGGCGGCCTTCGCATCCCACCCAGCGCTCCGCCAGCGCCGGCACCTCGACGATCCCGAGCACGGCCCGTTCTCCCTGCATGAGCCCGATCAGCGCGCCGAACAGCGGGAACCCGCTGATGAAGCTCTTGGTGCCATCGATCGGATCGAGCACCCAGGTGAATTCCCCGCTGCCCTCCGCGGCGAACTCCTCGCCGCGAATCGCATGTCCCGGGAACTCCGCGCGGATCAGGGCGCGCATTTCGGTCTCGATCTGCTGGTCGACCATCGTGACGGGCGTGCCGTCGCTCTTGCGCGCCACGGCCACCGGCGTGCGGAAATGCGCCCGCGCGATGCGCCGAGCGACATCGGCGAGCCGCTCGGCGAGCGCCAGCGCCCTGGCGCAGTCCGGGTGCTGCGAGAAGCTCACGATCGGCCCTGTGCGGCCGCCACGCGCCGCTCGGCATGGGGAAGCACCTGGTGCTCGAGCCAGTTGCGCAACTCCGCCAGCTTCAAGCGCTCGTCCTGCAAGGCAGGCCCGAGGCCGTGCTGCCACGCCAGCCGCCGGTCGGAGGGGTTGCGATCGAGCGCGCGCAGGTCCGCGACGAAGCTCTCGAGCCCGCCGTGCCCCGCGAACAGGCCGTCCTCGATGAGCTTCGCTTCGTAGCGCACCGCGCAGGCGGCGATCTCGGCGAAGCTGTACTCGGGGTGGTACTGCACGCCCCAGAAGACGCCCGCCCCATGGCGCAGCTCGAGCGCCTGCAGCCCCATGTCGTTGCCCGCGAGCACGAGCGCACCGGCGGGCAGCTCGGCGATGTCGTCGCGGTGCACCGTGATCGCCTCGAACACCGGCGGCTTCCCGGTGAACATCGGGTGCGCGCGCCCGGCGGCCGAGAGCTCGATGCGGCGCGCAAAGCCGAATTCGCGCCCGCGTGGATTGGGGCGCACGCAGCCGCCGGCCGCGGTCACGGCCACCTGCAGGCCCCAGCAGCTGCCAAAGAACGGCACGCCGGCGGCGAAGGTGGCGCGCGCCAGCTCGATCTGACGCTCGATGTGCGCGCCGCCGTCGTACACGTTGAGCGCCGAACCGGTGATGGCGACGCCGTCGTAGCCGGCGAGACCCGCCGGGTGCGTGAGGCGCACCGCGCCGTCGGCGGGGCGCACGATGTCACAGCGCACCGGGGCAAGGCTTGCGAGCGTACGCGCATAGGCCTCACCGGTCGGCGAGCCTCCCGCCCTGATCTGCTGCTCGCGGGTTGCGGCGCGATTGCCGTCGATCACCAGGATGCCCAGCTGGCTCATCATCTTATACGCGCTCCACGGCGGGTGGCACCGGCCGCCCCTGCGCCGCGAGCAGCCTCCGCAGTATGTCCGGACGGTCGGTCGTGATTCCGTCGACCCCGAGCGCGAGCAGCCTTTCCATGTCCGCCGTCGCATTGACCGTCCAGGGAACGACCTCCAGCCCGAGCATGTGCGCCTCCTCGATGCGCTGCGCATCGAGATCGAGGTAGTCCGGCCCCCAGGTGCCGGCCCCGGATGCCTTGACCAGACGCGGGATCGAATCGTCGCAGCTGCGCGGATCGAGACCGCCGAGCCACGGCGATGGGTGCGGCGCGCCTCTGCGCACCGTGTCCGCGCCCGGCTGCTCGTCGGTGAGCGCCACGGTGGCGGCCTGCGGCATGAGCCGCTGCACGGCCGCGAGCACCCGCCAGTCGAACGCCATGATGCTCACGAGCGCAAGCGTACCCGTCGCCTCCACGACCGCGCGCAACGCGGCGGCGAAGGCCTCAGGCGCGGCCGTGAGCTGCGGCTGCTCGGGAAAGGTCTTTACCTCGACCGCCACGCGCACGCGCCCGCCCCCCCGCGTGTGCACCAGGGTGAGCACGTCCGCGAGCGCCGGAATCCGCTCGCCGTCGAGCGGCTCCTGGTCGGGAAAACGGCGCGCGTAGGCGCTCGCGGGATTCAAGCGCCCCACGTCGTAAGACCGCAGCTCGGCGTAGCTCAAATCGCGGACGCGCGGGCCGGTATGCTCGAGGAAACGGCCGGCCGCATCGCGCGTCACGTCGGGATTGAGCTCGGGGTCGTGCGTCACCACCACCACGCCGTCGCGGCTCACGGCGCAGTCGAGCTCCACTGCGCTCACTCCGAGCTCCATGGCACGGGCAAATCCCGCGAGCGTGTTCTCCGGCCACAGACCCCGCGCGCCGCGGTGGCCCTGCACATCAGCCACGACGGCAGCTCCCGGGAGCGGCGGCGGCACGACAAGCGGTGGGGGCGATGTTATATTTCCAGGTGTCCGAGCCCG
>DATKLG010000057.1:0-5729 GCA_035542535.1 Steroidobacteraceae bacterium
CTCATCGAGAGCCGCACGCTTGCTGAGGGGCCCGTATACAGTGTCGTCGAATCGTACGTACTGGGTGGAGCGGAAAAAATGCGCACATAGATTGCAAAGGGCACTGCGTCCGCGCACCGCGCGGCAAATCTTTGTGGGATAATTGCTTCCCGAAATGTCGCTCACCGTGACAGCAATCCGGGGAAATCCGCCGATGGAAGAGAACCGCAAGAAGGCGCTCGCCGCCGCGCTCGGTCAGATCGAGAAGCAGTTCGGCAAGGGCTCGGTGATGCGCCTGGGCGATGCCGCGGCCACCTACGACATCGAGACTGTCTCGACGGGCTCGCTGGGGCTCGACATCGCGCTCGGGATCGGCGGCCTGCCGCGCGGGCGTGTGGTAGAGGTCTTCGGCCCGGAGGCCTCCGGCAAGACGACGCTCACCCTGCAGGTGATCGCCGAGGTGCAGCGTGCCGGCGGCACGGCCGCGTTCGTCGACGCCGAGCATGCGCTCGATCCGAGCTACGCCGAGAAGCTCGGCGTCAACATCAGCGACCTGCTGGTGTCACAGCCCGATACCGGCGAGCAGGCGCTCGAGATCACCGACATGCTGGTGCGCTCGAACGCGGTCGACATCGTGGTCATCGACTCGGTGGCGGCGCTCACGCCGAAGGCGGAGATCGAGGGCGAGATGGGGGAGATGCAGGTAGGGCTGCAGGCGCGCCTCATGTCGCAGGCGTTGCGCAAGCTCACCGGCAACATCAAGCGCTCCAACACCATCGTGGTGTTCATCAACCAGATCCGCATGAAGATCGGCGTGATGTTCGGCAACCCCGAGACCACCACCGGCGGCAATGCGCTCAAGTTCTACGCCTCGGTGCGCCTCGACATCCGCCGCATCGGCGCCATCAAGAACGGCGAGGAAGTCACCGGCAACATGACGCGCGTCAAGGTGGTGAAGAACAAGGTGGCGCCGCCGTTCCGCGAGGCGGAGTTCGAGATCATGTACGGCTTAGGGATCTCACGCGAGGGCGAGATCATCGAGCTCGGCAGCTCGCTCGGCATCATCGAGAAATCCGGTGCCTGGTACGCCTACAAGGGCAACCGCATCGGCCAGGGCAAGGACAACGCGCGCGCCTACCTGCAGTCGAATCGGGAAGCGGCGCGCGAGATCGAGGATCAGATCCGCGCGCGCCTGCTGCCGCCGCGCCAGCGTAACGCCGAGCAGGCCGCGAACACGGCCTGAGCGCGCCGCCCCGAGTTCTCAGTGCGTCGAGGTGCCTGTCTGCCGGCGCTGTATGTCGGATACGTTCTCTTTGGCGCCTAGCTCGCCGAGCTTGAGCTGCTCGAGCGTACCGCAGCGCTTCTGCCCGTTTACGCGCGAGCCGAGGACGGTTTCCTTCTTGCAATAGATCTGCTCGCCGTTACGCATCTCGGGCTTGTAGCCCTCGGCGACGAAGTGCGCGGTGTCCCGATCGAGCTCCGCCTTGGCGCTGATGACTTGGGTCGCGGCCGACGTTTCGGTGGCCGGCGCGGGCGTTGCCGCAGCCGGGGCAGCCGGGGCGGCGGTCGTGGCCGGGCCAGCCGTTGCTGCGGGAGCGGTTTCCGTCGACGGGTCGGCCAGGGCGGAAGTCAGGGCGCCCGCGCCGAGGCAGGCCAGTAATCCAACAGCGATGCGCATGATGCCCTCTAAGTCCTCATGTGATGAGAGGCGGGTCCTCAAAGAGTCCGCAGGCCGCGAACTATACTTGAATCGATGCCCAATCGACGAGTAGCCCGTTCCAGACGCCGCTCCGACGAGAGCCCCGAGCGCGCCGCAGACCCCGCGGCGGCCCGGGCCGCCGCGGTCGCGCTCCTCGCACGGCGGGACCTGCCGAGCGGCGAGCTGCGCGAGCGTCTCGATTCGCGGGGATTTGCGCCGCAAGCCACTGCCGAGGCCCTCACGGCGCTTGTCTCCGAGGGCGCGCTCAACGACGAGCGCTACGCGCACAACTATGTTGCATACCAGGCCGGCCGGGGCCGCGGCCCGGTGCGCATCGCCGCGGACCTGCGCGCCCGCGGGCTGACTCCGGAGCTCATCGAGGCGGCGCTCGCGGCGGGTCCTGACTGGCGGGCGCAGGCCGCTGCCGCCCGCGTGCGCCGCTTCGGCAGGACCTCGCCGGCTACGTGGCGCGAGAAGGCGCGGCAAGCACGCTTTTTGCAGTATCGTGGCTTTTCAGCTGATCATATCCGGGCGGCAACCGGCGCCGATCCCGATACGGACTGAAGGACCTTGGGCAAACCCACCTACATGAGCGCGGCGGACGTGCGCTCCGCGTTCCTCGAGTTTTTCCGCGTCCATGCCCACGCGGTCGTGCCTTCGAGCTCGCTCGTGCCCGCGAACGACCCGACGCTGCTGTTCACCAACGCCGGCATGGTGCAGTTCAAGGACGTGTTTCTGGGACGCGAGACGCGCGACTATCTGCGTGCCGCGAGCAGCCAGCGCTGCGTGCGCGCCGGCGGCAAGCACAACGATCTCGAGAACGTCGGCTATACAGCCCGCCACCATACGTTCTTCGAGATGCTCGGCAACTTCTCCTTCGGGGACTATTTCAAGCGCGAGGCGATCCGCTTCGCCTGGGACTTCCTGATCTTCAATCTGGGGCTCGACCCGGCGCGCCTGTGGTGCACGGTCTACACGGACGACGACGAGGCCGCGGACATCTGGCTGAAGGAGGTGGGGGTGAGCCCGCGCCGCTTTGCGCGCCTCGGCGAGAAGTCCAACTTCTGGGCGATGGGCGATACCGGGCCCTGCGGACCGTGCAGTGAGATCTTCTACGATCACGGGCCGGAGGTTGCCGGCGGCCCCCCGGGCTCCCCGGACGAGGAGGGCGATCGCTACGTCGAGATCTGGAACCTGGTGTTCATGCAGTACGACCGCGGTGCCGACGGCAAGCTCACACCGCTACCGAAGCCCTCGGTCGACACCGGCATGGGACTCGAGCGCATCGCCGCGGTGATGCAGGGCGTGCATTCCAACTACGACATCGACCTCTTCAAGAACCTGATCCGCGCCGCGGGTAAGCTCGCCGGAACCTCGGTGCTCAGCTCGAGCTCGCTGCGGGTGATTGCCGATCACATCCGGGCGAGTGCCTTCCTGATCGTCGACGGCGTGCTGCCATCGAACGAAGGGCGCGGCTACGTGCTGCGCCGGATCATCCGCCGCGCGATCCGCCACGGCTACAAGCTCGGCATCCACGACCCGTTCTTCTACAAGCTGGTCCCGGTGCTCGCGCAGGAGATGGGTACCGCCTACCCGGAGCTCGTCTCGCGCCGCGCGGTTACCGAGCGCGTGCTGCGCCAGGAGGAGGAGCGCTTTGCCGAGACCCTCGCGAACGGCATGGTGCTGCTCGAGGGCGCGATCCGGGGCCTTCACGGCGCGAAGGTGATCGACGGGGAGACGGTGTTCAAGCTGTACGACACGTACGGCTTCCCGGCAGACCTCACCGCGGACGTGGCGCGCGAGCGCGGCCTCGTAATCGATCAGGCGGGCTTCGAGGCGGCGATGGAGGCGCAGCGGCAGCAATCGCGCGAATCGAGCAAGTTCGGCGCCGATTCGAGCGCCGGTGCCAAGGTCGATGTGCGCACCGTGTTCCGGGGCTACGAGGAGCTCAGCGGGAGCGGTCAAGTGGCCGTGCTCCTGAAGGACGGGGCCAACGTCGAAGCGCTCGCCCAGGGCGACAAGGGCGAGGTAGTGCTCGACCGCACCCCGTTCTACGCGGAGTCGGGCGGACAGGTAGGAGATGCAGGAGAGCTGATCGGTGCGGGTGTGCGCTTCGCGGTTGCGGATACGCAGAAGCGCGGGGCGGCGATTGCGCACCTTGGGCAGCTCACTGAGGGGACCATTCGCGTGGGCGACACGCTCGAGGCGCGGGTGGATGCCAAACGACGTCAGGCCACCGTGCTCAACCACACGGCGACCCACCTGCTGCACGCGGCGCTCCGCCAGGTGCTAGGGACGCACGTGCAGCAGAAAGGCTCACTGGTGGCGCCGGACCGGCTGCGCTTCGACTTCGCGCACTACCAGGCCGTGACGCCCGAGGAGCTGAAGGAGATCGAGCGGCTGGTGAATGCGCAGATCCGCGCCAACCTGGCGGGGGAGATTCGCGTCATGGACTACGACGCGGCGGTTGGCGAGGGCGCGATCGCGCTCTTTGGCGAGAAGTACGACAAGGAGGTGCGCGTGCTGCGCCTCGGGGATTTTTCCATGGAGCTGTGCGGCGGCACTCACGTGCAGCGCGCCGGCGACATCGGGCTCTTCAAGATCGTGAGCGAGGGCGGGGTTGCCTCGGGCGTGCGCCGCATCGAGGCCCTGACCGGCGAGGCGGCGCTCGCCTATGTCGAGCAGAACGACGCGCTGCTCAAGGATCTCGCGGGCCTGGTGCGCGCTTCGCGCGACGACCTCGGCGACAAGGTGCGCGAGCAGCTCGAGCGGGTGAAGCAGCTCGAGCGCGAGGTGCGAACGCTCAAGGACCGTCTGGCCTCCGGCAAGGGTGTGGATCTCGCCGCCGGCGCGGTCGACGTCAAAGGCGTCAAGGTCGTGGCGACCAAGGTGGACGGCGCGGATGCCGGGGCGCTCCGCAATGCGGTCGACCAGCTCAAGGACAAGTTCAAGTCGGCGGTGGTGGTGCTCGCGAGCGTCGAAGGTCCCGCCAAAGTGGTGCTCGTGGTCGGGGTCACCGACGATCAAACGGCGCGCATCAAGGCCGGCGAGCTTGCCGGGGCGGTGGCGGCCCAGGTGGGCGGCCGCGGCGGCGGCCGCGCGGACTTCGCCCAGGCCGGGGGCAGCAAGCCCGAGGCGCTGGACGCGGCCCTCGCCTCGGTGCCCGACTTCGTTCGGGCGCGGCTGAGCGCCTGAGGACGAGCCACGTGCAAGGCGCGTCGCGGCGCTTTTGCCGCATGCGGGACGCTTCAGTATCATGACGCGCCGCCGCGGGCCGACCGGCCCTGAAGCGGTTTATCGCGTGCGGAGAGATGGCCGAGTGGTCGAAGGCGCACCCCTGCTAAGGGTGTAAGGGTCAAAAGCCCTTCGAGGGTTCGAATCCCTCTCTCTCCGCCACTCCTGACTCGCTCGGCAGGAATCGACTGCCGGTTTGACTGCTGGTACGATGCGCGCCCCTCGCGCTGCGCGCCCGTAGCTCAGTTGGATAGAGTACCTGGCTACGAACCAGGGGGTCGGGAGTTCGAATCTCTCCGGGCGCGCCATTAAATCAATGAGTTACGTGTGAGTCGCCTTTAGGCCGAGAGTGTATGTGAGCAGCATGTGAGCAGCATCCTGCCACATGGTTGACGCTATGGTCGGTGCCCAAGGGAGTGGTCCCGGCAATGCTTCGGGCACCATCCTAAGGGCCTCGATTGCCGGCCGCAGTGACGATAGCCGCGGCTTGAGGAACCCTCGCTGCGCCCACGAGAGTCATCGGCGCCACGCCGCAAAGCGCAGGGGCGTCAGTGACTGTCAGGAGTCCGGCTGCAGTTTCCTCTGTTTGTTGCGCCAGGTTTCATAGTCGCCGCGCCAGGCGCCGAGCTTACGGCCCAACTTCGACAGGATCGGCACGAGCGCGCCGTGCTGCGTCGAGTGTTGGAAATAGATCGTCTTCGGGGCGAAGCCAGTAAGAGCGGCCAGCTCCTTGACGCCGATGAAGTCAGACACGGAGTGATCCTCGGCTAGAACTCGGAGACCGTAGGATGAGTTGGCCTTCACCGTCCGCCGGCGC
>DATKLG010000058.1:0-24100 GCA_035542535.1 Steroidobacteraceae bacterium
CCTGCTCGAGGCAGCCGCCGCTCAGCAGCCCGGTGAGGCGGCCGTCGGCCTCGATCAGCATGCGCGCGCCGGGCTTGCGGTAGGTCGAGCCCGCGGTCGCGACGATCGTTGCGAGCACGGCGGGCGCGTTCAGCACCGACAGCCGTTCGAGCAGCATCTCGAGGCTCGTATCCAGGCGCAGGGCGGGCATGTGGCGAATCGTAGCATTGCCTCGTCCACGGCGCGGCTGCGGCACCGCGGCATGTGTAGAATCCGCCGGCCGGGCGGGGTTCGCGACCGGCACAGAGCGGAGATCCGAAGTGTCAGAAAATGCCACCGCCATCACGACCGAGGCCGTCATCATCGGCGCCGGGCCCTGCGGCCTGTTCCAGGTCTTCGAGCTCGGCCTGCTCGGCATCAAGGCGCACGTCGTCGACTCGCTCAAGGAGCCCGGCGGCCAGTGCACGGAGCTCTATCCGGACAAGCCGATCTACGACATTCCGGCGCTGCCGGTCTGCGGCGCGCAGGAGCTCGTCGACCGGCTGCTCGAGCAGATCAAGCCCTTCAAGGCGCCGCTGCACCTCGGGCACGAGGTGACGACTTTCGCGCGCGCCGCGAGCGGACGCTTCTACATCGCCACCGCAGGCGGCGCGCGCTTCGATGCGGGCGCCGTGGTGATTGCCGCCGGGCTCGGGTCCTTTCAGCCGCGGCGCATCGGCATCGAGGGCGCCGAGGCCTTCGAGGGCAGCGCCATCCAGTATCGCGTCAGGAACGCCGCGGAGCTCGCCGGCAAGCGCCTGGTGGTCTTCGGTGGCGGCGATTCGGCGCTCGACTGGACGCTCGAGCTCGCGTCCAAGGCGCGCAGCCTCGACCTGGTGCATCGACGCGCGGAGTTCCGCGCGGCCCCGGCCTCGGTGGCGCGCATGCGCGAGCTGGTGGCCGCGGGCCGGATACGGCTGTACGAGGCGCTGCCGCACTCGCTCGTGAGCGAGGGCGGCGCGCTGCGCGGCGTCAACGTGCGCGCCGCCGACGGCTCGCTGACCGCTCTCGCGGCGGACCAGCTGCTGGTGTTCTTCGGCCTGCATCCCAAGCTCGGCCCGATCGCCGACTGGGGGCTCGCGCTCGAGAAGAAGGCGCTCAGGGTCGACCCCGAGAAGTTCCAGACGAGCGTGCCGGGCGTGTTCGCGGTCGGCGACATCAACACCTACCCGGGGAAGAAGAAGCTGATTCTCTGCGGCTTTCACGAGGCGGCGCTGGCCGCGTTCGCGATCCAGCACCACCTCTATCCGCAGAAGAAGCAGTTCCTGCAGTACACGACCACGAGCCCCGTGATGCATCAGCGGCTCGGGGTGCAGGACGGCGACGCGGCGCCGCCGCGGGCCTGAGGAGACGAGCCCGCGCGGCTCAACTGAAGCCCCATGGATCAGCGTCTCGCGGACCTGCTGCAGCTGCTCGAGCTCGAGCCCCTCGAGGTGAACCTGTTTCGCGGCGAGAGCCGCGACATCGGCGCGCCGCAGGTGTTCGGCGGACAGGTGTTGGGGCAGGCGCTCACCGCCGCGGCCGCCACGGTCGAGGGCCGGGTCGTGCACTCGCTGCACGCCTACTTCCTCAGGCGCGGCGACGTCAACGCGCCGATCGTCTACCAGGTCGACCGCAGTCTCGACGGCCACAGCTTCACCAACCGCCGGGTGGTGGCGATCCAGCACGGCGAGCAGATCTTCAACATGACCGCCTCGTTCCAGGTGAGCGAGAGCGGCTACGACCACCAGATCGACATGCCGCAGGTACCGCCGCCGGAGAGCCTGCCGGATCCGGCGCCGGCGCCGGAGCTGCTGGATAAGCTGCCCGAGAAGGTACGGCGCTTCTTCTCCCAGCGGCGGCCGTTCGAATTCCGTCTGGTGCAGCCGGTCGACTACCTGAAGCCGCGGCCCGCGCCGCCGCTGCGCCAGATCTGGGTGCGCGCGGTGGGCAAGCTCGGCGACGACGAGATGCTGCACCGCCGTCTGCTCGCCTATGTGTCGGATTTCTTCCTGCTCGACACGGCGACGCTGCCGCACGGCACCTCGTTCCTCAAGCCCTCGCTCATCATGGCGACGATCGACCACGCCATGTGGTTCCACCGGCCGCTGCGGGTCGATGACTGGCTGCTGTGCGCGATGGACAGTCCGAGCGCCTCGGGCGCCCGCGGCTACTCGCGCGCCGGCATCTTCGCCCGCGACGGCCGCCTGGTGGCGAGCGCCGCCCAGGAAGGTCTCATTCGCCAGCGATAGGCCGCGGCGGGGAGCGGGCCTTCAGTGTGCGGCGCGCGCCGCGAGCGCCTCGACGTCCTTCAGCAACAGCGGGTTGAAGCGCGCCGGCGCCTCCAGCATGAGAAAGTTTCCGCTGTGGGGCAGCACGTCGAGCGTGAAGTCGGGGATCGAGCGCCGGATGCGCTCGGCGTCGGTGGGCGCGAGATCGGAATTGATGGCATACACCGGTACGTGCACGCTCGCGAGCAGCGCCGTGAGGTCGAAGGCCAGCAGCTTCTCGAGCGTCGGCACCGCGACCGCCGGCGAGCGCAGCGACATGTCGTAGGCCACCTTCTGCACCAGCAGCGGATCCGCGCCCTTCTCGAAGAGCGAATCGGTGACCAGGGCGCGCGTCGCGCCGACGAAGTCGGCCCGGAACGGCGCGACCTTGGCGTCGATCTCGCGCGGGCTGAGCGGCGGCATGCCGACCGAGCGCAGTGCGTCGACGGCGATGACCCCGATGACGCGCCCACCCAGGCGCGGCACCGCGGCGAGCGCCACGGTGGCCCCCATCGAATGACCGACCAGCACGATCCGGGGGTTGGGTATCTGCCGTGCGACGGTGGCGACGTCGGCGGCGTAGTTCTCGATCGACCAGTCGGTGCGGTTGGCGCCCGAGGCGCCGTGCCCGGCGAGATCGAGCGCGACTACGGTATAGCGTCCCTCGAGCGCTTCGATCTGCGCGTGCCAGTACTCGGCATTGCCGCACCAGCCGTGTATCAGAAAGACCGCCGGCTCGCCGCGCCCGAACACCCGGTACTCGAGATGCACCAGGTCGTCCGACATGACGATGCGCGGTCCCTGCTCGGCGGGCGCTGCCGCCGCGGCCGGTGCCGCTGCGGCCGCCGGGGGCTTGCCGCCCGGACTGCAGCCCGCAGCGCCCAGGGCGGCGGTGATCAGCAGCAACCAGATGCCTCGCGCCATCCGCCTCTCCTTCACGCGCCGCGCAGAACCTTGCCCGGATTCATGATGCCGTTGGGATCGAGCGCGCGCTTCACGGCGTGCATGAGCGCCAGCTCGGTGGGCGGAGCATAGCGCTCGAGCTCGGCGACTTTCAGCCGCCCGATGCCGTGCTCGGCGCTGAAGCTGCCGCCGAGCTCGGCCGCCAGGTCGTGCAGCACGCGGCGCACCTCGTCGGCGCGCCCGAGCAGTGCGGCGCCATCGTCGGCGCTGCGCCCCTGGAGGTTGAAATGCAGATTGCCGTCGCCGACGTGACCGTAGGCCACGAGACGCGCCCCGCCGACATGGGCTGAGATCCAGGCGGCGCCGCGCGCGACGAACTGCGGCAACGCGCTGACCGGCACCGAGATGTCGTGCTTCAGGCCCGGTCCCTCGTGGCGCTGCGCCTCGGGGATCGTCTCGCGGATCTTCCACAGCGCGGCGCGCTCGCGCTCGTTGCGCGCCACCACCGCATCCTCGATGAGTCCCGCCGCGAGCGCCGCCGTGAGCGCCTCGGCGAGCTGCGCCTCGAGCGGCTCCGCCGCGCGCGCCGAGCCGAGCTCGCACAATACGTACCAGGCGTGCGGGACGGCGAGCGGATCGCGCACGCCGGGAATGTGGGTGGTGGTGAGCTCGATGCCGATGCGCGGAATGAGCTCGAAGGAGCTGATGCAATCGCCGCTCGCCTCGCGCAGCCGCGCGAGCAGCGTCACGGCCGCGCGCACGTCGCTGACCGCGGCGAGCGCGGTGGCGGTGCTCCTGAGCTGCGGAAAGAGCTTGAGGCTCGCGGCCGTGATGACGCCGAGCGTCCCCTCGGCTCCGAGAAACAGGCCGCGGATGTCGTAGCCGGTATTGTCCTTGCGCAGCGCCGTGAGTCCGGGCAGCACGCGGCCGTCAGCCAGCACCACCTCGAGCCCCAGCACCAGGTCGCGCATCATCCCGTAGCGCAGCACGTGCACGCCGCCGGCGTTGGTGGAGAGATTGCCGCCGATCTGACAGCTCCCCTGCGAGCCGAGACTCAGCGGGAAGTGCCGCCCGCACCGCGAGGCGGCTTCCTGTACCTGGGCGAGGACGCAGCCGGCTTCTGCTACCAGGGAATAATTCTCAGGATCGACGCTGCGCACGCGATTCAGCCGCGCCAGCGACACTACCAGCTGGCGCCCGCTCTCATCGGGGGTGGCGCCGCCGCAGTAGCTGGTGTTGCCGCCGTGGGGCACCACGCCGATGCGCGCCTCGTTGCAGGCCGCGAGCAGCTGCGAGACCTGCGCGACCGAGCGCGGCAGCGCCACCGCCAGCGCGCGCCCCCGGTAGAGGCGGCGATGATCGGTGAGGTAGGGCTCGCAGTCGGCCCCGGTGAGTAGATCGGCCGGGCCGAGAATGCTGCGTAGCGTCCCGAGAGAGTCCACCGTCCGAGGGTGGCCGGGTCAGTGCGTCGTGGGCCCGAGCGCGCGCAGCGCTGCGATGCGCTCATCGAGCGGCGGGTGGCTCATGAAAAGGCGCTTCAGTCCGCGGCCGACGTCACCGTCTGCGATGCCGAAGGCTGCGAACTGCTGCGCCGGCAGCGGCTCGTGCACCCGCTTCAGCTCCTCGAGAGCGGCGATCATGTTGCCGGTGCCGGCGAGCTGCGCCCCGCCCCGGTCGGCGCGGAACTCGCGCCAGCGCGAGAACCACATGACGATCGGCGTCGCCAGGATGCCGAAGGCGATCTGGAGGACGTAGTAGATGAGAAACGAGGCCATGCCGCGGCCGTCGTCGGAGCGAAAGACCGCACGGTCGATGATGTTGCCGACCACGCGCGCCAGAAACAGCACGAAGGTGTTGACGACCCCCTGGATCAGGGCGAGCGTCACCATATCGCCGTTAGCGACGTGGGTCATCTCGTGCCCGAGGACCGCCTCGATCTCCTGGCGGTTCATCTGCTGCAGCAGCCCGCTGCTCACCGCCACCAGCGCCGAGTTGCGGCTCATGCCGGTGGCAAAGGCGTTGGGCTCGGGCGAGTTGAAGATGCCGACCTCCGGCATGCCGACGCCGGCGTTGCGGGCGTGATGCTCGACCACCGACAGCAGCCACTGTCCGGTCGCGTCGGCCGACTGCGGGCTGATCACCTGCACGCCCATGAACATCTTGGCCTGCATCTTCGACATCGCCAGCGACACGAAGGCGCCGCCGAAGCCGAACAGCGCCGCCCACACCAGCAGTCCCTGCAGGCTCTGGCCATGGGCTGCCAGGTAAGCGTCGATGCCGAGGACCCGTGCGACGACCGTCAGCACCAGCAGCACGGCGATGTTCGTTACCAGGAACAACAGGATGCGTTTCATGGCGAGTCTTTGACGCGAAGCGGGGCAGGCACTGTACCGTTAGCCCTCATTCCTCGCCAGCCTTGGGGCGGCAGCCGGCATTTCAAGGGCCTTCAGGAGAGCGCGACTCCGAGCGCCCGTCCGACCAGGAAGCTCACGGTTCCGGCCCCGCCGCCGATCAGCACCATGCGCACCGCGCCGCGCAGCGCGTCGCGCCCGGTAAAGAGCGACAGCGCCAGTCCGACGGCGAACAGCGCCACCGCGGTCGTGACGGCGGATACCGCCACTGCCGGCGTGCCGGCCAGTCCGGCGAGAAAGGGGATGAGCGGCACGAGCGCGCCGGCTGCAAAGGTGACGAACGAAGCGCTCGCCGCCCGCCACGGCGAGCCGAGATCGGCGGGATTCAAGCCAAGCTCCTCGCGCGCGAGCACATCGAGCGCCTGGTCGGGGCGCGCGAGCAGCGCATGGCTCACCGCGCGCGCCTGCTCGAGGCCGACGCCGCGCGCCTGATAGATGAGGGCGAGCTCCTCGGCTTCCTCCTCCGGGTACTCCTTGAGCTCCTCGCGCTCGAGCGCGATCTGGTACTCGTACATCTCGCGCTGCGAGCGCACCGAGATGTACTCACCGGCTGCCATGGAGAGCGCGCCGGCGAGCAGCCCCGCCGCTCCCGACATGAGCACGTAGCCGCGCGCGGCGCCAGCGCCGGCCACACCCAGGACCAGGCTCAGGTTCGACAGCAGCCCGTCGTTCACGCCAAACACCGCCGCGCGCAGGCTCCCCCCGAGCGTGCTGCGATGACGCGCCCCGACCTCCGCGAGCGAGGTGGGCATGGCGTGGCCGGCGATGCTGCCGCCGGGCGCGCTGTAGATCGACAGCCCGCGCAGCTTCATGGCCGCGAGCACCGGACGGAGCGCCGCCGGCTCGATGCGCTCGAGGAGCCGCGCCACGATGCGGGCGCGCAGTGAGGGAGTGAAAGTGCGGGCTGCAGTACCCGCGGCGCCGCGCTTAGCCGCGGACTGCTCCCAGCGGCTGGCCTGCTCTTCGGCGGCGAGCGCCAGCTGCTCGAACAGCGCGCGCTTGTGCAGATCGGGCTCGGCGGCCGCCACCCGGCGGTATAACCAGGCCGATTCCTTCTCGTGGTACCAGCTGTCGAGGCCGGGTGCGGTCAATACTCGTCCTGTTCTTCGTCGCCGTCCTCGTCGTCCTCGTCGAAGTCGTCATCGTCCTCGTCGTCTTCCTCGTCCCACTCCTCGTCTTCGTCCGGCTCCTCGTCGTCGTCGTCGGACCAGCCCTCGGGCTCGGCGATGCGCTCGAGATCCATCTCGTGCCACGCCTCGAGGTCGAGCTCCTCGATGTCGCCGTCGAGATACTCGATCTCGACCAGCTCCGAGTCCTCGTCGACCGTCAGCACGCGGAACTGCTCTTCCTCCTCCAGATTCTCGTACCACTGGCCGGGAACCGGTTCGTAATCTCTGCTCACCGCGCGCCACCTCTGCCGAGCATCTCGCCGCGCACCAGTTTAGGGGCTGTCCCCGGGTTGGGCAACGCAGTGTCGAATGCGTATAGTTTTCCACCATGACCGCCCAAGCTCGGACCAACGCGGCACCCCTGGTGCGGGCGCGGCGGCTCGTCGTCAAGGTAGGTTCGGCGCTGCTGGTGGACGGCGACAGCGGGCGTGTCAACCGCAGCTGGCTCGAGACCCTGGTCGAGGATCTGCTGCGCCTGCGCCGGCGCGGCCAGCAGCTGATCCTGGTGTCCTCGGGCGCGATCGCGCTCGGGCGGCGGCGGCTCGGCCTGCGGCATGCCGCGCTGCGGCTCGAGGAGAGCCAGGCGGCCGCCGCGGTCGGACAGATCAGGCTGGCGCACGCCTACAAGGAGCTGTTCGAGGAGCACGGCGTCACGGTGGCGCAGATGCTGCTCACGCTCGATGACAGCGAGCGGCGGCGCCGCTACCTGAACGCGCGCGCCACCCTCGAGGCGCTGCTCGCCCTCGGAGCGCTGCCGGTGATCAACGAGAACGATACGGTCGCTACCGCCGAGATCCGCTACGGCGACAATGACCGCCTCGCCGCGCGGGTCGCGCAGATGGCCGGCGCCGACTGCCTGGTGCTGCTGTCGGACGTCGAGGGCCTCTACAGCGCCGATCCCAACAAGGATGCGCGCGCGCGCATCATCCCCGAGGTGCGCCGCATCACTCCGGAGATCGAGGCCATGGGCGGGGGCAGCGCCTCGCAGGTGGGCTCCGGCGGCATGACGGCGAAAATTCTTGCCGCCAGGATCGCGGTCGCGGCCGGCTGCCACATGTGCATCGCCGCCGGCCATCACCGGCATCCGCTCAAGCGCCTGGAGGAGGGCGCGGACTGCACCTGGTTCGTGCCGAGCTCGACCCCGGTGGCGGCACGCAAGCAGTGGATCGCCGGAACCTTGCGTCCGGCGGGTGCGATCACCATCGACGCGGGCGCCTTGCGCGCCCTGCTCGATGGCAGGAGCCTGCTGCCCGCGGGCGTGACCGCAGCGCGCGGGCGCTTCGAGCGCGGCGATACCGTGAGCGTGCTGAGCGCGGACGGGGCCGAGGTCGCCCGCGGCCTCATCGCCTACTCCGACGCCGACGCGGCACGCATCATGGGCCGCCAGTCCTCGCAGATCGAGGCGCTGCTCGGTTTCCGCGGCCGCGACGAGATGATTCACCGCGACGATCTGGTGCTGCTCGGGGACCTGAGCACGGCACCCGCGGCGCGTGAGCCCGTTGCACCATGAGCGCGGATGGCATCGGCGAGCTGATGGAAGGCCTCGGGAGAGCCGCCGTCGCGGCCGCCGAGGTGCTCGCGCACGCCGGCACTGCGCAGAAGAACGCGGCGCTCGAGGCGGCGGCGGCTGCGGTCCGCGACCGCAGCGGGGAGATTCTCGCCGCCAATGCGCACGATGTGGCGGCGGCGCGCGCCGCGCGCCTGAGCGGCGCGCGGCTCGAGCGGCTGCAGCTCGATGCCGGGCGCATCGAGGCGATCGCGACCAGCCTCGGCGAGGTGGCGGCGCTTCCCGATCCGATCGGAGTCACGGCGGCGGAATGGCAGCGGCCCAACGGGCTCAGGATTCAGCGGGTGGTGGTGCCGCTCGGCGTCATCGGCATCATCTACGAGAGCCGCCCCAACGTCACCACGGACGCCGGCGCGCTGTGCCTCAAGTCCGGTAATGCGGCGATCCTGCGTGGCGGGTCGGAGAGCCACCAGTCGAACGCGGCGCTGCACGCCTGCCTCGCCGCGGGGCTCGCGGCGGCCGGGCTGCCGGCGCCGTGCCTGCAGCTGGTGCCGACCACCGACCGCGCGGCGGTCGGCTACATGCTGGCCGGGATGAGCGAGTACCTCGACGTCATCGTGCCGCGCGGCGGCAAGACACTGGTCGCGCGCGTGCAGCAGGAGGCGCGCGTGCCGGTGATCGGGCACCTGGAGGGCAACTGCCACGTCTACATCGACCGCGACGCGGACGTACGCATGGCACGCACCATCGCGCTCAACGCCAAGATGCGCCGCACGGGGATCTGCGGCGCGGCCGAGACGCTGCTCGTCGACCGCGCCTGTGTCGCGACCCATCTCGCGCCCATCGTGCGCGACCTGCTCGAGGCCGGTTGCGAGGTGCGCGGCGATCCGACCGTGCAGCAGGTCGATGCGCGTGTGCGCCCGGCGAGCGAGGACGACTGGTATACCGAGTATCTCGACGCCATCATCGCCGCACGCGTGGTCGAGGGCGTCGACGCCGCGATCGCGCACATCGCCCGCTACGGCTCGGCGCACACCGAGTCGATCGTCACCGAGAATGCGGCGACTGCCGAGCGCTTCCTGGCGCGCGTCGACAGCGCGATCGTGCTGCACAACGCCTCGACGCAGTTCGCCGACGGCGGTGAGTTCGGCATGGGGGCGGAGATCGGCATCTCCACCGAGCGCTTCCACGCCCGCGGTCCGGTGGGCGTCGAGCAGCTCACCAGCTACAAGTACCTGGTGCGCGGCGCCGGCCAGATCCGGCCGTAGTGTGCCTAGGCGCCGCTTGCCGGCTTCCCATGGCCGTGCTCGTGCTGGTGCGGGGCCGCGGCACAGCGCTCGCAGTTCACCCAGCCGGAGTCGCCGCTCACGTAATGCTCCTTCTTCCAGATCGGCACACGGTGCTTGATCTCGTCGATGATGTAGCGGCAGGCGCGGAAGGCTTCATCGCGGTGCGCCGCGCTCACCCCGACCCACACGGCGAGCTCGCCCACGGCAAGCTCGCCGATGCGGTGCGCGCACGCAGCGTGGGCGATGCCGAAGCGCGCCAGCGCCTCGGCCACGATGCGCTCGGCCTCGCGCACCGCGAGCGGCTCGTAGGCCTCGTACTCGAGACGCCGCACACGCTGGCCCTCGTTGTGATCGCGCACCCAGCCCTCGAACGCGGCGTAGCCTCCGCAGGCCGGGTCGGCGAGCGCCGCACGCAGCGCTGCCGGGTCGATGGCGGTGCGCACGAAGCGAAACGGGGCGTTCACGGCGCGCTTCCCCACTCGCGGCGGGCTCAGCCGCCCGCAACCGGCGGGATGAACACGATCGCGTCGCCGTCGGCGAGCGACGCTCCCCAGTCGCCGAACTCCGAATTGATCGCGACCCGCAGTACCGTGGGGTCGAGCGTGAACGGGTAACGGCCCGCGAGCTCGGCGTATAGCTCGCGCGGCGTGCGCGCCGCGGTCACCAGCGATTCGGTCGCGCGTCCGGCCTGCTCGCGCAGCAGCGCGAAGTACTGCACCGTCACGCGCCGGGTTGCCGCCGCCTCAGCTCGTGTACTCATGGCGGAAGCATATTCCTCGGGCGTGTTGGCATTGTCGAGCGCCCGCGGATCGGGCTCATCGAGCAGCAGCACGTCGGCGCCGGCGAGGAACTTGCGCGGGCAGTTATGACCGCGCGCCACGTAGGCGGCGAGCGCACCGGCGCTGGCCGGCTCGTACACGGCGCACAGCGGCTCGGGCAGCCGGTCGTGGCTCGAGCGGAAGGCGGTCGCGAGCCGCTGCGGGGCGCGGTTGCGCACCAGGAACCCGAGGGTCGCGGCATCGAGCAACGGCAGGTCGCAGGCCAGCACCAGCCAGGCGCAGTGCGGGTGGCACTCTTGTGCGGCGATGATGCCCGCGATGGGACCCAGGTTCTCGCGCGTGTCCTCGATCTGCTCGAAGCGCGCGCGCAGCGGGTCGGCGCGCTGGTCCTTGCGCACCGAGACGAAGGCGCGTGCGACGTGCGGCGCGAGCAGCGCCATCGCCTGCTCGAGCTGAGTAGTGCGGCCGGCAGGCAGTGCCGCCTTGTCCTGCCCCATGCGGCTGCTGCGCCCTCCGGCGAGCACCAGTCCGTAGAGCGGCGCGCTCATGCGGCTCGCCGGGTGCGCGCGCGCTTGAAGGGGCGCCGGCCTCCCGCCTTCGCGAGCAGTCGCACGCCGCCGATCTCGATGTCGTGGGAGAGCGCCTTGCACATGTCGTAGATGGTGAGCGCGGCCACGGCCGCGCCCGTGAGAGCCTCCATCTCCACGCCGGTGCGATGATGGACCGACACCCGGCAACGCACCACGATCACCCCGGCACTGCGCTGGGCGACCTCGATCTGGCAATCATCGAGCGACAGCGGATGGCAGAATGGGATGAGCTCATGGGTGCGCTTGGCCGCCATGACGCCGGCGAGGATCGCGGTGTCGAACACCGGACCCTTCGCGGTGCGGTGCCCGCTCGCGCGCAGCGCACGCGCCACCGCCGGCGGCAGGCGGATGCGCGCTTCGGCCGCCGCGCTCCTGTGGGTCACCTCCTTGGCGCCGACATCCACCATCGCGGGGCGGTCGCGCGCGTCGAGGTGCGTGAGACGCGGCCGGCGCATCAGCCACCGATGTAGAACATCTCGACCTTGTGCGGCTCCTGCGCGCCGTGCGGCAGGCTGGCGCGCAGCTCGCTGTAGCGGTCCGCGCGCCCGAGCCACACGTGCGAGATGAGCTCGAGCAGCTGCTCGTCGCTCGCCCCGCCGCGCAGCGCGTCCCGCAGGCTCGTGCCGCGGGTCGCGAACAGGCAGGTGTAGATCACGCCGTCGGAGGACAGGCGTACGCGCGAGCAATCGCCGCAGAAGGGCTGCGATACTGAGGAGATGAAGCCCACCTCGCCCTGGCCGTCGGCGAAGGCGTAGCGCTCGGCCACTTCGCCGCGGTAGCCGGGCTCGAGCGAGGCGAGTGGCCAGCGTGCCGCGATCCGCGCCGCCAGCTCGCGCGACGGAATCACGAGCTCCGAGCTCCAATGGTTGCGGTTGCCGACGTCCATGTACTCGATGAAGCGCACGATCACGCCCGTGCCGCGAAAGCGCTCGAGCAGCTCGAGGACCGTGTGGTCGTTGACGCCACGTTGTACCACCGCGTTGATCTTGATCGGCTCGAGTCCCGCGCTGCGCGCCCGCTCGATGCCCTCGACCACTTCGCCGGGGCTGCCGAATCCGCCCGACATGCGGGCGAAGACCGCCGGATCGAGGCTGTCGAGGCTCACGGTAACGCGCTTCAGGCCCGCCGCCTTGAGCTCGCTCGCGTATTTTGCGAGCAGCATCCCGTTGGTGGTGAGCGCGACATCCTCGATGCCCGGAATGCCGGTCAGGTCGCCGATCAGCTCGGTGAGGTTCGGCCGCAGGAGCGGCTCGCCCCCGGTGAGGCGCAGCTTGCGCACGCCGAGCTGCACGAAGAGGCGCGCCAGGCGCACGATCTCATCGAAGGACAGCCGCTCGTGCGAGCCGAGAAAGCGGTATTTCTCGTGGAAGGTCTCGCGCGGCATGCAGTAGGGGCAGCGGAAGTTGCAGCGGTCCATCACCGAGATGCGCAGGTCGCGCATCGGGCGCGAGCGCCTGTCCCGGGGCGCGGGACGCCTGGTGAGCGGAACGATGGCTTCGGGGATCGACATGTTTGCAGTATGGGGCGCAGGCGCGGTGCTGGCTATCGGCCGAAAGGGGGGATGCCGTACCCCTCAGATCCAGCGATAGAGCCGCGTGACGAAGCCCTTCTTGTAGGTGTTGGGGCCCGGCGGCAGCTCCACGAAGCCGTCGGTGCCGGCGAGCGAGGTGAAATCGCCCGAGCCGTTGGTCGGAGCAGGCATCGCCCAGGGGCGTCCCCAGTCGTCCTGCTCGATGCGCACCGGCAGAAAGTACGCGAGCGGCGGGTTGACCGTGGCCGCTGCACCGAGGGCGAGCCGCTCCGGCGGCTGCGGATCGAGCCCGAGACTCGCAAACAGCGCGGGCAGCACGTAGCGGCCGAGGCACACCAGCGTCGACACGGGATTGCCGGGCAGGCCGAACACGGCGGCGCCCGAGGGCGCCACGCCGAACCACAGCGGCTTGCCGGGACGCTGGGCGACCTTGTGAAAGACCGCGCGCACGCCGAGCTCTTCGAGCACCTGCGGCACGAGGTCGTACTTCCCCATGGAGACTCCGCCCGACAGCACCAGCACGTCGTGCGTCTCGAGATGGAACCGCAGGCGCTCGCGCAGCTCGTCGGCATCGTCCTGGATGTGATCGTCGGCGACGCGCTGGAAACCGTGCTCGCGCAGCGCGCTCACGATCGCGTAGGCGTTGGAACGCCGCACCTGGTGGGCGAGCACCGGCTCGCCGGGCTCGATGAGCTCGTTGCCGGTCGAGATGACGGCGAGCATGGGCTGGCTGCTGACACGGATGCGTGCCATGCCGGCCGAGGCGGCGATGGCGATCTCCGGCGGGCGCAGCCGCCTGCCCGCCGGCACGAGCAGCGTCCCCTGGCGGGTGTCGGTGCCGCGCCGGTGCACGTTCTGCCACGGCTCGACCCGGGTCGCCGCGCCGAGCACCGCCTCGCCGGCGTTCACCGACAACTCCTCGACCGGCACGACGCTGTCGCAGCCGAGCGGCAGCACCGCGCCCGTCATGACGTCGATGCAGGCGCCGTTCGCGCCCAGGGTCAGGGGCGGATCACCCGCGGCCTGGGTGGCCTGCACGCGGAAGGCGCGCCGGCCCGCCGCGACCGCCTGGCTGTCGAGCGCGATCCCGTCCATCGCGACCCGGTCGAATGGCGGCTGGTCACGCTCGGCGTAAATGTTCTCGCGCAACACGGCGCCGGCGCACTGCGCGAGCGGCAGCGACTCGATCGGCAGACACTGCAGGTGCTGCCCGATGAGCGCGTCGGCTTCGAGCGGCGTGATCACTCAGGGTTTCTTGTCGCCGGCAGCCTTGGCCTTGAATACCTTCACCTGCTCGTTGAAGCGGTCGGCGACCGTCTGCAGCTGGTCGATGGCGGCGTTGTGCTTCTGGTTCGCGATGCGCTGCATGTCGGCTTTCTGCTCCGGCTTGAGCTTGTCGCCGGCCTTGGCGATCGCATCGTCGACCTCCTTGTCGATGCAGGCGACGTAGTCGTTGATGGCCTTGTTGTATTCGCCGACCGCCTTCTGCCCGGCGAGCATGTCGGGCATCGTGGCGGTCGCGCCGTCCGGGATCTTGTCGGGGGCAGCGGGGTAGGGGCAGTCGGCATAGGCCGCGCCGGCCGAGAGCGCAGCAGTGGCGGCAAGAGCAAGCAGAGCTTTCATACGTGATCATCCCGGGCGGATTGAAAAGGACCACTATCTTAAGAGGCGCTCGTGACCTAAGGCTACTGGCGGCTGCCGCCTCGGGGCGGGCCGCCGAGGAAGCAGTCGTACTCGTGGTCGTCGACGACCCCGACGGCCTGCAGGTAGGCGTAGACGATGGTGGTGCCGACGAAGCGGAAGCCACGCCGGGCGAGATCCTTCGAGATGCGGTCACTCAGCGGGGTGCGCGCCGGAAGCCGGCGGACGCGGCGGTGAGTGACGATCGGCTCGTTGCCGACGAAAGCCCAAAGATAGCGGTCGAAGGAGCCGAACTCGCGCTGCACCTCGAGGAAGGCGCGGGCGTTCGTGACCGTCGAGTCGATCTTGAGCCGATTGCGGACGATCCCCGGGTCACGCAGGAGCGCCGCGCGGCGCCGCGCATCGAAGCGTGCCACCTTGCGCGGATCGAAGCGGGCGAACGCGCGCCGGTAGCCCGCGCGCTTGCGCAGGATCGTCGACCAGGAGAGGCCCGCCTGTGCGCCCTCGAGGATCAGCAGCTCGAAGAGCCGCCGGTCGTCATGGTGCGGCCGGCCCCACTCCTGGTCGTGATAGCGCTGCATCTGCGGGTCTGCATGCTGCGCCCAGCGGCAACGGGGCTCAGACACCGCGAAATCCGCTGACGCACACGCTCAGGCGCTGCTCGGCGTCGAGGTCGAAGCTCAGGCTCAAGTCCAGCACGCGGCACAAGCCGGCGACCACCCACAGTCCGAGCCCGAGACCGGCCGCAGCCCCGGGCTGACCGCGCGCGGCACGCCGCCAGAAGCGCTCGGTGAGGTGGGGCAGGTCCTGAGGCGAGAGATGCGGAGCGCTGTTGCGCACCCGCAGTGCCGTGCCGGCGGGGGGATCGAGCCAATCGATCTCGATGGGCGCGCGCGGATCACCATGCTGCACGGCGTTGCCGAGCAGGTTCAGCAACAGGGCATCGAACAGCCGTGGGTCGGATTGAATCCAGATCTCCTGTGGAACCCGTGCCGCGATGCGTCCGGGATCCACCGAGCTCGTGACGCGCAGCCGCTCGATGCGCGCCTGGACCAGGGGCGCCACCTGCAGCGGCTCGAGCGCGTTTTGCACCGCCGTTCGGTCGGCACGCGCGACCGCGAGCAGCGACTCGATCACGCCCTGCATGCCCTCGGCCGCACTGGCAATCTCTGCGAGGAAATGCCGCAGTTCGGGCGCGCCGTGCCGCGGGTCCGCGCCGACCTCGGCGAGCGCGCGAATCTCGGCGAGCGGCGTGCGCAGCTCGTGAGCGAGATCGGCGGAGAAGCGGCGTTCGCGCCCGAGTGACTCGGCGAGCCCCTCGAGCAGCTCGTTGATGCGCTCCCCGAGAGGCCGGATCTCCGCCGGCAGCCCCTCGAGCGGCAGGGCGTGCGCCGGATGCTCGGGGGAGAGCGCGCGCGCGGCGGCGGTTGCAGTCTCCAGCGGCTTCAGTCCGCGGCGCACCGAGACCACGGTGACGAGCGCCGACACGGCCAGCACGGTGACGACGCCGGCGAGCAGGATGAAGTCGATCTCGTGCTGCAACCGATCGCGCTGCCCGGCGGCGTCCGTCGCGGTCGCGAAGCTGATGACGATGTAACGATCGACGATCTGGTCGACGATGAGCTGGAAAGCGGCGAGACTCAAGCCTACGCCGAGCAGCAGCGAGAACAGCAGCCGGCGCCGCAACGAGCGCCTGACCCACTCATGGAACACGGTAGCCAAAGCCCCGGCGTGTTTCGATGAGGGCCGGAAGCCCGGCCCTGTCGAGCTTGGTACGCAGCGTGCTCACCACCACCTCGATCACCCGGTCGGAAGCGTCGCTCAGCCCATCGTACAGCCGCTCGAACAGGGCGGCGCGCGTGAAGCTGCGGCCGCGATGGCGCAGCAGCGTCTCGAGCAGGGCGTACTCTTTCGGGGTGAGGGGCAAGGCCGTGCCGCCCGAGGAGGCGACGCGCGCGTTGGTATCGAGGGTGAGATCGCCGCAGGTGAGCCTGCTCGAGAGCTCTCCGTAGCGGCGGCGCAGCAGCGCCAGCACCCGCGCCTTGAGCTCGGCGAAGTGGAAGGGCTTCAGCAGATAATCGTCGGCGCCCAGGTTGAGCGCGGTAACCCGATCCTCGATCTGGTCGCGAGCCGACAGCACCAGTACCCGCGTCGGTTTCGGCGCGGCGCGCAGCGCGCGCAGCACCTCGAGCCCCGACACCTGTGGCAGCACGAGGTCGAGGATCAGAAGGTCGTACTCATGCAGCTCGAGGTACTTGAGGGCCGTGCGGCCATCGCCGGCATGGTCGACGGCGAAACCCTCACCCCGAAAGCCTGCCGCCAGGGCTGCGGACAGGCGTGCCGAATCCTCGACCAGCAGGAGCTTCACGGGAGCGAATCTTAGCGCCCTTTGAGCGAAACCAAAGCTTTCTCGGGCAGCATGTACCGCGCCACCTCCGGGAATGCGCTGCCGTGCGATCTACCTCAAAGGCCGGGCTTGCTGCGCGTGTCAGCCGGCTCGCCGCCGCCACGTGCGGCGTCTTCGCTTGCGGTTGCGTCGCCGAGAGGCCGCCGACGCTCCCACAGCCGGCGCCGCCCGCATTCGAGCACGCCGCGGGCGGACCGGGGGCCGCGTGGCCGGCGCAGGACTGGTACCGGGGCTTCGGGAGCGAGGAGCTCGACGCGCTGGTCGAGTTCGCGGTGGCCAACAACACCGATCTGGCCGGCGCACGCGAGCGCGTGCTCGAGGCCGACGCGCGCGCGCGGCAGGCGGGGGCGGCGATTCTGCCGAGCGTCTCGGGCAACGCCAACGCCAACTACCTGTCGGGGCATTCGCAGCAGGGCTCGGGCCACGAGCTCGATTGGTTCGCGATGCTTTCTGCGAGCTACGAGGTGGATTTCTGGGGCAAGAACCGCGCGACGGCCAACGCGGCGCGCGCCGCTGCCGGCGCCTCGCGCGCTGATCGGGACACGGTCGAGCTGACCATTCTCGGCGGCGTGGCGGGCGAATACTTTCAGGTGCTCGCGCTGCGCGAGCGGGTGGCGATCGGGCGCGAGAACTGCGCTGCGGCCCGCAAGGTGCTCGAGGTCGTCGAGGCGCGCTTCCACGCCGGCGCCGCCAACCCCGCCGAGCTGGCCACGCAGCGCGCCGCCCTCGACCGGGCAGAGATCGCGCTCGCGGACCTCGAGCAGCTCGAGGCGCAGGCCCGGGCCGCGCTCGCCCTGCTCCTCGGGCGCATGCCGGAGCATTTTGAGGTCAGCGGCGGCTCGCTCGATGCGCTGCGCGAGCCGGTCGTGTCGCCGGGCCTGCCGGCGGAGCTGCTCGCGCGCCGGCCGGACGTGGCGGTGGCGGAAGCCAACCTGGCCGCCGGCAGCGCCAGTCTTGCAGCCGCGCGTGCCGCCATGTTCCCGAGTCTGTCGCTGACCGCCGCGGGGGGCGTGCAGAATCCGGCCCTGCCCGCTACCGTGCTCACGATCCCCGGCGTCGGTCCCTCGCTCGCGCTCGGGGCCAACCTGACGCAACCGATCTTCGATCATGGACGCCTGAGCGCCCAGCGTGATGAGGTCGCGGCCCGGGAGCGCGAGCTTCTGGCCGCCTATCGTGCTGCGATCATCGCCGCGCTGGTCGACGTCGAGGATGCGCTCGGCACCCTCGAGCACCTGAATGCGACGCGCGAGTTCGAGCAGGAAAGCCTCGAGCAGAGCGAGCGCGCCTTCGAGGCGGCGAGCCTGCGCTATCAGCGCGGCGCCGGGGACTTCCTCACGGTGCTCGAGTCGCAGCAAAGCCTCTACCTGGCGCGCGATCAGTTCGCGCAATACAAGCTGGCACGCCTCGAATCCCTGATCGCGCTTTGCAAGGCGCTCGGAGGCGGCTGGCAGGAGAGCTACCGATGAGTGCTACCCGATCCCGGCGCTGCAGCGCTCTGCTCGAGGTCTGCACGGCGCTGACGATTGCGGCGCTGCTGCCGGCCGCCGGCTGCCAGCGGCCCGGGTCGGCCGCGCCGGCTGAGGTCGCGGGAACGAAGGGCGCGGATGCGGCCGAAGCTGTGGAAGGCGTGCGACTGAAGCCCGAGGAGATCGCGAAAAGCGGCATCGCGACCACTGCGACCGTGGCTGCCACGCGCTCGCCCGAGAGCACCGGGTACGCGGTCGTCCTCAGCCGCGAGACCATCGCGCAGGCGGTGGCGGAGCTCACCGCCGCAGCTGCCGTCGAGCGGGCGAGCCACGCCGCGCTCGAGCGCGGCCGGCAGCTCGCGGGAACCCCGGGTGCGATGTCGATCGAGCTGCAGGAGAGCGCGGAGCGTCAGGCGGCGGTCGATCATGCGGCGCTACTCCTCGCGCAGCGCCGCCTGTCCGCGACCTTCGGTCGCAACGCGCCGTGGAAGGACGACTATCAGAGCCCCGAGCTGAGCGCGCTCGCGAGCGGCGAGCGCAAGCTTGCGCGCGTCACCTTTCCTCTAGGGGCGCTCGGCTCCGCGGCGCCCGCCGCGCTGCGGCTGGCGCACCTCGGCGGAACGAGCGGCGGGCGGAGCTTCGAGTCGCTCGCGCTGTGGAATGCGCCGGCGGACGCGAATATCCCGGGCCGAAGCTTCTTCGCGATCGTGCCGGGAGCGGACGCCGCCGAGGGAGAGCGTCTGGTGGCGCGGGTACCGGTCGGCCCTGCTGCGGCGGGCGTGATCGTGCCTTTTCCGGCCGTGGTGATCAGCGCCGGCAAGTACTGGTGCTACATAGAGTCTCGGCCCGGGCTGTTCGTGCGCACGCAAGTCGACACCGGTACGCCGACCGACGAGGGCTACTTCGTCACGGCCGGCATCGCGCCCGGCGCTAGAGTCGTCACGGCGTCGGCGGGCGAGCTGCTGGCGCGGGAAAGCAATCCGGGCGGCGGCGCGGCGGACTAGCCCCATGATGCGCGCGCTGGTCGCACTGTGCGTGCGACATCACGGCTCCGTGACGGCGCTCACCGTGCTCGCCCTGCTCCTCGGCACCTGGGGGGCGCTGCGCGCGCCCCTGGATGTATTCCCCGAGTTCGTTCCCTCACAGGTCGAGATCCAGACCGAGGCCCCGGGCTTCGCGCCACAGCAGGTCGAGGCGCTGATCACCAAGCGCATCGAGAACGCGGTCAATGGCGCCGCGGGAATCGCCACATTGCGCTCGGAATCGATACCGGGACTGTCCGTGGTGTCGATCAGCTTTACCGGCGGCATCGACGTGCACGTCGCCCGCCAGGGGATCTCCGAGCGCCTGTCCGAGCTCGGCAGCAGCCTGCCCGCGGGAGTCGGTACGCCCAAGCTGTCGCCGCTCGTCTCGAGCACCATGGACCTTCTCAAGATCGGCCTGCTGTCCGACAAGGTCGATGCCTACACGCTGCGCGACGTCGCGGACTGGGTGATCAAGCCGCGGCTGCTCGCGGTGCCGGGAGTCGCGCACGTCATCGTGTTCGGCGGCGACGTGCGCCAGATTCACATCCTTCCGGACATGACCAAGCTGGCGAGCTACAACATCACTCTCGCCGACGTGGCGGGCGCAGCCCGCACGGCGTTGCCGCTGCGGGGCGCGGGCTTCGTCGATCTGGCCGCGCAGCGGGTGCTCATCGAGTCGCCGACGCCGGAGCCCGACGCCACGGCGCTCGGCGCGGCGGTCATCGCGGTGCGCGGCAGTACCCCGATCCTGGTGCGCGATGTAGCGGAGGTGAGAATCGCTGCGGCGCTGCGCTCGGGCGACGCGCTCATCATGGGCAAGCCCGGCGTCATGCTGTCGCTCGCGAGCCAATACGGAGCCAACACGCTGACCGTGACGCTGGCGGTCGAGCGGGCGCTCGCCGACCTCGCACCGGCCCTCGAGGCGCAAGGCATCGAGGTCTATCCCGCCCTGCACCGGCCCGCAAATTTCATCGAGCGGGCGCTCGGCAACCTCGAGGCGTCGCTGGCCCTGGCGGCGGTGCTGATCCTCGCCGTGCTGTATCTGTTCATGCGCGATGTGCGTGCAGCGCTCATCGCTTTTACTGCCATCCCGCTGTCGCTGCTCGCCGCAATTGCGGTCCTCGATCACTGGGGGTTGACACTCAACACCATGACGCTCGGCGGCTTCGCCGTGGCGCTCGGCGTGCTGGTAGACGACGCCATCATCGGCATCGAGAACATCCTGCGCCGGCTGCGCGAGAACACGCGGGCGGGCGCGCCCCGGCCGCGCCTCGAGATCATCCGCGAGGCTTCGCTCGAGGTGCGCGGACCGGTGATCTACGCGACGCTGGTGGTGATCGTGGTGTTCCTGCCGGAGCTGTTCACCTCGAGCGTCCAGGGCCGGTTCGTCGGGCCGCTGGCGCTCGCCTTCATCCTCGCCGTCACGGCCTCGCTCCTGGTGGCGATGACTGCCACCCCGGCGATGTGTGCGCTGCTGCTGCGCGGGCACGACGCTCGTGCCGAGGCGCGCTGGCTGCGGATCCTGAAACGGTGGCAAAGCTGCTTGGTGCAAGGCGTCGGCGCGCACTTCAGGCTGACGGCGCTCGCGCTGATCGCACTGGCGATTGTCGCGGCCGGCGCGCTGCCCTTTCTCGGCGGCACCTTCATGCCCGATTTTCGCGAAGGCCACTTCGTGCTGCAGGTTTCGAGCTCGGTCACCGGCACCTCGCTCGACGAGATGCTGAGCATGGGGAGGAGGGTCAGCGCCGAGGTGCTCGCGCTGCCGTACGTCAAGACCATCGAGCAGCAGGTGGGGCGCGCCGAGCTCGGCGAGGACACCTGGGGTCCGCACCGCAGCGAGTTCCACGTCGAGTTCAAGCCCGACGCGAGCGTCGACGAGGCGAGCGCCCAGGAGGCGCTGCGCGGCATTCTCGCGAGCTATCCGGGCATCCAGAGCGAGGTGGTCACGTTCCTCGGCGATCGCATCAGCGAGAGCCTGAGCGGCGAGAGCGCCCAGGTGGCCATCAAGATATTCGGCGACGACCTCGAGCAGCTCGATGCCGCCGGCGGGAAGATGGTCGGCGTGCTCTCCAAGGTGAGGGGCATCGTCGACCTGCAGTTCAAGCGGCAAAGCGGTACACCCACGATTGCCATTCAGCTCATGCCGCAGGCACTGGCTGCGACCGGCCTGAAGGTGCAGGACGTCCTCGACACGATCCAAGCGGCTTATGCGGGCGCCGAGGTTGGCCAGACCTTCACGGGCACCCGCACGGTCGACGTCGAGGTGCTGCTGCCGGCAGCGCTGCGCCACCAGCCCGCAGAGATCGCACGGCTCATGATCGCCAGCCCCCTGGGGCCCGTGCCGCTCTCGCAGGTGGCTCGCATCGAGGTCACCAGCGACCGCTACAGCATCGAGCATGACGGCGGCCAGCGTCGCGTCAGCGTTACATTCAACGTCGCCGGTGCCACGCTGCAGAGCGTCGTGGCCGAGGCGCAGCGCGCGATCGCCGCCTCGGTCGCGCTGCCGGCCGGCGTCTATCTCGAGTTCACCGGCGCCGCGGCCGCGGAGCGCCAGACCCGTAACGAGCTCACGCTCTACTCGCTGCTGGCACTGGCGCTGATTCTCGTGATCCTGTTCATGTCGTTCCGCTGGCGGATCAACAGCTACCTGGTGCTGGCCAACCTGCCATTCAGTCTGATCGGCAGCGTGCTCGCGATCGCGGTCACGGGCGTCGGAATCTCGCTCGGGACGGTGGTGGGGCTCGTGACGGTGTTCGGGATCAGCGCCCGCAATGCGATCCTGCAGCTGGCACACTACGAGCACCTGGTGGACGTCGAAGGCGCCGCTTGGGGCCCGGCGCTCGTGCTCCGCGGCGCCAACGAGCGGCTGATCCCGATCCTCATGACCGCCGCCGTAACCGCCCTCGGTTTGGCGCCTCTCGCGGTGGGGCTGCACCGCCCGGGGCAGGAGATCGAGGGACCGATGGCGGTGACGGTGCTCGGCGGTCTGGTGTCGTCGACCCTGCTCAACCTGGTGGTGCTGCCGGCGCTGGCACAGCACTATGTGCGCGTTCCGCAGAAGGAAACCAACGATGAGTGAGCGCTACGACCCGGGCGCGATACGCTTTCACTGGCTGATGGCCACGCTCGTCGTGGTCGTCGGCGTGCTCGGCCTCCTGCACGATTCCTGGCCGAAGGGAACGCAGAGCTTCTGGATCAACATCCACGCCCTCATCGGCCTGCTGGTGTGGGTGCTGCTCATGGCTCGGTTCTGGTGGCGCAGCACGCACATACCCCCGCCGCTGCCACCTGAGGCGGGGGCGCTCTCGCAGCGGCTGGCGCGGCCGGTTCATCTGCTGCTTTACGCGCTGCTGTTCGTCATCCCGATTCTCGGCGTCGTGACGTTCATCTGGCACGGGCGCGTCTTCGACTTCGGGCTCCTCAAAGTGGATTTCGGCGTGCTGAAGAACCGGGCGGTCTTCGGTCCGACGGAAGACATTCACGGCTATCTCGCCTACGCGCTGTTCACGGTCGCGGGCCTGCATGCGCTCGCGGCTCTCTGGCACCAGTTCGTCCGGCGCGACGGAACGTTGTCGCGGATGTGGCCGGCGAGGTAAGAGGATGCCCGCATGTGGCAATGGTTGATCGTCGGCTCGCTCGCCATCGGCTGCGGTCTCGCGCAGGCGAGCGAGTATGAGCTGCCGGCGGGCGGCGCCGCGCTGATCGGCGAAGATCTCACCGTGACGACGGTCTACGAGGACACGCTGCCCGAGCTCGCGCAGCGCTACAGCCTCGGCTACTACGAGATCATCCGCGCCAACCCGGGAGTCGACGTGTGGATTCCGGGGGCCGACAAGCACCTCACGCTCCCGGGAAGGCGCATTCTCCCGCCGGGGCCGCGCACGGGCATCGTGGTGAATCTCCCCGAGCACCGGCTGTACTACTTTCCGAAGCCCCGCAAAGGCCAGAAGGCGGTCGTCATCACCTTCCCGGTGAGCATCGGCAAGATGGACTGGCGCACGCCGCTCGGGGAGACGCGCATCGTCGCCAAGATCCGGCAACCGTCCTGGTACCCGCCGGAGTCGGTCCGCACCGAGCACGCCGAGAGGGGCGACCCGCTGCCCAAGGTCGTGCCTCCGGGCCCCGATAATCCGCTCGGGGCCTTCGCCATGCGTCTCGGGGTCGGCGGCGGCAGTTATCTGATTCACGGAACCAACAATCCGCTGGCCGTCGGCATGGCCGTGACCCATGGCTGCATCCGCATGTATCCGGAGGACATCGAGAAGCTCTTCCCCCTCGTTCCCGTCGGGACGGAGGTGCGCCTGATCAACGAGCCGCTGAAGATCGCCTGGGAGAACGGCGAGCTGCTCATCGAGGTACATCCGCCGGTCGATGCCGAGGGACAGTCGGTGGAGCCGGACCTGGAGGCCTTCTCGCAGCTGCTCGAGCAGGAGCTCGGCAAGGACACGGCTGCGATCCACTGGGACCTGGCGCGCGAGACCCTGCAGGCTGCGAAGGGCATGCCGACCCTGGTTGGCCTGGCCGCCTCACCGGCACCGCAAGAGTCAGGAAGCGCGACGCAGTAGATCTCTAGAAAGGTCCGTACAGGACACGGACGAGATCCAGAACCAGCGCCTTTACCAGCTCCGTGTTGACATCGGCGATCGGGTAATCGCCCAGCGCACTGCCGCCACGGCCGTCGGAGGTATTGCGCTCGAAGTGGATGCGCTGAGCCTGGCGGTCCACCCTGGCCCGGACGAATGGGTAGCCCCCGAAACCATGACCCAGGCGCGCGTGCCTGCTGACGGGGATGTCGATGCGCGCCTCGCCCGCCTCGGTCGGGACTCTGGCGGCCACACCGCGCTGGTTGAGCGCCTCCGCCATCTGCTGAAGCGCGGGGAGAATCACCCCCGCGAGGCACTCGGCGGCGGCCTGGTTGAAACTCGCCTCGGCCGCGGTCTTGCCGGCGGTCTCGCTGCGCGCCTGCGCCACGCGAGTGTTGTGGTGGGCGAAGATGGCGTCGAGTTCCTGCTCGATGTCTTTGGCCATGGGCGATAGCTTACCTCGGGAGCGCGCGCGTGATGGTCGGCGTCGCCAGGGTTCGATGTCCATCGAACCTGGCCGGCGGGAGCCGAA
>DATKLG010000059.1:0-35711 GCA_035542535.1 Steroidobacteraceae bacterium
AGTGTTGTGGTGGGCGAAGATGGCGTCGAGTTCCTGCTCGATGTCTTTGGCCATGGGCGATAGCTTACCTCGGGAGCGCGCGCGTGATGGTCGGCGTCGCCAGGGTTCGATGTCCATCGAACCTGGCCGGCGGGAGCCGAATGGCCTATGTCCGGCGTGGTTCGGCGCATAGCGAAAGCAGGGTAGGGTCCCGCCCGGTGGCAGAACTCAACTGGACAATTTCGGGCGCGGAGACCCTGGCGGCGCGCGCCGCCGAGTGGAATGAGCTGATTGCTACGGCCCGCTATCCGCCGTTCCTGCGCACCCAATTTCTGCTGCCGGCGCTGGCTCCTGGTGGCAAGTGGGAACCGACTCTGGCTTCGCTCGGGCGCGCACTACCGGGCATGGTGCTGAGCGTGAGGGTTACTCAGCAGGACCCGCGGCTCGCGGCACATGCTGACTCGGCGATCATTCTCAAGACCACCTACGACGAGAGTCTGAAGGGTCTTTCGCCGGGGCAACTGCTGTAGGGCCAGTGCCGGTTCAAGAACTCGCGATGACTCGTCCCGACATCGTCAGAGCGGGTGGCTCGTCATCCCAAATGTCTGGATTTGTCTGCGAGAGCCACATTCGCAGCAAGACATCATAGTCCCAAACGGCGCTGGGGCTCGTGGTGGCCAGACCCTCAAACTCGGCGTTCAAGTAGCTGTAAGGCGCAAGGCAGCCAGCGATTGAGAGCCAGACATCATAGACATTGAATGATCCGTCCAGATGAGGCGTCAAGTAGCCGTTCCCTGTACAGCCTGAACTTGGGCTTTGGAAGGAGAGGTATCCATAAGCGTCGATGCTGATAATCGTGTCGCCGGCCTGCGCGAAGTCAGCGAGCTCCTCCCGGTATTGGCCCGCCAGGCCTCCCGGCGTTGCAGGCAAGTCATAGTTGCTCCAGGCAGTCAATTTCACCGGCCATGTAACCTCGCTGCTGGGGTCCGTGGCCGTGCGTACCACGATCTCTCCTTGCAGATTGCCAGATTGAACCGAAAAGCTATGTTTGGCGTGCTCGACCGCACCGCACCACAAAAAAGGGTCCTCCAGACCCGAACATCCCTGGCCAAATACGAGATCGTTTCCGTCAACCGTCGTCTGCGGTGCCATCGTGCCGACCAGCTGCGCGGAAGCGGTAGGTATGGATGATTGGACCGTACCGTCGGAAACATACGGACCGCCAACGTACAGTCGAACAAGGCCGTCGGCTGTGATTAGCGCGTCGCCGTAGTAGTCGACTCCGTCAATCGTCACCGTGCCGACGTAGCGTCCCTGCCGGGCGTCCCCGGATATAGATGGACCGGTTGCGGATGGCGCGGTAGCCGAAGGCAAGGATTCGGCGATTTGGCCGTCTCCGTTCCCTCCGCAGCCTACTAAGGCCGCGACGAATGGGAGGGCAAGAAAGAGACTGGCCAGAGGTGTGCACGTCATAGATGCCAGAGTCCGGTCAGGCGAGCATTAGGGCAAGCTGCAAAGTACGGCATCACCTCGGAATCAGACCTCATGCCGTGTAATGCCGCGACCCAGGGGCTTGGGAGCTCGAATCTCTCCGCGCGCACCAAACTACCGTGGGCAAGATCCATCTCAGGCAGGTCTTTGCCGGGCAGAGGGTCGGGGTGAAGCAGGTCGAGGAGAAGATCTGGCTGGTCAGCTTTATGCGCTACGACTTAGGCTTCTTTGACCACGAGACATGTCGGATCGAGAGCGCGGACTCCCGCGCCGCCTGCGGCGGCGGTCGGGAGTTCTCACCCGACTGACCGCCGGCAACTGTCCTCGGGCTCCTATTTTCTGAAAACACTGCGCGCCCGGAGAGATTCGAACTCCCGACCCTCAGGTTCGAAGCCTGATGCTCTATCCAACTGAGCTACGGGCGCGGCGCGCGGATTCTACTGCGGGGCCGCGCGGTGCGCCTAACAGGGGCCCGGGTTCGCCAAGCACCGGGGGAAGCGGCAGAATGCGCGGCGGCACGCCACGGGGGTAATCCATGTCCACGCTCTCCAGACGCACCTTTGTCGGACTCACGGCGGCGGGCGCGGCGCTCGCAGGCGCACGCGCGGTGGCTGACAAGCTAGCGGTCCCGGGGCTCGCCTCGCTCACCCGCAACGCGCAGCCGATCAGCGCGGTGGAGCATGGCACGCGCCTCGCCAAGGCTCAGAGCCTGATGCAGCAGAAGAAGATCGCCGCGTTCCTCGTCGAGTCCGGCGCCTCGCTCGAGTACTTCACCGGCATCCGCTGGCATCGCACCGAGCGGACCACCGCGGCGCTGATTCCGGCCGAAGGCCGCACGGTCGTGGTGACCCCGTACTTCGAAGAGCCCTCCATCCGCGAGACGCTCAAGGTCGCCGCAGACGTGCGGCCGTGGAAAGAGGACGAGAGTCCCTTCGAGCTGCTGGCCGGCGCGCTGCGCGAGCACGCGGCCGGGACGCTCGCCGTCGAGCCGACCACGCGGCTCTTCATCGTGGATCGCATGTCGAAGGCCGCGGCGAGCCCGCCGCCGGTCGTGCCCGGCGATGAGCTCATTCGCGCCTGCCGGATGCACAAGTCGGCGACCGAGATCGCGCTGATGCAGGCCGCCAACGACGTCACCATCGCGGCGCTCAGGTACACGCACGCCCACGTCGAGGCCGGCATGAGCGGCCCCGACATCTTCGCCATGATGGTCGGCGCGACCCAGGCGCTCGGGGGCGCGCATGAGTTCACACTCGTGCTGCTCAACGAGGCGAGCGCCTTTCCGCACGGCTCGATCAAACCGCAACAGGTGCGCGCGGGGTCGGTGGTACTGGTCGATACCGGCTGCAGCGTCCATGGCTACCAGTCCGACATCACCCGCAGCTGGGTCTTTGGCGCGGCCTCCGCGCGCCAGCGGGAGCTGTGGAACACGGTGAAGCGCGGTCAGGAGCTGGCGCAGGAGACGGCCAGGCTCGGCGTGCCCTGCGGCAGCATCGACAAGGCGGTGCGCACGTTCTACGAGCAGAAGGGCTGGAGCCGCGATTACGGCCTGCCGGGCCTCTCGCATCGCACCGGCCACGGGATCGGCATGGAGGTGCACGAGGCGCCGTATCTGGTGCGTAACGACACCACGCCGCTCGAGGCAGGCATGTGCTTCTCCGACGAGCCCGGAATCTACGTTCCCGGCGAGTTCGGCATCCGCCTCGAGGATTGCTGGTACATGACCGAGCGGGGGCCGAAGCTCTTCACACCGCTCGCCAAGTCGCTGGACGAGCCGGTCTGAGCACTCAGGATCAGTGACCCGACCCGGGTTGCGGTGACGTATTGTTGACGTGCACCGTGGGGCTCGGGGTCTTGGGCAGACCCTGCTGCGCTTCCCACTCGCTCTCGCTGACGCACATGGAGCCGATGTGCGTGCCGGTCGGGGGCGTGGTGGGACAGAAGATCGTCCGGTCGCTGGTGCTGATCACCCGGTAGCCAGCCGCCTGCGCGGCCGCGATGTTGGCTGCGTGTCGCTCCGGAGTTCTCGGCGTAGCGGGCTGAGAGGCACACCCCGCTGCGAGCAGGACCATCAGAATCGTGAAAGACAGGCGCATCGGTGCAATTCTACCGGCGCCCCGGCTGGCGCTCCAGTGCAAAGCGGCGCACGGCGCCCTCAGCTCGGCGCGATTCCCTCGGGAGACGCGGCATAGGGCAGAATGCGGCGCAGGTCCTGCCGCGGAGTCACGCTGATGTCGCTCTTCGATCTGTCGGGCAAGGTTGCGCTCATCACCGGCTCGAGCCGTGGCATCGGCAAGGCGATCGCGGTGCAGATGGCGGCGCACGGCGCCAGGGTGGTCATCTCCAGCCGCAAGCAGGAGAGCTGCGATGCGGTCGCCGCGGAGATCACCGCCGCCGGCGGTACGGCGCTCGCGCGCGCCTGCCACGTCGGGCACAAGGAAGAGCTCAAGGGCCTCATCGAGGCGAGCAATGCCGCATTCGGGCGCATCGACATCCTGGTGTGCAACGCGGCCACCAATCCGCACTTCGGACCGTCGGCGAGCATGTCCGACGAGGCCTTCGACAAGCTGATTCGCACCAACCTCTACAGCAACATGTGGTTGTGCAACATGGCGCTGCCGGCAATGGCGGAGCGCAAGGACGGCGTCGTGATCATCGTGTCCTCGGTGGCCGGCTTCATGGGCAGCGCCCTGCTCGGCGGCTACGGGATCTCGAAGGCCGCCGACCTGCAGCTGGCGCGCAATCTCGCCGTGGAATGGGGGGCGCACAACATCCGGGTCAACTGCATCGCGCCCGGCGTGATCCGCACGCAGTTCTCCAAGGCGTTGTGGGCCGACCCGGCGCGTGCCGAGGCCCTGGCGCGAGCCTACCCGCTCAGGCGTCTCGGCGATCCCGACGACGTCGCCGGGGTGGCGGTGATGCTCGCCGCGCGCGCCGGTAGCTTCATCACCGGTCAGACCATCGTCGTCGACGGCGGGGGTCTCATCGGCGGCGGCGAGCGGCTGCTGTAGCTCAGGAGGCGCGCCTGCGCACGCGCATGAGGTAGTAGCCGACGCCGAGCAGTCCGAACCAGATCGGCGCCACGTAGAGCGCGACCCGGTTGTCACGGTCGAGCGCCAGCAGCGCACTGACCGCGGCTAGGAACGCCAGCACCGCCCAGTTCGCATACGGGGCGCACGGCATGCGAAAGGGCGCCGCCGCGACCTTGCCGGCGGCCACCGCGCGGCGGTAGTTGCGATGCGACACCAGGATGATGCCCCACGCCCAGAAAGTGCCGATGAGTGCCACACTGGTCACCATGGAGAACACCCGGTCGGGAACCAGGTAGTTGAGCGCCACGCCGATCAGCATCACCGCCGCGGACAGGTGGATGCCGGCGGCAGGCACGCGGGCGCCGTTGAGCGTGCCCAGCACGCGCGGCGCCTGGCCACGCTGCGCCAGCGCCCACAGCATGCGCCCGGTACTGAACAACCCGCTGTTGCACGATGAGGCCGCCGCCGTGATGACCACGATGTTGATGATGCTGGCAGCTCCGGGGAGCCCCAGCCTGCCGAACACGTATACGAACGGGCTGACCTTCGGGTCGAGCTCGTTCCAGGGCAGCAGCGACATGATGACCAGCAGTGCGCCGATATAGAAGATGAGGATGCGCACGATGATGCCGTTGGTCGCCTTCGGCAGCACCACCGCGGGATTTTGCGCCTCGCCCGCCGTGACTCCGACGAGCTCGACACCCTCGTAGGCGAACATGACGATCTGCATCGTCAGCAGCATGCCGAGCACGCCGAAGGGCAGGAAGCCGCCGTGCGACCAGAGGTTGGAGAAGCCCGCGGTCGCGCCGAGTGCGCCGACGTGGAACACGATCACGAACAGGCCGGCCACGATCAGGGCGACGATCGTGACGACCTTGATGAGCGCGAACCAGAACTCGAGCTCGCCGAATACCCGCACGGCCAGCAGATTGGTGCCGTACAGCACTGCGAGCGCGACCAGCGACGGCAGCCACTGCGGCACCTCGGGGAGCCAATAACGCACGTAGACGCCGACGGCGGTGATCTCCGCCATCACCGTGGCGACCCACGCGAACCAGTACGACCAGCCGGTGATGAAGCCTGGAAAGGGACCGCAGAATTCCTCGGCGTAGCTGGCGAAGGAGCCCGCGACCGGGCGGTAGGTCAGCAACTCGCCGAGCGCCCGCATGATGAAGAAGATGGCGACGCCGCCGATGGCATAGGCGAGGATCAGGGCGGGGCCGGCGCTGTGGATCGCCTTCGCCGAGCCGAGGAACAGCCCGACGCCGATCGTGCCGCCGAAGGCGATCAGCTGAATGTGGCGGTTGCGCAGGTTCCGCGACAGGTCGGATCCGGACTGCGACATGAGAGCTCCTGGTGCGTGAGTGGCGCGGGCGCTTGCGTCAGTGCGCGGCCGGCGGGCCGAGTAGCGCATAGCGTCGGCCCTGAGGCAACTCGTAGCGCTCGACCAGCACGGCCGCCCCGGTTGCCGCGAGCGTGCCGGCAACGCCGTCGTCGGGCGGGGCGTGCGGGTGCAGACGGTTCAGCAACCGTGTCAGCGGGCCGCTCGCGTGGCCCGGCAAGAGGACGAGTACGCGCGACGCCGGGCCGCCCGTGGCAAACCAGTCGGACACGACGCCGCGCGGCGTGGCGCCACTCGTCAGTACGCTGAACCGAGTCGCGAGGCCGTGATCCAGCATGGCGATGGTTGTCTCATCGGGATCGAGGAGAGCGAGCGGCTGCGATGCGGTATCGGCATGGATGCGAGCCGCGAGCGCCGGCAGATCCTGCCAGCGGTTGATCGCCGGCACGACGAGCCAGGCAGCCAGGCACAGTGCCGCGGCATAGGCCGCATACGACCACGCGAGGCTGCGCGGGGGGTCGCGGTCGCGTTGCGCGCGCACGGCGCAGGCGAGTGCCGCGGCGGCGAGCAGCATTACGCCGATTGCGGCGGCGGCGCACACGAGCGCCGGCCCGGCGCCGGTCGCGGCCAGCACTCCGAGGGCGAGCACGCAGGCACCCGCCATCAGCGCGACCAGCACCACGGTCCCGAGCATCGCGGCCGCGTCGCCGCGCCGCGGCAGCCGGCGCGCATCCTCGGCCCACAGCGCGACGAGCAACGCGAGGCCGAGCAGTGCCGGAGCGGCGTAGACATCGCGCGCGGTTGCCGCGACGGACAGCAGCAGCAGGAACGGCACGCTGGCGCAGAGCGCAAAGCGCCACGCGGTGCCGCGCGGTCCCGGCTCGCGCATGCGCGCCCAGGCGCGCAGCAGCGCCGCGCCCACCGCGATCGTCCAGGGGAGCAGGTATACCGGCAGCTCGAGCAGGTACTTGCCCGGGGCGTTGTGATGGCCGGTCGTGTAGTCGAGCCCCGTCGGGGAGGAGAGCTGCGTGAAGCGGCCGACGACGTTGCGCCAGAAGAGCGTCGTGAGCGCGTCTGCGCCGTGCGGGCTGCGCGCGACCGCGACCACCCACGGCCCGATGATGAGCGCCTGCAACACGAATCCCGCGTACAGCTCCCAGCGACGCAGTTCCCGGGAGCGGCGCTCCCATGCGATGAGCGCGAGCAACGCAAGCCCCGGCACGAGCCAGCCGGGCGCGCTCTTCGCCATGAAGCCGAGCGCCGCCCCGAGGTGCGCCAGCGCGTAACCGCCCGCCTTGCGCGCCCCGGGCGGAGCCTTGAGTCCGAGCCACACGCCGAGGAGCGCCACGGCGCAGCCGGCGAGCAGGCAGGCATCGGGGGCGAGCCAGATGCCGACGCGGTAGGCGGTGAGGGCGCTCGCCGCGATGAGCGCCGCGACCCCCGCCGGCATCGCCGGGAGCTCCATGGCGAGCGCCAGCGCAACGACCGCGAGCGCCGTGATCACGGCGTACAGGAGATTTGGCGCGCGGGCGGCGGCCGGCGAGTCGCCGAAGGCGGCGATCGCACCGCCCGCCATCCAGTAGGAGAGCGGCGGCTTCTCGAGAAAGGGTGTGCCGGCGAGCTGCGGGATCGCGCGGTCGGCCTGCAGGCTCATGCGCCAGGCGATGTCGGCCTCGCGCGGCTCGTCGGGGGTCCACAGCCCCCGCTCGAAGATGCCGACGAGCCACAGCGGCGCGAGCGCGAGCACGATGACGAGCAGTGCGCGACGTGCGGTCAACTAACCCCCTGAGGCTGCGGGCCTCTTGGGGGCCAATTATGCGTAGGTCGGGCTAGAGAGAGTAGCGCACCAGCACCCGCACCATGCGGGCGTGGTCCGCGGACCAGTGCGCAAACGCCTGGCACACCTGACGCGTGCCGGCCTCAGGCGCGGTCTCGGAGTACTTCTCGGCGAAGCGCGCCTCGCCTGCCTCCTGCCCGGGAAGGTAGCGACTGCTGCTCCAGGGCGTGTCGTCGTCGGCGCGGCGGCTGAAGAGCGCAACCTCGGTCACGGTGGCGCCCGCTGGAATGGTGGCGCAGAGAGTGACCGGGACAGCCTCCGCCTCGCCGCAGGCGCGGGCTCCGGGGGCATCGCCCGAGCTCGCCGCCCGGCAGGCCGGCACGCTCGCGGTCACCGCCACGCCGTCGATGCCGATCCGGCGCAGTACGCCGGTCTCGATCTCGGCTCTCTCCGCCGCGCGCGTTGCCTCGAGCTCACCGGCCGTGTGGCTGACCTCGGCGATGCGCGCCTGCAGCTCTTTCTGCAGCGCGCCCTGAGCGGCGCGCTCGCCCTCGTTGAGCCACTGCGAGGCGGCGAAGCCCGACACGGCGGAGGCGCCGATGATTACCAGGAAGATGATCCGCTGCAGCCGGTTCTTGCGGCGCGCGGCCGCGCCAGGCACGCCGCGATCACGCAGGGCGGCGGAGCGCAGCTGCAGGAACGACGCGGACAACGTCGCGGTACCGGCGATGATGGCGGCCAGGACTGAGTCGGACATCTGTGTGAACACGGGCGAGGACCCTCGCGGCCACGCTAGCACGAGGCGGCGCGGGGTCCGCGGGGTCAAAACGAAAAATCGCGACGCTGATCACATCGCCGGTCCGGCCGGCGCCCGAGGCCCGCCCGGGCGCGCCGCGTGTGCCGCGAGCCAGCGCTCGAGCGGCGCCAGGTCCGTGCCGAGGAGATGCAGTCCGAGCTTGCTCCGCCGCCAGAGGATGTCCTCGGCGGAGCAGGCGAACTCCTCGCGGCAGAGGTATTCGACTTCGCGCGCGAACAGTCCCGGCAGCAGCTCCGGCCCGAGGTCGGCAAGCCTCGCCGCCGCTCCGAGCAGACGATGGAGGCGCGTGCCGTATGCATGCGCGTAGCGCTGCTGCAGCCGCGCGGGGATCCAGGGATAGCGCCGCTCGATGGTGCGCAGGAACACCGCGAAGCTCCCCTGCGGCAGGTCGCCGCCGGGCAGTGTCGCGTTCACGGTCCAGGGCGGTGCACGCGCGCCGAGGAGAGGCGCCAGCAGATTGACGGCGTCCTCGGCGAGGCGCCGGTAGGTGGTGATCTTGCCGCCGAACACCGAGAGCAGCGGACCCGGATCGCGCTCGAGCTCGAGCGCGTAGTCGCGCGTCACGCTCATCGGGTCGCGCGACTCATCGGCGAGCAGCGGCCGCACCCCCGAGTAGCTCCAGGCCACCTCCCGCGGTGTGATCGCGCGGGCGAAGTAGCGATTGGCGAGCTGACAGAGGTACTCGGTCTCCGCCGCTTCGATGCGCACCGCGGCCGGATCCCCCTGGAAGTCGACGTCGGTGGTGCCGATCAGAGTGAACTCGTGCTCGTAGGGAATGGCGAACACGATGCGCCGGTCCTCGTTCTGGAAGATGTAGGCGAAGCGGTGCTCGAACAGACGCGGCACGACGATGTGGCTGCCCTTCACGAGGCGCACGCGGTGCGCCGTGCGCACCGGCGTCGCCGCAGCGACGAAGCGGTCCACCCAGGGACCGCTGGCATTGACCGCGGCTCGCGCCGTGACGACGCTGAGCCCGTCGACGCCGGCGAGCGTGGCTCGCCAGCGCCCGCCGCTCGCGGCGAGCTGCTGGCAGCGCGTGCGCGTCAGGATCACGGCGCCGCGCTCGCGGGCATCGAGGGCGTTGAGCGCCACCAGCCGCGCATCGTCCGCCCAGCCGTCGGAGTAGACGAACCCCTGTCGGTAGCCGCTCTTCAGCGCGCGGCCCGCGATGTGCGTGCGCAGGTCGACCGCACCCGAGGCGGCCAGCCGCCCGCGGCGCGCCAGGTGGTCGTAGAGGAACAGGCCGGCGCGCAGCATCCAGGCGGGGCGCAGATGCGGCGCATGCGGCATGATGAAGTGCAGCGGCCGCATGATGTGCGGCGCCGAGCCGAGCAGCACCTCGCGCTCGATGAGCGCCTTGCGCACCAGTGCGAAGTGGAACTCCTCGAGATAACGCAGTCCGCCGTGGATCAGCTTGGTGCTGGCGGAAGAGGTATGCGCAGCCAGGTCGTCCTGTTCGACGAGCAGCACGCGCAGGCCGCGGCCGGCCGCATCGCGCGCAATCCCGCTGCCGTTGATCCCGCCGCCGACGACCAGCAGATCGAAGTCGGCCCCGTCGAGATCGCTCACGCGCGCCGCGGCGCCTCCCGTGAGTAATAGTCCGGGTAGTCCGCCGTGAGTCCCTTGAAGCGGCGGTGGATCCACAGATACTGCTCGGGCACGCGGCGCACCTGCGCCTCGATCAGGTGGTTGAAGCGCTCGGTGTCGGCCACCGGATCGTCGCTCGGAAAGTTGTCGAAGGCCGGATAGATCACGGCGCGGTAGCCCTGCGTGCCCGGAAGGCGTTGCACGAAGTAGGGTAGCACCGCCGCTCCCGTCGTGCGTGCGAGGCGCGGCGTGAGCGTGTTGGTGGCGGCCGGGATGCCGAAGAAGCGCACCATCTCCGCGCCCTTGCGGCGGTAGCTCTGGTCGGGAGCGTACCAGACGCACTCGTTGCGCTTCAGCGCGCCGATGAACGCCCGGATATCGTCACGGGGAATGGGGTAGCCGCCGAAGCCGCTGCGAAAGTGGCTCAGGGCATAGGCGAGCACCGCGTTGCGGGTCGGACGGTAGAGGAAACCGATCGGGGTGACGGATGCGAGTATGCGACCCGCCATCTCCATCGGCGTGAAATGGCCGGTGAGGAGGATGACTCCGCGGCCGCGCGCCTTGGCCGCCTCGAGGTGCTCACGCCCTTCGACGTGCGCGAGGCGCGCGATGCGCCGCGGCGAGCCCCACCAGGCCAGCGGGAACTCGAGCAGCGCCACTCCGAGGCTGTCGAAGTGCCGGGCGAGGATGCGCTCGCGCGCCTTGGGGTCGAGCTCGGGAAAACACAGCTCGAGATTGCGGCGGGCGACGCGCGCGAAGCGCGTCGGGATGAGACGGATGAGACGCCCCAGGCCGACGCCGATGGCCACGATCGCCGCGTACGGCAGCAGCGCCAGCAGGCGCAGCAGCCCGAGTCCGATCCAGGTCGGCCAATAACGCGGCGCGAGCAGCCGCCATTGCATTCGCGGACCTCCAACGAGCGGGACGCGCGGCGCGAGCGCGCAGAATACCCCAAACACCCGGGTGAACTGTGCTCCAATGCGGCCGATGCACACTGCCGACTCGCGTTTCCTCGAGGTGCGGCTGGCGCGCGCCAACCTGCGCCGCAACGGGCGCCGGGTGCTGCGCGACCTGGAGTGGACGATCCGCCCCGGTGAGCGCTGGGTGCTCGCCGGCGGCAACGGCGCGGGCAAGACGCAGCTTCTGAAGCTCATCGCCGGCGCGGTGTGGCCGGAGCCCGCCGCCGTGCCGGTACGCCGTTACCGCCGCGGCCGGCAGCAGTGGACCACGCCGCAGGAAGTGCTCGAGGACATCGCTTATGTCGGCGCCGAGCGTCAGGACAAATACCAGCGCTACGGCTGGAACATGAGCGTCGAGCGCCTCGTCGGAACCGGCATTCATCGCAGCGACCTCCCGCTCGCAGCGCTCGGCCGCGCCGACCGGGAGCGCGTGCGCCGTGCGCTCGGCGAGCTCGGCGTCGGGCATCTGGCGGCGCGCCGCTTCCTGTCGCTCTCCTACGGCGAGCGGCGCGTGATCCTGCTGGCGCGCGCGCTCGCCGCGCGGCCACGGCTGTTGCTGCTCGATGAGGTGTTGAATGGACTCGATGCGGCCAATCGTGGCCGCGTGCTCGAGTGGCTCGCGCGCCGCAGCCGCCGCCTGCCGTGGGTACTCGCCACGCACCGCCTCGAGGACGTGCCACGCGGCGCGAATCGGGCGCTGGTGCTCGCACAGGGTCGCATCGTGTATCGCGGTCCGGTGCGCGGTGCGCCGCTCGGCGAATGGCTGAGCGCGCGCCATGACGCTGCGCGCCGGCCGCGCGCGGCGCGCACACCGGGTCGCGAGCTGGTACGGCTCACCGACGCGCGGGTCTACCTCGACGGCAGCCGCGCGCTGAGTGGCATCTCATTCGCCGTGCGCACGGGAGAATGCTGGGTCGTGCACGGACGCAACGGCGCGGGCAAGACGACGCTGCTGCGGACGCTGTACGGGGACCACGGGGTGGCGGTGGGAGGACGCATCGAGCGCGCGGGGGTCGCACCGGGGGTGCCGCTCGAGAGCTTCCGCAAGCGCGTAGGCCTCGTGGCTCCGCACCTGCAGGCCGAGCATGCGCCCGGGCTCACCGTCACCGAGGTCGTGCAGTCGGGCCGCCACGCGAGCATCGGTCTCAACGGGACGCCGAGCGCGGCGGACCGGGCGGCGGCGCGCCGCACGCTGGCGCTCTTTGGGCTCGGGCGCCTCGCGCGCCGTCCGCTCTCCGAGCTCTCCTACGGTCAGTCCCGCCGGGTGCTGTTCGCCCGTGCCTGGGTACGCGAGCCCGAGCTGCTGCTGCTCGATGAGCCGTTCGCCGGCGTCGACGCCCCGACGCGCCATGCGCTGATGCGGCGCGTGGCCGCGCTCGCCGCGCACGGCACCGCGGTCGTGGTCAGCACGCACCGGCCCGCGGACTGGCCCGGCTGTGCGACCCATGAGCTCGAGCTCGCGGCCGGTCGGGCGCGCTACTGCGGGCCGGTGCGGCCACGGCGCGCGCGCACCCGCCTGCCGCGCCGGAGCGCAGCGTGAGCCGGCGCACGGGACTGGCGCTCTCGGCCGCGCTCGCCATGCTCGTGCTCGGGGCGCTGGTCACCTTCGCGGCGGCGCCGCTCTTCTGGCAGCGCTACTTCGCCGCGCACGCACGGCCCGTTGCGCGTGTGCCGGCCTGGTACCAGCCCCGTGAGCTCGTGAGCGGCGACTTCCAGCCGCTGGCGCCGCACGTGACGCCCGAGCTCGAGTCGCTCGACCCGCGCGCGCTGGCGGCCGCCGCCGCCTACGCCGGCGCACAGGGCTCGCTCGCGCTCATCGTGGCGCGCCACGACCACATCGTCTTCGAGAGGTACTGGCAGGGCAGCACGTTCGATACGGTCATCGATTCGCAGGGGCTCACGCGCGTGCTGGCCGCGCTGGCGACCGGCAGCGCGCTGGCGCAGCGCCGCATCGGCTGGCCCGACGAGCCGATCGGCTACCTCGTGCGTGAGCTTGCGCACGACCGCCGCAGCTCGATCACGATTCGCAATCTCCTCGAGCTCTCGAGCGGCCTCGCGCCGCCGCCTCCGGATCGCGCGCCGTGGAGCGCGGCGACGCGCGCGCTGCTCGGAACCGATATCGTTGGCGCCGCGCTGGCGCGCCCGCTGGCCGCAGTCCCGGGCGAGACCCGCGCATCGCAGCCCGCCGACCCGCAACTGCTCGCGCTCGCGCTCGAGCGTGCGACGGGAACACGCTACGCCGCCTATCTGTCGCAGATCGTGTGGCGGAGCATCGGCGCCGCGGATGCGTGGCTCTACCTCGATCGGCCCGGGGGAGCCGCGCACGCCGACTGCTGCATGCTCGCGCGGCAGGGAGACTGGATCCGCGTCGGCGAGCTGCTGGTGGGCGAGGGCAATTATCGTGGCTACGAGGTCATTCGCCCGGCCTGGGTCAAGCAGATGCGCAGCCCCGCGCACGCCGATCATGATTACGGCGCCTACCTGCGGCTCACCGCGGCCGCGGCCGGGGCCCGGCAGCCCTATGTCGCCCCCGACACGTACGCGGTGGACAACGAGGGGGGCAACCGCCTGTGGGTCGTCCCGTCGCTCGGGCTCGCGGTGCTGTGCAGCGCGGCCGAGCCGCGCGCGGGCGACTTCGACGACGCGCGCATCCCGAATCTCATCGTCGGCGGCGCCCGCGACTTCGTGCCGCCGACGGTGCGGCCCGGCGAGCTGTCGACGATCGTTCCCGGTCACTAGGCAAGGCCCCCGGGAGCGCTCGCATGAGAAGGCAGCTCGGCGCGCTGTTCCTCTTCAGCGTCATCGACACGCTCGGGTTCGGCATCCTGATTCCTCTCGTGCCCTACATGGCCGATCGCTTCGGCGCGCCGCCCGAGCTCATCACGCCGATCCTCGGCAGCTACTCCCTGTGTCAGCTCATCGCCGCGCCCTGGTGGGGCCGCTTGAGCGACCGGCACGGGCGGCGGCCGATCCTCATGAGCAGTCTCGCCGGGGCATGCCTCTCCTATGTGCTGCTCGGGGCCGCGCGCAACCTCTGGTGGCTGCTCGCCGCGCGCATGCTGGCCGGGTTCATGGCGGGCAACATCGCCGCCGCCTTCGCTTACGCCTCCGACGTGAGCGTGCCCGAGAAGCGCGCCGCTGCGATGGGACTGGTGGGCGCGGCGATCGGGATCGGCTTCACGCTCGGGCAGCCGCTCGGGGGCCTGTTGGCCGGTGCCGACCCGCGTACGGCGAACTTCGTGCCGCCCGCGGCGGTAGCCGCCGGTCTGAGCGTGCTGGCGATTCTCCTGGTGAGGTTCGTGCTGCCGGAGAGCCACACCGCACCGCATCGCCGCGAGCATACGGACGAGCCTCGGCGCGGCTCGCTCAAGCTCCTGCGCGAGCGCCCCTCGCTCGCGCTCATCGCGGCGGCATCACTCCTCGTGACCTACTCGCAGTCGATCCTCGAGTCGATCTTCGCGATCTGGGCACTGCACCGCTATGGCCTCGGTCCGCGCGCCGTGGGCCTGCTGCTCTTCGGCGTGGCGCTGCCGGCGCTCACGATGCAGGGCGTGCTGGTGCGCATCCTCGTACCGAGGTTCGGCGAGGTGCGGCTCGCGATCTGCGGCGCGCTCGGCTACGTCGCCGGCCTCGCGACGCTCGCGGCGGCGCCCAGCCTCGGGGTGACCCTGGCGGGGCTCATCCTGTGCGGCGCCGGACTCGGCGCCTACAACCCGAGCGCCTTCGCGCTCGCCTCGAGGCAGGCGCGCGGTCACGAGCGTGGCGCGGTGATGGGCACCTATGTGGCGAGCGCCAGCCTCGCGCGCGTGCTGGGCCCCTTGACCGCCGGCTCGATCTACACGCTGCTCGGGCCGTCGGCGCCGTTCGTGGCCGGAGCGTGCGCGGCGCTGCCGGCTGCCTGGCTGGTGGCGCGCCTGCGCCTCAGGGCGGCTGCGGGCTGAGTGCGAACTCTAGAGCGTCATCTGGGTCTGGAAGATCTCGACCGCCTGGCCGCGGATCCACACGCCCGCGAGCTTGTCAGCGGAAAACTCGAGCTCCACCTCGACGCGTCCCGGGCGGTTCACGTAGTGACCCTGGATGCCGGAAAAGTGCGCTCGCCCGTCGACCGGTGCCAGCAGGCGCAGCTCCGCCAGGTAGGCGCCGAGCAGCCCGTGTGCGTTGCCGCTCACCGGATCCTCGGGGATGCCGAGCGCCGGACAGAACATGCGCGATTCCACCTGGGGAGCGGCGCCCGCCGCGGAGAAGGCGAATACGAAGTAGCCTGCGGCGCCGAGCTGTGCGGAGAGCGTGGTGAGGCGCGCGAAGTCGGGCTTGAGATGCTTCAGCGGCTCGCTGCCGCGCACGCCGATGAGCAGCCGGGCGCCGCTTCCTCCGGCGATGCGCGGGGCGATGCGCGTGTCGAGGCCCTCGGAGGCGAGCGCCAGCGCATCGAGCACCGCGAGGCGCTCGCGGTCGTTCAGCTCGCGCCCGAGCGGCGGCGCGCTGCGGCGGATCGAGACGCTGCGGTCCGCGTCGGTGCCGCGCACCTCGACGTCGACGATACCCGTCTTGGACTTCTGCCGCTGGCGGCGCGGCGCCTCGGGCTGCCGCGACAGCACATACTGGGCCGCGACGGTCGCGTGTCCCACGAAGCCGATCTCGGTGCGCGGGGTGAAAAAGCGCGCGCGCACGGTATGGTCGCTGCCGTCGGCGGCCAGGATGAACGCGGTCTCGGCGTTGTTGAGCTCGCGCGCCACCGCGAGCATCTGCGCGTCACTGAGGGCATCGGCGTTGAGCACCACGCCGGTGGGGTTACCCGTGAACGGCTCGCGGGTAAAGGCATCCACCTGATGAATCTCGATCGTGCGCGCCATCGTTCCCGTCCGGCTCTGTGCCGGTACCAATTCTAGTCCTATCGCACGGCTTCGCGTGCAATACTCCCGGGCGTCGCGGCAGGGGCTTTAAGTAAATGGACATCGGTGTCGAAGTCAGTTTGTACCCGCTCGAGGCGGACTTCATTCCGGCGGTCCACGAGTTCCTCGAGCGCCTCGGCGCGCATCCGGGCCTCAAGGTCGTCACTAACAGCATGAGCACGCAGGTGTTCGGCGGCTTCGAGGAGGTGATGGACGCGCTGCGCGCCACGCTCGCGGGGAGCTTCGAGCGTCTGGCGGGCGGATCGGAGCGCGCCGTGTTCGTGATGAAAGTGATCGGACCGCTGCCGAGCGGTTCGGGACGGTGAGGTGCGGTTCGGGTGGCGGCGCCGGGGGCGAATGGGCAAACTACCGCAGGCACATCGCCCTCGAAACATGAGCCGCGGCTGCGGGTGAAGAAAGCATGGCGCTCTTGCGAGTCGTGGATCGCGACGGAATCGAGCACGAGGTAGACGGCAAGGTTGGCCTCAAGGTGATGGAGATCCTGCGTGAGCTCGACTACGGCGTCGCCGCCATCTGCGGCGGCATGTGCTCGTGCGCGACCTGCCACGTGTACGTCGATCCCGAGTGGCTGGGGAGACTCCCTGCCCCGATGTCGGACGAGCGCGAGCTGCTCTCCGAGCTGAGCCACCACCGCGAGAACTCGCGCCTCTCCTGTCAGCTCGAGTTCACCGCGGCGCTCGCGGGCCTGCGCGTCACGGTCGCGCCCGACGAGTAGGTGCGCACGTGTCCGTGGCCAGCGTGCAGGTCGAGACCCACGGCGCCGTCGCGCTGGTGACGCTCAACCGTCCGGAGCATTCCAACACCCTCAACCTGCAGATGGCGATGGATCTGCTGGCGGCCGCCATGACCTGCGCACGCAACACGACGGTGCGCGCCGTGGTGCTCACGGGCGCCGGCCGCAACTTCTGCTTCGGCGGCGACCTGCGCGCCATGCCTGCGCGCGAGCAGTCGCTCGACGGGCATATCCGCGAGCTCACCACCTACCTGCACGCGGCCATCTCGCATTTCGTGCGCATGGATGCGCCGGTGCTCGCCGCGGTGAACGGGACGGCCGCGGGGGCCGGCGTGGGCCTGGTGGCGATGGCTGACCTGGCATTGTGCGCGCGCGGCTCGCGGTTCAACCTCGCCTACACCAGTGTCGGGCTCACGCCCGATGCCGGCACCACCTTCCTGCTGCCGCGCACCGTCGGCGCGAAGCGCGCCATGGAGCTGCTGCTGCTCAATCGCACACTGAGCGCCGACGAGGCGCTCGCCTGGGGTCTGGTGAACGAGGTGGTTGCCGATGAGCGGCTGCGCGAGCGCGCGCTGGAAGTGGCCGAGCGCCTGGCGCACGGTCCGGGGGGCGCCTACGGCGCCACCAAGCGTCTGCTCGCCCACTCGCTCGGCGCCTTCGAGTCGCAGATGGTGCTCGAGAGCGAGACCATCGCCCGCCAGGCGAGCGGCGCCGAGGCGGCCGAAGGGATCGGCGCCTTCCTCGAGAAACGTACGCCGCGCTTCCCGGGCCCGGGCCCGCGCTGAAGCGGCGCAGACGCACGCATGGCGTCCTTCGTCGCGGCGCTGGCGGTAGCCCTGGTCCTCATCGTGGTACGCGTGTACTTCAAGCTGCGCGCCGCGCACCGTGCCCGGGCGGCGAGCTGGGATGCACAACTCATCGAGCGCCTGCGCGGGCGCGGCTATGTTCCCTTCAACGACTACCCGGTCGATTTCTTCCTTGCCCTCCCGGATGAGCCGGCCTGTCAGGGGGTGCGCGCCCGTCTCGAGCCGGAGTTCGGCGTCGACGTGCGGCCGATGCAGGACGACGCCGAGTTCCCCTTCAGTCTGCATGCCACCAAGCCCATGCGGCTGATCCTGCCGGACATGCAGGCCCTGAGCGCGCGCATGACCGCGCTCGCGCAGGAGTTCAAGGGACGCTACGACGGCTGGGCGGCGTGAAGCTTCAGCGCTTCTCGGTCTGGCGCCTGACGGCCTCGGCGGCGGCGGCAATCGCGGCCGGATCGCCGAGGTAGCGGCTGCCGCGGGGCTTGAGGTCCGCGTCGAGCTCGTAGAGCAGCGGCACGCCGGTCGGGATGTTGAGCTCGACGATCTCGCTCTCGCTCACCTCATCGAGCATCTTCACCATGGCGCGCAGGCTGTTGCCGTGCGCCACCACCAGTACGTTGCGTCCGGTGCGCAGCTCAGGCGCGATGCGCGCGTGCCAGTAGGGCAGCACGCGCGCGAGCGTGTCCTTGAGCGACTCGGTCGCCGGCAGCTCCTGGGGAGCGACAGCCGCGTAGCGCGGATCGAGGCGCGGGTGACGCTCGTCATCCGCGGCCAGCGCCGGCGGCGGGATGTCGTAGCTGCGTCGCCAGATCTTCACCTGGGCATCGCCGTGCTGGGCGACGGTCTGTGCCTTGTTGAGGCCCTGCAGCGCGCCGTAATGGCGCTCGTTGAGCCGCCACGAGCGCTCGACCGGAACCCACATGCGGTCCATCCCGTCGAGCATGATCCACAGCGTGCGGATGGCGCGCTTCAGTACCGAGGTGAAGGCGACGCTCACCTCGAGCCGTTCCCCGACGAGCTCCCGACCCGCCTGCGCCGCCTCGGCCCGGCCCTGCTCAGTCAGGTCGACGTCGGTCCAGCCGGTGAAGAGATTCTCGAGATTCCAGGTGCTCTGGCCGTGACGGACCAGGATCAGCTTTCCAGCCATGCAAGATGCTCCCACGCACGCAGCCGGCAAGAGTCACGCCTCTTGCCGGCGGTCAACGGAGTGATGTCCGCCAAAATCGCTCCCCGATGCGCAGCCGGCAAAAACCACGCTTTTTGCCGGCGGTCGACGGAGTGATGTCCGCCAAAATCGCCGCAGGCGATTTTGGCCCATCAACTAGCGAGCTTGCGGACCGTCTCGACGCCCACCGTCAGCGTGGCGAAGTCGGCGGCGCCGGCCGAGCGCATGTCGGTGAGCGTGCGTTGCCAATGCGCGAGCAATTTGCCGCTCGCCTGCATCCATGCGGAGACGCGTGCGTCGGCGCTGCCGCGCTCGCTGCGGCTCAGTACGCGCTCGGTGAGGCGGCGGTGCACGCGCAGCGCCGCATCGCGCAGCCCGGTGCGGGCGATCGCCTGCCATGGTCCGTCGACGGCGAGCTTCTCGATACGGGTACGCAGCCAGTCGACGCCGGTACGCGACCCGACCTCGAAATAGACGCGCGCGGTCTCGGTGACGCTCACCCGGTGTGCGCCTGCGATCTCGACGATGTCGAGTGCCGCATTCAGCGTCTCGAGACGGGCGATGCGTGCGGCGAGCTGCGGCGGCAGTCCCGCCTGGGCATAGTGCGTGCGTGCCTCGCCGAAGCGCTGCAGCTCATCTCCGGTGAGGAGCTCGGCGATCCGGGCCTCGAGCTCGCGCACGCCGCCGCGGAACTCCTTGACCGCGGCGTCGACCTGCAGGTCGCGCGGCCGCGCGCTGAGCAGCCAGTAGGTTGCGTGCCGCAGCAGGCGGCTGGTCTGGAACACGGCCTCGTATTGCAGTTTGGCCGGCACCCGGTTGTCGAGCGCCTCGATCTGCTCCCATACCTCGCGCATGGCGAAGATCTCGCGCGCCGCGGTGTAGGCACGGGCGATCTGCGCCGGCTCCGCGCCCGTGTCCTCCTGCGCGCGCGGCACGAAGGTCGGCCCCATGCGGTTCACCAGGCTGTTGGTGGTCGCAGTGGCGATGATCTCGCGGCGCAGCCGGTGGCGGCCGATGGCGCGCGGGAAGCGCTCCTGCAGCGGCGCCGGGAAGTAGCGCTCCAGCTCGTTCGAGAGGTACGGGTCCTCGGGCACGTCGGAGGCGAGCAGGTGGTTATTGAGCCAGATCTTGCTGTAGGCGAGCAGGATCGCCAGCTCGGGCCGCGCGAGTCCGATGCCACGCTTGCGGCGCTCGAGCAGCTCGTCGTCGCTCGGCAGGAACTCGAGGCTGCGGTTCAAGTCGCCGGAGCGCTCGAGCGAGCGGATCAGATGCTGGAACTCCTGCAGCCGCGCCGCGGACTGCACCTCGAGCGTGCTGATCGCCTGGCCCTGCAGGTAGTTGTTGCGCAGCACGACGGCGGCCACCGCGCCCGTCATCCGCACCAGCAGCCGGTTGCGCTCGCCGCGTGCCAGCTTGCCGTCGGCCACCAGCGGGTTGAGCAGGATCTTGATGTTCACCTCGACGTCGGAGGTGTTGACGCCGGCGGAGTTGTCGATGAAGTCGGTGTTGAGGCGTCCGCCCTGCAAGCCGTACTCGACCCGCCCGCGCTGCGAGAGTCCCAGGTTGCCGCCCTCGCCGACCACCTTGGCGCGCAGCTCCCGCCCGTTGATGCGCAGCCCGTCGTTGGTGCGATCGCCGACCTCGGCGTTGGTCTCGTCGCTCGCCTTGACGTAGGTGCCGATGCCGCCGTTCCACAGCAGATCGACCGGCATGCGCAGGATGGCGCGCATGATCTCGTTGGGGGTAGCACTGGCGGCGTCGAGCCCGAGCAGCGCGCGCGCTTCCGCCGGCAGGGCGATCGACTTGAGCGTGCGCGGGAACACGCCGCCGCCGCGCGAGAGCTTCCTGCGGTCGTAGTCGTCCCAGCTCGAGCGCGGCAGGGCGAACAGGCGCGCCCGCTCGGCGAAAGCGGGCACCGGATCCGGATCCGGATCGAGGAAAATGTGGCGATGGTCGAACGCGGCCTGCAGCCGGATGTGGCGCGAGAGCAGCATGCCGTTGCCGAACACGTCGCCCGACATGTCGCCGATGCCGGCCACGGTGAAGTCGCTCTTCTGGGTATCGATGCCCATCTCGCGGAAATGGCGCTTGACGCACTCCCAGGCGCCGCGCGCCGTGATGCCCATCTTCTTGTGGTCGTAGCCGGCCGAGCCGCCGGAGGCGAAGGCATCGCCGAGCCAGAAGCCGTAGTCGGCCGAGATGGCGTTGGCGATGTCGGAGAACGTGGCCGTGCCCTTGTCGGCAGCGACCACGAGGTAAGGGTCGTCGCCGTCGTGCCGCACGACGGCACGCGGTGGCACGATGCGCCCGGAGACGATGTTGTCGGTGAGGTCGAGGAGTCCGCGGATGAAGGTCTGATAGCAGGCCACGACCTCCGCCTGGATCTCCTCGCGGCTGCCCGCGAGGCGCTTGGGCACGAAGCCGCCCTTGGCGCCTACCGGAACGATGACGGTGTTCTTGACGTTCTGCGCCTTCATGAGGCCGAGGACCTCGGTACGGAAGTCCTCGCGCCGGTCCGACCAGCGGATGCCGCCGCGCGCCACGTCGCCCATGCGCAGGTGCACGCCCTCGACCCGCGGGCTGTAGACGAAGATCTCGAACTTAGGCTTCGGCAGCGGCAGGTCCGGGATCTGCGCCGGATCGAACTTGAACGACAGGTAGCTCTTGGCCTGGCCGTTGCTTTCCGCCTGGTAGTAGTTGGTGCGCAGCGTCGCCCGCACCAGGTTGAGATAGGCGCGCAGGATGCGGTCGTCATCGAGGCTCGCCACTCCATCGAGCCCGGTACGGATCTGCGCCACGATGCCGTCGGCGGCGCGATCTGCACGGGCGCCGCGTGCCGCGCCGAGCTCGAAGCGCGTCTCGAACAGGCGCACGAGGTTGCGCGTGAGCGCGACGTTGCCCGACAGCGTGCGCTCCATGTAGATCTGGCTGAAGGGCACGCCGGTCTGCAGCAGATAGCGGCAGTAGGCGCGCAATACCACGATCTGACGCGCGGTGAGGTCCGCGCCCAGCACCAGGCGGTTGAAGCCGTCGTTCTCGATCGCACCGCTCCAGGCGGCGAGGAACGCCTCGCGGAATTTCTCCTCGACGCGCGCGATGTCGACCACCACGCCGTCGCGGTGCTCGAGCTCGAAATCCTGGATCCACGCCGCGCCGCCCTCGGGCCAGGCGAGCTGGTAGGGACGCTCGGAGATCACCCGCAGGCCGAAGTTCTCCAGCATCGGCAGGATGTCGGAGATCGGCACCGGATCGCCGAGCTTGACGATCTTGAGATGCACGCGCGCGGCCTTCTGCGCCGCCGGCCGGGAGAGCTTGAGGCGCAGTGCCAGAGGCTCCTTGCGCAACGCTTCGAGGTCGGCGAGATCATCGAGCACCGCCTCGGGCGCGACGTCGTCCTGGTAGGCCATGGGGAAGACATGGCGGTAGCGCGCGAGCAGCGCCAGTCCCGTGGCTTCGCCCCGCTGCCCGATCAGCACCTCGCGCAGCCGATCGGCCCAGGTGAGGGCGGCCGCGGCGATGCGCCGCTCCAGGGCGGCGAGGTCGGGCTTGTGGGGTCTGGTCGGATCGGTGCGCACCACGACGTGCACGCGCGCGTGACTCGAGCCCGAGATCTGCGCGTTGCTCTCGACGGCCGTGCCGGCGAAGCCCTCGAGCGCGATGCGCTCGATGCGCTGGCGCACCTCGGTGTTGTAGCGATCGCGCGGCACGTACACCAGGCACGAGTAGAAGCGCCGGTAGGGGTCGCGTCGCACCAGCAGCCGCACCGTGCGGCGCTCGTAGAGATTGACGACGCCACGCACGATGCGGATGAGATCCGGCACACCCGCCTGGAACAGCTCGTCGCGCGGGTAGGTCTCGAGCACGTTGAGCACTTCCTTGCCATCATGGCTCGAGGGGTCGAGCCCGAAGTGCTCGATGACGCGGTCCACCTTGCGGCGCAGCACCGGGATCTCGCGCGGACTGCCGTGATAGGCGGTCGAGGTCCACAGGCCCAGGAAGCGGTGCTCGCCATCGACGAGTCCGCGGCTGTCGAAGGTCTTGACCCCGACGTAGTCGAGGTACTCGGCCCGATGCACGGTGGCGCTCGAGTTCGCCTTGGTGACGATCAGCAGCTCCGGTTCGCGCGCGCGGGCGCGCACGTCACCGCGCAACACCGTCGCGGCAGGGCGTGCGCCCTGGCCGCGGCTGCGGGCGAGCACCCCGAGGCTCGAGAGCACATCCGGCACCAGCCGGTCCTCGGAGCGCCCGCGTTCGAGCCGGTAATGGCGGTAGCCGAGGAAGACGAAGTGCCGGGCTTCCATCCAATCGAGCAGGTGGCGCGCCTCGCTCACCTCGGCGGCCGGCAGCGGTGGCGGATCGGTCTCGAGCCGCGCGATGATCTCGCGCACGCGCTCGCGCATCGGCATGAAGTCGTTGACCACCGCGCGCACGTCGGCGAGGGTCGACTCGAGGGTGCGGCGCAGTTTCTCGAGCTGCGCGGGTTCCGTGAGGCGGTCGACCTCGTAGAGCTGCCACGACTCGGGGTGCACGGCCTGCGAGCCGTTGGCACCGACGTCAGTGAGGCGCCCGCGTCCGTCGCGCCGCACCTGCAGCACCGGATGCACGATCAGGTGCACGGCGAGCTCGGCGCGGCTCAGGGCCATGCCGAGCGAGTCGACCAGGAACGGCATGTCGTCCGTGACCGTGAGCACCAGGCTGTGCGGCGACTCGAAGCCGTCCACGGCCGCGGACGGATTGAAGACCCGCACCAGCGCCCGGCCCGGTGCGCGCCGTGCCCCAAAGGCGAGGTGGGCGAGCGCCGCCTTGGCGAGCTGCCCCGGCGGGTGTGCGGCCAGGTCCTCTTCGTCGACGCCGTGGAAGTAGCTGCGCAGGAAGCGCTGCGGGAGCTCGTTGCGGCCGGTGCGGCCACCCGCCGCGCGCGCGATGCGCTCGATCAGCGCAACCCGCGTGGCGGGAATGCTGCGCAGCAGCCGGCTGTCCTCGGATGCGACTTGGGCGTGCATGGGGCGCGCGATTATACATGTGGGAAGCGGCGCCTATAATGACGTTATGAGCGATCCGCATGCCAACCCGATGGGCACGGACGGGTTCGAGTTCGTCGAATACACCGCCCCGGACCCGCAGTTGCTGCGCAGCCTCTTCGAGCGGCTCGGCTTTCCGGTCGTGGCGCGCCACCGCTCCAAGAACGTGACGCTGCACCGCCAGGGCGAGATCAATTTCATCATCAACGCCGAGCCGGCCTCCTTCGCACAGGCGTTCGCCCGCAGCCACGGGCCGTCGGCGTGCGCCATGGCCTTCCGCGTGCGCGATGCCGCCGCCGCCTTCAGCCGCGCGCTCGAGCTCGGCGCCAAGCCGGGCCCCCAGAGCGCGGGCCCCATGGAGCTCAACATCCCGTGCATCGAGGGCATCGGCGGCTCGCTCATCTATCTGGTGGACCTGTACGGCGAGCGCTCGATCTACGACGTCGACTTTCGCCCGGTGGGGAGCGCGGCCCCCACGGAGAGCGCCGGGCTCACGGTGATCGACCATCTCACCCACAACGTCGGCCGTGGACGCATGGACCTGTGGGCCGGGTTCTACGAGAAGCTGTTCAGCTTCCGCGAGATCCGCTACTTCGACATCGAGGGCAAGCTCACCGGGCTGCTGTCGCGCGCCATGACGAGTCCGTGCGGCAAGATCCGCATTCCCATCAACGAGTCGCAGGACGACAAGAGTCAGATCGAGGAGTACCTGCGCGAGTACCGCGGCGAGGGCATCCAGCACATCGCGCTCGCGAGCGGCGACATCTACCGCACGGTGGACGTGCTGCGCGCTCACGGAGTGGCATTCCAGGACACGCCGGACAGCTACTACGACGGGGTCGCGGCGCGCGTACCCGGACACCGGGAGTCGCTCGCGGAGCTGCGCCAGCGGCGTATCCTGATCGACGGCAACCCCGCCAGGGGCGAGGGCGTGCTGCTGCAGATCTTCACCCAGAACGTCATCGGCCCGATCTTTTTCGAGATCATCCAGAGGAAGGGCAACGAGGGCTTCGGCGAGGGGAATTTCAAGGCTCTGTTCGAGTCGATCGAGCAGGATCAGATCCGCCGCGGCGTGATCTAGTCCGCCACCGCGGGTCCACCGCGGAATTGCCCGCCGACCCTCGTAATAGCCGTTTCCCGCCAATCAACCCAGGTGCTCGCGCGCCAGGTACTCGGCGCTCTGCATCTCGGTGAGCCGGCTCACGGTGCGCTCGAAGGGCGCCGCCAGCCGCTCGCCCCGGTAGAGCCCGGGCGGCGCCGCGGCCGCCGACAGGATCAGATTGACGTTGCGGTCGTAGAGCTCGTCGACCAGCTCGATGAAGCGGCGCGCCTCGTCGTCATTCGCGGCCTCGAGCACCGGCACGCCCGACACGATGACCGACTGGTACTCGCGCGCGATCTCGATGTAGTCGTCGGCGCTGCGCGGGCCGGCGCACAGCACCGCAAACTCGAACCACGCCACGCCCGGTCCCTCCCGCACCACCGCGACCGGACGCCCCTCGATGAGCAGCGTGCCGCCCACGCGGGCGCCGTGATCGGCGAGGCGCGCGAACAGCGACTCGAGCCGTGCGGCCGTGTCGGCCGCGCCGGCCGGCAGGTACACGCCCGCCTGCGTGAGCTCGCGCAGGCGGTAGTCGGTCGTGCCGGCGACGTGCTGCACCTCGAGATGGCGCTCGAGGAGCGCGATGGCCGGCAGGAAGCGCGCGCGCTGCAGGCCCTCGCGGTACAGCTCGCGCGGCGCGCTGTTGGAAGTCGCGACCAGAGTCACGGCGCGGCGGAACAGCGCGTCGAACAGGCCGCCGAGGATCATGGCGTCGGCGATGTCGGTGACCTGCAGCTCATCGAAGCACAGGACGCGTGCCTCGCCGGCGATTCTCTCGGCGACGCGCTCGAGTGGATCGCGCTCCTGCTTGAGTGCGGCGAGCTCGGCGTGCACGTCGTGCATGAAGCGGTGGAAGTGCTGGCGGCGCCGCTCGGCGAACGGCAGGCTCTCGAAGAACAGATCCATGAGCCAGGTCTTGCCGCGGCCGACTCCGCCCCAGAGGTACAGGCCGCGTACCGGCGCGTCCGACCGCCGCCGTGCGAGTGCGCGCAGCCAGCGCGGCAGCCGGTCGCGCGACGCGCGCGCCAGTCGCCGGCGCAGCGCCTCGAGCCTTGCGACCGCGGCGAGCTGGGCAGGATCGGCGCCGAAGCCGCGCACGGCGAGCTCGCGCGCATAAAGCTCGCGCAGATCCGGGCCGTGGCGCACGCGTGGCGTCAGCTCGCCAGCTCGGGCAGGTTGCGGAAGTGCTCGAGCGCGTGCGGATTGGCGAGCGCGTCGACGTTCTTCACCGGGAGCCCGTGGATCACGTTACGTACCGCGAGCTCGGTGAGCTTGCCGGACAGGGTGCGGGGAATGTCGGGCACCGCGATGATGCGCGCCGGCACGTGCCGCACCGTGGTCTGCGTGCGGATGGCGGTGCGGATCTCGGTGCGCAGCGCCTCGGTCAGCTCGATGCCGGGCTTCAGTCGCACGAACAGTACGACGCGCACGTCACCCTGCCAGTCCTGTCCGACCGCGAGAGCCTCGGCGATCTGCGGCAGAGCCTCGACCACGCCGTAGATCTCGGCGGTGCCGATGCGCACGCCGCCCGGGTTGAGCACCGCATCCGAGCGACCGTAGATCACCACACCGTCGTGGCCGGTGAGCTCGGCGTAGTCGCCGTGGTGCCACACGCCGGGGAAGCGCTCGAAGTAGGCGGCGCGGTAGCGCGACCCGTCGGGATCGTTCCAGAAGCCGAGCGGCATCGAGGGGAAGGGCGCGGTACACACCAGCTCGCCGCGCGCGCCGCGCAGCGGGCGGCCCTGGTCGTCGAAGATCTCGACCGCCATGCCGAGTCCGCGGCACTGGATCTCGCCGCGGTAGACCGGACGAGTGGGGCAGCCGAGCGCGAAGCACGACACGATATCCGTGCCTCCGGAGATCGAGGCCAGCTGCAGATCCCGCTTCACTCGCCCGTAGACGAAGTCGAAGCCCTCGGGCAGCAGCGGCGAGCCGGTCGAGAGGACCGTGCGCAGCGCGGTGAGATCGACCGAGCGCGCCGGCACGAAGCCGCTCTTCTCGAGCGAGGCGAGGTACTTGGCGCTGGTGCCGAACACGGTGACGCGCTCTTCCGCGGCCATGCGCCACAGCACGCCAGGATCCGGATGGAAGGGGCTGCCGTCGTAGAGCACCAGCGTCGCGCCGGTCGCCAGGCCGCTCATCAGCCAGTTCCACATCATCCAGCCGCAGGTGGTGTAGTAGAACAGGCGGTCGTGCGGCGCGAGATCGGTGTGCAGCAGCTGCTCCTTCTGGTGCTGCAGCAGCGTGCCGCCGGCGCCGTGCACGATGCATTTCGGCACGCCGGTCGTACCCGAGGAATAGAGGATGTAGAGCGGATGGTTGAAGGGCTGGCGCGCGCAGCGCAGCGGCGCACCGCGCGTGCCGAACTCGGCCCAGTGGCCGGCGCGTGCGGCGGCGGCGCCGAGCCGTGCGAGGTCCGGTTGCCCCGTCAGATACGGGACGACGACCACGCGCCGGATGTGGGTGAGGGTGGCGAGCACCTCCGCCACCGGCGCGAGCGAGTCCAGGGTTTTTCCCGCGTAGCAGTAGCCGTCGGCGGTGAACAGCACCTTCGGTGCGATCTGTCCGAAGCGGTCGAGGACCCCGTGCACGCCGAAATCCGGCGAGCACGAGGACCAGACCGCGCCGATGCTCGCGGTCGCCAGCATGGCGATCGCCGCTTCCGGCAGGTTCGGCAGGTAGCCGGCCACGCGATCGCCGGCGACGACTCCGGCGGCGATGAGCCCGGCGGCCACGCGCGCCACTTCGTCGCGCAGCTCGCGCCCGGTGAGCACGCGCCGCGTGCCGCGCTCGTTGCGGAACACGAGCGCGTCCCGGCCGTCGGCGAACTTGAGCAGATTCTCGGCGAAGTTGAGGCGCGCGCCGGGAAAGAAGCGCGCGCCGGGCATCTGCGCCGGGTGCTCGATCACCGGCCCCTCTCCCCAGTCGGCGCGCACGTCGGCGAAGCGCGCGAGCTCGGTCCAGAACTGCGCCGGTGAGCTGAGCGACCAGGCGTAGGCTGCGTCGTAGTCGGCGAGCGAGGTACCGGTGCGCGCGCTGACGCACTTCATGAAGCGCGTCAGGTTCGCGTTGGCGATGCGTTCCGGGGATGGACGCCAGAGCTCTGACACGGCGGCTTGCCTGCCTCGGCGGACTTACAGCGACTGGTAGTTCGGACCCGAGCCCCCCTCGGGGGTGGTCCAGGTGATGATCTGGTAGGGGTCCTTGATGTCGCAGGCCTTGCAGTGCACGCAGTTGGCCGCGTTGATCTGCAGGCGGCGGCCGCCGTGGCCATCGTCGACCATCTCGTAGACGCCCGCCGGACAGAAGCGCTCGCAGGGATTGCCGAACTCGGTCGCGCAGCGTCCCGCGCAGATGCTCGTATCCGCCACTTTCAGGTGGACCGGCTGGCTCTCCTCGTGGGAGTTGCCGGCGAAGAACACGAACGACACCCGGTCGCGCGGCGGCAGCGTGCGGGTTACCCAGTGCCGTTCCGGCGAGACGAAGTCATCGAGCTTCGCCAGGCGCGACCAGTCGGCGGTGTTCTTGAGCGTCCAGGGCGAGTGCCCCGCGGTGAGCATTTCCCAGGCGGAGTTGATGAGCCCGACCCACATGCCGCGCTTGAAGGCGGGCTTGAAGTTGCGCACTTTCTTCAGCTCGCGTCCGCCCTCCGAGGCGCGCCACTTCGCATCGAACCCGGTGCCGCCGCCGGTCGCGGCGACGTGCTCGCCGGCGAGCTTCCCCGAGCGGATCGCCTGGTGCACTCCCTTGATCTTGGCGAAGTTGAGCGTGCCGCCCGCATCGCCGATCAGGATTGCGCCCGGCATCTCCAGCGTCGGCGTCGACTGCCAGCCGCCGGCCGCGATGGTGCGCGCGCCGGCCGAGAGGATCTCGCCGCCCTCGAGCAGCGGCTTGACGCGCGGATGATTCTTGTACTGCTGGAAGGCCTCGAAGGGTGCGAGGCGCGGATCGCGGTAATCGAGGCCGACGATGTAGCCGACGTACACCCGGTCGTTGTCGAGGTGATAGAGGAAGCTGCCGGCATAGGTGCGGGAATCGGCGGGCCACCCGAGGGCATGCTCGATGCGCCCGGGTTTGACGCGACCCGCCGGCAGCTGCCACAGCTCCTTGTAGCCGAGCGCGAAGGTCTGCGGGCAATGGCCGCGCGCGAGATCGAACTTCGCGATCAGCTGCTTGGCGATCGAGCCGCGCGCGCCTTCGGCGAGCACGGTGAGCGGCGCACGGATTTCGACGCCCGGCGTGAAGTTCGCGCCGGGCTGCCCGTCGCGGTCGAGCCCCATGTCGCCGATCTGTACCCCTGCAACCGCTCCCTGCGCATCGAACAGCGGTGCGGCGCCGGCGAAGCCCGGGAAGATCTCTACGCCGAGCGCTTCGGCTTTCTGCGCCAGCCAGGGCGTCAGCTGCCCGAGCGAGATGATGCAGTTGCCGTGGTTGTTGAACGGCGTGCTGAAGGTGAGCGAGCGGGGCAGCAGCTTCACCAGCAAGTCCGCTACCGGCTTGAAGGAGCCGCGGCGGGTGAGGATGCGGAACTCGTCCTCGGCGGCGGGCACTTTCATGCCCGGATACTCCGTGCGCCACTCGGGCAGCAGCTCTTCCAGCGGCCCCGGCTCGATCACCGCGCCCGAGAGCGCATGCGCCCCGACCGCCGAGGCCTTCTCGAGCACGCACACCGAGCGCGCGGGCTGCAACTGCTTCAGGCGGATCGCGCAGGCGAGCCCCGCGGGACCGGCGCCGACGATCACCACGTCATACTCCATGACATCGCGCTGGATCGCGTCCGCTGCCGAGTTCGCTTCGCTCAAGACTCTCCCCCCGGAGGGGCCGCTCGAGGCGGCTCCTCAGGCCGTAAGCCTACTTCGGCTGCATGCGGATCGCGCCGTCGAGGCGCACGGTGGTGCCGTTCAGCATCGGGATCTCGAACACCGAGGCGACCAGCTGCGCAAACTCCTCGGGCCTTCCGAGCCGCGCCGGGAAAGGCACCTGCGCCGCGAGCGAGTCCTGCACCTCCTTCGGCATGCCGTCCATCATCGGCGTGTGGAAGATGCCGGGCGCAATCGATACGCAGCGGATGCCAAAGCGCGCCAGCTCGCGCGCGATCGGCAGCGTCATGCCGGCGACCGCCGCCTTGGTGGCGGAGTAGGCCGCCTGGCCGATCTGGCCCTCGAAGGCGGCGACCGAGGAGGTATGGATCAGGACGCCGCGCTCTCCGTCCGGGCCGGCGGGGCTCTTCTGCATGAGGGCCGCGGCCGCCTTGTCGCACAGGAAGGTGCCGATCAGGTTGATGTGGATCACCTTGGTGAAGAACTCGCCCGCCATGGGTCCGTTCTTGCCGAGCACGCGGCCGGCGCCGACCACCCCGGCGCAGTTCACCAGCAGGTTGAGATGCCCGAGTTGCGCAGCCGCTGCCTCCATGGCGGCGTTGACCTCGATCTCGGAGGTGACGTCGCAGCGCAGGAAATGCGCATGTCCGCCGAGCGCCGCGGCGGCCGAGCGGCCCGGGCCCTCCTGGATGTCGAGCAGGACAGCCTGCCCGCCGTGAGCGCAGACGTGCTTCGCGACCGCGTAACCCAAGCCCGATGCGCCGCCGGTGACGACGGCGCGGGCGTCCTTGATCTTCATTACTTGACCACTTCGATCGCCATCGCCACCGCTTCGCCGCCGCCGATGCACAGCGCAGCAATGCCGCGCTTCAGGCCGCGGCGGCGCAGAGCGTGGACCAGCGTGGTGAGGATGCGCGCTCCGGTGGCGCCGATCGGGTGGCCGAGTGCGCAAGCGCCGCCGTTGACGTTGACGCGTGCGTGATCGATGTCGATGTCGCGCATCGCCGCCATGGTCACCACCGCGAACGCCTCGTTGATCTCGTAGAGGTCGGCATCGTGCGGCTTCCAGCCGAGCTGCTTGAGCACCTTGCTGATGGCGCCGACCGGGGCGGTCGTGAACCATTCGGGCTCCTGCGCGTGGCTCGCCCAGGCGAGCACGCGGGCGAGGGGCTTCACGCCGCGGGCCGCGGCGGTCTCGCCCTTCATGAGCACCAGTGCCGCCGCACCGTCGGAGATCGAGGAGGAGCTCGCGGCCGTCACGGTGCCGTCCTTGTTGAAGGCCGGCTTCATCGTGCCGATCTTGCTCACGTCGCAGGTGCCCGGGGTCTCGTCGCGCGCGATCACCGTATCGCCCTTGCGGCCCTTGACGGTCACCGGCGTCACCTCGCCGTCGAACTCGCCCTTCTCGAGCGCGGCCATGGCACGCCGCACCGACTCGGTGGCGAAGGCGTCCTGCTGGGCGCGCGTGAAGTTGTACTTGGCCGCGGTCGAGTCCGCGAAGCAGCCCATCGCCTTGCCGTCGAAGGGACTCACGAGCCCGTCACGCATCATGTGGTCGATCACCTCGCCGTTGCCCATGCGGTAGCCGCTGCGGGCCTTCGCCAGCATGTAGGGCGAATTGGTCATCGACTCGAGTCCGCCGGCGAGCACGATCTCGACCGTGCCGGAGCGGATCTGCTCGGCCGCCAGCATCACCGCCTTGAGGGCCGAGCCGCACATCTTGTTGACCGTGGTGGCGGGGACTCCCTGCGGGATCCCGGCGCCGAGCGCCGCCTGGCGCGCCGGTGCCTGGCCGAGGTTGGCCGGCAGGACGCATCCCATGATGACTTCCTGGATGTCGCCGGGTGCGACGCCGGAGGCCTGCACGGCGCCCTGGATGGCCGCGCTGCCGAGCTGCACGGCGGTAAGAGGGGAGAGCGCGCCCATGAAGGCCCCGATGGGCGTGCGCTGGGCGGATACGATGACGACGTCTGGAGCGGACATGATGCAAGCCTCTTGTGGTTCAGCGGGCGATGCGCACCCGCCGCCGCAGCGGCGCGCGGGTTGCGACCTGGGAGGCACTGCGCGGACGCAGGCCGCCCTCGAATATGGTGACGAAGGCCGCGGCGATATCGGCAGGGGTCAGCGACTGGTCCTCGCGATACCAGTGGGCGATCCAGTTGAGAGCGCCGGCGAGCGCGAACGCCGTCATCTTCGGGTCACAGGGCTCGATCGAGCCGTCCTGGATCCCTTCGCGGATCAGGCGGCGGATCCCCTGGTCGATCTCGGACTTGAGCGCCTTGATGTGGCGGCTCATGGCGGGGGACAGGTCCTGGTCCTCGGCGCGCACCATGCACCAGCCGAACTCGGACGCCACGGCCTCGCCGTAGCGGCGCAGCACGGCGTTCAGGCGTTCGCGCGCCGGCGCTTCGAGATCCTTCACCTCGCGCAGCGCGGCGTGGATCGGCTCGATCCCGGCGAGGAAACACTGGAACAGCAGGTGCTCCTTGTTGGTGACGTAGTAGTAGACCGTGGGCTTGGTGACCTCGAGCGCCGCGGCGATGTCATCGAGCGAGGTGTTGTGGTAGCCCTTGCGGTTGAAGGCGCGCGCGGCGGCGTGGATCACGGCCTCGCGCTTCACCTCCCGGTCCCGTCGGCGCGCCCGCCACGGCGAGGGGCTCGCGGCGGAGGACTTGACCGCTGGGGGCGGACTGGCGCGGCGGCTGTTCATGGGGTGTGCGGAGTATTATAGCCGCGCCGCAGGTGCGGGCTTGACCGCGGGCGGTGCAGCATCGGGCGGGTACCGCCCGGCGCGTTGACCCGCCGCTCCAGCCTCGATCATACTCATGAGTAGATATTCTACCTGAGAGTAAATAAAGCGTGAACGCCCCCCTGAAGGGTAGCCCCGCGGCCGCCCCCGGCAGCGAGCCGGCCCGCGCGCCGCTGCGGTTCGTCTCGGCCGCATCGCTCTTCGACGGCCATGACGCCGCCATCAACATGATCCGGCGGCTGCTGCAGGCGCGCGGCGCGGAGGTGGTGCACCTCGGCCACAACCGCAGCGTCGCCGACATCGTGCGGGCGGCCATCGACGAGGATGCCGATGCGATCGCGGTCAGCTCCTACCAGGGCGGCCACAACGAGTACTTCACCTACATGATCGACATGCTGCGCGAGCGGGGCTACGGCCACATCCGCGTGATCGTGGGCGGTGGCGGCACGATCGCGCCGCACGAGATCGAGGCGCTCGAGCGCCACGGAGTGGAGAAGATCTACACCCCCGAGGACGGCCGGCGCCTCGGCCTCGCCGGCATGATCGACGACGTGTTCCAGCGCCTCGCGGCGGTGGCTAAGCCGGCGTACGAGTTCCGCCCCCTGAATGCCCGCGACCACGGCCTGGTGGCGCGCACCATCTCGGTGCTCGAGGGCGCGGCCGGGGCCGAGCAGGGGCAGGCCGAGCAGATCCGGCGCGCCCTCGGACGCTCGCGCCACCGGGCCCCGGTGATCGGCATCACCGGCACGGGCGGCGCGGGCAAGTCGAGCCTCACGGATGAGCTGCTGGCGCGCCTGACGCGCGCCTTTCCCAAGGCACAGATCGCGGTGGTGGCGATGGATCCGACCCGCCGGCGCAGCGGCGGCGCGCTGCTCGGCGATCGCATCCGCATGAACAGCCTCTCGTCCGAGCGCATCTACATGCGCTCGCTCGCCACGCGCCGCGCGCACCTGGCGACTGCCGCGGTACTGCGCGAGGTGATCCAGCTGTACCAGGCGTGCGGCTTCGATCTGGTGCTGGTGGAGACCGCCGGTACCGGTCAGTCGGACACCGAGATCGTCGACATGGTCGATCTGTCGCTGTACGTGATGACGAGCGAATACGGTGCCGCGAGCCAGCTCGAGAAGATCGACATGCTCGACTACGCCGACTTCGTGGTGCTCAACAAGAGCGAGAAGCGCGGCGCCGAGGACAGCCTGCGCGACGTGCGCAAGCAGTGGCGCCGCAATCACCACGAGCGCGCCCGGCTGGCCGACGCCGAGGTGCCGGTGTTCCCGACGGTCGCGAGCCGCTTCAACGATCCGGGCGTGAACCGCCTGTTTGCGGCGCTGTGCGCCGCGCTTGCCGCGCGGCACATCGGCACCGGGTCGTGGCGGCTCGAGGAGGCGGGGCCGACCGAGCTCAGGGCGCGCGCCTCGCTCATTCCCGGCGCGCGTACCCGCTATCTGGCCGAGATCGCGCATGGCGGCCGCGCCGCACGCGCGCGTGCCGAGGAGCAGTCGCAGGCCGCACGGCGCGCCTACGGCCTCTACGAGTCGCTCAAGGCGCTGCACGACGCGCGTCTGCCGGCGCCGCTCGAGCGCTACAGCCAGGAGGCTCTCGAGGAGAGCCGCGCGGATGCGACGCGGCGCGAGCTGCGCGCCGCCTACAACCGCGCCCTGGATGAGATCGGCGCCGAGGGCGTCGGCGAGCTGCGCGCGTGGCCGGAGCGCGCCCGCTCGGCGACCGATGCCACCTACTCCTACAAGGTGCGCGAGCGGGTACTGAAGGGCGAGAACTACACCGAGAGCTTGTCGCGCTCGCCGATTCCGAAGCTCGCCGTGCCGCACATGCGCGACTGGGGCGAGCTGCTGCACTTCCTCCTTACCGAGAATCTCCCCGGAGCCTATCCCTACACGGGCGGCGTCTATCCCTACCGGCGCGAGGAGGAGGATCCGACCCGCATGTTCGCCGGCGAGGGGGGGCCCGAGCGCACCAACCGGCGCTTCCACTATCTGGCCGGGGGGCATGGCGCGGCGCGTCTCTCGACCGCCTTCGACTCGACGACGCTCTATGGGGAGGATCCGGACACGCGCCCCGACGTCTACGGCCGTACCGGCAACTCGGGCGTGTCGATCGCCACGCTCGATGACATGAAGAAGCTCTACTCGGGCTTCGACCTGTGCTCGCCCACGACCTCGGTCTCGATGACCATCAACGGGCCGGCGCCGATGCTGCTCGCCATGTTCATGAACACCGCGACCGATCAGCAGGTCGAGCGGTACCTGAGAGCCGAAGGGCGCTGGAGCGCGGCCGAGCGCCGCATCGCCGCCCTCAATGCGGCCGCCGCCGCGCGCGGCGTGGCGCCGCCCGCCTACCGGGGCGCGCTGCCGCCACATCACGACGGCTCGGGACTCGCGCTGCTCGGAGTGACGGGCGATGAGCTGCTCGAGCCCGAGGTTTACGCGCGCATCCGCGCCGAGACGCTCGAAGCGGTGCGCGGCACCGTGCAGGCCGACATCCTCAAGGAGGACCAGGCGCAGAACACCTGCATCTTCTCCACCGAGTTCGCGCTACGCATGATGGGCGACGTGCAGCAGTACTTCATCGAGCGCCGGGTGCGCAACTTCTACTCCGTGTCGATCTCCGGCTACCACATCGCCGAGGCAGGCGCGAACCCGATCTCGCAGCTCGCCTTCACCCTCGCCAACGGCTTCACCATCGTCGAGTATTACCTCGCGCGCGGCATGCGCATCGATGACTTCGCGCCGAATCTCTCGTTCTTCTTCTCCAACGGCATGGATCCGGAGTACGTGGTCATCGGCCGCGTCGCGCGCCGCATCTGGGCGCGCGCCATGCGCGAGCGCTATCAGGCCGGTGCGCGCAGCCAGATGCTCAAGTACCACGTGCAGACTTCAGGAAGGAGCCTGCACGCGCGCGAGATCTCCTTCAACGACATCCGCACCACGCTGCAGGCGCTCTATGCGCTGTTCGACAACTGCAACAGCCTGCATACCAACGCCTACGACGAGGCGCTCACCACTCCCACCGAGGAGAGCGTGCGGCGTGCGGTCGCCATCCAGCTCATCATCAATCGCGAGCTCGGGCTCAACAAGATCCAGAATCCCTGGCAGGGCTCGTTCGCCATCGATTACCTGACCGACCTGGTCGAGGAGGCGGTCTACAAGGAGTTCGAGGCGCTGTCGGAGCGCGGCGGGGTGCTCGGTGCCATGGAAACCATGTACCAGCGCGGCAAGATCCAGGAGGAATCGCTCTACTACGAGACCCGCAAGCACGACGGCTCGCTGCCGATCGTCGGCGTGAACACCTACCTGTCGGCGGCGGACGCGGCCAAGGAGCACCAGGGCACGGAGCTGATTCGCTCGACCGAGGAGGAGAAACAGGATCAGGTAGCCGCGGTGGGCGCCGTCCAGGCGCG
>DATKLG010000060.1:0-203136 GCA_035542535.1 Steroidobacteraceae bacterium
TGCGGTTGCGAACTGTCAGGGCGTCGGCTCAGGCAGTCCGATCGCCTCGCCCGCCTGGGCGCGGGCACGGGCGACCGTCAGCGCACGCACGTACGCGCGCGCGGCGGCGTCGATGATGTCCGTCGAGACGCCCTGGCCGGCGCCGGTGGCGCCGTCCAGCTCGACGACCACCGACACCTCGCCGAGCGCGTCCTGGCCCTCGGTCACGGCACCGATCGTGAACTCGCTGAGCACCGGGGCGGTCGCCGTGGCCGCGTTGATCGCCTGGAAGATCGCGTCGATCGGCCCGTCGCCGACGAACGTGCCGAGCACTTCGCCGCCGTCGGGCATGCCGACGCCGACGCGCGCATGGGGCGAGCGCCGCGAGGAGGACTCGACCTCGAACCACTCGAGCGTGTACCCGGGAACGTCCTCGCGCAGCTCGTCGGTGACGAGCGCCTCCAGGTCCATCGCGGTCACCTGCTTCTTGCGGTCGGCGAGCTCCTTGAAGCGCTTGAACGCGACGTTCAGCGCCTGGCCGTCGATCTCGAAGCCCATCTCCTCCAGCGCTTTGCTGAGGGCGTGGCGGCCGGAGTGCTTGCCGAGCACGATCGCGTTGCTGGCGAGGCCGACGGTGGTGGCGTCCATGATCTCGTAGGTGGCGCGCTCCTTCAGGACCCCGTCCTGGTGGATGCCGGCCTCGTGGGCGAACGCGTTGCGCCCGACGATCGCCTTGTTGGGCTGCACCTGGTAGCCGGTGAGGCGGGACACCAATCTGCTCGTGCGGGCGATCTCGGTCGTCTCCACACCCGTCCACAGGCCGAGCGCCGGCTCGCGGGTGCGCAGCAGCATCACGATCTCCTCCAGCGAGGCGTTGCCGGCGCGCTCGCCGATGCCGTTGATAGCGCACTCCACCTGCCGGCAGCCGGCCGTGAGCCCGGCCAGCGAGTTCGCTACCGCCAGCCCGAGGTCGTCGTGACAGTGGACCGACACGACCACGTCGCGGAGCGCCGGCAGCAGCCGGTAGAGCTCTTCGAACATGGCCGCGTACTCGCCCGGCATCGTGTAGCCGACCGTGTCGGGGACGTTGATCGTGGTGGCCCCCTCCTCCAGCGCGATCGAGATCACCTCGGCCATGAACTCGACGTCCGAGCGGGACCCGTCCTCGGGTGAGAACTCGACGTCGTCGGTCAGCTCCCTGGCCTGGGCCACGGCCGCGCGGACCTGACCCTTGACGTCCTCGCGGGTGGTCTGGAGCTTGCGCTCGATGTGGATGTCGCTGGTGGCGATGAAGGTGTGGATGCGCGGCCGGGCGGAGTCGCGCACGGCGTTCCACGCCGCGTCGATGTCCTGCTTGCCGGTGCGCGCCAGCCCGCAGATGACGGGGCCTTCCACCTCCCTCGCGATCGCCTGCACCGACTCGAAGTCGCCGGGCGAGGTGATCGGGAAGCCGGCCTCGATCACGTCCACCCCGAGCCGCGCGAGCTGGTGGGCGATCTCCAGCTTTTCCTGCTTGTTGAGTGAGATCCCGGGCGACTGCTCGCCGTCGCGCAGCGTCGTGTCGAAGATCAGGACTCGGTCGGGATTGCTGGTCATGGTCATTCCCTTCGCGGGCGTTTCCCTCACGCTCGCCGCTCGTTCAGCCATGGCATGCGCGCCCGCAGCGACGCCCCGACCTTCTCGATCTGGCGGTCGATGTCGGCGGCGAGCAGCTTCTGGTAGTTCGCCTTGCCGCTGCGGTTCTCCTTGATCCACTGGCGGGCGAACTTGCCGCTCTGTACTTCCTTGAGCACTTTGCGCATCTGTTTCTTGACGCGCTCGTCGACGATGCGTGGACCGCGCGTCAGATCGCCGTACTTGGCGGTCTCGCTGATGAACTGATGCATCTTGGAGATGCCGCCCTCGTGCAGCAGATCGACGATGAGCTTGAGCTCATGGAGGCACTCGTAGTACGCGACCTCGGGCTGATAGCCCGCCTCGACCAGGGTCTCGAAGCCCTTGACGACGAGCTCGGTCGTACCGCCGCAGAGCACCGCCTGCTCGCCGAACAGATCCGTCTCCGTCTCCTCGGCGAAGGTGGTCTCGAGCACGCCGCCGCGCGTGCCGCCGATGCCGTGGGCGTAGGCGAGGGCGCGGGCGTGAGCCTTGCCGGTCGCATCCTGGGCGACCGCGAGCAGGCATGGCACACCGCGGCCTTGGCTGTACTGGCGGCGGACCAGGTCTCCCGGCCCCTTCGGCGCGATCAGCACCACGTCGAGGTCGGGACGCGGTTTCACTTGCCTGAAGTGGATGTTGAACCCGTGGGCGAACAGCAGCGCCGCGCCTTTCTTCAAGCCTTTCTTTATGTCCTGGTAGAGCGCCCTCTGCGCCAGGTCCGGCACCAGCATCGCGACCAGGTCGGCGCTCGCGGCCGCGGCCGCGGGCTCTGCGACCTCGAGGCCGTCGCGGCGCGCCTTCTTCCAGCTCGCGCCCCCCTTGCGTACCCCGACCACGACATCGAAGCCCGAGTCCTTGAGGTTGAGCGCGTGCGCGCGCCCCTGGCTGCCGTAGCCGAGAACGGCGATGCGCGCGCCTCGCAGCGCTTTGCGGTCGACGTCCTTATGTGAATAAAGCCTCATCGCATCACTCCTGCGGCTCGCGGCCGCGCTCCAAACGTGAAAGACCCCGCAGCGGCTCCTGGCCGGTGCGGGGTCTTCTGTCTTGCTTCGCTCGTGCCTGCTTGGGTTCAGGCGTTCGCGCGTGCCCCGCACCGCTGTACTCCGCTAAGGAGCTGCAGTGCGGGCAATCCGAGAATCAGCGCGAGCCCGGCGACGGGTGCCGCGGCGCGTATCAGAGGCGCTGTTGCTGCGGGTGTCATGCGAACCAAACCTGTTGATTCCGATGGGACCATAGGAACTGCGGACTTGTCAACGAGTTAAGCGCGGACTCTTAAGTCTTGTAATCTCTCGGTGCGGCGCGCGGTCGGCGCCCAGCCGGAAGGTGACCATGAAAAAGGCGGCGGTGGACCCGCGGGCGTTCTCGCGAGTCGTCGTGGACGGGCTGAAGCAGGCGCCGGCACGCGCCATGCTGCGCGCGGTGGGTTTCCGGGACGAGGATTTCGCCAAGCCGCAGATCGGCGTGGCCTCGACCTGGGCCAATCTCACGCCCTGCAACATGCATATCGGCGCGCTGGCCGACGCCGCTGCCGCGGGTGTCGACGGGGCGGGCGGCAAGAGCGTCCTCTTCAATACCATTACGGTGTCCGACGGCATCTCCATGGGAACTCCGGGGATGCGCTACTCGCTCGTCTCGCGCGAGATCATCGCGGACTCGATCGAGGCGGTGGTCGGCGCCGAAGGCTTCGACGGCTTCGTGGCGCTCGGCGGCTGCGATAAGAACATGCCGGGCTGTGCCATGGCCATGGCGCGCCTCAACCGGCCCGCCGTGTTCGTCTACGGGGGCACGATTCGTCCCGGTGCGCAGCACCGCGACATCGTCACGGTGTTCGAGGCCGTGGGAGCGAGAGCCGCCGGGACACTCACCGAGAGCGGCCTGCAGGAGATCGAGCGTACGGCCATTCCGGGTCCTGGCAGCTGCGGTGGCATGTACACGGCCAACACGATGGCCTCGGCAATCGAGGCCTTGGGCTTGTCCTTGCCGGGGAGCTCGGCGCAGGAGGCGGTGGGCGAGGCCAAGCACTCCGACAGTGCGCGCGCGGGCGCGGCGGTGGTGCGGCTCGTACGCGAGGGCTTGAAGCCGCGCGACATTCTGACGCGTCGGGCGTTCGAGAATGCGATCACCGTAGTGACGGCGCTCGGCGGCTCGACCAACGCCGTGCTGCACTTGCTCGCCATCGCGCGCGACGCCAGGGTCCGTCTCACGCTCGATGACTTCGCGCGGGTAGGCAAGCGCTCGCCGGTGCTCGCGGACTTGAGACCGAGCGGCCGCTACCTGATGTCCGAGCTGGTCGCGATCGGCGGCATTCAGCCCCTGATGAAGATGCTCCTCGACGGCGGTCTCCTGCACGGAGACTGCCTCACGGTGACCGGACGGACACTCCAGCAGAATCTTGAAAAAGTTCCCATGTATATGAGAGGACAGGAGATTGTCAGGCCGCTCTCGAATCCTCTGAAGAAGGACAGTCACCTCGTGATCCTTTACGGCAACCTCGCGCCCGAGGGAGCGGTCGCCAAGATCACGGGAAAGGAGGGGGAACGCTTCGAGGGCCGCGCGCGAGTGTTCGACGGAGAGGAGCGGGCCACTCAGGCGATCCTCGCCGACAAGCTTCGTCCCGGGGACGTCGTCGTGATCCGCCACGAAGGCCCGAAGGGCGGTCCGGGCATGCGCGAGATGCTGAGCCCCACCGGAGCCATCAGCGGGCGGGGGCTGGATGGCAAGGTCGCCCTCATTACAGACGGCCGGTTCTCCGGCGGAAGCCATGGTTTCGTGGTCGGACACGTGGCCCCGGAGGCAGCGGTGGGCGGTCCGATCGGGCTGCTGCGCAACGGCGATCGAATCACCATCGATGCGCGCAAGCGCGAGCTTCGCGTGGAGCTGCCGGCCGCCGAGCTGCGTGCCCGGCGGCGGACATGGCGGGCCCCGAAGCCCGCGGCGCAGGCCGGTGTCCTGGCGAAATACGCGAGCCTCGTCGGCAGTGCCTCCGCAGGCGCCGTCACGGAAGCGAGCGAGCCGCGGCGGCGCAATTCCTGAGGTGGGGGCGGAGTTGTCAGTGCCGGAGGCACCCGGTACAGTTCGCGAGAGCTTACGTCGCGGCGCACCCTGCAGGGCGCCGTCCCGGGGGGAATTCAGAATTTCACGCCCGCCGATCGACGGTCTGACGAAGTGAGTTCGCAAGTATGATTCAGGGGAACCGGCGGGTCAGCCTGCCGGCAACGGGGTTCTGGCTGAGTAAGAAGCATCTGTAACAACACATGGCAGCCTTAGTACACGATTCCCAATTCTTTACCAGACGCGGGGCCGTGCTGGTCGCGATCATCGCGCTGCACGTCTTCATCGCCTGGATGCTCGCCACCGGACTTGCGCGCCGGGCGATCGAGGTGCTCGCGCCGCCGATCCAGACGACGATCGTCGAGGAGACGAAGAAAGAAGAGGCGCCGCCGCCACCGCCGCCGCCGCAATTCGAGCGGCCGCCGGTCGAGTTGCCGCCACCTGACGTCACCATCAACATGCCGGCCGAGGAGAGCACCACGGCCATCCGTGTCACCAACACGCCGGTGGTGAAGGCCCCGCCGGTGGCCGCCGCGCCCACCAGGAGAACCGCGATTGGGTTCGCCAAGGGCTTCCCCAACAGCGACGAGTTCTACCCGGACGCCTCGCGCCGTCTCGAGGAGCAGGGCGTCGTGACCGTGCACGTGTGCATCGACCCGAGCGGCAAGGTCACGGAGGAGCCGACGGTCGCCAAGAGCTCCGGCAGCAACCGCCTCGACGGCGGCGCGGTGAAGCTCGCCAAGGCGGGCTCGGGCAAGTACGTCGCCGCCACCGAGGACGGCAAGTCCGTTCCCGGGTGCATCAACTACAACGTCAAATTCCAGCTGAGATGAACACCGGCGGCACCTTCGGGTGCGGCTTCTTTTCTGCTTCGAGGAAACTATGGAAAACCAACCGAGCGTAACAGTTAACAACCCTTACGGCCTCAGCGCACTGTGGGTGTCCGGGGACCTGGTGTCCCGCTCCGTGCTCATACTTCTGCTCATCATGTCGCTGGCTTCGTGGTACGTAATCCTCACGAAGCTGTGGGACCAGCGGGCGTTGCGCAAGTCGGCCAAGTCGGTCGACAAGCAGTTCTGGAGCGCGCCTTCGATCAAGGACGGCGTCGACCGCCTGAAGAAGGGTGACGACTTCCGCGGCATCGCCGAGGACGGCCTGCGCGCCGCCTCCCACCACGACGGCCGGCTCACCGATCGCATCGACCTGAACGAGTGGATCACGATGTCGCTGCAGCGCGCGGTCGACGGCGTCAACAGCAAGCTGAACGGTGGCCTCGGGCTGCTCGCAACGGTCGGCTCGACGGCGCCGTTCGTCGGCCTGTTCGGCACGGTGTGGGGCATCCTGAACGCGCTGGTCGGCATCGGCATCGCCGGCCAGGCGAGCATTGACAAGGTGGCCGGCCCGGTAGGCGAGGCGCTCATCATGACGGCGCTCGGCCTGTTCGTGGCGGTGCCCGCGGTGTGGGGCTATAACTGGCTCCTCGGGCGCAACAAGGTGCTGCAGGATGCGCTGCGCAACTTTGCCAGCGATCTGCACGCCTACCTGGTAGGCGGCGTGAAGGTCGAATCAGGTGCGGGCGCCGGCGGTGCCCGGCCGGCCGCGGCCAAGGCCGCTCCTCCGGTCCGCTGAGACGGCAGGCGGCGACCCCCGCGCGGATGGTAAGGGTGTCCGTCGCGGCGGGTTTGAGCCCGGTACTTTTCAAGGAGTAGCTGACCATGTCGATGAACGTGGGCGAGGCGGCAAGCGGCGGCATGATGGCAACCATCAACACGACGCCGCTGGTCGACGTGATGCTGGTCCTTCTCATCATCTTCCTGATCACGATCCCCGTGATCACCAAGACGGTGAAGGTCGATCTGCCGAAGGCCGTCAACATCCCGACGCAGACCAAGCCCGAGAACATCACCATCGCAGTCGACCGGGACGGCAACATCTACTGGAACGAGAAGCAGATGCCGAACCGCTCCATGTTGCTCGGCTACATCAAGGAGGCGGCGGTAAAGGTGCCGCAGCCGGAGATTCACATCCGCGCCGACCGCGATACGCGCTACGAGTTCGTCGGGCGGGTGATGTACGCCATCCAGCGCGGCGGCATCGTCAAGGTCGGGTTCCTCACCGAGCCCGATCACGGCGTGCGCGGCTACCGCTAGACCTCGAGGAGCAGAACACACCATGTCCATGCAAGTAGGCGGTGGCGGCGAGGAAATGTGCGACATCAACACGACGCCGCTCATCGACGTCATGCTGGTGCTGCTCGTGACCCTCATCATCACCCTTCCCGTCATGACTCACGCGGTCAAGCTCGACATGCCCGATCTGAGCCACCAGACGCCGCCGCCGCCGGTGCAGCCGGAGGTCATCGATCTCGAGATCGACTTCGACGGCACCGTGGTGTGGAACGGCACGCCGGTAGCGAACATGGATACGCTCGAAGGCTATTTCCATACCTACGCGGACAAGGATCCGCAGCCGGAGATTCACCTCCGGCCGGATCGGCGCGCCAAGTACGACGTGGTGGCCAGAGTGCTGGCGGCCGCGCAGCGCAACCGCATGAAGAAGATCGGCTTCGTCAACACCGCAGAATTTGCCGAGTAACGACAAGGGCGTCCGTCAGCATGAAGAACCTCTCGACATTCCCGCGTTCGTGGATCGTGGTCGCGGCCATCGCCGCCTCCGGTGTGCTGGCAACGGCGGCGGCGCTGGCGGCGGACCAGCCGGCCAAGCCGCAGAACAGCGCCAAGCTCGCCAAGCCCCTCAAGGAGGCACACGACGATCTCAACGCCAAGAAGTACCCGGAGGCGATTGCCAAGCTGAAGGAGGCGGAAGGCATCGCCGGCAAGACCGCTTACGATCAGCACCTGATCAACGACATGCTGGCCTACGCCTACATCCGCACCAATAATCTGGCCGATGCCGCCAAGGCGTGGGAGGCGGAGCTCGAGGACGGCTTCAGCACGCCAGCCGAGCAGCAGCAGAAAGTGCGCGGTCTCGCCGAGGTGCACTACCAGCTGAAGAACTACGACAAGGCGATCGAATACGGACAGCGGGCGATCAAGGGCGGCTATGGTGACGAGGAGCTGAAGAAGCTGGTCGGCCAGGCCTATTACCTGAAGGGCGACTGGAAAGGCACGCTCGCCTTCGAGGGTGCGCTGGTCGACGGCATGATCAAGAGTGGCGCCACCCCGCCGAGCGAGTCGCTGCAGTTGATCCTCAGCTCGTGCGTGAAGCTCGACGATTCCGCCTGCACCACCAAGGCGCTCGAGCGGCTGGTGACCTACTACCCGAAGCCCGACTACTGGTACAACCTGCTGTTCAGCATCAGCAAGGAGACCGCCAACAGCGATGTCAACACGCTGCAGACCTTCCGCCTGATGTATGAGGTAGACGTCCTCAGGAGCCCTGACGACTACATCGAGATGGCGCAGCTGGCGATGGATGCGGGCTCCCCGGGCGAGGCACAGCGGGTGCTGCAGCGTGGCATGGACAAGAACGTCTTCACCGACCAGCGCAACAAGGACAAGGCTCAGCGCCTGCTCGATAAGGCCAAGCAGAAGGCGGCTGCCGACCAGCCGACGCTCGACAAGATTGTCAAGGAGGCCGACGCAGCCCCTACCGGCGCCAAGAATGCCGGCATGGGGCTCGCTTACTTCGGTTACGGCCAGTACGACAAGTCGACCGACGAATACGCCAAGGCCGTCAGCAAGGGCGGCCTGCGCAACGCGACGGAGACCCAGCTGATGCTCGGCATCGCTCAGCTCAAGGCCGGACACAAGGACGATGCCGTGAAGTCCTTCAAAGCGGTCAAAGGTGATCCGGTACTCGAGCGGCTGGCCGGCCTGTGGGTGCTGCACGCCAGGCAGGCATAGCGCTTCGTCCTTACAAGGAGCTCGATCATGGCGATCAAGGCCGGTGAGCGGATGCCTGCGGGCACGTTCAAGCGCATGACCAAGGAAGGTCCGAAGGACCTGACGACCGACGAGCTGTTCAAGGGCAAGCGCGTCGTGCTGTTCTCGGTGCCGGGCGCCTTCACCCCGACCTGCGACGCCAAGCATCTGCCGGGATTCGTGCAGCTCGCCGAGCAGATTCTCGCCAAGGGCGTCGACACCATCGCCTGCATGGCGGTGAACGACGTATTCGTGATGAACGCCTGGGGCAAGGCCTCGGGCGTCGGCGACAAGGTGCTGATGCTCGCCGACGGCAACGGCGACTATGCACGCGCCCTCGGGCTCGAGCTCGACGGAAGCAAGTTCGGCATGGGCAAGCGTGGCCAGCGCTTCGCCGTCATCGTGAAGGACGGCACCGCCACCCACGTGTTCGTGGAAGAGCCGGGCCAGTTCAAGGTCTCATCCGCCGAGCACGTACTGGGACAGCTGTAGCGCTTCGAGCCCCGCCTTTTGCCCGCGTGCTCGAGACCACCGCCAGGCTGGCCCGGGGAAATCGCCGCAGGCGATTTCCGCCAATCGCCTAAGACACGAGCTTCTCTATCTCGGGGATGATCTGGAAGAGATCCCCGACGAGTCCCAGGTCGGCGACTTCGAAGATCGGGGCCTCGCCGTCCTTGTTGATGGCGACGATGGTGCGCGCGTCCTTGATGCCGGTGAGGTGCTGGATCGCCCCGGAGATGCCCACCGCCACGTAGAGCTCCGGCGCGATGATCTTGCCGGTCTGCCCGACCTGCATCTCATTCGGCGCGTACCCGGCATCCACTGCGGCGCGCGAGGCACCGACCGCAGCTCCCAGCTTGTCGGCGAGGCTGTAGAGGATCTTGAAGCCATCGGCGCTGCCGAGCGCCCGCCCGCCGGAGATCACGCGCGCCGCGGTCTGCAGGTCCGGCCGGTCGCTCTTGGCCGCGGACACCGAGACGAAGCGGGTGTGTGAGGGCAGCGGCACCGACACCGCCGCCGCCTCGACGGGGGCAGCGTTGCCGCCGCCTGCGGCCTCGAACGAGGCCATGCGCACGGTACCGACGACCTTGGCGGTGCCGTCCGACTCCACGGTAAGGATCGCGTTTCCGGCGTAGATCGGTCGGCGGAAACGGGTCGGACTCTCGATCGCCATGATGTCGCTCACCTGCGGCGCGCCGAGGAGCCCGGCGATGCGTGCCATCAGGTCCTTGCCATAGGTCGTCGAGGGGCCGAGCAGGTGCGTGAAGGGACCCGCGAGCGCCACGATCTGCGGCGCAAGCACCGCGGCCAGCGCGTGCGCACTGGCGGCATTGGCCACGGTGAGGACGCGCGAGACGCCGGCGAGCTGCGCTGCCTGCGCTGCGACCGGGGCCGGATCGACGGCACACACCGCCACCGTGATCTCGGCGCCGGCCAGAGTACGCGCGCAGCTGACGCACTTGGCGGTGCTCGCGTTGAGCCTGGCTCCGTCGTGCTCGGCGACGATGAGAATCCTGGCGCTCACAGCAGACCTTTCTTCCTCAGCTGCTCGACCAGCTCGGCGGCGTCCTTGACGCGAATTCCCTTCTGCCGCTGCGGCGGCGGCTCGAACTTCACCAGCTTCAGCTGCTGGCGCTGCTCGACCCCCAGGGCGGGGAGGGTGAAGGTGTCGAGCGGCTTTTTCTTGGCCTTCATGATGTCCGGCAGCTTCACATAGCGCGGCTCGTTCAAGCGCAGATCGGTGGTGATGACCGCGGGCAGATCGATCTCGAGCGTCTCGAGGCCGGCGTCCACCTCGCGCGTCACGCGCGCGCTGCTCTCGCCGACGAGCTCGAGCCGGGAAGCGTAGGTCGCCTGCGGACGGTTCCACAGCGCCGCGAGCACCTGGCCGGTCTGGCCGTTGTCGTCGTCGATCGCCTGCTTGCCGAGGATCACGAGGAAGGGTTGCTCGCGCTCGATGAGCTTGAGCAGCGCACGCGCGGCGACGAGCGGCTCGATGACCCCGTCGGCCTGCACGTGCAGCGCGCGGTCGGCACCCATCGCGAGCGCGCTGCGCAGCTGCTGCTGGCAATCGGCTGGACCGATGGTCGCCACCACCACCTCCTCGGCGCCGCCGCGCTCCTTGATGCGCAGCGCCTCCTCGAGGGCGATCTCGTCGAAGGGGTTGACGCTCATCTTGACGCCATCGGTGACCACGCCGCTGCCGTCGGGTTTCACCCGGATGCGGACGTTGAAGTCGACCACGCGCTTGATTCCGACCAGGATGCGTTTCATAAGCCGCGCAGTATAGCGGGAGGCACCGGCCGGTGTTGCCGGGAGACGCCGCGCCGTTGACGGATTGCGCGCCCGCTCCCTAAAGTCGTCGCCCATGCTTAGCTACGCGCTGCGTCGCATCGCCGTTGCGGTCCCAACGCTTCTCGTCATCATCACCGTCTCCTTCGCACTCGAGCGGCTCGCTCCCGGGGGACCCTTCGACCAGGAGCAGACACTCGCTCCGGCGGTGCGCGCCAATCTCGACCGCGTCTACGGGCTCGACCGGCCGATTCCGGTGCAGTACGGGCACTATCTCGCCGCCCTGGCCCGCGGAGACTTCGGACCTTCGCTCAGCCAGCGGGATTTCACCGTCGGCGAGCTGATCGGCCAGGGGCTGCCCCTGAGCGCAACCCTCGGGCTCGCGGCGGTGCTGCTCGCGATCCTCACGGGCATTCCCGCCGGCATCGCGGCGGCGGTCTGGCGCGGCCGCGCGACCGACCACGCGGTGAGCGCGCTCGCCGCGCTCGGGGTGGCCCTGCCGACCTTCGTGACCGGTCCGGCACTGGCACTGCTCTTCGGGCTGTACCTGCACTGGCTGCCGGTCGCGGGTTGGGAGCGGGGCGCGCCGCGCTATCTGGTGCTGCCGGTGGTGACGCTGGCGTTGCCGGTGGCCGCGTACCTCGCGCGGCTGACGCGCGCGAGTCTGCTCGAGGTGCTGCGCACCGCCTACGTGCGCAGCGCGCGCGCCCGGGGCCTGGGTGCTGCGCGCGTCCTGTGGCGTCATGCGCTGCGCCCGGCCCTGCTGCCGGCGGTCAGCTACCTGGGTCCCGCGGTCGCCTTCGTGGTCACGGGCTCGCTCGTCATCGAGACGGTATTCGGCCTCCCGGGTACGGGACGCTATCTGGTACAGGGCGCGATTGACCGCGACTACCCGCTCGTTCTGGGGATGGTGATGGTGTACGCCGCGCTCACCCTGACACTCAATCTCGCCGCCGATCTGATCTATGGCTGGCTCGATCCGCGCGTGCGGCATGAGTGAGCGCGACCCGCTCGCCCACGGACTATGGCAGGCCGCGGCGCGGCGGCTCAGGGGCGACCGCGGCGCTTGCCTGGCGCTGGCGCTCATCGCCGCGGTGACGCTGCTCGCTCTGCTCGGGCCGGTGGCGAGTCCCTGGGCCTACGACAGCCTCGACTGGCGGCACCTCGCGCAGCCTCCGGGGTCTGCGGGCGCGCACTGGTTCGGTACCGACCGGCTCGGCCGGGATCTGTTCGTGCGCACCCTGCACGGCGTGCGGCTGTCGCTGCTCATCAGCGCACTCGCGAGCGCGCTGAGCGTCGGCATTGGGCTCGCGTGGGGCGCGCTCGCGGGCTTTGCCGGCGGACGTACGGATGAGTGGATGATGCGGTGTGTCGACGTGCTCTACTCGCTGCCGTATCTCTTCATCGTGATCGTCCTCAGCACCGTGGTCGGCCGCGGCAGTCTCGCGGTGCTCCTGATCGCGATCGGCGCCGTGGGCTGGCTCACCACCGCGCGCATCGTTCACGGGCAGACGCGCGCACTCAAGCGCCGCGAGTTCATCGAGGCGGCGCGCGCGACCGGGCTGCCGACCGCCGCGATCATCCTGCGGCACATCATCCCGAACCTCGCCGGCACGGTCGCGGTGTACGCCACGCTCACCGTACCGCAGATGATCCTGTTCGAGGGCTTTCTCAGCTTCCTCGGCCTCGGCGTGCAGGAGCCGCACGCGAGCCTCGGCAATCTCATCAGCGCCGGCGCACAGGAGATGGAGTCGGCGCCGTGGATGCTGCTGGTGCCGGCCGCGTTCCTGGTGGTGCTGCTCGTGTGCCTCAATCTTGTCGGCGACGGTCTGCGCGATGCCCTCGACCCCCGCGAGCGCTGAAGCCGGCACAGTCGCGGCGGGCGCCACGGTGCTCGAGCTCAGCGCGCTCGGCGTCATTTTCACGACGCCGGCGGGGCCGGTGCGCGCGGTGCACGACGTTTCGCTCGGCGTCGCGCGCGGCGAATGCCTCGCCGTGGTGGGCGAGTCGGGCGCCGGCAAGAGCCAGACATTTCTCGCCGTGATGGGGCTGCTCGCAGCCAACGGCCGGGCGAGCGGCAGCGCCCGCTTTCTCGGGACGGAGCTGCTCGGGCTGGGCGCCGCGGCCCTCGACCGCGTGCGCGGCGCGCGTATCGGCATGGTGTTCCAGGATCCAATGACTTCCCTCACGCCGCACCTCACGGTCGGCGAGCAGCTCGCGGAGGTCATGGTGCGGCACCTGCAGCTCAAGCGTGCCGCAGCGCGCAGCCGCGCGCTCGCGCTCCTCGAGCGCGTGCAGCTCAGCGACCCCGCGCGCTGCGCGCACCAGTACCCGCATGAGCTCTCCGGCGGCATGCGCCAGCGCGTGATGATCGCCATCGGGCTCGCCTGCGAGCCGCAGCTGCTGATCGCGGACGAGCCCACCAGCGCGCTCGATGTCACCGTGCAGGCGCAGATTCTCGCGCTGCTCGCAGACTTGAAGCGCGAGCGCTCGATGGCGCTGGTGCTGGTCACTCACGACCTCACGGCCGTCGCGGGCGTCGCCGACCGGGTGCTGGTCATGCGGCGCGGCTGCGTGGTCGAGACCGGTACCGTCTCGGCGGTGCTCAAGTCTCCGCGCGAGGCCTACACGCGGCAGCTGATCGAGGCGGTGGAGCCGGCACTGCCGGGCGGGGCCGCGCCGCCCGTCCCCCGGAGCGAGGCGCCCCTCTCGCTGCGCGACGTCTCGGTCGAGTTTGCCGTTGGCGGCGGCTGGCTCGAGCCCCGCAGGCGGCTTCGGGCGCTGAGCGGCGTCAGCCTCGAGCTCGGCGAGGGTGAGGCGCTCGGCGTGGTCGGGGAATCCGGTGGAGGCAAGTCGACGCTGGCGCGCGCGGCACTGGCGCTCCTCAGGCCGTGCGCCGGGGAAGTCGTCTGGATGAGGCGCGACCTCAACGCGCTGCCGCCGCGCGCGCTACGTGCCGTGCGCGCTGAGCTGCAGATCATCTTCCAGGATCCGCTCGGAAGCCTCGATCCCCGCATGACGGTGGCCGAGATCGTGGGCGAGCCGCTCACCGTGCACGCGCGCGAGCTCGATCCGGCGGCGCGCGCCGCCCGGATTGCGGCCAGCTGCGCGCGGGTGGAGCTGGGACCTGAGCTCCTGGGCCGCTATCCGCACGAGCTCTCCGGCGGGCAATGCCAGCGCGTCGGCATCGCGCGCGCCATGATCCTCGAGCCCCGCCTGCTGGTGTGCGATGAGCCCCTGAGCGCCCTCGACGGACCGACGCAGCGGGAGATCCTGGCGCTGCTCGCCAGACTGCGGCGCGAGTCGGGCATGAGCGTGCTGTTCGTGAGCCACAACCTTGCCGTCGTGAGGCGCCTGTGCGAGCGGGTGCTCGTGCTGTACCTCGGGAGAATGATGGAGCTCGCCGGCACGGAGGCGCTGTACCGGAACCCACGGCACCCCTACAGCCGCGCGCTTCTCGACGCCGTTCCGGTGGCGGACCCGGCCGTGCAACCGGGCCGCCTCGGGCGCGCCCGGCCGGGCGAGCCGCCGTCACCACTCTCGCCGCCGAGCGGCTGCGTATACCGCAGCCGCTGTCCACACGCGCTCGCCGTGTGCGCCGAGCGGGTGCCCGAATGGGAGGATACCGGCGCGGGGGATCGGGTCGCGTGTCATCGCTGGCGTGAGCTTGCGCTATGCTCCCGGCATGAAGACTGAAGCCGGTATCCGCCCCAGCGAAGCGCTGAAGCACGTGCGCTACGAGATTCGCGGGCGCCTCGCCCGACGTGCCCTCGAGCTCGAGCGCCAGGGGTACGAGATCATCTCGCTCAACATCGGCAACCCGCGCGCCTTCGGATTTCGCACGCCCGAGACCATGCGTCTCGCGATGATCGAGAATCTCGCTCAGGCGGAAGGGTACTGCCACCAGAAGGGCATCTTTCCGGCGCGCGAAGCGGTGGTGATGCAGCAGCAGGAGCGCGGCATCACCGGGGTGACCGCCGAGGAGGTGTTCATCGGCAACGGCGTCAGCGAGCTCATCGACCTGACGCTGCGGGCGCTGCTCTGCGATGGCGACGAGGTGCTGGTGCCGAGTCCCGACTATCCGCTGTGGACAGCGGCGGTGTCGCTCAACCGCGGGCGGCCGGTGCACTACCGCTGCCGGCCCGAGCACGGCTTCGTACCCGATCCGGCGGAGCTCGCCCGGCTCATCACCGCGCGCACGCGCGCGCTCGTCATCATCAATCCCAACAACCCGACCGGGGCGGTGTACCCGCGTGCGGTGCTCGAGCCGCTCGCGCGGCTGGCGGAGCGCCACGGCCTGGTGGTCTTCAGCGACGAGATCTACGACCAGATGACCTATGACGGCGCCGAGTTCGTGCCGATGGCGACGCTGGTGCACGACACGCTGTGCGCGACGCTCTCGGGCCTCTCCAAGGTGTACCGGGCCTGCGGCTACCGTGCCGGCTGGGCGGTGTTCTCCGGGCGCGTCCACGCGGCGGCCGAATATCTCGATGCGCTCGAGCTGCTCGCATCGCTGCGCCTGTGCTCGAACGTCATGGCGCAGTGGGCGATACAGACGGCGCTCGGCGGACACCAGAGCATTCGCGAGCTCGTCGCTCCGGGCGGGCGGCTGTACGAGTCGCGCGCCGTGATCATCGAGGCCGCGCGCCGCAGCCGCTTTCTCACGCTCGTGCCCCCCCGGGGGGCGATGTACGCCTTCCCGGGTGTCGACGGACAGGCATTGCCGGGCTTCGACGACCAGCAGTTCGCGCTCGACCTCCTCGAGCAGAAGCACGTCCTGGTCGCACCGGGGGTGAGCTTCAACGTGCCGTACCGCAATCACCTGCGCATCACGAATCTTCCCGATGCGGCGACGCTGCGCGAGGTGTTCGGACGTATCGAGCAACTGCTCGACACTTACGCGAGCGCCGGGCAACGCTCGGACGGGACGGCGGCGGCGAATGTGGTGAGTGCGGAATCACGCTTCAAGTGAATTATCTAAATACTATTTAAAAGCCTGTTTTGTTTAGGCTTTCAAGCGACTTAGAAGGGCAGATCGAGCGCGGCCGGACCCTCGTCGTGCCGACGCGCCAGCGCGTGCACGCGGTGCGTCTCGCGCACGCGGCCGGCCGGCTCGGCGCGGGTCTGCGGGTGTGGGCCAGTCCGCAGGTGCTGGTGCCGGCCGCGTGGCTGCGGCGCGAGTGCGAGCGCGCGGCCGAGCGCGCCTCCTTCGACTGGCCGCGGCTTCTCGGGCCGGCGGAAGAGTGGCGGCTGTGGCGCGAAGCGGCCGCCGAAGCCGCGCGTACGGCGGCCGGGGACAATGCCTTTCTCAGCACCGAGCCGCTGGCGGAAGTCCTGCGGCGCGCGGCCGAGCGCGCCGCAGCCTGGGACATCGCGGTTGCGCGTGGCGCTGCCGACAGTGAGACGCGACTCTTCCACGAGGCGGAGCGACTGTTCACGGCCCGCTGCCGCGAGCTCGGGGCGGGGAGCGCGAGCGTGCTCGCCGCCCGGCTCGAGCCCGCATCGGGCGACGGGCGGCCGCTGCTGTGCGGCTTCGGGCACCCGCCGCGCGCCCTGGCGCGCCTGGCTGGAGCGGCCGTGTCGGCGGCGGAGGGGGCGGACGGCGGCGGGGGAGCGACCCCGCGCGGTGTGCGCACGGCCGACGCCGAGGCGCAGCTCGAGGCGATCGCGGCCTGGTGCCGTGAGCGTCTCACGGCGCAACCCGACGCGCGGCTTCTCGTGATGTTGCCCGGATCGGCGGCGGCGCGCGAGCGACTCGCGGCGCTGGTGCGCGGCTGCCTCGATCCCGGAGCCGTGCTCTCCGGGCGCGGCGCGCAGCGCCCGCCGGTCGCCATCGAAGGAGGCGAGCCGCTCGGCTCGCAGCCGCTTCCGGCGCAGGCGCTGCTCTCGCTGACGATCCTCAGCGGGGCAACGGTCGATCTCGCCTCGATCGGACACTGGCTGGCGTCCCCGTACTGGAATACGGGTGCGCCCGGGGCGCGCGCCGCGCTCGCGTTGTACCTGCGCCAGCATGGCGCCCCGAGCCTTGCGCTGCGCGAGCTCCTCGGCGCACTGCAGCTCGCGCCGCGCGGCTTGAAGCCCGCGGCCAGCGCGCTCGAGGCGCTCGCGCGCCGCGCGGCGGGGCTCCTCGGCGAGGGAAGCAGCTCGCCGCGGCGCTGGTCCGAGCGGTTCGAGGCGGCGCTCGCCGCGCTCGGCTTTCCGGGAGGGCTGCCGCCCGGGAGCGCCGTGCAACAGACGCGCCTGCGCTGGCGCGAGCTCCTCGAGGAGTTCGGCACGCTGGCCAGCGCGGTGGGGAGCTTGACCCGCGAAGCGGCGCTCGCTGAGCTCAAGGCCCTGGCGGCCCACACCGCCTACCGGCCGGCGGACGAGGACGTCCCGGTGACGATCTCTCCGATGCTGGTGGATCCGATCGTCAGCTACGACGGAGTCTGGGTGGCATCGCTCAGCGCGGATGTCCTGCCGATGCCGGTGACGCCGGATGCGTTCCTGCCGCTCGCCGCACAGCTCGCGGCCGGCATGCCGGAGGCCAGCGCGGCGGGCCGCCGGATCGAGGCGCGTGCCTTGATGCAGGCCTGGCGGCGCGCGACGACGGAGCTCGTGCTCTCCGTACCGGCCCGCGAGAAGGACCTCGAGCTGCTGCCGAGCCCGGTGCTCGCGGGCGTGACGCTCCTCGATGCCGCGCCGCCGAGCCTGTGGCTGCCGCTGCGGCTGCACCGCGAGGGATGCACCGAGGCGCGCGAGGATGTGCGCGGCGCCGCCTTCACCGCGCCGAAGCCGCTGCCTTCCGGCACGCGCGCCATCACGCTGCAGAACAGCTGTGCCTTCCGCGCCTACGCGGAGCTCCGTCTCGGCGCAGACGCGCCCGTGCAGGCCGAGCCCGGTGTGCCGATGGATCAGCGCGGCCTGCTGCTGCACGCGGCGCTGCAGGCGCTGTGGGAGCGGCTGCGCGACTCGGACGGTCTCGGCGCCCGTGAAGACGACGCGCTCGAGACGCTGATTGCCGATTGCGTGGCGCAGGCCGCGCAGGCGCTGCAGTTCGGGAAGCGCGGGCGGCGGCGCGGGCAACGCACCCCCAACGGGCAGTTCGATCTGTTCGGCGCGCTCTCGCCCGCGTTGACGCGCGAGTGCCTGCGGGCGCGGCGGCTCATCGGCGAGCTGTGCGCCCTCGAGCGCACCCGCGCACCGTTCACGGTCGAGGCCACCGAGCAGGTGACCGAGCTCGTGCTCGGCGGCGCCCGCGTACGCATGCGGCTCGATCGGGTGGACGCCGTGGCCGGGGGTAAGGCCGTGCTCGACTACAAGAGCGGGCGGCCGGAGACCCCCGACTGGTTCGGCGCGCGCCCGACCTACCCGCAGTTGCTCGCCTACCTGGCAGCCATCGGCGCCGACGTGGTGGCCCTCGCGACCGTCAACCTGACGGCGCGCGAAGCGCGCTTCACGGGAGTTGCGGCGCGCGCCGATGTGCTGCCCCGGGTGCGCGCCATTCCGGCGGTCACAGGGGCGGCCGCCGCCGACTGGCGCGCGCAGCAGCGCGCCTGGGTGGCGCTCATCGAGCGGCTGATTCGCGACTTCCTCGCCGGCGCGGCGCGCGTCGATCCGGCGCCCGGCGCCTGCGACTACTGCCACCTGGCCGACCTGTGTCGCATCGGCCCGTACCTTGCCGCCGAGGTCGAGGGCCATGGTGATGAAGCCGATGAATGAGTCGCACGAACGGCTCGACGACGCCGCCCGGCGCGAGGCGGTGGAGCCCACGGCCTCGATCCTGCTCGAGGCTCCCGCCGGCTCCGGCAAGACGGCGGTCCTGACGCAGCGCTACCTGCGGCTGCTCGCCACGGTCGATGACCCGGGGGAGATTCTCGCGATTACCTTCACGCGTAAGGCAGCCGCCGAGATGCGTGCGCGGGTGATCCGCGCCCTGCGCGGCGAGCTCGCCGCGGATGATCCGGGCGCCGCGGCGCTGGCGCCGCTCGCGGCGGCGGCGCGGGCGCATGGCAGAACACGCGGCTGGCGACTCGACAGCGAGCCCGAGAGCTTGCGCATCCAGACGATCGACTCCTTCAACTACTGGCTCGCCAGCCAGCTGCCGGTTGCCTCACGGGTCGGCGGAGCGCTCAGCATCACCGACAACGCAGGCGAGCTCTACCAGCGCGCCGCACGGGCGACGCTGCTCGCGGCGGAAGTCGATCCGGAGCTCGAGGACGATGCGCGGCTGCTGTTCGAGCGGCTCGACAATCACTGGTTGAATCTCGAGCGGCTGATCGCGCAGATGCTCGAGCAGCGCGGGCACTGGCTGCGTTTCGTCATCGACGCGGACCCGCAGTCGCTGTGCCAGCGTGTGAACGAGAGTCTCGCCGCCGAGACACGCGCGCGTCTCGGCGCGCTCCGCGCTCTGCTGCCCGAGGCGCTGCGGCGCCGCGCGGAGGGCCTGCCGGGCGCCGGCGCGCTCGACGCCGGGGCCGCCGACCTCGCGCAGTGGAAGCACTTCGCCCATCTGGTGCTGACGCGCAACGACTGGCGCAAGCAACTCTCCGCGCACCGGCTGCGCCCCGGCTTCGTGGAAGCCGCCGCGCGCGAGCGCCTCAGGTGTCTGATCGAGGAGCTGCGCGGCGTCGGCGGCCTGCGCGAGGCCCTGCTCGAGCTGCGGCGTGCGCCGGCGGCCGAGCTCGCCGCCGGCGACAGCGCGGCGCTTGCCGCGTTGTCGCGCATCCTCAGGCGGGCCGCGGCGGAGTTGCACGGCGCCTTCGCGGAGGCCGGACGCGTCGATTACACCTACGTAACGGGCGCGGCGCGTCAGGCGCTCGCCGAGCAGGGCGAGCCGACCGAGCTCGCACTGCGCGCAGGGCTCACACTGCGCCATATCCTGGTCGATGAGTTCCAGGACACCTCGCTCGCGCAGGTGCAGCTGCTCGAGGCGCTCACCGTCGGCTGGGAGGCCGGAGACGGACGGACGCTGTTCGTCGTCGGTGATCCCATGCAGTCGATCTACCGCTTCCGCGACGCCGAGGTGGGTTTGTTCCTGCGCGCGCGTGCCGCCGGGATCGGGGCACTGCCGCTCAAGACGCTGCGGTTGCTGCGCAATTTCCGCGCGCAGCGGCCGCTGGTGGAGTTCGTGAACGAGCTGTTCGCGCAGGTCTTTCCGCCGGTCGACGAGCTGCGCGCCGGTGGGGTCAGCTATCGCGAGAGCTTGCCGACGCGCGCCGCCGCCGCGCTCGCCGGCGTCGCGGCGGTCACGCTGCGCCTCTACCCGGGCGACCCGCAGTCCGAGGCGCGCGCGGTGGCCGCACGCGTCGCGGAGCTGCGGCGCCTCGACCCCACGGGCACGGTGGGCGTGCTGGTGGCCGCCCATGCGCACGCCGTGGCAGTCACCGCCGCCCTCGAGGCCCTCGGCCTCGCGCCGCTCGGTGTCGACCTCGTGCCGCTGCGCGAGCGGCCGGTGGTACGCGACCTGGTGCAGCTCATGCGCGCGCTGCACGACCTGGCCGACCGCGCCGCCTGGCTCGCGGTGCTGCGGGCTCCGTGGTGCGGGGCACGCCTCACCACGCTGACGGCGCTGTCGGAGGTCGACGACTCCGCGCTGGTGGTCGAAGCGCTCGCCGACCCGGAACGGCTCGCGCGCTGCGATGCCGCCGACCGGCTGCACCTCGAGCGGGTCAGGACGGTGCTCGGGGAAGCGCTCGAGGGCTATGGTACGGAGCCGGTCGCGAGCTGGCTCGAGGCGACCTGGGTGCGTCTCGGCGCGAGCGATGCCTACGCGAGCGCGGAACTGCCCGAGGCACGCAGCTTCTTTGCCGCCCTGGCCGAGCGCTCGGCGAGCCTCGGGTGGCGCGGGCCCGAGGACCTCGGGCCGCTGCTCGAGCATCTGTACGGCGCGGCGGCGGTGGGGGACAACCCGGTGCAGGTGATGACCGTCCACCGCGCCAAGGGACTCGAGTTCGATCACGTCCTGGTCCCGGCGCTCGAGCGCACGACGCGTGCGCCGGAGCGGCGCCTGTTGCGCTGGATCGACCTGCCCAGTACGGCGCGCGAGAGCAACCTGCTCATCGCGCCCGTGCCGGCGGTCGGTGCGCGCGAGGAGGAGGGCGACCTCAACGTCTACCTCAAGGATCTCATCCGCCAGCACGATCTCAACGAGCGGCGCCGTCTGATGTACGTGGCGGCGACGCGCGCGCGGCGCACGCTGTGGTTGTCGGGCGCCCCCGCAGCCGGCGCCGACGGCGCCACGAAGCTCGACCGGCGGAGCCCCCTGGCGGTGCTCTGGCCGGGGCTCGCGGCCCGCTTCGAGACCAGCGTCACGACCACCGCAACGGGCGCGCGCGCAGCGGAGCGCCCGCGCGCGGGACCGCTCCGGCGGTTGCGGCCGAGCTGGCAAGCCGCGCCCGCACCGCCGCGGATCGAGCTCGAGCAGCTGCCGGGAGCGTATGTGGCGGCCGAGCCGACCGAGTTCAGCTGGGTGGGAGAGACGCAGCGGCACGTCGGTACGGTCGTACACGGCTGGCTCGCACGGCTCGCGCGCACTTCCCCGCTGCCGGCAGCGGCAGCGATCGAGAGTGAGAGCGAGGCGGTGCGCGCCGCGCTCGGACGCGCGGGCGTCGCGGAGCGTGAGCGCTCGCGGGCGCAGGCGAGCGTGCTGAGCGCACTCCGGCAGACGCTCGGCGAGGACCGCGGCCGCTGGATCCTCGACAGCGGACACCGGGAAGCGCACAGCGAATGGGAGCTCTCGGGGATGAGCGAGGGACGTCTGCGCAGCGTCGTCATCGACCGCTCCTTCATCGACGAGCAGGGCACGCGCTGGGTGATCGACTACAAGACCAGCAGCCACGAAGGCGGCGGCCTCGAGGAGTTTCTCGCGCAGGAGCTCGAGCGCTACCGCCCGCAGCTCGCCACCTACCGCGACCTGGCGCGCGCGCTCGGGCCGCAGCCGGTGCGCGCCGCTCTCTACTTCCCGCTGCTCGGCGCGTTGCGCGAGCTCGGCTGACGCCCCCGACTCAGAGCGTGCCGGCGATGTTGAAAGGCCGCCGCCCGAGTCCGTCCGGGCTGCCGAGGTAGGCGAGGTCGCTCACGAGCTCTGGAGGGGCGTCGGGCCGCACCGCCACGGTGCCCTCGAGCTCGTAGCCTGGCTGCCTGGTGAGGCGCAGCGTCCCCTGGACTGCGAGCGGTCCGCCGAGATCCACCAGCGTGCCGACGGGCTCGGGGCCGCCGCCCGGAAACGTGAGGGCGTAGCTGCCGAGCGGCGTGACGTGGCCGGTGCGCTGAGTGATGTCGTGGGCCTCGATGCGCCCCTTGAGCTCGGTGACGGCACCATGCTCGAGGCGCGCCAGTGCGAGGTCCGTATGCAGCGCACCGCGCAGGCGCGGCGGCAGATGCGGCACCTGCCGCGGGTCGAGCGGCAGATCGGCGATGAGGTTGCGCAGCTCGATGCGTCCCCCGGACCGCAGCGTCACCTCGGCGCTCCCGGTCAGCGGGCCGTGTGCGAGCACGACGTGGGCCGCGAGGGCGCCGGTGAGGAGCTTGAGCGGCGAGAGCTCCCAGGCGAGGTCGCCCAGGGCGAAGCGCTCGAAGGTGACGGCGCTGCATGACCCGCTCCAGATCGAGCCGTCGACGCTCGCGCAGGCGATCGTCCCGGTGCGCGGCACCACCCAGCGTGCCGGCAGGCGCGCGACGATCATGACCGCGAAGGCGGCCGCGGCGAGCAGCGCGATCCGGGCCGAACGCGGCACTTCAGCCCGCGTGCAGGACGAGGGCGGCGTTCACGAGGCCCGGCGCGCCGGCGCTGTCGATGGTGGCCGAATCCACACGGATGCCGTTCTGCTGCGCGAGGCGCGCGAGCCAGCCGACCAGCGCATCGAAGGACGCCTTCTGCAGCCGCACCGACAGGCGGCCGGGTCCGGCGGGCTCGCTCCCGGCGAGTGCTCCGGCGAGTCCCGCCTCGCGGGCCGAGCGGTCGACGATGACGAGCAACGACTCTCCCGCGGGCGAAGGAGGTGCGGGGGAGCCCGCGATCTCGGGAGCCGCGACCTGACTCCAGGCGAGGTCGGTGCGCTTCTTGAGAAGCCGCTGGTGAGCCTGCGAGACGCTGCGGTCGAGCAGCAGCACGGCGAACACCAGCAGCACCGGCACGAGAGCGGCGCCGAAGAGCACGATGCGCCGCTCGCGCCCGGAGAGAGTCGCGAGCCAGCGCTCTGCGGCCCCGAGCGTGAGACTGTCGGCGGAGAGCTTCATGGCTCAAGGGCTCCGGGTGTGGATCTGGACGCGCCCCTGGTAGGCGCTGCCGACGGTGTTGCCGCCGACCAGATCCGCGTCCCAGCTGCCGTTGCGCAGCGCGTGGCTCAGGTGATCGAGGCTGGCCGCATCGGGCGCATTCACCGTGAGCTCGAGCAGCCCGTCGTGGAAGTTGAGCGACTGCAGACTCGTGCCCGGCGCCGCGCCGCGTGCCTGGGCGAGCGCCTGCAGCGCGCCGAGCAGGCCGTTCGCGCCGCCGCCGCTGCGCGCGGCGAGCAGCCGCTGCTCCATGCGCGCTCGCCAGTCCCGCGTGAACGGCTCGCCGGGCATGGCGCGCTGGAAGGTATCGCGCGTCGAGGCGTCGACCTGCTGCTCGCGGCTCTTCAGCACGCGCAGTTCCGCCGCCTTGCCGACCACGTGCAGGGCGATCAAGCCGACCAGCAGCAGCGCCGCGACGCGCCAGGCGGACAGCCCCGCGAGCCGCTGGCTCTTCGGGGCGTAGCTCCCCTGCAGCAGGTTGATGGCGCCGGTCGTCGGCAGCTGCTGTGCGAACAGGGCGAGCGGGCCGTCGCCGAGCAGCTGCACCTTGAGACTGGCAAAGCGCTCGCGCGCCGCCTCGACCGCCTCCGAATGCCGCTGCCATTCGGCAGTGCCCGCGTAGAGGATGAGACCGCGGGCCTCGGGGGCCGCGCCGCCTTCTTCGGCTGCCGCGGCCGCGGCGCTGAGCGCCCGGGGCGGCGATTCGGCGATGGTGAGCGCCTCGGCGAGCGCGTCGGCCGGGAGCGCGACGGGTGGCGCACCGGGGGCCCGCACGTAGACCGTATCCTCCTCGAGGAGTGCCACCGCCTGTCCCGGGTTCGCGGGCAGCAGCTCGCTGTCGGCATACAGGCACGCGGGCTCGAGCCCCGCGCCGCGCAGCGCTCCGAGCCACTCGTCCATCAGCGTGCGCGCCACTACGGCCGCCGGCGTGCGCGGGGAGTCGGCCGCGCGGCGGCCGATGGCGAAGTGCAGCTCGTCGATGTTGTCGGCGAGCTGCTCCTCGAGCGCATAGGGGAGGAGCTGCTGTGCCTTGGCGCCACTCCTGACGGGCAGCTCGGGCTCGACGAGCAGTACGTCGCTTCCCGGCACGAGCGCGCACACCCGCCGTCCGGCAGCGGCCGCCGCGGCCGCCGCCAGCGGCCCGCTCTGCGTCGCCGCGAGCGGCGCACCCGCGGCGCTCACGACGAGCCAGGTCGCCGGCTCCTGCGGGGCGTGCGGCAACCGCAGCAGCAGCCAGTCAGCCATGTGAAGAGGGCTCCATCAATCGGGTGTGTAGCTGCGCAGAATCGGGCGCACCTGGCCCGACGGATCCTGCAGAAGAAGACTGTACAAGTTGAATTCGGTGCTGCCAATAGTGACGAGACTCGTCAGACGGAAGTAACTCGAGGTCATCTGCAGCTTCGGGGAGATGTTCTTCCACGTGCCCGGATCCGCCGCGGCCTGGTAGTCGGCCAGAGCGGGGAAACAACCGCTGGCGGCGGTGCGGTTCTTGGCGAGGCCGGTCGGGTCGCTGGAGAAATCCCCGTGGCCGAGGAACGCATCGAGCACCGGACCCTTGGCGGTGCAGATGTTGAGCTTGGCGCCGAAGGGCAGGGCGGTCACGTAAGGCGCCAGGGTGACGTAGCGGTCGCGGCCGAAGCCCGGGAGCGCCAGCAGCTCGCTGGCACTGGTGATGTAGCGGTTGGGCGTGCGGTAGGGCGGCACCTGGCCCATGTAGACGCTGTCCTCGGCCCCGTCCGGGCTCGAGGGGACGATGTCGCGGTCGATCCAGTCGACCATGAAGCCGGCCCATTTCGGCTCGAGTCCCAGCATCATGAGCAGCTGTTGAAACGCGGCGACCTCGACCGGATCGGGCGTACCGTCCTGCCGCACCAGGTTGTTGAGGTTGAAGCGCCCCTGCAGATCCTCGAGCGAGGCCGTGAGCATCACGCCCGGCACGACCTCGAAAGGCCCCACCGGCTGTGCCCAGCCCTCGGAGGCATAGGTATGCTGCGGGTCGGATTTCTGCGCCAGGCGCAATCCATACGCCGCGAGCGCCTCGGCCCCCTGCTGCACGAGCAGCGCCTGGTCGAACGCGTAAGTTGCGGCGCCGCGGCGGAACGTCATGGCGTTCTCGTAGGCGACGGCGGCGGCGAGGATCGTGCCGAGCGCGACCAGGAGAATCGCCACCAGCAGCGCGATCCCGCGTTGCGCGCGTGGCACGCGCATCAGCCCGCCACCTCGATGAAGCGCACGATCTTGCCGAAGTCCTCGGTGTCGATCGTGATCTGCACGGCCAGCGGCCGGATGCGCAGATTACTCTCGAGCGCCTGCGCGCCGGCCACGGTCGCCGGGGGCCACTGCGGCTGCCAGGTGTGAGTGAGGTCGAGGAACTGGAAGGTCACCGACTTCACCTTCTTGAGAAGCTCGCGCCGCGCCGTGGTGCTCGAGAGGGTCGGGTCGAGCACGTACCAGTACTCGCGCCGCAGCGTGCCGTTCTCGAGGAAGTAGGCGACGCGCTGCAGCGCGGGGCGCTGCAGACCGGTCGGATTCGCCCAGCCACCGCGCGTCAGCTGCACGAGCGGCGGCGTGCCGCTGGTCGTTCCCTGCGACGATGAGGGAGCGCTCGGCGAGCTGCCGAGCGAGGAAACGAGGCCCGATGACTGCGTCCCGGCCGGGCTCGCCTGCAGGGCGGGTTGCGCCGGCTCGTCGCCGATCGGCTGGCGTACCGGGCGCGGCACGAGCTGTACGAAGTCCTGCTCGAGGATGCGCACCGTGGTCTGCAGCTCGAGGAGCCGCGCCTGCTTCTCCTTGAGGGCACCGTGAGTTGTCATGCCCTGGCTGATGGCGCCGTAGCCGATGGCGAACATGACGGCCGCAATGAAGAGAGCCACCAGGAGCTCGAGCAGCGTGAATCCGGGCGCATGCCGCAGCGCGCCGCGAGCGTGCCGAAGGCGGCGTCGGCTCATGGAGTGCCCGGGGGCCGGGCGGGCGGGGCACCGGGCTGCGGCGGCTGCGTGGGTGCCTGCGGGCCCGTGGAGGGTGCTCCGGTCGCCGGAGCCGGTGTGGTCGCCGGCGTTCCGCCGGCGGCATTCGAGCCGGGTGCGAGCAGCTGCGAGCCCCAGTCGGGAAGGTCGCCGCGCGGCAGCCCGACGGCGTCTCCCGAGATGCCGCTCATCGTCGTGTACCAGCCGCGGTCGCTGTCGCTGCCTGCGGTGTCCGCCGGACGCACGCTGACGTCCATGCGCACCATGCCGGGCACTTGAGTGGCGGTGACCTCCTGGCGCCAGTGCCACTTGCGGCCGGCGAAATCGCTGTCCCCGGTGCTCGTGCCCGGCGCGGGCAGCTGACCCGTCACGCGCACCTGGGCGATCTGGTTGAGCGCCACCCAGTTCGCAAAGGTCTTGTCACGCAGATAGGCCTCGGTGTCGGCGGAGGAGCTGAGGGTACTGAGCAGCGCCGCCATGGCGACCGTGACGATGGCGAGCGCCACCAGGACCTCGATCAGCGTGAAGCCGCGCGCAGCGCCCGGGCTCGCGGCGCTCATGGCGCGCGCGCCTCGACCAGGGGCTTCTCGACGACCTGTCCCTGCTCGTCCGGTGCGAGCGTGACGCTGCGTACCCCGCCGTCGCGCTCGAGGGTGATCGCGAAGGAAGTGAGGTCGCCGCTCGAGTAGAGCATCAGCTGCGGAGTCTTATCGCGAGCGTCCAGCGGGCGGCGCAGCACCACTGGCCGGGACTCCACGATCAGCTGCACGCCGATGCCGGCGGGGAGCTTGCGCGCGCTGAGCGCATCGTCCTCGAAGACGCTGCGCCACTGCGCGAGCTGCGCATCGTAGGTAAGGAACTCGTAGCCGTCCTCCTGGAACAGGATCCCGAACTCGCGCGTCTGCAGCTCCGCCTGCTCGCGCGCGTAGTTGATGAGGGTGAAGAGCCGATCGCTCTCACGGGTGAGGTCGGGATCACGCCCGGTCAGGCTCACCGTGAGCAGCATTCCGGCCGACACCAGGCCGATGATCACCACGACCACCAGCATCTCGATCAGTGTGAACCCGGAGCCGGCCCGGGCGTGCGGGCGCCGGCGCGGGCGCGGCGCGCTACTGGTTGAGATTCCAGTTGCAGATATCGGCATTGATGCCGTCGCCACCGGGCTGACCGTCGGCGCCGAGGGAGCACAGGTCGTAGGCCTTGCCGTGCGTGCCGGGAAATACGAACAGGTAATCGTTCCCCCAGGGATCCTTGCTGATGCGCTCGATGTAGCCGCCGGGCTTCCAGTTCTTGATGCTGGGATCGGTCGGCTGCGTGCTGAGGGCGGTGAGCCCCTGCTCGTTGGTCGGGTACTTGGAGTTATCCATGTAGTACATGGTGAGCGCGGTCTCGAGGCTCTGGATGTCCTCCTTGGCCTTCGCTACCTTGGCGTCGTCGACGCGCCTCATCACGCTCGGCACGATCACCGCGGCCAGCAGCCCGATGATGATCACCACCACCATGATCTCGATGAGGGTGAAGCCGCGGCTGCGGGCGCGCCGGGTGCTGCGGTGTCTGCTAACCTCGATGTCGTACATAACCTCGCTCGCGGGCGCCACGGGCCGGTGGTGGAAAGGCGGCCCGGATCATAACAAATGGGGGGCAACGGCCCTGTGAAGCGCGTGACTTCGATGCTGCGGTCGGTCAATTGCGACGCTTCGTACGGATGGGCGCTGCTCGCGGCCTGCGCGCTGCTGCTCCTGATCGCCGGCGCCGGGGACGCCGGCCGCGAATGGCTGCGCTACGACCGGGCAGCGCTCGCGCACGGGGAGCTGTGGCGGCTGGTGACGGCACACTTCGTTCACCTCGATCTGCACCATGTGCTGCTGAACTGTTTAGGCGCCGCCCTGATGTGGGGCCTGTTCGCCCGCGACTACACGCCGCGCCAGTGGGCCGTCATCCTGCTGGTCTCGATCGCGGCCATCGACGCGGGGCTTTGGCTCTGGGATTCGACCCTGCGCTGGTACGTCGGTTCCTCCGGGATGCTGCACGGGGTCATGGCCGCCGGGACGGTCGCGCACCTGCGCCGCGGCGAGGCCGAGGGCTGGCTGCTCGCGGCATTCCTGGCCGGCAAACTCGCCTGGGAGCACTGGATGGGTGCGCTGCCGATCTCCGCCGGCCTGCCCGTGGTCACGGAGGCGCATGTCTACGGGGTGCTGGGAGGGCTGGCCGCGGCGCTGTTCCTGAGGCCAGCTTCCAAGCCGCTATAATTTTTCGCTCTCAGGAGCTCTCGAGGTCGTCATGGCGTTTGCGTTCGTCTTTCCAGGGCAGGGCTCGCAATCGGTCGGCATGCTCGCGGCGCTGGCCGCGGCGGATGCGACCGTGCAGGCCACGTTCGATGAGGCCTCGGCGGAGCTCGGCTACGACCTGTGGAAGCTCGTCAGCGAGGGTCCCGAGGAGGCGCTGAATGCGACCGCGCGCACGCAGCCCGCACTGCTCGCCGCGGGCGTTGCCACCTGGCGCTGCTGGCGCGCGCGCGGCGGGGCCGAGCCCGCGCTCGTCTCTGGCCACAGCCTCGGGGAGTTCACCGCGCTCGTGTGCGCGGAGGCACTCGAGTTTCGCGCCGCCGTCGGCCTGGTGCGCTATCGCGGCGAGGTGATGCAGGAGGCCGTTCCCGTGGGTAAAGGGGCCATGGCCGCGATCCTCGGCATCGAGGATTCCGAGGTGGAGGCTGCGTGCCGCGAGGCCGCCGCGGGCGGGGGTCCCGGCTCGGTGGTGGAAGCGGCGAATTTCAACTCGCCCGGACAGGTGGTGATCGCCGGTGAGAGCGCCGCCGTCGAGCGCGCCATCGCGGCGGCGAAGGCGCGCGGCGCCAAGCGCGCCGTGGTGCTGGCGATGAGCGTGCCATCCCACAGCAGTCTCATGCGAGGGGCCGCCGAGCGGCTGCGAGGGCGCTTATCGGCGGTGAGCCTCAAGCCGCCGCGCCTGCGCTACGTGAGCGCGGTCGATGCCACGGCGCACGTGGACCCGGCCGAGATCCGCGATCTGCTGGTGCGGCAGCTGTCGAGCCCGGTGCGCTGGACCGAGACGGTGCGCGCGCTCGTCGCTACCGGTGTCGAGGAGGTCATCGAGTGCGGACCGGGCCGGGTGCTGACCGGGCTCAATCGCCGCATCGAGCGGCGCGCGGGGCTCGAGTTTCTCGCGCTCGAGGACCCGGCCTCGATCGAGGCGGCGCTGGAGGCGACCAGAGAGGACAGCCATGCTGCAGAATGAGATCGCGCTCGTTACCGGCGCTTCGCGCGGCATCGGTCACGCGATTGCGTTCGCCCTCGGAAAGGCCGGGGCGCGCGTCATCGGCACCGCGACCAGCGCCGAGGGCGCAGCACAGCTCACCGCGGCCCTTGCGTCGCACGGATGCAACGGCCGGGGCGCGCAGCTCGACGCGGGCGACCCCGCCTCGATCGATGCGCTGATCGCCGAGCTCGAGGCCGCCGGCGAGCTGCCGACCATTCTCGTGAACAACGCGGCCGTCACGCGCGACGCGCTCCTGCTGCGGATGAAACCGGAGGACTGGGACCGCGTCATCGCCACCAATCTCACCGCCGTGTTCCGCCTGTCCAAGGCGTGCGTGCGGCGCATGATGAAGGAGCGCCGTGGCCGGATCATCAATCTCACCTCGGTCGTCGGCCTCACCGGCAACCCGGGACAGGCGAATTACGCGGCCGCGAAGGCGGGACTCCTCGGCTTCACCAAGTCGCTCGCCCAGGAGCTCGCCTCGCGCGGCATCACGGTGAACGCGGTCGCGCCGGGATTCATCGATACCGACATGACGCGTGCGCTCAGCGACGAGCAGCGCGCGGCGCTGCTGACGCGCGTGCCGCTCGGGCGGCTCGGGACTCCCGAGGACATCGCCGCCGCCGTGTTGTTCCTGGCATCGCCTCAGGCGGCCTACATCACGGGGGAAACGCTGCACGTCAACGGCGGCATGTACATGCCGTAGTGGCGTTGGCCGCGCGCCACAACGCGCGCTCGGTGATCGCCCGCGCCGAGGGAACGGGAAGGAGTTTCACCAGTAAAAACAATCACTCGCACCACGGGGCCCCGAGTGGCACCCCGGGGGGTGTTCCCCTACAATACCGCGCCCGCCGTCCGGCTTAAGTGCGTGCCGGCGGGCCGATCAGCCTTCAAATAAGCGACAGAGGACCAACCGCTAATGAGCACAGTCGAGCAGCAGGTCAAAGCCATCGTTGCCGAACAGCTGGGCGTCAAACAGGAGCAGGTCACGAACGACGCTTCGTTCGTCGACGATCTGGGAGCCGACTCGCTCGACACGGTCGAGCTGGTAATGGCCCTCGAAGAGGAATTCGAGATCGAGATCCCGGACGAGGACGCCGAGAAGATAACCACCGTCCATCAGGCCATCGACTACATCAACGAGCGCCGCGCCAAATCCTGACCGTCCGCGCTGCGCCATAGTAGGAAACGGTGAGCAAGCGCCGCGTAGTCGTCACGGGCCTCGGGGTGGTGTCTCCGGTCGGCAGCACGGTCCAGTCGGCGTGGGAGGCGATCCTGCGCGGCGAAAGCGGCATCGGTCCGGTGACGCGCTTCGACGTCTCGGCTTTCCCGGTGCGCTTCGGCGGACAGGTGCGCGACTTCGACGTCGGGCAGTACCTGCAGCCGAAAGAGGCGCGCCGCATGGACGAGTTCATGCACTACGGCGTGGCCGCCGGCGTGCAGGCGGTCGCCGACTCGGGCATCGATTTCGGTAAGAGCGATGCCACGCGCTGCGGGGCGGTGTGCGGCGCCGGCATCGGCGGGCTCTGGACCATCGAGGAAGAGTTCAGCGAATACCTGAAGGCCAACAATCCCCGCAAGATCACCCCGTTCTTCGTCCCCGCCACCATCATCAACATGATCGCGGGGCACCTGTCGATCCGCTACGGACTCAAGGGCCCGAACCTCGGCGTGGTGACCGCCTGCACCACCTCCACGCACGCGATCGGGCTCGGCATGCGTACCATCCAGTACGGCGACGCCGACGTGATCATCGCCGGCGGTGGCGAGATGGCCACCACCCGCTGCGGGCTCGGCAGCTTCGGTCAGGCCAAGGCGCTCTCGACCCGCAACGACGCGCCGACCGAGGCGAGCCGTCCCTGGGACAAGGACCGCGACGGCTTCGTGCTCAGCGATGGCGGCGGGGCGGTGCTGCTCGAGGAGCTCGAGCACGCACGCCGCCGCGGCGCGCGCATCTACGCCGAGCTGGTCGGCTTCGGAATGAGCGGCGATGCCTATCACATCACCGCACCGCCCGAGGACGGTGAGGGCGCGCGGCTCGCGATGGTGAACGCGCTGCGGGACGCGGGTCTCAACCCCGGGCAGGTGCAGTACATCAATGCCCATGCCACCTCGACGCCGCTCGGCGACAAGGCCGAGACGGTTGCCCTCAAGCGCGCCTTCGGCGAATACGCGGCGCGCATCGCGGTGAGCTCCACCAAGTCGATGACCGGGCACCTGCTCGGTGCGGCCGGCGTGGTCGAGGCCATCTTCTCGGTGCTCGCGATCCGCGACGGCGTCGCTCCCCCCACCATCAACTACCGCACCCCGGATCCGGAGTGCGACCTCGATTACGTGCCCAACACGGCGCGGCGCATGAAGATCGACGTGAGCCTGTCGAATTCCTTCGGCTTCGGCGGCACCAACGGCTCGGTCATCTTCCGTCGCCTGAGCTAGCGCGGCGCATCGAGCCTCACGGGCTTCCGCTACGCACGCACCTCTCGTTCGCGAGCTCGAGGTACCGCCCGCGGTGCTGCGCCGCCTGGCGGCGATCGACCCCGCGCGCTATCCCTTGCTGCTCGACAGCGCCGCCGCAGGTCCCCTGGGAAGGGCAAGCCTGCTGCTCGCCGAGCCGCGGGCCGCGCTCTGGCTCGGCGCCGACGGACGCCTGGGCGCCGATGGCACCGCCGTCGAGGGCGCGAGCTTTCTCGGGGCGCTCGAGAGCTGGTGGCGCCGGGAGGGCGTCGGGCGAGATCCGGCCGGCGCGTCGAAGCTGCCGTTCACCGGCGGCTGGGCGCTCTATATCGGCTACGAGCTGGCGCAGGAGATCGAGCCGCAGCTGAGGCTCCCCCCCACACCCCTTCCCTGGGTGGCGTTCGCGCTGCGCACTCCCTGCGCGCTCGTTCACGAGCTCGAGAGCGGGCGCGTATTCGCGGTCGCAGAAGCGGACGCCGCGGACTCACTCGCGCGGATCGCGGTCGATGCGCATGCGGCGGCCACGCGCGCCGATCCGCCCGACCCGCTCGAGGTGTGCGCGGTGCGGGAAGAGGAGCCGCAGGCGTTCCTCGGGCGCGTGGCGCGCGCACAGGAGTACGTGCGGGCGGGCGACATCTACCAGGCGAATCTCTCGCGCCCGTGGAGCGTCGAGGTGGCAGGCCCCGTGGACGCATCCGCGGCGGCGCTGTACGCGCGGCTGCGCAGAGCAAACCCGGCGCCCTTCGCAGCGCTCGCACAGTGGCGCGGCGTGGCGTTCCTGTCCTCCTCTCCGGAGCGGCTGGTACGCGTGGCCGGAAACCGCATCGAGACGCGGCCGATTGCCGGGACGCGCCCGCGCAGCCGTCGTCCCGGGGGCGATGCGCGCGAGATCCCCGAGCTCGTGATGCATCCCAAGGAGCGTGCCGAGCACATCATGCTGGTCGACCTCGAGCGCAACGACCTCGGCAGACTGTGCGAGCCGGGCACGGTATTCGTGGATGAGCTGATGAGCGTCGAGTCCTACGTGCACGTGCACCACATCGTATCGAACGTCAGCGGCGTGCTGCGGGCCGGGGTGACGCCGCTCGCAGCGGTGCGTGCGGTGTTCCCCGGCGGTACGATCACGGGATGCCCCAAGTTCCGTTGCATGCAGATCATCGCCGAGCTCGAGGGCCTGGGCCGTGGGGCCTACACGGGCTCGCTCGGCTATCTCACGGTCGACGGACAGCTCGACCTCAACATCCTCATCCGCACCATGACGCTCGCGGGCTCGACGCTCGAATTTCGTGCGGGTGCCGGCATCGTCGCCGACTCCGATCCCGAGCGTGAGCTCGAGGAGACGCGCGCCAAGGCCCGCGGCCTGCTGCGTGCGCTCGAGGAGCGTGCATGACGGTGACGGGGGCAGCGGCGGCGGTATGGGTCAACGGCAGGTTGGACGGAGTACTGTCGCCGCTCGAGCGCGGGCTCCACTACGGCGACGGCCTCTTCGAGACGATCGCCTGCGTGGGTGGACGACCGAGATTCCTGCGCCTCCACCTCGAGCGGCTCGCGCGGGGTTGCACGCGGCTCGGCATCGCATTTCCCGCTCCCGATGAGCTGCGGTATGAGATCCTCAGCGCGGCGGCGCAGGCGGAGCGCTCGATCGTCAAGGTACTGCTCACCCGCGGCGCGGCGCGCGCACGTGGGTACGGGATCACCGGAGCCGAGCAGGCGACGCGCGTGACGCTGCGCTACCCCTGGGAGGCGCCGGACCCGCGGCTCGCGGGGGAGGGCGTGCGCGTGCGCCTCGCGACGCTGCGCCTGGCGGAGAATGCCGCGCTCGCGGGCCTGAAGCACCTGAACCGCCTGGAGCAGGTGCTCGCGCGGCAGGAGTGGACCGATCCCGGCATCGGCGAGGCGCTCATGCTGTCAGCGAGCGGGAGGCTGGTCTCGGGAGTCATGAGCAACGTGTTCCTGGTCGAGGGCTCGACGCTGCGGACGCCGCTCCTCGATCGCTGCGGCGTGTCGGGCATCATGCGCCAGGTGGTGCTGCGCGAGGCGGCGCGCGCCGGCATCGCCGCCGAGGAGGCCGTGCTCGACGGCGCGGACCTGGCGCGCGCGGGCGAGCTCTTCCTGACGAGCTCCGTGATCGGTCTGCGCCCCGTGCGCGCGCTCGACGGGCGCGCCTGCGAGCGCGGCGCGCTGACCCGCGAGCTGCAGCAACGCCTCGCGCCTTTGCTGGCGGAGGCCACCGATGCCTGAGCGCGCGCGCCGCGGCCGCCGTGCGGTCGTGATCGCGGTCGTGCTGCTCGCCGTGGCGAGCGCGGGGGCGGGCGTGCTGTGGCAGCGGCTCGAGCGCGAATATCAGCGGCCCGGACCCGCCGCGGTCCCGGTCCGCATCCAGGTGGCGCAGGGGGCGAGCCTGCGCGCGGTGCTCCTCGAGCTCCAGGGCGCGGGAGCCGTGCGCGACGCGCGCGCGGTCGAGTGGTACCTGCGCCTGGAAGGCCTGCACCCGCGGGTCCAGGCCGGCACCTACGAGATCCCCGACCGCGCGAGCCCCGCGCAGATCCTGACGATGCTCGAGGAGGGCAAGGTGCTGCTCGAGCAGCTGACGGTGGTGGAGGGGTCGACCTTTGCCGACTTCCTCGCGCTCCTCGCCCAGGAGCCGGACGTGACCCACACGCTCGCCGGCAAGACTCCGGCCGAGGTGATGGCGGCTCTCGGACATGCCGGCGAGAACCCCGAGGGACGCTTCTTTCCCGACACCTATCGCTTCGCCGCAAACACCGCCGATACGGTCATCCTGGCCGTGGCGTACGAGAAGATGAGCCAGGCGCTCAGCGCGGCCTGGAGCGCGCGCAGCCCGAATCTCCCCTTCGACAGTGAGGCGCAGGCGCTCATACTCGCGTCGATGGTAGAGAAGGAGGCGCAACTGAAGTCCGAGCGCCGGCGCATCGCCGGCGTCTTCGTGAGCCGACTGCGCAAAGGGATGCGCCTCCAGTCCGATCCGACGGTGATCTACGGTCTCGGCGCGCGATACGACGGCTCGATACACACCCGCGATCTGCTCGCCGATACCCCTTACAACACCTACACCCGCAGCGGTCTGCCGCCCACGCCGATCGCGCTTCCCGGGCGCGAGTCGCTCATGGCGGCGGCGCAGCCCGACGAGACGGGCGAGCTCTACTTCGTCGCCACGGGCCTCGGCGACGGGGCGCATCAGTTCTCGAAGACACTCGCCGAGCACAATTCCGCGGTGAAGACCTACCTCGCCCGGCTGCGCGGGCAGCACGCACCCGCAGCCGATTCGAAGAGCGCGCCGCGCGCGAGCGCTGCCGGCACGGGCACCCGGCAGTGACCGCCCGCTTCATCACGCTCGAGGGGATCGAAGGCGCGGGCAAGTCGACGGTGGCGAAATTCGTGCTCGCCTGGCTGGCGCGCCAGCAGCTGCCCGGGCGCCTGACGCGCGAGCCGGGCGGCACGCCGCTCGCCGAGCGCCTGCGGCGGCTGGTGCTCGAGCCGCGGGCCGAGTCGCTCTCGCCGGTGGCCGAGACGCTGCTGATGTTCGCGGCGCGCGACCTGCATCTGCAGGGCGTGATCCGGCCGGCGCTGGCGCGCGGTGAATGGGTGGTCTGCGATCGCTTCACCGACGCAACGCGCGCCTACCAGGGAAGCGGCCGGGGCGTGGACGCCGAGCTCATCGAGTCGCTGGCGGAGGCGGTCCACGGCGGCCTCGCGCCCGACTGCACGCTGCTGCTCGATCTGCCGGTGAGTGTCGGACTCGCGCGGGCCCGCGGGCGCGCCGGTGGGAGCACGGATCGCTTCGAGGCCGAGACGACCGCCTTCTTCGAGAGGGTGCGCGCGGGCTATCTCGAGCTGGCGCGGCGCGAGCCGAGGCGCTTCCAGGTGATCGATGCCGCGGCGCCGCTCGAGCGGGTCGAGGCCCAGGTCGAGGGCGTCCTCGAGGGCCTCGCGTGAGTGCGTCCGTGGAAAGAGCGCCGCCGTGGCTCGCGCCGGCCATCGACGCGCTCACCGCGGCCCAACGCGCCGGCCGCCTGCCGCATGCGCTCCTCATCCACGAAGCGCCGGGCGCCGGCGGTGAGTGGCTCGCGAACTGGGCCGCGCGCCTCGCGCTGTGCGAGCGGCGCGAAGAGGCTCCCTGCGGGAACTGCCGCGCGTGCCGCAGAGCGCTCGGCTGGCAGCATCCCGACCTCATGCTCGTAGCGCCGCTCGAGGACTCGCGGCAGATCCGCATCGAGCAGCTGCGCGATCTCGCAGCCGAGCTCGCCCTCACGAGCCACGCAGGAGGCTACAAGGTCGCAGTCGTGACGCCCGCCGATTCCATGAACCGCTTTGCCGCCAATGCGCTGCTCAAGACTCTCGAAGAGCCGCCGCCGGCTACGCTCCTCGCGCTGGTGGCGAGCGAGCCCTCGCGCTTGCCCGCCACGGTCCTGAGCCGCTGCCAGCGGCTCGCGGTGCGCGCGCCGACCCGCTCCGAGGCGGTTGCCTGGCTCACGGAGGTGCGCGGCCCGGGTGAGTGGGACGCGGCGCTCGCTACCGTCGGGGAGGCACCGTTCGCACTGCTCGAGGCGGACCCGGGGGCGCTTGCCCGCATCGGCGCCGAGACCCGGGAGACGCTCGAGGCGCTTACCGCAGGCAGGGCCGATCCGCTGGCCGCGGCGGAACGCTGGGCGCGGAGCGACCTGCAGCTGAGGCTCCGCTGCTTTGAGAATTGGCTCACAGAACGCATCCGCCGCGGAGCGGGGGCGGGCAACTTAATGCCAGAAGTGCGTGCTGGCCACTACTTGCCAGCGCCCGGCACGTTCTTGAATATACGGGAGCTGTTCGGGCTCCTGGACGAGGTCCGGGAGTTGAGGACTGCGCTCGATGTGGCGCTGAACCGCGCACTGGCGCTCGAGGCTCTGTTACGGCGACTTGCACCCCGCGGTGCCGGCGTCGCAGCATAGGGAACACGGATGAACGCACGACCGCAACATGTGACGGGTGGGGAAAGGGCCGTGAGAGCGGGCGCGAACAAGCCAGGTCTGTTGACGCTCACCATCAAGGACAAGAGCGCGCTGTATCTTGCCTATATGCCGTTCGTCAAGAACGGCGGGCTGTTCATTCCGACCAACAGCAACTACCGCCTCGGCGACGAGGTATTCATGCTGCTGAACCTCATGGGCGAGGACGAGAAGCTGCCGGTCGCCGGCCGCGTCATCTGGGTGACACCCAAGGGCGCGCAGGGCAAGCGCACGGCCGGCATCGGCGTGCAGTTCAGCGAGCAGGACCGCGGCCAGACTCAGAAGAAGATCGAGACCTACCTCGCCGGCGCCCTCTCGGGCGACAAGGCCACGCACACCATGTAGCGACGCCGCGGTCGCGGCGTCCTTCCCGGAGGATCCTCAGGTCCCGCCAGGCGGCTTGGGCGTTGGCGCGGCTCTCGGTGTGGCGCCCGGCTTGGATGCTGTGGCAGCAGGGCGTGCGCCGGTGGCGGCGCCGTTCGACAGACCGCCGTTGAGCACATAGGCCTCGAAGCCGCGCTCGACCAGAAGGTACGCGGCCGCTGAGCTACGCCGGCCGGTGTCGCAATAGACCACGTACGGGACGGCGGGATCGAGCGTCGAGAGCTTGAGGCGGATCAGGTAGAGGGGAATGTTGAGCGACCCCTCGATCGCGAGCGTCTGGTGCTCGCTCGGCAGGCGCACGTCGAGCCAGCGCCCGCCCTTGGCGACGATATCGCTCGCCTGCTCGCGGCTCACCCACTGCAGCAGCGGCTCGTTCATCAGCTCACGGAAGTCTTCCTTCTTCAGACGCATGAGCACGCCGTCGGTCAGCATGGTGACGGTGGCATTGCGCTTTGCCTCGGCGATCAGCGCCTCCTCGCCGAAGGTGTCGCCGACCGCGAGCTCGGCGAGGCGGATGCCTTCCTGCTTGAGCGGCGTCTCGCGCGACACGGTGCACTTGCCGCTGACGATGATGTAGAAGTAATCGCCCTCACCACCCTGCTTGATGACGACCTCGCCGGCCTTGACGGGCGTGCGCTGCAGGCGCTGGAAGATAGCCTGGATGTTCGCCGGCGGGATGCGGTGGAAGGCCTTGGTCTGCAGCAGCGTCGTCATCCAGTCGTCCGAGCCGGCGTTCTGCAGCTGTGTCTGCAGCTCGCCGACTTCGTAAGTACCGGTCTGATCCCAGGTGATCATGACGTCGAGCAGATCGCTGTCGATCGACAGATAGGTCACGTCGCCGCGCGCCCGGGCGCTCACGCGTCGCGGCAGCTGCGGGTAGAGCGGGTTGCGCGCCTCGGGAGTACCGCCCTGCAGCGTGGTGGCGGGGCGATCGCCCTCGTGGATCTCGAGGGTTCCGTTGACCAGCCAGAACGTGCGCTTGTCGGTATCGCCCTGATCGAACAGGAGCCGCCCGGAGTTGAGCGTGCGCACGGTGATCTTCTTGGCGAGCGCGGCCAGGTTCTCGCGCTTCAACCCGTCGAGGGGCGCGAACGCCTTGAGCATAGCTACGCTGGTTTCGCGCTCTTCCGCCATGGGCCCCTGAAGCTGCTCGCTTAAGTTAACGGTCGCCGCGCCGGCGACGGCGGCTGCGGCCCAATGCCGCCTCGATGGTAGCACAGGGGGTCCCCCCTGCCGTGCGCAGCGGCCTCACGTTTTCGGGCCCGCCTCGATGAGCGCCCAGCCGGCATCGGGCTTGAAGCGCGCACCGTGACGCGTGGCCAGCTCCTCGAGGCGCGCGACCACCGCGCGCGTGCCCCGGGCGCGGGCATAAGCGAGCGGACCGCCGCGAAACGGCGCGAACCCCGTGCCGAAGATCACGGCGGCATCCGCCAGGTCGGCATCCTCGACCACCTGCTCGCGCAGGCAGGCGACGCACTCGTTGACCAGCGCGAGGATCAGACGGTCCTCGAGATCCTCGGGCACGGCCCCGGTGGGAGCGGCGTCCTTGAGCGGCTTGCCGTCCCGCCAGACGTAGAAGCCCGCGCCGCTCTTCCTGCCGAGCTTCCGGGCCGCGAGGAGCGCGGCGAGGCGCGGCAGCTGCGCCGCGGGCTGGCCAAGCTCGCGCGCGATGATCTCGCCGACGTGTGCCGCCACGTCCAGTCCCACGACGTCGGCGAGCTCGATCGGCCCCATGGGCATGCCGAAGCGGACCGCGACGCGGTCGATGGTCGCAAGCGCGACGCCTTCCTCGGCGATCCGCATGGCCTCGTTGAGATAAGGCGTGAGGACGCGGTTCACCATGAATCCCGGAGCGCTGCGGCAGGGCACCGGCAGCTTGTCGAGACGGCGCGCAAAGGCAGTGGCCACCTGCACCGCCGCAGCCTCGGTGCGCTCGCCGTGCACGATCTCGATGAGCGGCATCTGCGCCACGGGGTTGAAGAAGTGCAGCCCCACGAGCCGCTCGGGCCGTGTCAGCCGGGCGGCGAGGGGCTCGAGCATGATGCTCGAGGTATTGGTGGCAAGCACCGCCTGCGCCTTCATGCGGGGCTCGAGGCGCGCGTACAGCTCCTGCTTGGCCTCGAGGCTCTCGAAGATGGCCTCGATGACCACGTCCGCCCGCGCCACTCCCTCGCCGGCCACATCCGCACGCAATCGCTCGCGGGCGGCGGCGTTCTTCGCCGGATCGCGCAGGCGCCTGTCGAACAGCTCCCCGGCGCGCCGGATGGCGGGCTCCACGTACTCGTCGGCGCGATCCTGGAGCGTCACGCTGAACCCGCGCAGCGCCGCCCAGGCCGCGATGTCGCCGCCCATGACGCCCGCGCCCACGACGTGCACGTGCCGGATCTCGAGCGGGCTCTTGGCGCCCGCGCTCTTCAGGCGGTCCTGCAGCAGGAAGACCCGCACCAGATTGCGCGAGGTCGGTGTCGTGAAGAGGTGCGCGATCGAGCGGGCCTCGGCCTCGTAGGCGGCCGGTCCGCGTGCGCCGTAGCGCGCCCACAGGTCGATGATGGCGTACGGGGCCGGGTAGTGATCGGCCGGAGCGCGCCGGGCAACCTGCTGGACGAGCATACGGCGCACCAGCGGGCGCGCCGGCGCCGTGCCGAAGAGGCGCTCGATGAACGGCGCCCGCCGCGGCGGCGGGCCCTTCAGCACCAGCGCACGCGCTGCGGCGCGCAGCTCCGGCTCGGGCACCAGCGCATCCACCAGCCCGAGGCGCAGCGCCCGGTCGGCGCGCAGCGGCTTGCCCGTCAGCATGAGCTCCATCGCCGGCCGCACCCCGATCAGCTGCACGCTGCGCACCGTGCCGCCGAAGCCCGGGTGAATGCCGAGCTGCACCTCGGGGAGCCCGAGCGACAGCCGCTCATCGCCCACGGCCACGCGGTAACGGCATGCGAGGGCGAGCTCGAGGCCGCCTCCGAGTGCGAAGCCGTGGAGCGCGGCCACGCTCGGGCAGGGGAGGGACGCGAGCCGGCTGATGGCCTGCTGGCCGGCGTGGATCAGGAGGTAGCCGCTGTCGGGATCGGTGATGCCGGTGAACTCGCGGATGTCGGCACCGGCGATAAAGCCGCTCTTCTTGCCCGAGATCACCACGACGGCCCGCGGCGGCTCTTTCTCGAGCGTCGCGAGCAGGCCGTCGAGCTCGACGAGCACCCCGCTCGAGAGCACGTTGGCCGAAGTGCCGGGCTTGTCGAGCGTCAGCCAGGCCACGCCGTCGGCGTCCCTCGCGAGGCTCCAGTTGCGGGCGCGGTCGTCGCTCATGGGCGGTTCCTAGGCAGCCGAGACGGCGGCCGTCTCGGTGCCGGCGGTGGCGCGCGGGCGCACCACGAAATCGCACACCAGCGGGCGGTGGTCCGAGAAGCGCACGTCGGGGATGCGGAACCCGGTGACCTCGATCCCGGCGCTCACCAGCACGAAATCGAGCTCGATGCGCGGCACGCGTGCCGGGAACGACGGCACGCCCGCGGTGTTGGCGCTGCGCAGACCCGCGGCACGCATGAACAGGTAGATCTCGTGCGTGCCCCAGAAGGTGTTGAAGTCGCCGGCGACGATCACGGGCTTCGACGCCTGCACCACCAGGTCGTGGAGCGAGCGCAGCTGGTACTGGCGGTGGCGGAACTTCACCGAGAGGTGCACCAGGAACACGCACACGTCGCTCAGCTCGAGCTCGATGATGAGCCGCTTGATGCCGGTGTCGAAGTAATGGAAGCGCTCCCCGGCCACGTTCGGGCCCGACAGGAACGCGTTCGCCTGCTTGCGCACGATCGGCATGAAGGTATTGATCGAGCCGCTGCCGTACTTGCACTGGAAGGTCGAGTAATGGCCGAGCTCCCGGGCGATGTGCTCGGCCTGATTCAGCATTCCGGTGCGGATCGAGCCGGTGTCGACCTCGAGCAACCCGACCACGTCGGGTTGCTCGCCGCGAATGAACTCCGTGATGCCCGCGAGCACGCGGCGGTTGCTGCGCAGGTAGCCGGCGCCGGGCAGCGGCAGATGGAAGGCCGGGCCGGTGCCGGTGGCATAACGGATGTTGTAGACGAGCAGGCGCACGGTTAAATAGCGGGGCAGCGGCCGGCGAAGCCGGCATTCTATCCCGCACGCGGCCGTCGTGCGGCGGCGACGCGCACCATGCTCTTGCGCTCGGCCGCCCGTGTGCGAGACTTAAGGCCACCCGCGACCCAGGGGGTCCGATGTCGCAAGCCAACCCTGTGCGTCTGTTCGTCACGCATGCCTGGGAGACGAGCGACGACTATCTGCGCGTGTTCGAATATCTGGAGAGCTCGCGCAACTTCTTCTATAAGAACTTCAGCACGCCCGACAAGCGCCCGAGCGGCGACAAGGAGGCGCTGCGCGAGGACCTGCGCCGGCAGATCGCGCCGGTCGAGGCGGTGATCGCGCTTTCCAGCCTGCATGCCACGCAGCCGGATCTGCTCACCTTCCAGCTGCTCTATGCGCAGGCGAACCACAAGCCGGTCGTACTCATGAAGCCCTTCGGCAGCGGCCGCGAGGCGCCCAAGGCGATCCTCGATCTCACCGACGAAGTGGTGGAATGGGACGAGCGTGCACTGGTCGACGCGCTGCGCCGACAGGCGCGTCACGAGGAGACCACGCGCTGGGACACCATCGAGTTCAAGCTCGACTAGCGGCGGCCGGAAAGCGCGCGGCTGCAGCGAAAGGGCGCTTCAGGCCGCGCCGCCGAACGACCTACAGGGCGATTACCTGCGCGGTGCCGTTCTTGGCGCGCGCGCCCGCCGCCGCGCGTCCGTTGAAGCCGTTGAGCGTCGCGCCGTTGACGGCCGAGCCGTTCAGCGCGCCCGTGTGTGCCGTATCGCAGGCACACTCGCGCACGATGGCGGCAAAGAGCCGCACGACGCTGCAGGCGAGCTCATCGGCCTCGCTGCTCGACATCTTGCGCACCGTCGCGCGCACCGCGTCCTCGCCGCGCAGCGGACGCTCACGCGTGAGCGCGTCGTGGCAGGCACGGAAGTCATCGCGCAGCGCTTCGGGAAGATCCTCCGCGCGCACGAAGGAGAGATGGTTGCGATAGGCATCGGCGAGACGGTCCTTGATCGGACCGGAGCGCACCAGAGACAGAGCTGCCCCCTCAAGCTGTTCCCATGTAGTGCTCATCACTACCTCTTGGTACGCCCCCCGCTGGCGGGTTCGTGTGCCGCGAGCCTGCACGGGAAGCGTCAGTTAGTTCTTTTTATACGGTATTGGAATCCAAGCCCACTCAAGCGGCTGCGGCCGAAATATAGCTCAGACTCTAGGAAAAAAATATGGTTAATCGGTGACCGTTGGGTCACGAATCTTGCGGATCGGCCCGGGAGGAGGCCCGAGAGGCGTCAGGATGAGCCAGGGAAAACCGCCGACACCCGAGCGTCGGATTCCGGCGGAGGAGCTGCTGGAAAGGGTCGCGTCGGGCGCTGTCCCGCGCCCGCGCCGACAGAGGAATTAAGATGAATAATATTTCGTATATATCTGTTTTGACAGGAATCAATGGCTCCAGCACTGCGCGGTTCCGAGTGTGCCCGTCGCGTACTGCTGCCCCGTCGAGTCGACCGCGAACGCCGTGCATTGCGTGTCGTTCACCTGAGTTCCGAGGGGAATCGCGACGATCGTGTACGAGGGCGCGGCGGGAGGATTGGGCATCCCGAGGCCCGGGGTGCAGTTGGCGGAGGCGGGGGAGCAGACCTGAATGTAGTAGTAGCCGCTTCCGATGGGATTGGCGACACCGAAGCCGACATAGCCGAGGCTGGCGGCCACGGCGGTGTAGCCGGTACCGCTGGTGGCGTTGTAGGTCTCCTCGCGGCCCGCGAGGTCGAGGATGGCCGTCTTCGCCTCGGTGCGTCGCGACTGGCGCACCTGCTGCATATACGAGGGGATCGCGATCGAGAGCAGGATCGTGGCGACGACGACCACCACCATGAGCTCGATCAGGGTGAATCCCGCCGCTCGTCTTGTCGCCTGTAGCCCCATGGTGTCCCTCATGATCAGCGCCGCTCGACCCAGCTGATGCGCCGGCCGGTGGTGTTGGGCGGCAGGTTCAGTCCCAGGGTGCCGCTCTGGATCGCGTTGCCCGCCGCGCCTGCGCCGCCCTGCACCTGGTTGGTCTCGTAGATCAGGAACATGGTGCCCGAGCTGTTGCCGGTAATGAAGGAGCTGCCGGTTGCATTGGTCTGCATGCCGATGGCGTGGGCGTCGAGGTACGCGGGGTTGGTATTGACCACCGGGTTAGCCGCCTCGCTCTGCGGCAGGAACACCTGGTTGAACGCCCCACCCGTCATGGCCGACACCACGTACGTATAGCCGGTGTCGCTGGGGATCGCGCACGAGGTGGGGTCGTTGCTGGCCGGCACGATGGTGTTCACCGTGAGCGCCTGCTGCACGAGCTCGGGGTTGTAGATCACCTGCTCCTGCGCGCCCGGCAGATTGAAGTACCAGCCGAACTCGTTGTTCGGGCTGGTGGTGCAGGTGGTGGTCCCCTGCCAGCAGACCGTCTGGTTGCTGGTGATGTCGCGGTTGTTCGCCGCGGAGCCGTTGATGCTCACGACCTGCGCCGCGAGATTCGACTGCTGCACGCTGGCGCCCGACAGCCCGCTGGCCGCCGCGGTGAGGGCCGCGTACGGCACCCTCGCGACGCTGTTCCAGCTCGTGAGGTTCCAGTCCCACACCCCGTAGAGCGACTGGGTGCCGGCGGCATAGCTCGCCGGATTCAGGTTGGTGAGCGGGAACTTCTGACCCGTGCCGAAGAGCAGCATCAGGTACTGCTGCATGCCGGCGTAGGGGGCGCCCGATGCGGCCACGATCGCGGTCGTGATCGGCTCGCCCGAGGGCGCGGTGAACACCGGACCGGGCGTGACGGCCCAGTTGCTCGGATTGTTGCTGGTCAGGTCGAAGCGCCACACGTTGCCCTGCAGGTCGCCGGCATACACGTAGTCGGTGATGTGATCGCCGTCGAGATCGACCGGCGTGGCGTAGGCGATGCCGTTCGGGCTCGCGGCACTCCCGGTGGCGGTGCTGAGGTAATAGAAGGTCGTATTGGTCGTGGTCGGGTCGATCGTCATGATGTAGAGACCGGCATCGCCGCTCGCGCTGGAGAGGCCGTTACCGAAGATGACGGCCCAGTCGCCGTTGTGCAGGCGGCGAATACTCGGCGTTCCGTAAGTGTTGCCGAGGTTGTTGCCGCAATTCGCACCGCCGTTGGGGGTCGTCGTTCCGGTGCACGAGATGGTGGTCGGCGTCCATTCGCCGATCACCAGGCTCGCCGCGTTGCTCTCGGTGAAGTTGGTCGGATTGGTGACATCGAGCGCGTAGATCGCCGCGCCGCCGGGCCCGAGGCCGCCGACCACCCAGGTGTGCCAGGCGTTGCCGTAGAACAGGTCGCCCGTGCCGGGCGTTGCGTCTACGAAGAAGGCGTGGCCGTACTGGCTGTTCGAGTAGTCGATGTTGGGAGTACTCGAGTTGTGGATCGTGTTGAGCACCGCGCCCGGCATATAGGCCAGCACTTCGTGGCCGTCGTTCGGCTGGGCACCGCACGTGTTCGCCGTCTGCGTCACGCAGAAAGTGCCGTCCGGGTTATAGAAGCCGCTGCGGAAGCCGTGCAGCAGGCCGTCGTTCGAGCCCGTGTAGACGACGTTGAGGCGCGACTCGTTCGCTTGCGTGTACTGGATATAGGTCGGCGCGCCGGAGGCGTTCTCGGCATTGGTCGCCGTCGCGTACAGGCGGTCGTTCCAGGCCGCCGGGTAGGGCGCATCGGGCGGTCCGACCCAGGCCGGGCTCGAGTCGATGATGTCGGCGAGCACGCTGGTGCGCGCGCGGAACAGGCCGACCGACTGCGAGTTGATCTCGCAGCTGCGGTCGCCGCGCAGGTAGGCGACGCGATCGGACGGGTCGTAGGCGGTCGTGGCGTTGCAGGCCGCGCCGGTGTTGTCGCCCGCATCGATGGTCGACTGCAGGCTGGTCGACAGGCTGTTGTACTCGAAGGGGACGCCCTGGCTGCCGTTCCAGGTGAGGATCGTGCGGCTGGCGGGAGCCTCGGCCGCCATGGCGCCAGCGACTCCGGTGGTCGGGCAGGGGTGGGCGGCCGTGACCCCGGTGAGGACGCACTCTGCATCCCAGTTGGCGAGCTGTGCGACGACGACGTTGCCTAAACCGTCGAGGCTGAGCGAGTTCGCCGTCACGCGGCCGAGCCAGTTGTTCGGGTTGTAGAAGGCGAAGTAGGCCTGGGCGCCGTTCTCGAGCTTGGCGGACTGGCGCTCGCTCGCGCCGGCGGAGCTCGCCGCCGTGGTCTCGGGCGTCGCCTTGAAGCACAGGATCTCGTGCACGTTGCTGGCGCCGCCGGTCGAGCCCGCGAACCCGAAGAGGAAGTTGGCCGGCAGCGGGCCGTTGGACGCGGTGATGTCCTGCGACTTGATGACCTGCTGGTAGGCGCCGCCGTTGATGCTGTAGGAGAGGCTGAGGAGCCCCGCCTGGGAGATGCGCAGGTCGTAGAAGATCGGGACCGCCGAGCCGCGGGCGTAGGCGCTCTCGTTGGCGATCGTGGTGCCCGCGGGCAGCACGGCGTAGGCATTCGGGATTGCGCCGTAGTCGAGGATCGGGGCCACGTTGGCCGAGAGGAGCCCGGTGTTGAAGCTGTTGGAGAGCGACGCCGCGCCGGCGTTGGTCGGGCCGTTGGCGATCGAATAATTGAACAGGTTGCCGGTCTTGCAGGTGTTCCGCACCGCGTAGTACGAGTCCGGGTGGGCCGTGCTCGGGTTGCTCGCGGTCGGGTTCTGCGGCGGGTTCGTGATCGACGGGTTCGATGAATTCGAGCTCGGCGTGCCAGTGGTGGGCGCGATGCCGGCGCTGGCGCTGGCTGTGGTTGCGTTGCTGTTGACGAGTGTCCCGTTGCTCGCGGCCGTCACCGAGGTGCCGCCGCTGCATTTGCCGGTGCCAGCGTTGTAGGTGTTGCCGTTCGGGCAGCAGTCGGCCTGGCCTCCGTGGACGCCCACATAGACCTTGCCGGCAGCGCACTTGTAGCAGGCGCCGTTGGCGTTCAGGGTCGTGTCGTAGGTACCGGTCGAGCAGCTCTGACACTTGTCGACGTTGCCGTTCCACACGCCGCTCGCGCACACCCCGAAGCAGGTATTGCTGGCGGAGTCGTAGGTGCCGCTCGCGCAGCTCTCGCACTGATTGGTGGTCGCGTTCCAGGTGCCGCTCGTGCAGCTCGAGCAGGTGCCGCTGCTCGAGACGTAGCTGCCACTCGAGCAGATCTCGCACTGATCGGTGGTCGGATTGTAGGTCTGGCCGGCCGGGCAGCTCTGGCAGGTCTGAGTCGTCGAGTCGTAGGTCTGACCCGCGGGGCAGCTGGTGCAGTTGTTGGTCGCGGCGTCGTACGAGCCGCTCGCGCAGCTCTGGCAGGTATTGGTGGTCGGGTCGTAGGTCTGACCAGCCGGACAGCTGTCGCAGGTGTTGGTGGCGGCGTTATAGGTGACGCCGGCCGCGCACTTCTCGCACTGGTTGGTGCTCGAGTTGTAGCCCCAGTTCACGCCGGTGGTGCAGATCTCGCAGGCGCCGGTCGAGGCGTTGTAGATACCGCCGCCGTTGACGCACGAGGTGGCGAGCGAGGCCGGGTAGTAGGGGGCGGCCGGGTTTCCGGGATCGGTGCCGTAGGCGCCGGTGAGGGCGTTCCAGGCGACGTTGCCCGCGCCGCGCAGGCCGATGCGGCCGGGCTGGTAGCCGCCGCCCGTGGCCGTGTTGTCGCCGCTCGCCGTGGTGCCGGTCTCGCCGAGCGTATTGGTCGTGCCGTTGAGGAAGTTGCCGAACTCGTCGATGCCGAGGCCAATGTAGCCGCCGATGAGTCCGTTATAGGGTGAGTTGCTGTTCGAGCAGCTGTAGCCGAGGCTTCCGCCCCAGGCGCCGAGGCCGTTGCCGTCACCGCTCGCCACGCCGTTGATCGAGGTGGTGTCGAGCTTGCTCGAATCCATCAGGAAGAAGCTCATGCCGTCCGCGCCGTCATTGGCGGCGCCGCCGGAGTTGCCGCGGTAGGTCACGGTCTTGAAGGTGACGGCGATGCCCTGGCCCGTGGGGAAGGGCGCCACCGACACGATGCCGCCGTTCTGGCTGAAGCCGCCCGAATAGGCGGTACAGGTCCCCGGGGGGCTGGTCGAGGAGGGGGCCGTGCACCAGGAGCCGTTGGTGAAGCGCAGCGCGCCGTGGCCGGGGGGGTCGGGGAGTGTCTGGCTGTTGCCGGCGACGCCGTTGTAGCCGCCGACGAGGGGCTGGTTGTAGTAGGTCGGTCCCGAGCCGCCCTGGCCGATGGCGGTACAGCCGGGCATCTGGCCCGTGGAGTTGCCGGAGGGCTCGACGCCGACCGCACTGCCGGCCGTGAGGCAGGCGCCGTTGAAGAAGTACCAGCTGTTCGTCGTGCTGGCGCCGGTGAAGTCCTCGCTGACCGTCGTTTGCGCCGGTGCGGCCAGCGGCAAGAGCAGGGCCGCGAGGGCGGTGGCAGCGATGATGAAGCGGTTGCGTTTCATTTACTCACCCGATCGGTTAACGACGCCCTGCGCAACTTCGTAGACGCTTTCGACGACCGCGACCGTGTTGGTCGAGCCGCCGTACGCATAGGCGTCAATCTGGTAGGCCTCGCCCTGGGCATCGCCCGCGGCGCCGAGGTCTGCGATGTAGAACACAGGAGCAGAGACATAAGTCGAGTCGTTGGCGGTCACCGCGGCATTGCCGGCGACGTTCATGCCGTTCGGCGTGTACTGGACCCCGACGGGCTTTCCGGCGACCGCCCACGGCACGTTGTTCAGGGCGGTCAGGTCGCCGATGAGGCCTGGCGGCTGCGGCGCAATCGTGTAGAGCGGATTGGAGCAGATCTGCCCAACGTTCACGTTGAGATTGGCATCGGGCAGCGTCGTCTGCCCGGTGCACACGATGTCGCCGTTGGCGATGTTGTTGTTGGCCATCAGCCACCACTCGGCGTACTGCAGGGCGCTGTTCGCCGCGTGGAAGGCGCGCTCCTTCTCGCGCACGTTGCCGGCGATCTTCTCCTGGATCGGGAAGGTGCGGAACATGCTGAGCGCCAGAATCGTGATGATGATGAGCAGCAGCATGGCGGAGATCAGCGCTACCCCGCGCTGCGCACCGGCCGGCTGCCTGGCCCGGATGGCGTGCGGTCCCCCCGTCACGTGTAGTCTCCCGCGCGGGACATGACCTCGATGACCCGCTCGTACGCGATGTATTGCGGCTGCGCAACGCCGGCCCGTCCCGGCGCGCCGAACAGCGGGTTGACGAACCACACCCTTACGCGCACTGAACTGATGTTCGACCAGTCGCTCGCCTGCATGGCATTGGCCTGGAGGTAGGTATCGACGTTGTAGTCGGTAGCGGGGGTGAGCCGCTTCACGCCGTAGTAGATCGTGAGGCTGGCCACGCCACTCACGAGCGGCAGCGCCGGGCCAGCGACGCCATCAGTGATCAGCTGGCACTGCAGAACCCCGCCGAGGACGCTGAACGTATTGATGTATACGTGCTCAACCCCGGTGGTGTTCGAACTGCCGCTGCAGTTGATGATCTGGTCGCCGGGCGCGGTGCGGTAGCGCACCGAGACGGTGTCCAGGGTGTCGGCGGCGGCGGCCGGCCCGGCGCCGCCTTGCAGGCCGGTGAAGGCCTGTCCGGTGGGAAAGCCGTCGCCCACGTCGAGCGGCAGCGCGCTCACCACCGTGTCGCCGGTCGGGTTATCGAAGTAGCCGCCGTTCTGAATGACATCCGTGAGCAGTGTGATGGCAAAGCGCTGCTGATCCTGCAGCTGCACCAGCGCCTGCTGCTGCGTGTAGGTGTTGCGCACGTTCTGCACGACAGTGACGAGTCCGCCGAGCAGGAACATCGCGATCGCGATGGTCACCATCAACTCGACGATGGTGAAGCCGCGCTGGGCGCGGGCCGGGGCGAGCATGGTGGGATGCGCGGGGCTCATGGCTCTACGTAAAGGGTGTAGTAGTCACAGTTGTTGCCGGTGGGGCAGTTCCCCTGCAGCGCGGGATCGACGATCGCCTGCGCGTTCTCCGACGAGTTCGTCGTACCGCTCTGCTCCGTCCACAGCATCTGAATGATGCAGCTCGAGGGCGGGACCGCGCCCTGGCAGGTGATCGTGGTCTGCAGGTTGGGCAGCAGACCGATCATTGCCTCGCCCCAGCGCTGTACGTCGAAGCCGGCGAGCTGTAGCGCACCGGCGGTGCCCGGACAGGCCGGCACCGCCGACACGGTGGTGCGAATGCAGAAGGTGTCGGTCTGCGCGAAGCCCGCCGGTGTGATCGTGACCCCGGCGACCGGCACGGCACCCGGGATGGTCACGACGATCGGCGAGTTCGCGACCGCCGCGGCGCTCGCCCAGTAGACGCGGTTCGAGTGCATGATCGAGGCGAGGCTCGCGGCCTGAAAGGCCGCCATGGCGCGCAGTCGCGCCGTCGTCGTGCTCGAGACCGCGAGCGCCTGCATCTTCGCGATCCCAAGCAGGCCGACGCAGATCACGACCACCGCGACCATGACCTCGACGAGGCTGAAGCCCCGCATGCCGCGTTGTGTCCGATGACTCATGGGAATCTCAGTTGCAGGTGGCCGGTGCCGACACATGGCTCACGGACTGGAGCATCCCTTGCGCCGAGATCACCAGGCAGCGTGTCCAGGCAGGATTCGCGGTCGAGTCTTTCAGAGTGAACTGGTTGGCCGCGAACGCGGCACCGAGGTCCCCCTGTGCGAATCCCTCGCGATTGAAGATGATCGAGCTGATGGGGTTTGCCAGCGTGAAGGTATCCGGTTGCGCGCCGGTGAAGGCCTGCTGCACGTGCAGGATCGTTCCGGGCACGTCGTTCGCGCCGTTGTTGCCCGGGTCCGGGAACACGATCCAGCCGCTCGCCCAGGTGGTGGCCCCGGAGCAGGTGAGGCCGTCCGCGGATACGCAGATCGCGACCGGCTGCCCCTCGCGGATCGCCTCGGCGCGCGCGTACATGAGGTCGCCCGCCAGCGAGTTGATTTCCGCGGACATCCGGTAGGAATTGTTGATATACCGATAGGAAGGCACGCCGATGGCGAGCAGGATGGACACGATGACCACCGTCATCAGCAACTCGGTCATTGTGAAACCTGTTTGCCCTCTCATGGGGCGGCAATTTAATGGAGAAAAGAGCCCCGCAAAGCGGTATTGGGTCACATCGGGCGGCCGGCCCGACGGACGGTTCCGGGCGGCCTACCGGCGGTCGATACAGTGCACATAACGCGGCAGGCGGAGCCGATGAGATCAGCGCGGGAGTTTGTCGCGGTCTGGAGCCTGCTGCTCGCGCTCGCCTCACGAACAGGGGCGGCGGCTCCCCTCCCGGGCGATGCGCGGCTGGCGGCGGCGATTCCGGCGATCGAGGCCGCAATCGCCAGGAGCGGGGCCGAGGTCGCGGTGGCGTTCCGCTCGCTCGATGACCGCTCGAGCTGGTACCTGCGGGCGGATGAGCCATTTCACGCCGCCAGCACCATGAAGGTCCCGGTTCTGATCGAGCTGTACCATCAGGCGCGTGGGGGGCGGGTGCACCTCACGGACCCGCTGCTCATCAGGAACCGGTTCGCCAGCCTCGCCGACGGGTCCTCCTATGCGCTCGATCCCGCCGACGACTCCGAGACCGGGCTGTACCGCGACGTCGGCGGTACCCGCACGCTGGCGCAGCTCAGCGAGCTCATGATCACCGTGAGCAGCAACCTCGCGACCAACCTGCTGATCGAGCGCCTCGGCGTCGGGAACATCCGCAGCACCGTGCATGCGCTCGCGGCCGACGACATGAAGGTGCTGCGCGGGGTGGAGGATTCGAAGGCCTTCCAGGCGGGGCTCAACAACACTACGACCGCGCGTGCCCTCGAGCGACTCATGAGTGCCATCGCGCGCGGCGAGGCCGTCGATGCAGCCTCCTCGCGCGCGATGCGCGAGATCCTCGAGCGCCAGAGCTTCAACGACGGCATCCCCGCGGGAGTCCCGCCGGGCACACGCGTGGCGCACAAGACCGGCGAGATCACGCGCATTCAGCACGACGCCGCCATCGTGTACGCACCGCGCCCCTTCGTGCTCGTGATCCTGACGCGCGGGATCGAGGACCCGAAGGAGAGCTCCGCTCTGATCGCGACGATTGCCCGGCAGGTGTACGCGGCCACGCAGTAGCCTGCGACTCGCGCGGCGTGTTTCCCCCTGGCCGGTGGCCATTGCCTGCGCTCGCGGCTGCGGCGATGATGCAGCGGGGACTGGCCCGGCGAGGCCGGGCCGCCGACGCAGCCGGAGCAGAACGGATCTCATTGAGCCCAACGCGGACAACGGAAGCGGCCACGCCCGCCCGAGCCCGGGTAGCCCTGCGGCTCGTCGCTTTGTTGCTATGCGCTCTCGGCAGCGCAACCGCTGTGGGCTACGAGCGCGACAAGAGCGACGTCGTCGTCCTGCGCAACGGCGATCACATCAGCGGCGACATCGTCTCGCTCGAATTCGGCATCCTCACCCTCAAGACCGACAACATGAGCACGCTCGGCATCGAGTGGCCGGCGGTGCGCTCCATCGCGAGTAAGTTCGCGTTCGCCATCGAGCGGCGCGACGGCACCAAGTACCACGGCGCGATCACGACCAGCCCCGACGGTGCCGATCTCATCGTGGGGAGCGAGCCGGACGCGATCGAAATTCCACTGAGCGAGGTGGAGCGCATCTCGCGGTTCTCGCCGCGCTTCTGGGACCGCATCAACGGCGCGCTGTCGCTCGGCTTCAGCTACAGCAAGTCGAGCTCGATTCAGGTGAGCAACGTCAATTTCAACTCCAACTACCGCTCGACCGCCGTGGATGGCTCGGTGGCGTTCAGCTCCAACACGACCAAGGACTCATCCGGCAGGACCACGGACCGTGAGCTGCTCACGGGCGCCGTGATGTTTCTGCAGCAGAGCCGCAATTTCTGGGGCCTGCTCGCTTCGCTCGAGCGCGACCAATCGCTCGGCATCGACGGCCGTCTGGCGGGGGGCGCCGCCGTCGGCCGGCGCTTCGTGCAGTCGACCTACACCGAGGTGACGGGAATCGCGGGCCTCATCGCCACCGAGGAGTGGATCGTCGACGACCCGACGTCCAGGAGCAGCGTCGAGGCAGTGGTGGGCGGTACCTGGCAGGTGTACAAGTTCATCGAGCCGAAGACGCGGCTCGACATGAGCCTGTATGTCTTTCCGAGTCTCACCGAGAGCGGCCGCTACCGCAGTACCGGCAGCCTCAATCTCACGCACAAATTCCCGCACGACATCACGCTCGGTCTCACCGGTTACCTGAGCTATGACAACCGACCGCCCGAGCCGACGGCCGAGAAGAGCGACTACGGACTGACGCTCAACGTCGGGTACAGCTTTGGCGGCTAGGGCGCGGGAGCAGGGCGCCTGCCAGAGTGTGACCGCGCCCGCAGAAACCGGCGCGCGTGGCAGACGGACCTCTGTGACCCGGCCGAAGATGGCGGCCGGATCGTGCGACGGGATGAGCGTGTGTCGGGCAGAGAACTTGCACGGGTGATGCTGCTGACGGGTCTTGCTCTGCTGCACGCGGGTTGCGCGCATCATTCGCATCGGGCTGCCGCGTGTCCGCATCCGGCCAAGATAGTGGGCGATCCGGCAGGCACCCAGGGAGGCTGGGTCCTGGTCCGTGGGGACCAGTCCGTCGACGACACCGCGGTACGGGTCGCCAACAGCTACCACGTGCGCACGCAGTCCCTGACCTATCTGCACGGTTTCAGCACCTACCCCGTGCCCGAGGGCTCGAAGTTCCTCTGCGACAAGGCCATCGTCGAGGTGCACTACGCCCCGTCACAGACGGTCAGCGGTCGGTAGAGCACGCGGGACGAAGGGCCAGGGAGGCGCATTCGCGGCCAACGTCGCCGCGGCACGGGATCCCGGCTACCAGCCGCGGCGGAAAGCTGCATCGAGCCCGCCCACAGCCTGCTCGTCCTGGTCGATTCGCCGCAGCGCAGTCCACCCCGCACGCCGACTCGCCCGGCGCCCTTGAGGATCAGGGACCGAGGCGCGATACTTTGTAGCACCGGCCGGACACACATAAGAAGCCAGGAGCGAGTCATGTCCATGCGAAGCAAGCTGATGTGGGCAGTCATTGCGGTGGTGGGTGCGGTGGCCTTGGGGATCATCGCACTGAAGCGCGACGAGCCGGTCAACGCGATGTGGCTGGTGATTGCGGCGTTGTGCATCTACACGATCGCCTATCGCTTCTACGGCCTTTGGATCGCCAACACCGTGTTGGGCGCGAACCCCGCGCGGCAGACGCCGGCCTATCGCCACAACGACGGTCTCGACTATGTGCCGACCAATCCTTACGTCCTGTTCGGCCATCATTTCGCCGCAATCGCCGGCGCGGGACCGCTGGTCGGGCCGGTGCTCGCGGCGCAGATGGGCTATCTCCCCGGCACGCTGTGGATTCTGGCGGGTGTGGTGTTTGCCGGCGCGGTACAGGACATGGTGGTGCTGTTCCTGTCGACGCGCCGCGACGGCCGCTCGCTCGGCGACATGATCCGCTCGGAGATGGGTGCGGTCGCGGGCACGGTCGCCGGAATCGGCGTGCTGCTCATCTGCGTGATCATCCTGGCCGTGTTGGCCCTGGTCGTGGTGAATGCGCTGAAGGCGAGCCCGTGGGGCACCTTCACCGTCGCCTGCACCATACCGATCGCAATCTTGATGGGAATCTACGGGCGCTTCGTGCGTCCGGGCCGCATCGGTGAGATGTCAGTGTTGGGGCTCGTGCTGTTGATCGCGGCGCTGCTCTATGGGCGCACGGTCGCCGAGACACCGGCGCTGGCGCATTACTTCACTTTCTCGGGGCCGACGCTGGCGCTGCTGATCATCGGCTACGGCTTCACGGCCTCGGTGCTGCCGGTGTGGTTCCTGCTCGCCCCGCGCGACTACCTCTCGACGTTCCTCAAGGTGGGAACCGTCGCGCTGCTGGCGATCGGCGTGCTGATTGCGCATCCGCAGCTGCAGATGCCGGCCATCACGAAGTTCATCGACGGCTCGGGACCGGTCTGGGCGGGCAGCGTATTTCCGTTCCTCTTCATCACCATCGCCTGCGGTGCGGTGTCCGGCTTCCACTCCCTCGTCTCATCCGGGACGACGCCGAAGATGATCGAGAGCGAGCGACAGATTCCCGCCATCGGCTACGGCGGCATGCTCACCGAGTCCTTCGTAGCGATCATCGCGGTGATCAGCGCCTCGGTCATTCATCCGGGCGTGTATTTCGCGATGAACAGCGGGGCAGGGCTGATCGGCACGACGGCCGCGCACGCCGCCGACGTGATCACCTCCTGGGGCTTCACCGTCACACCTGACATGCTCAGTCAGGTGGCTCACGACGTGGGCGAGACGAGCATCCTCTCGCGCACCGGCGGGGCGCCGACCCTTGCAGTCGGCATGGCGACGATCTTCTCGAGCTTCCTGGGCGGGCCTACGCTGATGGCGATCTGGTACCACTTCGCCATCCTGTTCGAGGCGCTGTTCATTCTGACGACGGTCGATGCCGGCACGCGCGTATGCCGCTTCATGATCCAGGACCTGGGCGGCCACGGGATTCCGGCGTTCAAGGACACGCGCAGCTGGGGTAACAACGTGGTCGGCTCTGCGCTGGCTTGCGCGATGTGGGGCTACCTGCTGTACGCCGGTGTCACCGATCCCTACGGCGGCATCTGGACCATGTGGCCGCTCTTCGGCGCGACCAATCAGATGTTGGCTGCGATCGCGCTCACTCTGTGTACGGTGGTGCTCTTCAAGATGAAGCGCGAGCGTTGGGCCTGGGTCACCGTGGTGCCGACGCTGTGGTTGCTCATCTGTACGCTCACCGCCGGGCTCGAGAAGGCCTTCAGCCCCAATCCCAAGGTCGGGTTCCTGAGCCATGCGCAGAAGTTCGGCCAGGCGCTGAGCGCACAGCAGGTCCTGGCGCCTGCCAAGTCGCTGACGGAGATGAGTCGTATCGTCTTCAACGACTATCTCGACGCGGCGATGGCGATACTCGCGGTGGCCATCGTCGTGGTCGTGGCGCTGTACGGCGTCGTGCGCATTCGTCAGGCACGTGCCACGCCGCAGAGCACAGCCATCGAGGTCGGCGGCGCAGTGATGGGGCATGGGTAGGATGGCGCATCTGTGGCGGCGGGCGGTGCAGACCGCCCGCCTCATGGTCGGAATTCCCGACTACGACACCTATGTGGCGCACCGGTGCGCGCACCATCCCTCGGAGCCCGTCATGAGCTACACGGAGTTTTTCCGGGAGCGGCAGCAGGCGCGCTACAGCCGGGGCGGGAAACCGATGGGGTGCTGCTGAGCAGGCCTACGTACGACTCCCGGGTAAGCGGCCTGCGCAACCTGTAGCATGAGCAAATGGCCGCTCCGGTAAACAGCTACTTTGTCCGCCTGCGCCCAGACCTGTCGGCACAGGTGGCCAGCGAGTTCCGCTCGTTCGCGAAAAAACCGCCGTCCGGCAAAGTGCCCAGTGACCTGCGACTCATCCTCGCATGCGTGCGGATCGATTTGACGCACCATACCTATGCGAAGCTGACCATCAACCTCGAGGAGGGAGCGCCGCCGATGGACCTCTGGGTGCCCCACGAGATAATCCTGATGATCGGGGATATCAGCGAGATGGGACGCGCCCCGGTCGTATTCACGCCAGCAGAGTAAAGACGCAGCCCTGATCGGCCTCGTCGCGGCGCTGGTCGCGCTGCCTTTCCCGCGTAGACGCAGCGCGAGCCAACCGAGAGCCGTGCGACCAGGCAATCGTTGAGCGAGCAGCCTCGTGGCACGGTAGTGCCGGCCCGACGGTTGGATCCTTATTCGCATAATGTATACAAGGGGGTCCAAAGCGCTACGATACCGCCCACATGGCCCGCCCTCCACGCGCATACCTGCTTGCACTCGCACTCCCGTGGGCGCACTGCGCGGCACCGGCGACCCCGGCCACAACCCCTGCGTATCGGCTTAGCGCTGTTGAGGAAGAACGCGCGGGCGCGTACTCGATAACGGCCGGTCCATGGTCCCGCGAAACACACAACGCGATGTACCACGACCTGTTAGGCCGTGGCGAGACTTTCTGTCAGCAGCAAGGGCGCGCACTGAAGATCGTCTCCTACGTGATCAAGCAGGTATCACGGCCGGAGGGCTCGACGCTCACGCGCAACGTTAGCCAACCAAACGAGACCAGGGCGACGTTGAACTTTCAGTGCCTCGAGACGGCTGCGAAGGGTCAACCCTGAAGAAACGCCTGAGCGGATAGGAGCTTTCCGCCTGGTGGGTCGCAGGATAAACTACTTCGCATAATGTATATTATGTAACATTCCATTGATACGGGGCAGACAAGCCGGAGCCTGGACCCTTACCCGCCAGTCCCTCTTCAGCGCCCCCTTCCCACCGCCAGCCCGATACATCCGAGCGGAGCTGGCGATACGCCGAAGTCGCCTTGGCGGCGCACGCCGCGCGCCTCGAGGCCTGTTCGAGGTTCCGATACGCCCCGAAGCGCGAACGGGATCACGCATGAGGCGGTCCAGAGGTGCGACCTGGTTCGCTGTGTGATGCAGCACGGCGTGGTGCAATTCCGCCCGTTTCTGTTAAGTCGTCGCTCGTTGGAGTAGCGCTCCGCTGCCGATAGCGTCCGTATGCGCACCTCATATCGAATGGATACCGTCCGGCGGAGCCAGCGCACGTGGCCGTAAAGCCCGAAGGCGCAAGCGACGAGACGGGAAGCACGGGACTGTTCCGGATCCCGATCGCGGCCCGTCCGACCGTCGAGACGTTGTTTCGCAATACCGTCGAGCACGCACCCGTCGGAATCGGCTTTGCGAATCCCGACGGCGGCTTCCGGCATGCGAATCTCGCTTTCTGCGCCATGCTCGGCTACACCGCTGATGAGCTGCGCGGGGAGTCGATTGAGACTCTCACTCACGCGGCGGACCTCGAGGCGACCAAGGCGGGCCTGGAGCGCCTGTGGCGCCGCGAGGTCAGCCATCTCGACATCGAGAAGCGCTACATGCGCAAGAACGGCAGCCCGCTGTGGGTGCGGGTAACCACCTCGCTGGTGGGCAACGCCAACGGCGAGCCCGAATGCTCGGTCGAGTTCCTGCGCGACATCTCCCATCGCAAGGAGATGGCGGCGGCGCTGCTGCAGAACCAGACCCTGCTCGCGACCGTGGTCGGCGAGCTGCCGCTGGGGCTGCTGTCCTGCGATGTGCGGGGCCAGGTTACACATTACAACCGTGTCGCGGCCGAGCTCTTCGGTATTCGTCCGCAGAGCGACACGGGCCCGCGCGACCCCTACCCTCTCACCTCACAGGTCTTTCGCGCCGACGGCAAGACACCGATCCCACGCGACAAGCGTCTGCTGGCGCGGGCGCTGGGCGGGCAGATCGTCAAGGACCTCGAGGTCGTCATCGAGCGGCCGGACGGTGTGCGGCGAATCGTGCTGGCGAGCTCGCAGCGTCTGACCGGCCCCGAAGGCCAGCCACTCGGTGCCCTCGCCATGGTGCAGGACATCACGGAGCGCCGCGAGGCCGAGGAGGAGCTCGAGCGCGTCCACAAGCAGCTGCTGACCGCCTCGCGGCAGGCGGGCATGGCCGAAGTGGCCACCAACGTGCTGCACAACGTCGGCAATGTGCTGAATAGCGTCAACGTCTCCGCCAGCATGGTCGCCGAGCGCATCAAGCGCTCGAAATGCGCCGGGCTCGGGCGGGTCGCGAGCCTGCTCAACGAGCACGCGGCGGATCTCGCTGCCTTCATGGCCGGTCCGCAGGGCAGGCACGTGCCGGCTTATCTTGCCGAGCTCGCCAACGAGCTCATCGCCGAGCGCGACGCGGCGGTCGCGGAGCTCTCGGCGCTACGCGGCAACGTCGAGCACATCAAGGAAATCGTGGCCATGCAGCAGGGCTATGCCCGGCTCGGCGGCGTTACCGACACGGTCGACGTGCGCGTGCTGGTCGATGACAGCCTGCGCATGAACGAGGGTGCATTCAACCGTCACGGCGTGACCATCGTGCGCGACTTCGAGGACGTGCCGATGGTCCGTGTCGACAAGCACAAGGTGCTGCAGATCCTCGTGAACGTGATCCGCAACGCCAAGTACGCCTGCTCCGAGGCCAAGGGCGGCGGCGAGCGGCGCGTCACCGTGCGGGTGCGCTCCTCGGGTGCGGCGGTGCTGGTCGCGGTGATCGACACCGGCGTCGGCATTCCGCGCGAGAACCTCGACCGGATCTTCAGCTACGGCTTCACCACGCGCGCCGAGGGACATGGCTTCGGCCTGCACTCGAGCGCACTCGCCGCGCACGAGCTCGGCGGCACGCTGCGCGCCGAGAGCCCCGGCCCCGGCATGGGTGCCACCTTCACGCTGACGCTGCCGCTCGCGAAATCGGAGCCGGCCGAATGACCGGCGAAGCGGATGTTCTGACCCACCGTATCCTCGTCATCGACGACAACGCGTCGATTCACGACGATTACCGCAAGATTCTCGCCGGCCAGGACGCCGGCAAGACCTCGGCGGCGGAGGCCGCACTCTTCGGCGAGCAGCGCCCTGCGGTCGAGCGGCCGAGTTTCGACGTCGATTCGGCGATGCAGGGGCGCGACGGGGTCGAGCTGGCGCGCGAGGCGCTCGGCGAGGGGCGTCCCTATTCGGTGGCGTTCGTCGACATGCGCATGCCGCCCGGCTGGGATGGCCTCGAGACCATCGAGCACCTGTGGGGGATCGATCCGGAGATCCAGGTGGTGGTGTGTTCGGCCTACACCGATTACGACTGGCTCGAGCTGCTCTCGCGTCTCGGGCACTCGGACAAGCTGATCGTCGTCAAGAAGCCCTTCGAGCCCATCGAGATCCTGCAATGCGCGAGCGCGCTCAGCCGCAAGTGGGCCAATGCGCGCGCTCTCAAGCAGCACGTCGAGAGCCTCGAGCTCGTGGTCACCGACCGCACCCGCGGACTCGAGGCGGCCAACCGCAAGCTGCGCCACCTCGCCTCGCATGACGCGCTCACGGGACTCCCCAACCGTCTGCTGCTCGATGACCGCATCACCCAGACGATCGCCCAGGCGGACCGTCAGTCGCACGAGTTCGCCATCCTGGTGATCGACCTCGACCGCTTCAAGATCATCAACGACTCGCTCGGCCACCGCGCCGGGGATGAGCTGCTGCGCGAGGTGGCGCAGCGGCTGAAGAGCGCCGTGCGTGCCGTCGATACCACCGCCCGACTCGGGGGCGATGAATTCGTGATCCTGCTCGGGCCGCCGATCACCCAGTCGGAAGCGCTGGCGGTGGCGCGCCGCGTGATCCAGCTGATGGAGCCCTCGATGCGGCTGCTCGGCATCGACGTGCACATCTCGCCGAGCATCGGCATGGCCTTCTATCCGGGCGACGGCCGCACTGCCGACACGCTGCTGGCGCATGCGGATGCGGCGATGTACACGGCCAAGGAGCGCGGCCGCAACAACGTGCAGTGCTACGCCGAAGGCATGAGCGCCGGCACGCAGGAGCGCGTAAGGCTCGAGAGCGAGCTGCACGCGGCGCTGCACGGCGGTCAGTTCGAGCTGCACTATCAGCCCAAGGTGGATACCACCACCGGGCGCATCAACAGCGCCGAGGCGCTCATCCGCTGGCGCCACCCGCAGCGCGGGCTGCTGCCGCCGGCGGATTTCATCGGCATCGCGGACGACTGCGGGCTGCTCGACGACATCGGCGAATGGGTATTGCACGAGGCCTGCCGCCAGGCCAAGGCCTGGCAGGACGCAGGTCTGCCGCGGCTGCGGGTGGCGGTGAATCTCGCTCCCTCGCAGTTCCGCCTCACCAACCTGGTGGATCAGATCCGCCGGGCGCTCGATGCGGCCCGGCTCGACCCGCAATTGCTCGAGGTCGAGCTCACCGAGAGCGCCGTCATGAGCGATGCCGAGGAGTCGATCCTCATCCTCGAGGCGATCAGCAGCATGGGAGTGCTGGTCTCGGTGGACGACTTCGGTACCGGGTACTCGAGCATGAGCTACCTGCGACGCTTCCCGATCGACAAGCTGAAGATCGATCGCTGCTTCGTCGAGGAGATGACGCGGCGCTCGGAGGATGCCTCGATCGTGCGGGCCATCATCTCCCTCGCCCACAGCCTGCACCTCAAGGTGATCGCCGAGGGCGTCGAGACCTCCGAGCAGCTGGCGCTGCTCGCCGATCTCGGCTGCGACCAGTACCAGGGCTTTTACTTCAGCCCGGCGCTGAGCGCCGACAAGTTCGTGGCCCTGGTGCGGCACTCGCAGGCCAACCAGCCGGCGCGCGAAGAGGATGAGTCCGAGCGCACCCACAGCAAGCTCGCGGCGCTCGGGAGTACCCGCCGCTGACAGGCGCAGCGCCCCGCCCCACCCTCCCTGCGGGCTCCTGAGGCCCGTTTGCCGGCCCTCCCCGTGCCCGGCACCCCCCAGTTTCTTTCCGGCGGCAACGTATGGAATACTGGACTCTGCTCCGTGGTTCGGGTCCGAATAACGATAACTGACGCTCGAAGGAGTCCCCCGTGGTCGCCACCAACGTTCCCCACCTCCCCGCTGAATCCGGGATCGACAAGGCGCACCGGCGCGTCATCTTCGCCTCGAGCCTCGGCACGGTATTCGAGTGGTACGACTTCTATCTGTACGGCTCGCTGGCGGCGATCATGTCCAAGCAGTTCTTCTCGGGGGTGAACGAGACGACCGGCTTCATCTTTGCGCTGCTGGCCTTTGCTGCCGGCTTCTTCGTGCGGCCGTTCGGCGCGCTGATGTTCGGGCGCCTCGGCGATCTCGCGGGGCGCAAGTACACCTTCCTCATCACGATCGTCGTCATGGGCAGCGGCACTTTCCTCATCGGGCTGCTGCCGAGCTACGCCTCGGCCGGCCTGCTCGCGCCGGTGCTGCTCATCGCCCTGCGGCTCCTGCAGGGGCTGGCGCTTGGTGGCGAGTACGGCGGAGCTGCGACCTACGTGGCCGAGCACGCCCCGTTCCACAAGCGCGGGCTCTATACGAGCTGGATCCAGACGACCGCGACGCTCGGATTGTTCCTGAGCCTCCTGGTGATCCTCTTCACCCGCATGCTGCTCGGCGCGAACTTCGACACCTGGGGATGGCGCGTCCCGTTCCTCGCCTCCGCGATATTGCTCGTGGTCTCGGTGTATATCCGGCTGCAGCTCAATGAGTCCCCGGTGTTCCTCGAGATGAAGGAGGACGCGGCGCTCTCCAAGGCGCCGCTGACGGAGTCCTTCGCCCGCTGGGGCAACCTGCGGCTGGTGATCCTGGCGCTCCTCGGTGCCACCGCAGGCCAGGCGGTGGTCTGGTATGGGGGGCAGTTCTACGCGCTGTTCTTCCTCACCCAGGTGCTGAAGGTGGACTCGCAGGCGGCCAACTATCTGATCGCGGCGGCGCTCGTCATCGGGACACCCTTCTTCATCGTCTTCGGGCGGCTGTCAGACCGGATCGGCAGAAAGAAGATCGTGCTCGCGGGCTGCCTGATCGCGGCGATTACCTACGTGCCGATCTTCAAGGGCATCACCCACTTCGCGAACCCGGCGATCGAGAGCGCCGCGTCCGCCTCACCGGTGACGGTCGTAGCCGACCCGAACGCCTGCGCCTTCCAGTTCGACCCGGTCGGGAAGAAGACCTTCCTGCAGTCGTGCGATGTGGCGAAGGCGGCGCTCGCCAAGGCCGGCGTGCCGTATTCGAACGAGGCGGCCCCAAGCGGCACGGTGGCTCGCGTCAAGGTCGGCAGCACCGAGATCCCGTCGGTGGAAGGCACCGGGATGCCGACGGCCGCCTTCAAGGAGGCGAGTGGCGCCTTCAGCAAGGCTTTGGGCGCCAAGCTCAAGGAGGCCGGCTATCCCGCCAAGGCCGACCCGGCGCAGATCAACTATGCAATGCTGCTCGTGCTGCTCGTGATCCTGGTGATTTATGTGACGATGGTCTACGCGCCGATCGCCGCCTGGCTGGTCGAGCTCTTCCCGGCCAGAATCCGCTACACCTCCATGTCCCTCCCCTACCACATCGGCAACGGCTGGTTCGGCGGCTTTCTGCCGGCCATCTCGTTCGCCCTCGTGGCGCTCACCGGCGACATGTACTACGGACTGCGCTACCCGATCATCATCTCGCTCATGACCGTCGTGGTCGGCTTCCTGTTCCTGCCGGAGACCAAGGACCGGCACGTGAAGTAGTCGAGGTGGCAGTCCGGGGAGCCCGCCGGTGAACGGCGGCGGGGACGGGCGCGCGGCGCGCAGCACCTGGAGCTGGTGGTACCTGCTGTTTCTCGTGCAGTTCGTCGCCGTGCTCTGGCCGCCGTTCTACAACCGCGCCGAGCCCGCCCTGCTGGGCGTGCCCTTCTTCTACTGGTATCAGCTGGCGTGCATCGTGGTGGCGGCCGGGATCACAGCCTTCATCTACCTGGTCACCGAGAAGTAACTCGTCTCGGGCGACCTCAATCGCCACTCAAGACGAAACCGGGGTGTGTGAGATGCACGAGGTAAACTGGGCCGCGCTCAGTGTCTTCGTGCTGCTGTTCGGCTTCATCACCTGGCTCGGCTTCGCCGCGGCGCGTTGGCGCAAGGGCGATCTCGACCAGTTGCACGAGTGGGGGCTCGCCGGGCGGCGCTTCGGCACCCTGGTCACCTGGTTCCTGATCGGCGGCGATCTGTACACCGCCTACACCTTCATTGCAGTACCGGCCCTCGCGTTCGGCGCCGGTGCAGTGGCTTTCTTCGCGGTGCCCTATGCGGTCGTGGCGTATCCGCTCCTGTTCCTGGTGTTCCCGCGGCTCTGGCAGGTGTGCCACCGGCACGGCTACCTCACCGCGGGCGATTTCGTGCGTGGCCGCTATGGCAACCGTTGGCTCGCGCTCGCGATCACCGTCACCGGCATCGTCGCCACCATGCCCTATATCGCTCTGCAGCTGGTCGGATTGCAGGTGGTGATCGGCGCGCTCGGCGTCTCCGGCAGCGGATGGGTCGCCGATCTGCCGCTCATCGTTGCCTTCCTGATCCTCGCGGCCTTCACCTATTCGAGCGGCCTGCGCGCACCCGCCTCGATCGCCATCGTCAAGGACATCCTCATCTATATCACGGCCTTCGCGGCAGTGATCCTCATACCCATGCAGCTCGGGGGCTTCGGCAAGATCTTCTCCGCCGTTCCGCACGAGAAGCTGCTGCTGGCGGTCCCGGGAGCGAACAGTACCGGGGCCTACGGCGCCTACGCCACGCTCGCGCTCGGCTCGGCGCTCGCCCTGCTGCTCTATCCACATTCGCTGACGGCCATCCTGAGCGCCAGCAGTGGCCGCACCATTCGGCGCAACGCCGCGCTGCTGCCGAGCTACTCGTTGATGCTGGGACTACTCGCCCTGGTCGGCTTCTTCGCGCTCGGCGCGGGGGTCTCCAACCTCCCGGAATTCGCCGCCGGCTTCAGACAGTTCGGCAACAACTTCGCCGTGCCGGCTCTGTTCCTGCACAGCTTCCCCGACTGGTTCGTCGGCGTGGCCTTCGCGGCGATCGGCATTGGCGCGCTGGTGCCGGCCGGCATCATGTCGATCGCGGCCGCGAACCTTTACACCCGCAACATCCATTGCGAGTTCATCAACCCCAATCCCACGCCGAAGCAGGAGGCTCAGCTCGCCAAGCGGGTGTCGCTGATCGTCAAGGCCGGCGCGCTGGTGTTCATCCTGTTCGTGCCGACCAAGTTCGCCATCGACCTGCAGCTGCTCGGCGGAATCTGGATCATCCAGACCCTGCCGGCACTCGTGATCGGCGCCTACACGCGCTGGTTCAACGACTGGGCGCTGCTCACCGGCTGGGCCGTCGGCACCTGCGCCGGCACCGCCATGGCCATCTCCCAGGACCTGAAGCCCGCCTTTCCGCTCAAGCTCGGCGATTGGAATCTCCCGGGCTATACGGCGTTCTATACGCTGCTCCTCAACCTTGCGATCGCGCTCGTACTGACGCTGCTCTTGAACGCGCGCAGTGCAGCCAGGCCGGCGGATGAGACCGTGGCCGCCGACTACCACGCCTGACGGTGGTGCCCTCCTCCCACATACTTGAGCGTCCGCTTGCGCTGTAGCGGCCTCCGGGCAGACAGTCCGCGCAGGGAAAGCGCGCTGCGTGCATGGCGGGCGCGGGCGGCGAGCGGGAGAGTGCGGCAATGAACGAGACAGCGCTGCGGGAGTTGCTCGAGGGGACGGCACGCCTCGCGGCCCAATATCGCGATTCGCTCGAGGCCCGTGCGGTGCGCTCGCTCCTTTCACCGGATGAGCTGTCGCGCGCGCTCGCCGTTCCGTTGACGGCGCGGGGCGAGAGCGCCGCACAGGTGATCGAGGCGCTCGCGCGTGCCGGGGCGGTCGGCTCGGTGGCGAGCGCCGGCCCACGTTACTTCGGCTTCGTGATCGGGGGCAGCACGCCCGCGGCGCTGGCGGCCGACTGGCTGGTCTCGGCCTGGGACCAGAACGGGGGCCTGTACGCGACCTCGCCGCTCATCGCCGCGATCGAGGAGGTCACCGCCGCCTGGCTGCGCGAGCTTGCGGGCCTGCCGGGCTCGATGACGGTCGGGTTCGTCACCGGGTGTCAGATGGCGAGCTTCACCGCGCTCGCGGCGGCCCGGCACCGGGTACTGCGCAATGCCGGCTGGGATGTCGAGGCCGAGGGTCTCTTCGCAGCCCCGCCGATCGAGGTGCTGGTGAGCGAAGAGGCGCACTACACCATCTTCATGGCGCTGCGGCTTCTCGGGCTCGGCGGCAACCGCCTGCGCCGGGTGCCGGCGGACGCCCAGGGCCGCATGCGCGCCGATGCGCTCGGGGCACTGCTGCGCTCGGGCTCCGGACCCTGCATCGTCTGTGCACAGGCCGGCAACGTGAACAGCGGCGGCTTCGACCCGCTGGAGGAGATCGCCGCACTGACGCGCGAGCGAGGCGCCTGGCTGCACGTCGACGCGGCCTTCGGCCTGTGGGCCGCGGCCGCCCCGAGCCGCGCCGGGCTGGTGCGCGGCATCGAGCGGGCGGACTCGATCGCAACCGACGGGCACAAATGGCTGAACGTGCCGTACGACTGCGGCATCGTCTTCTGCGCGGACGAGACCGCGCACCGCAGCGCGATGAGCCTGGCATCCCCCGCGCTCTCGGCTCCCTACCTCGCGACCAGCAACCGGCAGCGCGATCCGCACGAATTCGTGCCCGAGGAGTCGCGCCGCGGCCGCGCCGTGCCGGTGTACGCCGCGCTGCGGACCCTCGGGCGCGCGGGCCTCGCGGAGCTCATCGAGCGCAACTGCCGGCAGGCGCAGCGCTTCGCCGCAGGACTCGCGGCCTCAGGATGCGAGGTGCTGAACGAGGTGGTCCTCAACCAGGTGGTGGTCGCCTTCGGGGATGCCGAGCGCACCCGGCGGGTCGTTGCGGCCGTGCAGGAGGATGGCACCTGCTGGTGCGGGGCCACGGTGTGGAAGGGCCGCACCGCGATGCGCATCAGCGTTTCGAGCTGGGCCACGACGGATGCGGACGTCGAGAGGAGCCTCGCGGCGATCCTGCGCGTCGCGCGCAGCACCGCTTGAGCGCCTGCAAGAGATTGTAAAGACAGGGTTTTCATGCCCCCGGGAGCGCGGGTCTGCCTCTCATCAGGGGGGTGGTGTCCGCGAGCCGCGGTGGGTTAGTGTCGCGGGCTGATGTGGATCGTCCAACTGGCGCTGCGGCGCCCCTACACGTTCATCGTCCTCGCGATCGCGATACTCCTCCTCGGTGTGTTCGCGATCCTGCGAACGCCCACCGACATCTTCCCCAACATCAATATCCCGGTGGTGGGCGTGATCTGGCGCTACAGCGGGCTGTCGCCGGAGGAGATGGCGACGCGCCTGGTGCTCGGCTCAGAGCGCTATGCGCAAACCACCGTCAACGACGTCGCGCACACCGAATCGCAGTCGCTCGCCGGCACTGCGGTGGTCAAGTATTTCTTCCAGCCGCGCGCCAAGGAGGAGATGTCGTTCGCGCAGATCACGGCCGTGTCGCAGTCCATCCTGCGCCAGGCGCCTCCGGGCACAAATCCCCCCTTCATCCTCGCCTACAACGCCTCCTCGGTGCCGATTCTGCAGCTGGCGCTCTCGAGCCCGAGCCTCTCGGAGGCCGAGCTCTTCGACCTCGGCAACAACATCATCCGCACCGGGCTCGCGACCGTGTACGGCGCCTCCATGCCCTACCCCTACGGCGGGCTGCAGCGCCAGGTGCAGGTCGACCTCGATCCGGATGCGCTGCGCGCCCAGGGACTCTCGGGGAACGACGTCACCAGTGCGATCGGCAGTCAGAACCTCATCCTGCCGGCGGGCACGCAGAAGATCGGCGACCGCGAGTATTTCGTGGCCCTCAATGCCAGTCCGCAGACGATCGACGAGCTCAACAATCTGCCGGTGACCACCCGCAACGGCAACGTCATCTACGTGCGCGACGTGGCGCACGTGCGCGACGGCTACCCGCCGCAGACCAACATCGTACGGCGCGACGGTCACCGCGGCGTGCTGATGAGCGTCCTGAAGACCGGTGCCGCCTCGACGCTCGACATCATCCGTAACATCAAGGAGCGGCTGCCGGGCATCCGCGCGGCCCTGCCGCCCGACTTCCACATCGACCTGGTGGGCGATCAATCCATTTTCGTGCGCGCGGCGATCGAGGGCGTGGTGCGCGAGGCGGTGATCGCCGCGGCGCTGACCGCGCTCATGATTCTCCTGTTTCTCGGCAGCTGGCGCAGCACGCTGATGATCGCCATCTCGATCCCGCTGTCGATCCTCGCCTCGATCGTGTGCCTGTCGGCGCTCGGCGAGACCATCAACATCATGACCCTCGGCGGCCTCGCGCTGGCGGTGGGGATCCTGGTGGACGACGCCACGGTCACGATCGAGAACATCAACTGGCACCTCGAGCAGGGCATGGAGGTCGAAGGCGCCATCCTGACGGGCGCCCACGAGATCGCCCTGCCGGCGCTGGTGTCGACGCTCGCCATCTGCATCGTGTTCGTACCGATGTTCATGCTGGTCGGCATCGCCCGGTTTCTGTTCATCCCGCTCGCCGAGGCGGTGGTGTTCGCCATGCTGGCCTCCTACCTGCTGTCGCGCACCCTGGTGCCGACGCTCGCCAAGTACTGGCTGCAGAAGCACGATGCGCACGCGGCGGCGAACCCGCAGGGGCGCTTCGCCCGCCTGCAGACCGGCTTCACGGGGCGATTCGAGCGGGTACGCGCCGGCTACAGTGCCCTGCTCGACCGGGCGCTCGGCGCCGGACAGCGCTTCGCCCTGCCCTTTCTCGGCGCGATGGCGGCGACCGCGCTGCTGGCCTTCCCGCTCGGCCGTTATCTCCCGGGACTCGGCCAGGACTTCTTCCCCACGGTCGATGCGGGCCAGATTCTCCTGCACCTGCGCGGCCCCACCGGCATCCGCATCGACGAAACGGCGGCCCTCTGCGATCGCGTCGAGGCCGGCATCCGCGCGGTGATCCCGAAGACCGAGATCGCGAGTCTCGTCGACAACATCGGCGTGCCCTACAGCGGCATCAACCTGAGCTACTCGACCTCCGGTCCCGTCGGGCCGGGCGACGCCGACGTATTCGTGAACCTGGCGGAGGGACACCGCCCGACGGGCGACTACGTGCGCGCGCTGCGCGCCCGGCTGCCCGAGGAGTATCCCGGGGTCACCTTCGCCTTCCTGCCCGCGGACATGGTGAGCCAGATCCTCAACTTCGGTCTCCCGGCGCCGATCGATGTGCAGGTATCGGGCTTCAACGTCGAGGGCAACCGCCAGTACGCCAACGCCCTGCTCGCCAGGATGCGCATGATCCCGGGCGCCGCCGACATGCGCATCCAGCAGGCCTATGACTACCCGCAGATCAACGTGGTGGTCGACCGCAGCAAGGCGGCGCTGCTCGGACTCACCGAGGAGGACGTGGCCTCCAATCTCCTCGTGTCGCTGTCGGGGAGCTTTCAGACCTCCCCCTCGTTCTGGATCGACCCGAAGAGCGGCACTCAATACAACGTCGCGGCGCAGACCCCGCAGTACCGTCTGACCTCGCTCCCCGATCTCGCCACCACGCCGATCACCGGCCTCGCCGCCTCCCCCGCCAGCGCCAACGGCGCGCAGTTGCTCGCCAACGTCGCCAGCTTCCACCGCAGCGTCGGGCCGGCGGTCGTGAGCCACTACGACGCCACACCCGTGATCGACATCTACGGCGCGATGCAGGGCGCCGACCTCGGCTTCATGTCGGCGCAGATCCACAAGCTGGTGGACGAGACCCGCCACGAGCTGCCGCGCGGCTCGAAGGTTACCGTGCGCGGACAAGTGACCACGATGACCGAGTCTTTCGACGGTCTCCTGTTCGGGCTCGCCGGCGCGGTCGTGCTGGTCTACCTGCTCATCGTGATCAACTTCCAGTCGTGGCTCGACCCCTTCATCATCATCACGGCGCTTCCTGCCGCGCTCGCCGGCATCGTCTGGACGCTGTTTCTCACCCATACGCCGGTCAGCGTGCCGGCGCTCACCGGGGCCATCATGTGCATGGGCGTTGCGACCGCCAACAGCGTGCTGGTGGTGAGCTTTGCGCGCCAACGCATGGACGCCGGCGACGACGCACGGCACGCGGCGCTGCAGGCCGGGGTGACCCGCTTCCGCCCGGTGCTGATGACCGCGCTCGCGATGGTCATCGGCATGGTGCCCATGGCGCTCGGCCTCGGCGAGGGCGGCGAGCAGAATGCCCCTCTCGGCCGCGCCGTGATCGGTGGCCTGGTATTTGCGACCGTGGCGACGCTGTTTTTCGTGCCCACGGTGTTTACACTCATTCACGGGCGGCTCGCCGCGGGACGTGCCCCCGGAGCCCCCGATGCCTCAGATGCCACCCCCCTCCACCCCGGCCACTGATCCGCGCGTCAGGCGCTACGTCCTGATCGCGATCGGCGCAGCCGTGGTGCTCGCCGCCTGGGGCATCCTCAGCCGCCTGAGCGCGCGCATCGCGCTCGAGCATGCGGCGGCGGACGCGGCGATTTTCACCGTGGCGACGACGCACCCGACCCGCGGACCGGGCTCCGACCTGCTGGTGCTTCCCGGCACCGTGCAGGCCTTCTATGAGGCGCCGATCTACGCCCGCACCAGCGGCTACCTGCGCGTCTGGCAGACCGACATCGGCACCAGCGTCAGGAAGGGCCAGCTGCTCGCGGAGATCGATGCCCCCGAGGTCGATCAGCAGCTGCGGCAGGCGCAGGCCGACCTCGCCACGGCACAGGCCAACTACCAGCTGGCGCGTACCACCAACGAGCGCTGGCAGGGACTGCTCGCCACCGAGTCAGTCTCCAAGCAGGACGCCGACGAGCGCGCCGGCGATGCGGCCGCCAAGGCGGCCGCCGCGCAGTCGGCCGCCGCAAACCTCGCACGCCTGAGGGAGCTCGAGTCCTTCAAGCGCGTGCTCGCACCCTTCGACGGCGTCGTCACGCAGCGCAATACCGACGTCGGCGCGCTGATCAACGCCGGCGAGGCCCCAGGGACCGCCCTGTTCCGCGTGGCCGACACTCATCGGCTGCGCATCTACGTCTCGGTGCCGCAGAGCTATGCCGCACGGATCGGCCCGGGGCTTGCCGCGACGCTGACGTTCGCCGATCACCCCGGCAGGCGCTACCAGGCTGAGGTCACCTCAACCGCGCGCGCGCTCGATGCCGCCTCGCGCACCCTGCAGGTGGAGCTGCAGATCGACAACAGCCGCGGGGAGCTCCTGCCCGGCTCCTATGCGCAGGTGCAATTCGACCTGCACGGCAGCAGCCCGACTCTGCGCATCCCCGCCAACGCGATCCTGTTCCGCGCTCAGGGCCTGCTGGTGGCGACCGTCGACTCCTCGAGTCACGCCCACCTGCGGCCGATCACCCAGGGGCGCGACTTCGGACGCGAGGTCGAAGTGCTCTCAGGGATCGAGCCGGACGATACGCTGATCGTGAATCCGCCCGATTCGATCGGCGACGGCATGCAGGTCCGGGTCGTGGGCGCCGCCGCGGAACAGCGCTGATGCGCGCCGGCTCGTGCCTCGCGCTCGCCGTCGCCTGCACACTCGGGGGCTGCTCGCTCGCACCCCACTACGAGCGCCCGACGAGCCCGCCGGCCGGAGCCGCATATCAGGAGAGCGGCGACTGGAAGGTCGCCGCGCCCGCAGACAACGTGCCGCGCGGCGCGTGGTGGACCATGTTCGCAGACGAGGAGCTCGATGAGCTCGAGGCGCGCGTCAGCGGCGCCAACCAGAGCCTCAAGGCGGCCCTCGCCCGTCTCGAGCAGGCCCGCGCCGAGACCCGCATCGCCCGCGCCGCGTATTTCCCCACGCTCACTGCGAGCGCGAGCGCCACGCGCCAGCGTGTTTCGGCCAACGGGCCCGGTTTTGCCCCGGGGGACGAGCCCATCTTCAATACCTTCATCGTCGGCGCGGACCTTTCCTACGAGTTCGATCTCTTCGGGCGGGTGCGCAACACCGTGGCGGGGGCACGCGCGACCGAGCAGGCCACCGCCGGCGACGTCGCCACGCTCGACCTCTCCGTGCACGCAGAGCTCGCCACGGACTACTTCGTGCTGCGCGGACTCGATGCCCAGCAGCAGCTCCTCGACCGCACCGTGGCCGATTACGCCCGGGCGCTCGAGCTGACGCGCAATCTCTACCAGGGCGGCGCCGCGGCGATCGCCGACGTGAAGCAGGCGCAGGCGCAGCTCGAGACGGCGCGCACCCAGGCTGAGGACACCCGGCTGCGGCGCGCGCAGACCGAGCACGCGATCGCCGTGCTGGCCGGAGTCCCGGCCAGCGCCTTCCATCTCGAGGCCCGGCCGCTCGAGGCCGATCGGGCCCTCCCAGCCGTGGATCCGGGCCTGCCTTCGCAGCTGCTCGAGCGCCGGCCGGACGTCGCGGCCGCCGAGAGACGCGTCGCGGCGGCCAACGCCACGATCGGAGTGGCGCGCGCCGCGTACTTTCCCGTATTCAGCCTGTTCGGCGCCGCGGGACAGGAGAGCACCCAGAGCAGCAACTGGCTCGCGGCCCCGAGCCGCTTCTGGTCGATCGGGCCTCAGGGCGTGCTCACCGTCTTCGACGCGGGATTGCACGCGGCCCAGTCGGCCGCCGCGCACGCGAGCTACGACGAGCAGGTCGCCAACTATCGCAGCACGGTGCTCATCGCCTACCAGGAGGTGGAGGACAGCCTCGCGGCCCTGCATCAGCTGGCGCTCGAGGACGTGAGCCAGGCGGCCGCGGTCACCGCCACGCAGGAAGCGCTCGAGCAGGCTCGCTACCGCTACAAGGGGGGCGTCGTGACCTACCTCGAGGTCGTCCTGACGGAGAACGCCTCGCTGAACGCGCGCCTCGCGGCGGTGGACATCGAGACGCGCCGCATCGGCGCCACGGTGCTGCTGGTGCGGGCCCTGGGCGGAGACTGGCAGCCCAGCCGCCCGCTGGCCCAGCGCTAGCGTGCCGGGGGGCGCTCAGCCTCAGGCCCCGGCGCGCGCCACCCGCCTTCTGGCACTCGCCGCGCTCGCGCTGCGGGCCGGTACGGTCAGTGCGGATGAGCCGGCGCCGGAGAGCAAGTACCCGATGCTGCTCGGGGTGCAATACACCTTCATCGAGCAGCAGCAATCCTCGCTCGAGTCGCCGTACCAGGGAGAATTCAGCCTCGATCCGCGGGGCGACACCCAAGGGACTCACACCATCGGCTTCTACGGCGGGTGGGCACCGCTGCCGTGGGGGCAACTGTACCTCGATGCCGAGAAGTTCACGGGTGCCGGCGTGTCGGGCGCCACCGGGCTCGGCGGTCTCACGAACGGCGACGTGATCCGCGCCGGAGTTCCGGGCCTCAAGAAGGAGTTCTACGTCGCGCGCGCCTTCGTTCGTCTGATGCTGCCTCTCGGGCGCGAAGTGGCGCCGGTCGCGCGCGGACAGGATCAGTTCCCGGGGACCGAGGCGACGCGCCGTCTCGAGCTCAAGGTGGGGCGGCTGTCGGCATCGGACGATTTCGACAAGAACAGCTACGCCAACTCCACGCGCACTCAGTTTCTCAACTGGTCGCTGTGGAACAACACAGCCTGGGACTTCGCGGCCGACACCCGCGGCTACACCGACGGCTTCGTCATCGGCTACCTCAGCCCGGAGTGGTCACTCAAGTACGGCATGTACCGCATGCCGCTCTACGCCAACGGTCAGACACTCGAGACTCTCGCGCGGGCGCGAGGGGAGAATCTCGAGCTGACGCTCGCCCCGGGGCCCTACGGCACGGTCCTGCGCCTGCTCGCCTACCGCAACACCGCGCGCATGGGCGACTACTCCGAAGCGCTCGCGATCGCGGCGGCGGCCGGGACCGTGCCCGATGTGGCGGCGACCGGCGCGGAGGGACGCCACAAGACCGGCGTCGGCGTCAACCTCGAGCAGCCGCTCGCCGATCACGGCGATACCGGCCTGTTCATGCGCCTCGGCTGGCAGGACGCCAAGACCGAGGACTTCGCCTTCACCGAGGTGGACCGGCATGCGAGCGCCGGCGGCCAGCTCTCCGGGGTCCGTTGGAGGCGCTCCGAGGACCGGCTGGGAGCGGCCGTGGCGATCGAGGGCCTCTCGGACGTGCATCGCGACTACCTGGCGGCCGGGGGCTCCGGATTTCTCCTGGGAGACGGGCGGCTCGACTATGCCCGCGAGCAGATCGTCGAGATCTACTATCGCGCGGGCTGGGTCTGGAGCCCGGGTACGGTGACGCTGCGCGCGCAGCTCACCCCGGATTTTCAATACATCCGGAACCCGGGGTTCAACCAGGATCGCGGTCCGGTCCGCTTCTACGCGCTGCGCCTGCACCTCGAGTACTGAGATGCGCACCGCGCACCCCGAGCGCGGCCGTGTAGCGCAACGCGGGCGGCTCTGCGAGCGCAGGTCCCCGCGCGCCTGGATATGTCGCCTTCTGCCGAAGGCGGACGGCTACTTCACGCGCACGAAGTCGATGAAGCCGCGCTCGATGTCGGCGTGGGTGAGTTGCACGCGTATCGTGTCGCCGACGTCGAGACCCTGCACGCCCTGCACCAGTTTGCCCTCGGCGAGCGGGTGTGCGATGCGCACCCAGGTGCCGCTCTCGTTGACGCCCGTGACCATGGCGTCGAACTGCTCGCCGAGGTGCGGGGTGAGCAGCATCGCGGCGGCGGACTTGCGCACCTGGCGCTCAACCTTGGCGGCGTTGCCCTCCTGCTCGGTGCAGTGCTGCGCCAGGGTGCGCAGCGTCGCATCGTCGTAGGGAGCCGCGCGTCCGGCCAGGGCAGCCTTGACCAGGCGCTGCGAGATCAGATCCGGAAAGCGCCGGTTGGGTGCCGTGGCATGCGTGTAGTCGTCGATGGCCAGGCCGAAGTGCCCCTCGGCCGCCTCCCCCGGGCGCTTGAGGACGTACTCGCCCGCGCCCAGGAGCTTCACCACGGCGAGTGACAGGTCGGGGAAGCGCTCCGGCGCGCGCTGCTGGCAGGTCACGAGAAAAGCACTCAGCGCGCGCGCATCCGGGGCCGCAGGAAGCGTGCTGCCGAGCGAGGCCGCCAGCGCCACGATACGCCCCCAGCGCTCGGGCACGCGCAACACGCGGCGCAGAGACGGCGAGCGCCTCGCCTCCAGAAATTGCGCAACCACTTCGTTGGCCGCGATCATGAAATAAGCGATGAGCTCCTTGGCGCGGTTGTCCTCGTCGGGCCTCAGGTCCATGAGGGCGCTGCCTTCGTAGACCGCCCGCGCTTCGAGGGTCGTCAGGCCGAGCGCCCCCTGTGCCTTGCTCACGCGCTTGAGCGCCTGAGCCACCTGGTCCTGGAGACGCAGCTGCGCGTCCATCCCCGCAACGGCCGCCACCGGCGGCGGTATCGGTCCGTGCCCGTCGAGCCAGGCCGCCACGCTGTCGTAGGCGAGCTTGGCGCGGTTGACGACCGCGGCACGATAGACCTCCGAAGCGCTCACCGACCCCTCGGCCGTCACGGTCATGTCGACGACGAGGCTCGCTCGCTCCTGCCCGGCGGCGAGCGAGGTCAGGTCGGTCGAGAGCGCCTCCGGCAGCATCGGGAAGATCTGGGCGGCGGTGTAGACGCTGGTGGTGTTGGCGCCCGCGTGGGCATCGAGCGGCGAACCGGCCGCAACCGTGCCGTCGACGTCCGCGATCGCCACCAGGATGCGCGTGGCGCCGGCTGCGGCGGGCGCGGCGACCGACAGCTGGTCGAGGTCGCGGGACTCGTCGTTGTCGATCGAGCACCACAGGAGCGAGCGCAGGTCGCGGCGCCCGGGACCGGTCGCGGGCGCTGCCTGGCCGATGGTGCGCAGCTGTGCGAGCGCGGCGGGCGGGAAATCCGCCTCGAGACCGTGTTGGCTCATGGCGCGCCGCGCGATGCGCTTGAGCTCGGCCTGGGGATCCTGCGGAGCTGACATCGGGGCATGATACCCGTCGTGCGGGGTCGGCACCCCGCGAGGTGCGCAAGAGAAAAGGGCGCCGTACTCGACGGCGCCCTCGGCTGAAGCTCGCGGCGGCACATCCTGCGCCGCCGCCCGCCTGCATCAGCTCATCGGCAGCACGCCGGTGTAGTAGATGATCACGTACGCCTTGAGTGCGCCGCTCGCGGCCATTCCGGCCGGTTGCGGCACGCCCCAGATCTTCACCAGCGTGCCCGCGACCAGGCTGTCGGTGAAGGTGGCGAAGTCGCTCGACTTGCTGAGGTCGAGCGGCGTGATCGTCAGCGTGCCGCCGCTGCGGTTCACCTGGTAGACGAGCGTCGCGGAGCCAGCGGTGGCATCGAAGTCCACGGTGGCGGCCAGGCCGCCGGGATTGGCCACGAGGGCCGCCGTGAAGGAGCTGCCGGTAACTCCGGCGACGACCTGCGCGAGCGGCAGCGGAGTCGGCTCGAGAATCGCCATCGGCACCTGCCACGGCGTGGCGCCGCCCACCCAGGTGGCGGACGAGGCACCCCAGGCGCTCACGGCGCCGAAGGTACCGCCGAAGGTCACCGAGCCGTTGCTCGCCGACTCGAAGTCGCCGATCGCATTGGCGCCGGTCTCCGCCTGGGTCGGGAAGGTGAAGTACCACCAGTCGAAGCCCGAGATCGGGTCGCCGGCCGGGTCCACGTTGTTATTGCTGCCCGTGTACGGCAGGTAGTCGAGATTCACGCTGTAGTCGTCGCTGTTGCGCAGGAAATCGCGCGTGTAGGTGAAGCCCGTCGCGCCGGCGTTGGAGATCGTGCCGCTGTAGTTGGCCATCTCGATGTCGACGCTGTCGGCCACGAGCGGGTTGGCGAGCGGGTCCACGCAGCTCACGTGCACCTTGAAGCCGCGCACGATGTCGCCGCTCGCGAGGAACCCGGGTCCCTGCCCGATCGAGGTGGCATCGGCGCTGGCGTTGTGCGGAGCGCGGAAGTAGAAGAGCGTGTTGGGACCGATGGTGATCTCAACCGGCGCCCCGTCCTCGTTCTCGACGGTCATGGTACCGGCCGCGTCATCGACGCTCAGCACGTGGCCCTCGGGACTCAGCCACACCTTGGCGAAGGAGCTCGAATACCAGACGCGCACGGCCGTGAGGCTGCCGTCGTCCTGGTAGCGCGCCGCGACGCGCACGAACATTCCGGCCAGAGCGCCCGGGAAGTCGCTGTTGACCACGGTACGCGCGCTGCCGTTGTCGACGTCGTAGAGGATCGTGCCGTTGGTGCTGTCGACGTTGATGGTGAGCTGCGTGTTGCTGGTGACCTCACCCTCGGGGTTGCTCGCGGGTACCATGGGGAAATCCCGCAGCATGGTGAAGGAACTGCCGCTGACCGTCTGCACGGTGCCATAGCTGTGGCGCAGGACCAGCCAGCGCAGGTCGCCGACGTGGCGGCGGCGCACGGGGCCGTTGAAGTTGACCGCCCACACGGTAGCGCCATTCGCCGCCGGAGGATTGTGCGCGATGATGAAGGCGGGATGCGCCAGGTCGAACTCCACGTTGAGCACGTTCGCCGTGGTGCTCGAGACGACCAGCGGGTTGGCGAAGTTGAGCGTGATCGGCACCGTGAGGCTGCCGCTGCTGCCGTGCGTGTGCTGGATGTCGATCTGGCTCGCGGGAATGGTCGCGCCGGCAGCGGCCGGGAAGCCGCTCTCGGGGTTCGACGACACGGTGAGCTGTACGTCGCCCGGATTGCCGGCGACCGTGATGACGGCACCGCTGTAGGTGTTCACCGGCACGCTCACGCTGCCGATGATGTCGGCGAGGTTGTCGAGCTGCACCAGGTTGAGCGGCGTGGCCGTCGAAGCCGTCCAGATGGTGACGTTCGCGCTGCCGTCGGCCGGGATCAGCGCCACGCTCTCGAGCTGTACGCCGATCGTAGCCCAGTCGTCGGAAGTCGCATCGCTGATCAGCAGCTGCAACGTCCCGGTCTGCGTGGGTGGCGGATTGCTGCCGCCGGTGGAGGCGGACCCGCCGCCGCCGCAGGCGCCGAGCACCGCGGTGAGACCTGAAACCAGCGCGCTCAACAGGACGCGCCGCAACATAATGCGCTCCATGTTCATTCCCTCTGTCAGTTCTGGGGCGAGCGTTTGCCAACCCGTCGCACCCTAAAGCGCTCGAGGGCAGTGTTGGTTGACCGGAGAGCCCGTGCCGCGTGTCGTGTTTGGGAGACGTGCGCAGCGGGTGCGCGTGAGCGGCTAGGTGTGAAGTCTCAGGACGTTATTCTTGGTTGAAGGGTTGCCCATTCGGGGGTCTCCCGTGATGCTCTTGGTTACCACGCCTAGAACATCGAGGGAGTCCCGAATGGACGTGCATCAGAATGCGCGGCTGACGTACGCGTGTCGAGTGCTGCTGGTAGATCGGATCCGGGCGGGTCGACCGAAGGCTCAGGTTGCCCGGGAGCTGGGGATTTCCAGCAAGACGGTGGACAAGTGGCTGAAGCGATTTAGTGACTGCGGCCCACAGGGTCTTCGGGATCTGAGCTCGCGTCCGCATCGCTCTCCGAGCGCCACTAACGAGGTGCTCAGAACGGCGGTAGTGGCGCTGCGGCGCCAGCGCATGACGCTGCTCGCGATCGCCCACCAACTGAATCTATCGCGCGCTACGGTCGCACGGCTGGCGAAGGCAGCGGGGATGAACCGGTTATCCAAGCTCGAGCCTGCGCCTGTGTATCGCCGTTATGAGCGCGCTGAGCCCGGTGAGCTGCTGCATCTGGACGTGAAAAAGCTAGGCCGAATCATCAAGGTGGGCCACCGCATCACGGGCAATCGGCACGGTCACGGTACCGGTCCCGCGCCAGGCTGGGACTATATGCACATCGCCATTGACGATGCTTCACGCGTTGCCTATGCCCAGCTGCTGCCGGACGAGAGCGCCGACTGTACCGTTGTCTTCCTGAGGGCCGCCGTAGCCTATTACGCTGGCCTCGGCGTACGCATCAAGGGTGTCTACACCGACAACGCCAAAGCTTATCGGGGCCACGACTTCGCCAGTGCCTGCGCCCAGCTGGGTTTGCGCCATCACTACACCAGGCCCTATACACCGCGCACTAATGGAAAGGCTGAGCGCTTCATCCAAACCGCTCTACGCGAGTGGGCGTATGCTCGCGCCTACCACCACTCGTACCAGCGTCGTGATGCTCTGCCGACCTGGCTTCACGGCTACAACTGGCATCGACCCCACATGAGCCTCGCCGCCCAGCCGCCCATCAGCAGACTGAGACTCAACAGGAACAACCTGCTGAGACTCCACAGCTAGGCGGGCGCCTGTAACAGCGCGGTCACGTGCTCCTTGGCGCGCGCGCACGCCGCCTCGAGAGCCAGCCCGCCGGCGAGGCCGGCAGCGATCGCCGCGGCGAGCGCGCAGCCGGTGCCACGCCGCTCCCGCGCGCTGCGCGCCGAGCTGAATTCGCGCACCTCTCCCTCGCCGCAGATGAGCCAGTCGGTTGCCACGGCGCCGGCAGCGTGTCCGCCTTTCATCAGGACTGCGGTCGGACCGAGCGCGCAGAGCGCGCGGCCCTGAGCGACGATCTCCGCGCTGGAGGCGGCCGGCGGTGCACCGAGCAGCCTGGCTGCTTCCGGGATGTTGGGCGTCAGAAGCGTCGCCCGCGGCAGCAGCAGCGCGCACAGCGCTGCGCGGCCGGGGGAATCGAGCAGCTCGGTACCGGCACTGGCTGCCAGCACCGGATCGAGCACCAGCGGCACGCGCGCGCGCGGCGGCAGTCCCGCGGCCACCGCCTCGACGATGGCGCGGCTGCCCAGCATTCCGGTCTTGATCGCGCGCACGGTTGCGCCGGCGAGCGCCGCGTCGATCTGCGCCCGTACCAGCCGCGGCGGCAGCAGCTCGACCATGGTCACCTCGCGGTCGGTCTGAGCGGTGACGGCGGTGACGGCGCTGAGTGCCGCCACCCCGAAGTGCGTCAGGGTCGCAACGTCGCGGGTGAGGCCGGCCCCGCCGCTCGAGTCCGTGCCCGCGATGAGGAGGACTGCGGTCACTCGCCGAGCGCGAGCAACGCGAGGTTGCGATGGCCCCGCGCGCGCAGCAGCTGCGCCGCACGCCAGGCGCGCATGCCGCTGCGACAGCACAGCACGATGCGCCGCTCCGCCGGCAGCGGCTGCGGCGCACTCTCGAGCGCCTCGACGCCGAGGCGCAATGCCGACGGAAACGGCGCGAGCGGTGCTTCGGCGGGGCCGCGCAGATCGATCACGAGGTCCGAGGCCGCAACCTGCGTCGGGGCGATGAAGGCGAGCGTATCGACGGGCTCCGCGGCTCCGGCGAAGGAAAACCCGCCGACGTGCAAGGTGCGGAAGTCGACGCTCATGAGCCGCCCGAGCACCGGCGGCTCGAGCCTGAGAATCAGGGCGAGCGTCAGGTGCGCGGCGAGCGTCCCCATCACGCCGACGGCGCTGCCGAGGACGCCCGCTTCGGCACACGAGCCTGCCTGAGGCGGTAACTCGGGAAACACGGCACGGTAGCTCGGCGCGCCGCCGCAGAATACGCCGACGTAGCCGGCGAGCCCGAGCACCGAAGCGCTCACCAGCGGCTTGGCCTGGCCCTGGCAGGCATCGCTCAGCACGTACGTGACGGCGAAGCTGTCGGCGGCATCGACGAGGACGTCCGCCGCGGCGGCGAGCCCGGGCGCGTTGGCCGGTGTCAGCCGCTCGGCGAGCGTGTCGATGTGCACCTCGGGATTCAAGGCCGCGAGCGTCGCGCGCGCCGCCTCGACCTTCATCCTGCCGAGGTCGCCCATGCGGTAGAGGGGCTGGCGATGGAGATTCGATTCCTCCACCCGATCGTGATCCACGATGGTGAGCCGCCCGACGCCGGCCGCGGTGAGATACTCGAGCACCGCGCAGCCGAGACCCCCGGCGCCGACGACCGTCACGGCAGCGGCGCCGAGGCGCGCCTGCCCCTCAACTCCCACCTCGGGGAGCCGCGTCTGGCGAGAGTAGCGGTCGCTCACGCCGCCACCTCGAGCCAGGCACGCGCGCGGGCCTCCGGGTCGGCGCTGCGCACGATATCGGTCACGACCGCCGCGACGTCGGCGCCGGCAGCGAACACGCCGGCGAGACGCTCGAGTGTGAGCCCGCCGATCGCGACCAGCGGGATCGGGCCGATGCGGCGCTTCCACTCGCCGATGCGTCCGAGGCCCTGGGGCTGCCATGGCATGATCTTCAGCAGCGTCGGGTAGATCGGCCCCAGCGCCACGTAGTCGGGCGCAACCGAGAGTGCGCGCTCGAGCTCCGCCTCATCGTGGGTGCTCACGCCGAGGCGCACGCCGGCACGGCGCAGTGCGACGACATCCGCGCCGGCGAGGTCGCCCTGCCCCAGGTGCACGAAGTCGCAGCGCTCCTCGAGCGCGATCTCCCAGTAGTCGTTGACGATGAGCTGTATGCCGCAGGTCGCGCACAGGAGGCGCGCCGCGGCTATCTCGGCACGCACCTCGGTGGGCGCGCGCTCCTTGATGCGCAGCTGCACCAGCCGGACCCCGAGCGGTGCGAGACGCGCGACCCAGGCGGCGCTGTCGACGATCGGATAGACCCGCGGCAACCTCATCCGAGGAAGGCCTGGCCGATCACCGGAGTCGAGGGTGCCGCAAAGTCGCGCGGCTCGATGGGACCCGCAAGGCGCGCGGCGCGCCCCGCCTCGACCGCGAGCGCGAACGCTCCCGCCATCGCCACCGGGTCGGTGGCCTGCGCCACCGCGGTATTGATCAGCACCGCATCGAAGCCGAGCTCCATGGCGTGGGCGGCGTGCGAGGGTACGCCGAGACCGGCATCGACGATGAGCGGCACCGCAGGGAAATGCGCGCGCAGCGCCGTCAGTCCGAAGAGATTGTTGAGCCCGCGCCCGGAGCCGATCGGCGCGCCCCAGGGCATGAGCACGCGGCAGCCTGCGGCGAGCAGCCGCTCGGCGACCACCAGGTCCTCGGTGGTGTACGGAAACACCTCGAAGCCCTCGGCACAGAGGATCCGGGCCGCCTCGGTGAGGCCGAAGACATCCGGCTGCAGCGTGTCGTCCTCGCCGATGACCTCGAGCTTCACCCATGGCGTGCCGAACACCTCGCGCGCCATGTGAGCGGTCGTGACCGCCTCCTTGACACTGTGACAACCCGCGGTGTTCGGCAGGACCCGCACGCCGAGACCGCGGATGAGCGACCAGAAGCCCTGGCCGGCGCGTTCGCCCGCCGATTCCCGGCGGAGCGACACCGTAACCACCTCGGCGTGGGCGGCGCGGACCGCTTCGGTGAGCACCGCCGGCGAGGAATAGCGTGCCGTGCCGAGCAGCAATCGCGACCTGAGCTCGGTTCCATAGAGATTCAGCCGCATTCAGCCTCCCTGCATGGGCGCGAGCACTTCGATGCGATCGCCGTCGGTGAGTGCGGTGCGCACGCGCGCCTCGGCCGCGACGAACTCGCCGTTCACCGCGGTCGAGACCACGCGGCCGCCGTAGCCGAGCTCCTCCAGCGTCGCGGCGAGCTCGGCCGCGGCGATCTCACGCCAGGAGCCGTTGACGAGGATCCTCATCCATCACCTCCGGGAAACGGCGTCCTTCGAGCAGCGCTTCCGCGGCACGGCACGCCAGCGCCGGGGCGAGCAGGAAGCCGTGGCGGTAGAGGCCGTTCACGTACAGCTCGCCTGCCACGCGACGGATGCGCGGCAGGTTGTCGGGAAAGGCGGCGCGCAACCCGCTACCCGTCTCGAGAACCTCGGCCTCGCCGAAGGCCGGGTGCAAGGCGTAGGCCGCCGACAGGAGCTCGAGCAGCGAGCGCACGCTGACGCGCCGCTCGGCGTCGCTCTCGATCATGGTGGCGCCGACCATGAAGACGCCGTGCCCGCGCGGCGCCACGTAGACGGGCAGGCGCGGGTGGAGCAGGCGCACCGGGCGCGACAGCGACACCTCCGGTGCGCGCACCAGCAGCATCTCGCCGCGCACGCCCCGCAGGTCCGTGAGGACCCGCCGTGCCGCGATTCCGCTGCAGTCGAGCCGCTCGCGGCCCGCCGGCGCGGCGAGCTGCGCATCGACTCCGAAACGCACGCGCACGCCGAGCTCCCCGAGACGCGCCGACAGCGCGTCGAGCGCGGCACGCGGGTCGAGATGGCCTTCGCCCGGGAAATAGAGCGCGCTGCCGAAACGCCCCGCGAGCTCGGGCTCGAGGGCGCTGAGCGCCGCGGCATCCAGCGTCTCGAAGCGTCGCGTGCGCCGCGCGAACTGCCGCAGTTCGCCCGCGTCGCGGGCGTGCGCGACCACGAGCGTCCCCCGGCGGGCGGTCGCCGGAAAGCGTCGCCGCCACCACTCGATCCCCTCCTCCCCGAGACGCTCCACCAGGGGACCCGAGCTCTCGAGCTCGCACCACGGGGCGAGCATGCCACCCGCGAACCACGAGCAGCCGGCGCCCGGGAGTGCGGCGGCGCGCTCGAGCACCTCGACCGAGGCGCCGCGCTCGGCAAGCTCGAGCGCGCAGGCAAGGCCCGCGACGCCCGCGCCCGTGACCGTCACGCGCATCCGGCTAGCCTTTGCGGGCCGCAGGCACGTACAGCTCCGAGCCGCCGGCGCGGAACTTCTCGGCCATCTCGCGCATACCCTGAGCGCGTGCCTCGGCGCGCACCTCGTGGGAGATGCGCATCGAGCAGAACTTGGGGCCGCACATCGAGCAGAAGTGCGCCACCTTGTGGCCCTCCTTGGGCAGCGTCTCGTCGTGGAAGGCGCACGCGGTATCGGGATCGAGCGACAGGTTGAACTGGTCCTGCCAGCGGAAGTCGAAGCGGGCGCGCGACAGCGCGTCGTCGCGCGCGCGCGCCCCGGGATGCCCCTTGGCGAGATCGGCCGCGTGGGCGGCGATCTTGTAGGTGATCACGCCGGTCTTGACGTCATTGCGGTCGGGAAGCCCGAGATGCTCCTTGGGCGTGACGTAGCAGAGCATCGCCGTGCCGTACCAGCCGATCATCGCCGCGCCGATCGCCGAGGTGATGTGGTCGTAACCCGGCGCGATGTCGGTGGTGAGGGGACCTAAGGTGTAGAACGGGGCCTCGCCACAGGTGGCGAGCTGCTTGTCCATGTTGTCCTTGATCTTGTGCATCGGCACGTGGCCCGGGCCCTCGATCATCACCTGGCAGTCGCGCGCCCAGGCGATGCGCGTGAGCTCGCCGAGCGTCTCGAGCTCGGCGAACTGCGCCGCGTCGTTGGCGTCGGCGATCGAGCCCGGGCGCAGGCCGTCGCCGAGCGAGAAGCTGACGTCGTAGGCGCGGCAGATCTCGCAGATCTCCGCGAAGCGCTCGTAGAGAAAGCTCTCACGGTGATGGGCGAGGCACCACTTCGCCATGATCGAACCGCCGCGCGAGACGATGCCGGTGACGCGCGCGACGGTGAGCGGCACGTACGCGAGGCGCACGCCCGCGTGGATGGTGAAGTAGTCGACCCCCTGCTCGGCCTGCTCGATGAGCGTGTCGCGGAAGATCTCCCAGCTGAGATCCTCGGCCACTCCGCCCACCTTCTCGAGCGCCTGGTAGATGGGCACGGTCCCGATGGGCACCGGCGAGTTGCGCAGGATCCACTCGCGGATGGTGTGGATGTTGCGCCCGGTGGACAGGTCCATGACGGTGTCGGCGCCCCAGCGGATCGCCCACACCATCTTGTCGACCTCCTCGGCGGTCGAAGACGTGACGGCGGAGTTGCCGATGTTGGCGTTGATCTTCACCAGGAAGTTGCGGCCGATGATCATCGGCTCGGACTCCGGGTGGTTCACGTTCGCCGGCAGGATGGCGCGCCCCGCGGCGATCTCGTCGCGCACGAACTCCGGCGTCACGTACGCAGGGATGTTGGCGCCCCAGGAGTTGCCGTCGGGTGCCGCGCCGCTCGCGCGCTCGCGCCCGAGATTCTCGCGGATCGCGACGTACTCCATCTCGGGAGTCACCACCCCGGCGCGTGCGTAGGCGAGCTGCGTGACCGCCCTGCCGGCCCGGGCGCGCAGCGGCGGGCGGCGCACGGGAAATTCCGGCGCCGCCCTGGCGCTTGCGGTGAGCCCGTTGTCGATGAGCTGCACGTGCCGCCCGGGGTAGCCTTCCGTGTCGCCGCGCGCGGCGATCCAGCGCTCGCGCAGCCGGTCGAGACCGGCTTCGATGTCGATCGCGACCGCAGGATCGGTGTACGGGCCGGAAGGATCGTAGACTGCCAGCGGCGGCTCGCCACTCGAGGGATGCAGCGCGATCTCGCGCATCGGGACCCTCAGGTCCCCGTGCAGACGCCCGGGGCGGTACACCTTGCGGGAGGCGGGAAAGGACTCGGAGACGACGTGCCAACTCTGCGCATTCATCAGACACTCCTGGCGTCAGGCCACAGAAGATCCGGCGAATGCTGCCCATGGGAAAGGGATCGGAGGGTTTCGCTTTCCTACGCCAGCATTAACTGGATCAGGTTAGGAGGGTCGCCATGCCGCGCTTCCCCAAGCGCCGATGGCCTCTCAGCCCCCTGCCGGGGCTCCCCTAGCAACAGCGGCGAAAGTAGTACGAGTCGGGGCGGGGGTCAATGCCGCGCGAGGATCGGCGGCTCGCGCCGCCGCCGAACCGGCGATCCGAGTCGTTGCTTGCGCGTGCGCCCAGGGAGCGACGCGCGCGTCGCCCCCAGAGGAGCGGTGCCTTTCGGTCCGGCCGCAGAGCGCGCGGGCGCGCAGTCCTCAGCTCGGGCGGCCGCTCCCGTGGCTCGCCTGGCCACCCTTGCGGCCCGCCTGCGCGGCGAGCTCCGGGTGCTGCGAGAAGCTGCGTTTCTCGTCCGGTACGCTCTGGCCGCCCTTGCGGCCCGCGACCGCCGCGAGCGCGCGGTTCTGCGAGAAGCTGCGTTTGGATCCCGGTACGCTCTGTCCGCCTTTGCGTCCGGCCTCGGCGGCCAGGCGGCGATTCTGCGAGAAGCTGCGCTTTTCGTCCGGCACGGCCTTGCCACCCATGCTGGCAATCTGCCTTTGCCGTTCTGCGTTCATCGACGCGAAGCCACGATGCGACAGCCGTCCTTCCGTTGCATGAGCCATTGCTGCTCTCCTTCCGACCACGAGGCCGGCGCAAGCTCCGATGACTTTATCGATTCCTCGAGGGGCAGGATACGCCCAAGGCAGCGCCCGGGAAAACTGCCTGGGAACCCCCCGACCGGCCCAGCGCGTCGCTTCACCGCGACTTTCAGGGGGTCAGGCGGTCGATGGTGAGCGATGCGAGGCCGTCCTTGCCCACCCGATAGCTGATCTCGCCGTAGGGATCACCGCTCGCGCCGACCGGATTGCCCGAACGGGCGATGCGGGCGACTACGGTGACACTGTCCCCGGCACTGAAGCTGTGGCCGGGAATCATCGAATCCCTCTGCGTCAGCTCGATGGTCTGCGGGAATTCGCTCGCGAGGCGCCGCGCAGCAAGCGGCGGCCCTGGGTGCGCAGGATCGCGTACGAATACAAACAGGGGAAAGGATCCGGAGGGCTGCGCGAGCGCCGGGGACAGTGTGATCTTCACGCGCACCGAGCCGCCGGCATCGCCCGATGCCGCGGCAGCAGGCGTAGCCGCGGCAGCAGGCGTAGCCGCGGCACTCGCGGCGGCTCGCGCCGGGGCTGCGGCAGCGCCCGCCCTCCCCTGATCGGCCTGACCGTTGAGCCTTTGGTCGATGGCGGCGATCTGCTGCTGGAGGAACGTGCGCACCTGGTCCGGAGGATTCATCGCGAGCAGTTTCGAGAAACGCTGCCGCGCGGCCGGCAGATCTCCGCGCCGTACGGCGGCCACGGCGCCATAGAACAGCGCTTTGCCGGAGTTCGGGTCGAGCACGAGCGCGCGCTCGATCAGCTGTCCCGCACGGCCGTCGAGCTCCGCCTGGTCTCCCATCGCGAGCGCCTCGGCCTCGCCGCTGAGCGCCTCGGCACTCTTTCCGCCGCTCAGGGTGTCGGCGCGCTCGTAGGCGCGCACGGCCAGCGCATATTCCTGCAGAACGGTGTAGGAGCGGCCGAGCATCAGCCAGTCCTCGACTTTTCCCGGCTCGCGCTCGAGCCTGCGGGCGAGCCGTGCCACCATGTTCTGCGGCGAATCGGCCGACGCCGAGGGCTGCGGGTGCCAGGCCCAGTTGCTCCAGGTCACGTAGAGCACGGCCGACCCGACGACCAGCACGCCCGCCACCGCGAGCGCCGTCCACGGGGCCGGCGAGCTGGCGGACGCGCCGGAGCGCACCAGCGGGATCGTGACCGCGGCCACGGCGATCACGGCCAGCGCCGCGGAGAGGAGTACGAAGGTGAGCATCAATTGGATCCGTCGTCGGGCAGTGGCTCGGTGTCCGCGCTCACGAGCCGGGCGCGCTTGCGCACCACGCGCCACGCCACCAGCGCGCCGACCACGAGCAGCACCTCCGGCGCCGCCCACAGCCAGACGTTCTTCAGCACGAAGCGTGGACGAAAGAGCACGAAGTCCCCGTAGCGCGCCAGCATGAAGTTACGGACGTCGTCGTCCGACTTGCCGGCGAGCAGCATGTCGCGCACCTCGCGCCGCAGGTCCGCGGCGACCCCCGCGGGGGAGTCGGCCAGCGCCTCATCCTGACACTGCACGCAGCGCAGCTCGTGCGTCAGCCCCTCGTAGCGCGCCTGCAGCTCGGGAGTCGGCATCTGCGTGGTGTCGATCGCCCGGACGACGGCCGCGTTCGCCAGGGCCAGGCCGGCGGCCGCCACGCAAATCACGGTCGCGCGCCTCATGAGCCCGCCGCCTGCGCCTTCGGCAGCCGCGAGAGAATCTCTTTCTCCCATATGTCGGGCGTCAACTCGCCCATGCACTTGTATACGACTATTCCGGCGGGGTTCACCAGGAAGCTCTCCGGCGCCGCGTACACGCCCCAGTCGATGGCGGTGCGGCCGTCGCGATCGGCCGCGACGAATTCATACGGGTCGCCGAGCTGCTGCAGGTAGCCGCGCGCCTGGCTGTCGTCGTCCCTCCAGTCGAGGCCGATGAGCCGCACCCGGCCCGAGCGGCGCACGTCGAGGAGCATCTGGTGCTCATCCCGGCACGTGCCGCACCAGCTGCCCCACACGTTCAGCAGGTACCACTGCCCGCGCAACGCGGCAGAGCTCACCGTGTGTGTCGGGTCCGACAGGCTCGGGAGCGAGAACTGCGGCGCCGGCTTGCCGATGAGCGGCGAGGCGATGACGCCCTTCTCGGGGGAATGCTTGATGCCGACTGCGAGCACCACCGCGAGCAGGACGAACGCCACCATCGGGATGACGAAACGGTTGATCATGCGTGCTCCGGCGCCGCTGCCGCCGGCACGGCGCTCGGCGTCCTCGCCAGACGGTAGCGGCGGTCGGAGATCGCCAGCGCTCCACCGAGTGCCATGATGACCGCGGCGATCCAGATGAAACTCACCAGCGGGCGGATCTGGATGCGCACGCTCCAGTGCCCGGCCCCGAGGTCCTCGCCGAGCGCGACCAGGATGTTGTTGCCGCGGCTGTAGTGGATCGCCGTCTCGGTGGTCACCTGGTGCTGCACCGAGTAGCGGCGCTTTTGCGGCTTGAGCACCGCGACCGGTGCGCCGTCGCGGGTCACGACCAGCGTGCCGCCCACTCCGTCATAGTTCGGGCCTTCGATCGGAGCGACGCCGTCGAAGCGGAACTGGTAGCCGCCGACGGTCGCGCTCGCACCGGGCGCCAGGGCGATGTCCCTCTCGTTGGTGAAGGACTGGACCGTGGTGAGCGCAATCACCGCAATCGCAAGACCGAGGTGCGCAACCGTCATGCCGATCACCGCGCGCGGCAGCGACAGCCGCCGGCGCAGGCGGTCGACCGGGTCGACCAGTGAGGACAGAATGATCCACAGCCCGAGCGTCGCGCCGACGGGCGTCAGCAGGCTGCCATGGGAATAAATTCCGTACACCAGCCCGCAGCCAAGCACCGCGGCGGCCACGAAGGTGTAAAGGAGCGTCCGCCGCTGCGTTCCGAGCCGTCCACGCTTCCAACTCGCATGGATGCCGATCGACAGCAGCGCGAGCAGCGGCAGCATCGCCAGCATGAAGGTCGGATTGAAGAACGGGGGACCGACCGAGACGGTACCGAGCCCGAGCGCACCCGAGATCAGCGGCGCGAGCGTGCCCGCGAGCACCGTGCCGGCGGCCATCACCAGCAGCACGTTGTTGAACAGCAGGAACGACTCGCGCGCCCCGAGCTCGAATCCCGCCGGGGATTTGAGCAGCGGCGCGCGCCGGGCGTAGAGGCTGAGCGCGCCGCCGATCATCACGATGAGGAACGAGAGAATGAACACGCCGCGGCTCGGATCGGCGGCGAAGGAATGCACCGACACCAGCACGCCGGAGCGCACCAGGAAGGTGCCGAGGAGGCTCAGCGAGAAGGCCAGCACCGAGAGCAGCAGTGTCCAGCTCTTGAAGAGCCCGCGCTTGTCGGTGACCGCGAGCGAATGAATGAGCGCCGTCCCCACCAGCCAGGGCATGAACGAGGCGCACTCCACCGGGTCCCAGAACCAGAAACCGCCCCAGCCGAGCTCGTAGTACGCCCAGAAGCTCCCCATGGCAATCCCGCAGGTGAGGAACGACCATGCGGCCGTCACCCACGGGCGAGTCCAGCGCGCCCAGTTCTGGTCCATGCGGCCCTCGAGCATGGCGCCGCAGGCGAAGGCGAAGGCGACCGCGAAGCCAACGTAACCGGTGTAGAGCACGGGCGGATGTCCCGCGAGTCCCGGGTCCTGCAGGATCGGGTTGAGATCGGCACCGTCGCCCGCCGCGGGGTCGAGCCGCAGGAAGGGATTGGAGGTCGCGAGCGTGAACAGCAGGAAGCCGAAGCTGATCAACCCGAGCACCCCGAGCACCCGCGCCAGGAACAGTCGCGGCAGACGGCTCCCGAGCGCCGCCACCGCGACGGTCCAGAGCGCCAGCAGCATGATCCACAGCAGCAGCGATCCCTCGTGCGCGCCCCACAGCGCCGCCACCCGGTAGAACACGGGCAGTGCGGTGTTGGAGTTTTCGGCGACGTACTTGACCGAGAAGTCGTTGCCGACGAACGAGGCCATCAGGCAGCCGACTGCGGTCGCCACCATGACGAACTGCCCGGCGACGGCCGGCGTTACCGCAGCGCTCCAGCGCTCGCGGCCGAACATGGGGCCAGCGATGCCGAAGAAGGCCTGCAGGCCCGCGAGCAGCAGCGCGAGTATCAGCGCAAAGTGACCGAGCTCGGGCAACATGGTGTCAGCTCCCTGTCGTCGGTGCGTGGCTGGGCTGCGTGGCGGGTGGGCCTTCGGGGCCGGCGGCTGCGGGCGTGCCCTCCTGGCGCGACTCGCCATGACGCTTCTTCAGCGAGCGCGCCACTTCCGGGGGCATGTATTTCTCGTCGTGCTTGGCGAGCACCTCGTCGGCGATGAAAGTCCCGTCGGCGCGCAGCCGTCCGTGGGCCACGACGCCCGCGCCCTCGCGGAACAGATCCGGGAGGACGCCGGTGTAGCTGACCGGCACCTGATGGCTGAAGTCGGTCACGACGAAGCGCACCTCGAGGCTGCCGGGCTCACGGTGCAGACTCCCCTCGGTCACCATGCCGCCGAGACGGAACCGCTCGCCGCTCGGCACCTGGCCGGCGGCCACCTGGCTGGGATCGAAGAAGAAGGTGACGTTCTTCCTGAAGGCCGAGAGCGCCAGCGCTCCGGCGATGCTCACGCCGACCAGGATCCCGATGACCAGCGTCATGCGGCGCTGACGCGGCGTCATGAGTCGGCCCCTGCGGCAAGGCGCCGGCGGGCGGCTGCCATGGCGCGCGCGAGCGAGCGGCGCGCCCAGATGACGTTGATGACCGCCACACCGAGCGTCACCGCATAGGAGGGCCACAGGAAAGCGGCATAGCCGCCCATGTCGAAAAACTCCCTCATGTTCCCACCACCTCGCGGATCCAGCTCGCCGAGCGTTCACGCAGGAGAATCTCGCCGCGCAGGCGCACCAGCAGCACGGCCACGAAATACAGCGTGAAGCCGAGCAACATGACCAGCAACGGCCAGAGCATCGGCAGCGAGAGCTGCGGCTTGCCGAGACGCATCACCGAGGGCGCCTGGTGCAGCGAATTCCACCAGGTCACCGAGTAATGAATGATCGGGACGTTCACGATACCTACCACCGCGAGCACGGCGCTGGTGCGATCGGCCCGCTGCGGATCCTCGATCGCCCCCCGCAGGCCCATGTAGCCCAGATAGAGAAACAACAGGATTAGTTCCGACGTCAGCCGCGGATCCCATTCCCACCACGTGCCCCACATCGGCTCGCCCCACAGCGAGCCGGTCACGAGCGCCGCGAAGGTGAACGAGGCGCCGATGGGCGCGCAGCTGGCGGCGACGGCGTGCGCCACTTTCATGCGCCAGATGAGCGCGACCGCGGCGGCGACCGCCATGGTCGTATATACCATGAGGGACATCCAGGCGGCGGGCGCATGCATATAAATGATGCGGAAACCGTCCCCCTGCTGATAGTCCGGGGGTGCCAGCACCAGTCCGCCGTAGAGCGCGGTCAGAATCAGTGCGGCAGCCGGCCACGCGAACCAGGGCGTGAGCTGCTGCGCGAGCCGGTAGATGTGAGGCGGCGAGCCCAGCCGATGAAACCAGGTCCAGTTCATTTTTCTCCGTTCACTCCAGACTGATGCGTACCGCGGCGGCGCATGCCAGCGGTGCGAGCGTGATCCCGAGCACCGCGAGCGCGGCCAGCAGCTCGAGCGGGGCCAGGTAGGATTCGCCACGGATCGCCAGCTCGCTGGCGCGCGCCCCGAAGATCAGCACCGGCAGCGAGAGCGGCAGCGTGAGGAGCGCGAGCAGCACGCCGCTGCGCCGGATGCCGAGGGTCAGCGCGGCGCCGATCGAGCCGATGAGGCTCAACGCGACCGTGCCCACCGCAACCGACGCCACGATCCCGGGAAGCGACCCGGCCGGCGCTCCGAGGGACAGCGCCGCGAGCGGCGCCATCAGCGCGAGCGGCACCCCGGTGAGCAGCCAGTGCGCCGCCGTCTTGGCGAACATCAGGCCGGTGAGCGGCTGCCCTGAGAGCGCGTACTGCTCGAGCGTGCCGTCGTAGGCGTCGTCGCGGAACAGGAACTCGAGGGCGAGGAGCGAGGCGAGCAGCGCCGCTACCCACAGGACGCCGGCTGCCACCTCGCGCAGCCGTGCGAGCTCCGGCGAGATCGCCAGCGGGAAGAGCGTAGTGACGATGGCGAAGAACGCGAGCGGCTGCACCAGCTGGCCACGCCGGCGCATGGCGAGCTGAAGGTCGCGCTCGAGCACCAGACGCGCGGCGTCCAGCACCGAGGCGGCATCGGCCCACACAGTCGCGCCGCTCACTACTGGGGCCGCGCCCGAGGGCAGCGCGGAATTGCCCGCCTCATCCATCGGTCAGCTCGAGGCGCTGCACGCGGCTGCGCGGCAACGGCAGCTCGTGGTGAGTCGCCGCCAGCACGAGTCCGCCGCGCGCCAGGTGCTCTTCGATGAGCGTGCCCACGAGCCGCTGTCCCGCGGCATCGAGATTGGTCGTCGGCTCATCGAGGAGCCACAGGGGTACCAGCAGCAGCGACAGCGCCGCGAGCGCCACGCGGCGCCTCTGGCCCGCCGAGAGGGTGCGCGCGGGGCGCTCGCTCCAGGCGGACGCGCCGACCCGTTGCAGCGCCGCCTCGAGTGCGCCGCGGCCGATGCGCCGCCGCATGCCGACCCAGTAATGAAGGTTCTCGCGTGCGCTCAGGTCTGCCTTGAGCGGTGCCTCGTGGCCGATATAGATGAGCGCGGAGTGAAACGCCGGCAGGTCCTCGTGCACGTCGCGGCCGTCCCAGAGGAGTCGCCCGGACTCGGGATAGAGAAGCCCGCAGGCCGCGCGCAGGAGGGTCGTCTTGCCCGCGCCGTTGGGGCCCGCTACGTGCAGGCAGCCGCCGCGCGGAACCGAGACCCCAACGCCCCGCAGCACGTGGCGCTCGCCACGCCAGAGATGCAGATTCTCGATTTCCAGGCCTTCGGGTCGCATAAAATTCCGGCGATTCTGCGGCAGTTGCTTGCCATTCGCGATAAGGACTATCAGCAATAGCCTCGCAGCGCGCATGACGCGTGCGCTCGGCGCGGGAGTCTCGCAAATTCAGGAAGTTAGCGCCACTTCCGCGACTGTCTCTCGGCAGCGCCAGGAAGCGGGTGTTCTGTGAAAGTGCCTGGGGCCGGACTCGAACCGGCACGGGGTTTCCCCCAAGGGATTTTCTTACCACTACAGCTTTCGCTGCTGCACGTTGCGAAATCTCCCGCATGCATTTGTGGTCTGGACTTTACCTTTGCCGTCCCGCGCACAGCCGATGCGCGCGGCTTAGGCAGGGGCCGTCAAGTCTCTACACTTTCCCTGGCAGCACTCGCGAAACCAAGCGCGGCGCGCCAGGGCTTAGCTCGGTATTGCAGCCACCCTGACGTGCTGCTGTTCCACCGACTTTGACCCCATTCACACCGGCCGTTTCCGCGCCGGGTGCTCAACTCTTTCTCAAGTCCCTTGCGTCTACCAATTTCGCCACCCAGGCAAGGGTGCGAGCACGATTGTACACACGGGGCGCTTGCGCCGGATGTGGCACCTGACCCCGACCGCGACCGGGAGCGCAGGCCACCGCACTCGGCACACGGCCTGGCGCGTGCGGCCGCTTAAACGCCGCGAGCGGCAGTAGCATCGAACGGTTGGGGAGAGATCCCCTGCTTCAGCGTGGGCGCTATAGCCATGGAAAGCCTGCACTGGTCGAGCCGCAGCCCCATCGGGGTGATCGTCGTCGCGGTATTCGTGGTCCTGGTCGGACTGCTGAGCCTCAGCCGCCTGCCTCTGCAGCTGTTCCCCGACGTCAACAAGCCCGTCCTGAACATCGGCGCCGGCTGGCGCACGGCCTCTCCCGAGGAGATCGAGTCCGAGATCCTCGAGCCCCTGGAGAATGTCCTGCAGGGAATGCCCGGAGTCGAGGAGATCGAGGGCAACGCCTTCCCGGGCTTCGCGAACATCAACCTCAAGTTCGCGCTCGGCACGGACATGAAGAATGCGCTCGTCGAGGTCATCGGGCGGCTGAACCGTACGCGGCCCCTGCCGATCGATGCCGATCGCCCGAATGTGACCCTCGGCGGCAACGGCGGCAGCAACGAGACGCTCTCGTGGTTCTTCGTGCAGCTGCTTCCGGGGACGCCGGGCCCCATCGAGGCGCAGCACCGCTTCATCGAGGACACGGTGCGCGCCAAGCTCGAGTCGATCCCGGGCGTTGCCTCGGTCGACGTCAACAGCGGCCCGCCGGACGAGGTTCACATCACGCTCGACCTGGCCCGTGCGGCCGCCCTCGGCATCGGCATTCCCGACATCGCCAATCGCGCTGCCAGCGCCAACAACGTCTCGGGAGGTCAGCTCGACGTCGGCCGGCGCCAATATACGCTGCGCTTCACCGGACGCTTCTCGCCCGAGCAGCTCGGCGCGCTCGTGCTCACCTGGCGCGACGGCCGCCCGGTGCGTCTCGCGGACGTCGCCACGATCAGCGTCGGACCCCCGGTGCGACAGTTCGTCGCCTATCAGAACGGCAACCCCGCGATCGGCATCCAGGTGTTCCGCGCCAACGGCGCCAACGTGCTGGCCACCCTCGACGCCGTCAAGGCGGCGGTGGCCGAGCTGCGCGATGGTCCCCTGAAGGCACACGGACTCGGCATCGAGCAGTCCTTCGATGCGTCGTTGTTCATCCGTCGCGCCGTCCGGCTGCTCACGGAGAATCTGGTGGTAGGCGCGTTGCTCGCCCTGGTCGTCGTGTGGTGGTTCATGCGCGAGTGGCGTGTGACGCTGCTGATCGCGGCCACGATCCCCGTCTGCCTGTGCGCCACCTTCGTCACCCTGGACCTCTTCGGGCGCAGCCTCAACGTGATCTCGCTCGCCGGACTCGCGTTCGCGGTGGGCATGGTGGTCGAAGGGGCGATCGTCGTCTCGGGCAATGTCGTGCGCCTGCGCGAGGGGGGCATGCCGCTCGATGAAGCCTGCAAGGCTGGGGCGCGGCAGGTCGCGGGCGCCCTCATCGCCTCGAGCGCTACCACGATCGCGGTGTTCGTGCCGGTGCTCTTCCTCAAGGACGTCGAGGGTCAGCTGTTCGGCGACCTGGCGCTCACCATCTCGATCGCCGTCGCGATCTCGATCGTGGCGGCCCTCACTCTGCTGCCCGTGGCGCTCAGCTTCGCCCTCAACCGCCCGCTGCGCCCGAGCGGCTATGGGCAGGGGTGGCCGCGCCTCACCGACTGGGTACTGCGCGTCACCACCACCCGGACTCAGCAGCTGGCGTGGATCGGGGGCCTGCTGGTCGCACCGCTGCTCCTCGCCTGGTGGATGCTGCCGCCGCTCGATTACCTGCCGCCGGTCAAGCGGGCGGCGATCGACGCCTTCTTCGACTTTCCGCCCGGGATGAGCCCCGAGGCCGTCAACCGCGAGCTGCTCCCCACTCTGCTCGAGCGCATGCGCCCCTACATGGAGGGCAAGCTCGAGCCGCATCTCAAGAACTGGTACATCGAGAGCTGGCCCGGGGGCGGCACCATCGGAGCGCGCGTCATCGACGAGCGCCGCATCGGCGAGCTCGAGGCGCTGGTCCGCGACAAGATCACCGTCGGCCTGCCGGACACGCGCGTGTTCACCGTCGAAGGCGACCTGTTCGGCGGCATCGGCGGCTCGGCGCGCTCGGTGGGCATACACCTGCAGAGCGAGGACACGGCGGCCCTCAACCGGGTCGCGCTCGAGGGGCGGACGCTCCTCGAGAAGGTCTTCCCGAACGCACCCGTCCAGAGCTTCCCGAACCCCGAGGACGTGGCGCTCGAGCTGCACGCAGCACCCGACGATCGCCGCATCGCCGAGGTCGGCTGGGATCGAGCCACGCTCGGCACCGTCGTGCGCACCGTCGGCGAGGGTGCGTGGCTCGGGGAGTACTTCGACGGCAACTCGCGGCTGCCCATCATCCTGCGCTCGAGCGAAGGCACCACCCCCGAGGACCTCTCGAATGCCCCGCTCATGACGCCCGCGGGCCTCATCGTGCGGCTCGGCGACCTGGTGCAGCTCTCGACGGCGCTCGGGCCGCCCGCAATCCGCCGCCTGAATCACCGCCGGGTGGTCACGCTCACGATCGATCCGCCGGCGACGCTCTCGCTCGAGAAGGTGCTGCATACGATCGACACCCAGGTCCTGCCGCAGCTGCGCGCGCACCTGCCGCCCGACGGCTCGCTGCGCCTCGCGGGCAGCGCCGACAGCTTGAGTGAGACCCTGAGCACCATGAGCAAGGTGTTCGCGCTGGCGCTCGTGGTGCTGCTGCTGCTGATGACCGTGCTGTTCCGCTCGGTACGCGACAGCGTCATCGTGCTGCTCACCGTCCCGCTCGCCCTGGTCGGCGGCGTCGTGGGGCTGAGGCTGCTCGACCTGGTGAAATTCCAGGCGCTCGACCTGCTCTCGATGATCGGCTTCGTGATGATGATCGGGGTCATCATCAATCATGCGATCCTGCTGGTCGCCGCGGTGCGCAGCGTCGAGCGCGAGGGCGTCGCGCTCGAGGACAGCATCCGGGCCGGATTGCAGCAGCGCCTGCGCGCCATTCTGGCGAGCACGCTGACCGGCGCGCTCGGAGCGCTGCCCATGGCCGTCAACCCGGGGCCGGGCAGCGTCATCTACCGCGGCCTCGCCGCGGTCAACATCGGCGGCGTGGTGATCAGCCTCGCTTTCAGCCTCGTGCTCATCCCGGCACTCATGCGCCTGCTGGCGCGCGAGCCCCGCCCGGCGCCGGCAACTGCGCCCCTGGCCGCTGCCTGAGGTCACCATGACTCGCATTCACACCACCCGTCCCGCGCTGCAGGTGCTCGCGGGCCTCGCCACCGCCCTCGTCTCCCTTGCGGCCACGGCGGCCGAGTCCGACGCGAAGCGCGCCGTGGTCGAGGTCGGCACCGTGAGCCTGAAGCCGGTATCGGTGGCCAGCTGGATTCCCGGATCGATCGTCAGCCGCTCCGACGCACGGATCGCGACGGTAATCCCCGGCCGGGTCACGTGGATTGCCGAGGTCGGTACCCGCGTGCGGCAGGGGGAGCCGATCGCGCGTCTCGATGACACGGTCTCGCGGCTGCGGCTCGAGGACCTGCGCGCACAGGTCGACCGGGCGCGCGCCCAGCACGACGTCGCGAGCTCGCAGCTCGATCGTTTCAACCGCCTGGCAGCCACCCAGGCACTCAGCGCCAGTCAGCTCGAGGACGCGCGTGCGCAGCGCGACGTCTCCGGAGACGACGTGACCCGTGCCGGCGCGCAGCTGCGCCAGGCGCAGTACGAGATCGATCAGTCGGTGATCCGGGCACCCTTTCCGGGCGTGGTGAGCGAGCGCTTCATCCAGCGCGGCGAGTATCTGCAGACCGGAGCCGCGACGGTGCGGCTCGTCAACACCGAGGACATCGAGGCACGCGCGACCGCATCGCTCGATCTCGCAGCCAACGTGCACGCCGGCCAGACCGTCACTGTGCGCGATCACGGCATAGAGAGGCCCGGAAAGGTGCGCACCGTGGTCCCGGTGGGCGATGACCGCTCGCGTCAGTTCGAGGTGCGCGTGAGCGTGCCGCGCCTCGACTGGCTCGTAGGCACTCCGGTCGAGGTCAGCCTGCCCTCGAGCGCCGCACGCACGGTGACCACCGTGCCGCGCGATGCGCTCGTCATCCGCCAGAATCGCGCCTATGTCCTGCGCGTGACCCGGTCGCAGACGGTCGAGGAGCTCGACGTCACGCCCGGCGTCGGCATGGACGACAGCATCGAGGTGCGCGGCGCGCTCTCGCCCGGCGATCGGCTCGTGGTCCGGGGCGGCGAGCGGCTCTCCGCAGGTCAGGCCGTGACGATCATCGACGCGGCCCATCGCACCGCTCAGGCGCACTCGGGCTGAGGATCCCCCGCTCAGCGCCCGGGCCGGCGGGCGCTACGAGCCCGAGAGCAGTTGGGCGATCGCCGGGAACGAGCGTGCGGCCGCGACGTCGGCGGCCGTGAGCCGCGCGCTGTTGCGCAGCCGGGTGCTCGCGCCAGATCCCAGGAGCCGCTGCACCAGAACCCGGTCGCCGCTGCGGCTCGCGATGATCAGGGCCGTATCGCCGAAGGCGTTCTGCGCATCCTTGTCCGCGTGCCGCCCGAGCAACTGATCGACGATGTCGGCGTGGCCGGCGGCGACCGCCAGCAGCAGTGGGGTGTCGCTGCGGGTCGTTCGTGCGTCGGGGTTGGCCCCTTTCTGCAGCAGAAACTCGCTCACGCTGGCGGCTCCCGCATGGCAGGCGGCGGCGAGCGGCGTCATTTCGCTCGCGTCGGCGTGCTCGATGTTCGCACCCCGCTCGATGAGCAGGCGGGCATTGTCCAGCCTGCCTGCCTGCGCCGAGTACCAGAGCGCGGTACGGCCGGCCTTGTCGATGCCCTCCGTAGCGGCGCCCGCCTCGAGGAGCCGCCGCAGGCTCTCGCTGTCCCCGCTCCGTGCCACGATCATCAGCGCCGTAGTGCCCTCAGCGTCGCGGGCGTCGACGTGCGCCTGCGAGGCAATCAGAGCGCGCAGGATCGCGAGATGACCGGTCTTGGCAGCCGCCAGCACCGCCGGCTCCGGGTCCTCTTTGGCGCCGTCCGCGGAGACGCCATGAGCCAACAGCGCGGCGACCACCTCCGCCCGCCCCTCGCGCACCGCCGTGAGCAGCGGCGATGATCCCCGGCGGTCGGCGCGCCCGGGCTGTGCGCCGGCCTCGAGCAGCGAGCCGACGGTCGCCGGCGTGCCGCTCAGTGCCGCCACCGAGAGCACCGGCCGCCCATCGGGGGTCGTGACATTCGGGGCCTCTCCGCGCGCGAGCAGCGCGTGCAGAAGCTCCGGCGCCGGACGCGCGGCGGCGACCGCGAGATCCGGCCACCCGGCGTAGAGGTCACGCCCCTGCCCCGCGCGGCGGACCGAGGTGACCGCGGCCTCACTCACGGGTGCGCCCCGCTTGAGGGCAATCGCGCCCGCGGCCCGCAGACGCGCGGCTGCCGCGGTTGCACCGCTCGTTTCCGCAAAATCGAGCGCCGACCAGTCCTGAACGTTGCGCGGAGCCACCGCGGCAGATGCCGCCAGCAGCCGCTCGATCGCGGCGAGCTGACCGGAGGCGGCCGCATGCATCAGGGGGGTATTACCGTCGCGATCGGCGGCATTCGGGTTGGCGTGCGCCGCCAGGAGAACATCGAGCGCGTCGACCTTGCCGGCACGCGCCGCCAGCATCAGCGCCGTCGTGCCGTGCTGGTCGGCGGCATCGACCGCGGCGCCGAGCCGCAGCAGTGTTGCCAGGGCCTCCGCCTTGCCGGTCTCGGCGGCGCGTGCGAGGGCGCCGCGCCCGAACTCATCGCGCTCGGCAACGAGCGCCGGAGTCGCGAGCAGCTCGAGCGCGTGGACGTCACCCTGGGAGGCGGCCAGCCACAGCGCATCGCGCCTGACCCCCGGGTCCTTGATCTGCACGGCGGGGAGCACAGTCGCCGCCACCTCAGCGGGCGCCGCAGCGCGACTCCCTGGCGCCGGCCGGCTCGCCGCGCTGTTGAAGCCGAGCGCGTGCGCGCGCGCCAGCCAGCGATCCGCCGCCTGTGTGTCCGGCGGGTCCGATTCCGCATACGACGCGGCGAGACTGAAGGCTGCGCGAGCGCTTCCCTGGCCTGCGGCCTTCTCGAGCCAGCCTCTGGCCTGCGCCGTATCGCGCGGACCGGCGAGCCCGTTGAGATAGAAGACCGCGAGAAGGTACTGCGCTTCGGCGTTGCCCGCGGCCGCGAGCCGCTGCAAGTCGGTTTGCGCAGCGGCGAAGTTCTTCAGGCGGATCGCGCTCCTGACGCCCTCGAGAGGATCGGCCGCCGCGGGCGCCGCCAGCGAGGCGCTCGCCCCCAGTGCGCACAGCACGGCGAGCGCGAGCGCGCTACGCAGTGCCATATTTCGTTTCCACCGAGATGCCGATGCGCTTGAGGAATTCCGAGGGCAGCACGCCGCCGGCGCTGACGATCACGGCATCGTTCGCCACGGTGTGAAGCTCGCCGTTCTGCTCGATCGACACCTGCTGCGGCGCGATCTGCTTCACGTTGGACTTGAGCAGCACCCTGAGTGTACCGGCCTGCGCCGCCTGCTCGATGCGCTCGCGGTTGCGCGATTTCGCGCGGTCGAAGCCCTCGCCGCGGTAGGAAAGCACCACCCCGCCGCCACCCGACTCGGCGATGGACGCCGCGGCCTCGAGCGCACTGTCGCCGCCACCCACCACGAGCACCTGCTGTCCTGCGTATTGCTCGGGATCGATGAGCCGGTAGACCACCTTGGGCAGGTCCTCGCCCGGTACGCTCAGCTTGCGCGGCGTGCCGCGACGGCCGATCGCAAGGAGCACGCTGCGCGCGCGGTACTGCGCCCGCCTGGTGCGCACGACGAAGCCGTTTCCCTCGCGGGTGATGTCCTCGACGGGCTCCTGATAATTGATCTTCACGCCGGTCTTGCGCTCGGCCGAGCGCCAGAACTCGAGCAGCTGCTCCTTGGTCGTCTGGCGGAAGTTGATCGTGCCGAGCAGCGGCACGGTCGCGGGAGCGGTCATCACCAGCTTGCCGCGCGGATACTGGAAAACGGTGCCGCCGAGCGACTCCTGCTCGAGCGTCACGTAGCGCATGCCCTCGGCCATCGCCGTCAGCGAGGCGGAGAAGCCCGCCGGGCCGGCGCCGACGATCGCCACGTCGAGCTGCTCGCCGCTCGCCCTGCCGCGGGCGCGGATCGCCTCCATTGCCTGGCGTCCCTGCTCGAGCGCGTTGCGGATGAGTCCCATGCCGCCGAGCTCACCCGCGATGAAGATGCCCGGCACGGTCGACTCGAAGCTCGGGGTGAGGAGCGGGATGTCGATACCGCGGCGCTCGGTGCCGAATACCAGCGTGATCGCCTCGACCGGGCACGCCGCTTTGCAGGCACCGTGTCCGATGCAATCTCCGGGGTTGACCAGCGTGGCGCGGCCGCCGACGATCCCGAGGACCTCGTGGTGCTCCTGCTCCGGGCAGGCCTTGACGCACGAACCGCAGCCGATGCAGCGCGCCGGATTGATGAAGGGATGGAGGGAGGCGGGCTCGGCGCCGCGGCTGCGGTCGTGGATCTCGTGGCTGCGCCGCTCGAAAGCGCGCCGCCGCAACACGTGCCACAACAGCAGCGCCGCGCAAGGCAGGCCGTACACGAGATAAGTCAGCCAATCCAACTGGGTAACACCGCTTCCGCCACGGGCTCGCGGCATTGCGCCGCACCGCACCCACTCCCCGGCGATTCAACACGCTCAGGCCGGGTCACCACTGTGAGGGGGCTCACAGGAACGCAGGCCATTCCTGCAGAACCCCGGCTTATGTCGGCAGACTGTACCAGACTGCAATTGCAGGGCGGACGTGTTGAATTTCAGCCGTCCCTCGTGTCTGGGTTCGCCGACAAATATGTCGTTGACGGCAGACACGGGGAGAACTCCGCAGGCGCTGTGTATGGTCGGCTCGGGCTCCGTGCGGTGAGGAAGCAGCGCGGTGCTCAGGGGTGATTCATGGTCTTGCTCTCATTCATCGCAGGTGCGCTGCTCGGCGGCGTGCTGACTCTCGGCGCAGTTGCCCTGCGGCGCGCGCCGTTCCGGCCGCCCGTGCGCTCGCAATATGTCGTCGCCGCAGCGCTGCTGGCGAGCTTCGCCGTCGCGGCGGGTCTCCTCTATCTCGTCATCGGGGTGCGCCACGCGCCGGACCAGACCCCCGCGGGCCAGGCGGCTGCCGGCGCGACCGCCAAGTCGATGGAGGTCGAGGTCGCCGCGCTCGAGGCGCGACTGGCACGCGGGGATAGCACGGGCGGCGACTGGAATCTGCTCGCCCAGGCTTATGACTTTCTCGGACGACCCGACGACGCGCGTCGGGCGCGTGCGCACCTGAGTGGTGGCGCTGCCCAGCCTGTCGGCGAGATGAGCGTCCCGGCGCTGGTCGCGGCCGCGGCGGCCACCGAGGCGCTGCCGGGGACCGCTGCGGCGGCCGGCAAACCGCTGCCGGTGGCAGCTTCCACGGCCGAGCTCGAGCAACGCGTCGAGAAGCATCCCGCCGATGCGCAGGCCTGGCTGATGCTCGCGGATCTGCGCCGTGCGCAGCGGGACTTCGCCGGCGCGCGCGTCGCGTATGCGAAGGTCGTGGAGCTTCGGGCCATGTCAGCCCAGTCGTGGGCCGATTACGCCGATGTCCTGGGGTCGCTCGCAGACGGCGCACTGAGCGGCGAGGCCGCGCGCGCCATCGACAACGCTCTCGCGCTCGACTCGAGCAATACCAAGGCGCTGTGGCTCAAGGCGAGCGCGGAATACCAGCAGCGCCGCTATGCCGCGGCGCTCGGCTGGTGGAAGAAACTGCGCGCGCAGCTGCCCGCGGACTCCCCCGACGCACGCATCATCGACGACAACATTGCGGAGTCGGCCGCGTTGGCGGGAGGCAAGGCGAGTGTCGCGGATTCCGCCGCCCCGGCTGCCGCCCCGGCGGCGGCCAGCGCCGGCGCGCCGGAGGTCTCCCGATGGCGATGATGCCCGCGCGCGGCCGGCCGCAGTTCGGGTGAGCGGGTCGTGGCCGCCGGCGCACGCACCCCACGCGATTCCCCGCAACCGCAGGCGCAGGCACCGCGGCCGGCGAGCGCGCGCCCGGGTCTGCCGCCCGCCACACCGCTCGCACGCCCGGCAGCTCGCGCCCCCGCGGTACCCCGCGCTCCCGTGACGCGCGCGGCGAGCTCGACGGCCGCCGGCGGCGCCGCATCCGCCGAGGCGCTCGCGAGGCGCACACCGCTGCTCGCGCGGCTGTGGCCCGTACTGCTGGTGGCCGTGCTCGTGTTCGGCTGGAACTTTCCCACCGAGCGCTACATCGCTCCGACGCGCGGCTTCGGCTATGCGCTCGGCATCATCGGCGGCAGCCTCATGCTGCTGCTGCTGCTCTACTCGGCGCGCAAGCACTTCGAGTGGCTGCGGTTCCTCGGCCCCACCCCCAGCTGGTTCCGCTTCCACATGGTGCTGGGAATCCTCGGGCCCCTGTGCATTCTCTTCCACGCCAACTTCCATACGGGCGCGACCAACAGCAACGTGGCGCTCTTCTCCATGCTGGCGGTCGCGGGCAGCGGCTTCATCGGCCGCTACTTCTACGCTCACATCCATCATGGGCTCTATGGCCGCAAGCTCGAGCTCGGGGAGCTGCAGGCAGGCGCCGCCGGGCTGCGCGCACTGTCGGGCAGCGTGAGCTTCCTGCCCGATCTGGTCGCGCGGCTGGAGGCGGCCGAGAAGCGCCTGCTGGCCAGCGGCCCGCGCCTCTCCCTGCTCGGCTTCCTCAAGCCCGCGGTGGTCGGCTTCGCGACGCTACGCGCCCGCTGGGGACTGCATCGCTACGTGCGCCGGGCACTGCGTGAGAGCGCACGCAACTCGCCGGCGATTGCCGCCCAGGCCCGCAGACTCAAGCGCGCCGCGCGTGCCTACGTCGATCGGCGCCTGGCGGCCACCCGCCGCGTCGCGGAGTTCGAAGGCTACGAGCGGCTGTTCTCTCTGTGGCACGCACTGCACGTTCCGCTGATCTTCATGCTGATCCTGGCCGCGGTCATTCACGTGATCGCCGTGAACGTGTACTGACGCACCACCGTACCCATGTGGAGGGCACGATGTCGCGCAACGCTCGCATTGGGACTGCTGGCGGGACTCCTCGCCGCAGGGCGCGCTGAAGCCGTGAACCCGGAGACGCTCCTCATGCCCGGGAAGCTCAGCACGGCGCACGCAAAGTACGAGAGCGACTGTACGCAGTGCCACGATCGCGCCAGCTCCAACCCGATGCGCCAGACCCAGCTGTGCCTCGCCTGCCACAAGGAGATCGCGGCGGACCTCAGCGGCCAGCGGGGCTTCCACGGCCGCCTCCCGGGCATGGACAACTCGCAATGCCGCGCCTGTCATTCCGAGCATCTGGGGCGCGGCGCGGACATCGTCAAGCTGAGCCGCGAGCAGTTCGCTCACGACCTGAGCGACTATCCGCTGCGCGGCGCGCATGCCAGCGTGCCCTGTGAGGGCTGCCACGCGGCCGGCAAGCCCTGGCGCGACGCCAGACCTGAGTGCCTCGCCTGCCATCGCAAGGACGAGCCGCACGAAGGCAAGCTCGGGCGCGACTGCGCCTCGTGCCACGACGACAGTGCCTGGCGCCGCATCCGCTACGACCACGACAAGACCGCCTTTGCGCTGCACGACAAGCATGCGGAGATCGCCTGCGCCGCCTGTCATTTCGGCAACCGCTACCAGGAGACCCCGCGCGAGTGCGCCTCGTGCCACGCACCGGATGACGTTCACCGGGGCGAGCGCGGGACGAAGTGCGCCGACTGCCACACCACCAGGAGCTGGAAGAACTCGAAGTTCGACCACGCGAAGGAGACCCACTTCGCGCTCGAGGGGGTGCACGACCGCATCGCCTGCAACGACTGCCACCGCTCGGGCAACTTCAAGGACAAGCTGCCGAAGGATTGCTCCGGCTGCCATCGGGCGCAGGACGCGCATGCCGGGCGCCTCGGCTCCGAGTGCGGCAAGTGCCACGGCAACGAGACCTGGAAGCCGCCGCTGTTCGATCACGCGCGCGACACCACCTGGCCGCTCGTCGGCCGCCACGCGCAGGTGGCCTGCCACACCTGTCATACGGCGGCCGTCGCCACGCAGAAGCTGCCGCGGGAGTGCGCCAGCTGTCACCGCGCGAGCGACGTGCACCTCGGCAGACTCGGCACCGGCTGCGACCAGTGCCACACGCCCGAGGGCTGGCGCACGGTGGTCAATTTCGATCACGACCTGACCAAGTTCCCCCTGGTCGGCCTGCATGTCGCGGTGCCGTGCGAGCAGTGCCACCTGACGCGCGAGTACCGCGACGTCGGCCACCAGTGCATCGACTGTCACCGCAAGGACGACGTGCACAAGGGCAGCCTGGGCACCGACTGCGCGCGCTGCCACTCGCCCAACGGCTGGCGCCTGTGGGAGTTCGACCACGGCAAGGAGACCGGCTTCGCGCTTTCCGGGGCGCACGGGCGCCTCGCCTGCGAGAGCTGCCATCGCCAGCCCCCCGACCGGGTGAAGCTGAAGCAGGATTGCCTCTCCTGCCACGCCAAGGACGACGTGCACCTCGGCCAGTACGGGCACCTCTGCGATCGCTGCCACTCCACGGTCACGTGGAAGGGCGCGCGGGTGCACTAGCCAGGGCGCAGCTGCCATGCAGGAAGCGATCGCACCATCGCACTCGTCACGCGTCAGGGCCCAGCCGGCCTGGCGCGCGCGGCTCCTGCTGGCCTTGCTGACTCTGCTGCTCACTCCCGCGGCCGGCGCGCAGATGCAGCGGCTGCAGTTCGATCACCTCACCACCGGCTTCGAGCTCGACGGGCAGCATCGCGACCTGCAGTGCGAATCCTGCCATGCCAACGCGATCTTCAAGGGGACCCCGAAGGACTGCGGTGCCTGCCACGGTGTCGGCACCGCGATCCGTGCCACCTCCAAGCCGGTCAACCACATTCTGACCACGGATCAGTGCGGCGGCTGCCATACCCCCATCGGCTGGAAGCCGGTGGTCAACTTCGACCACACGCTGACGCGCGGCAGCTGCTCGAGCTGCCACAACGGCGTGCAGGCCCAGGGTAAGGGGCCGACGCACATCCAGACCGACCTCGAGTGCGACGCCTGCCACACGACCCTCACCTGGGCGGGCGCGGTGTTCTCGCATCAGGGCATCACCAGCGGCTGCGCGAGCTGCCACAACGGCGTGCAGGCGACCGGCATGCCGGCGACCCACATCCCGACCGGCACTCCCGCGACGCCCTGCGAGGGCTGCCACTCGACGACCAACTTCCTGAGCTTTGCGGGCACGGCCATCAACCATGGCGCCGTGACCGCCATGACCTGCGCCACCTGCCACGAGACCGCCAACTACCTCGGCATGCACCCGAGCACCAACACCGCCGCCGGGGACTCGCGCCCGAACGCGACGCTCGATGCCAACCACCCGGCGACCGGCGACTGCGGTATGTGCCACGACACCGCGAGCTTCGCCGGCGCCGCGGTAAAGCCTCCCAACCACATCCCGACCAGCGCGCCGTGCGTGCAGTGCCACACGACGCCCGGCCAGAACTCGAGCTATTCGGTGACCGGCGTGCACCAGGGAGTCACGGGTTGCCTCGCCTGCCACGGGCCGTCGGTCGCCAATACGTTCATCAACATCAGCATCGTCACGACGCCCGCCAATCACATGCCGATCGGCAGCCTCGACTGCAACGGCTCCGGCTGCCACAGCACCGCCAACGTGAATCCGGGCGGCTTCCTCATCGGCACGGCCAACATCAACACGCCGACGCTGAGCGTCGCGGGCCACGCCACGGTCGCGGCGGCGGTCGCGGCCTGCCAGACGTGTCATGAGACTTCACCCTACATCGGCATGGTGGCCAGCACCGCGGCCACGGCTGGCGACTCGCGGCCGATCGCCTTCGACTCGCTCCACCCGACCACCGGCGACTGCGGCGGCTGCCACACGACGACGCCGACCTTCATCTCGAACATCAACGCCGGCAAGCCCGCGAATCACATCCCGACGAGCGCGCCCTGCACGCAGTGCCACACGACCCCGAACAACTACAAGGTCTACTCGGTGACCGGCACCCACCAGGGGGTGACCGGGTGCCTCGCCTGTCACGGGCCCTCGGTCGCGACGACCTTTGCGAACGTCACCATCGTCACGACGCCGGCCAACCACATCCCGTTCGGCAGCCTCGACTGCAACGGCTCGGGCTGCCACACGACGAGCAACGTCAATCCGGGCGGCTTTCTGATCGGTGCGGCCAACATCAACGCGCCGACTCTGAGCGTCGCCGGCCACGCCACGGTGTCCGGGGCCGTGGCCTGCGCCACCTGCCACGAGACCGCCCCCTATCTCGGCATGGTCGCGAGCACGGCGACGGTGGCGGGCGACTCGCGTCCCTCTGCCACACTCGATGCGCAGCATCCCGCCACCGGTGACTGCGGCGGCTGCCACATGACGACACCCACGTTCGTCGGTAACGCCGCCGTCAAGCCCGGGAATCACATCCCGACCAGCGCCCCCTGCGCGCAGTGCCATACCACCGCCGGCAGCTACGCCGCCTACTCGGTCACCGGGACGCACGTCGGCGTGACCGGCTGCCTCAGCTGTCACGGACCCTCGGTCGCGACGACTTTCGCGAACGTCACGATCGTCACGACGCCGGCCAATCACATGCCCATCGGCAGCCTGGACTGCAACGGCTCGGGCTGTCATACCACCGGCAACGTGAGCCCCGGCGGCTTCGTGATCGGCGCCGCCAACATCAACACGCCGACCCTGACGGTCGCGGGCCATACCACGGTCGCCAGCGCCGTCTCGGGCTGCCAGACGTGCCACGAGACCGCTCCTTACGCGGGCATGCTGGCCGGCACCGCCACCACGGCCGGGGACTCGCGGCCCACCGCGCTCGACAAGGCGCATCCCACCACCGGCGACTGCACCGGCTGCCACACCACGACGCCGACCTTCGGCAGTGACCAGACCTCCGGCGCCAAACCCTCGAACCACATCCCGACGAGCGCCGCCTGCACCCAGTGCCATACCACCGCGGGGAACTACGCGGCGTACTCGGTCACCGGGACCCACACCGGCGTGACCGGATGCCTCATCTGTCACGGGCCGTCCGTGGCGACGACGTTCGCGAACGTCACGATCGTCACGACGCCCGCCAACCACATGCCGATCGGCAGCCTCGACTGCAACGGCTCGGGCTGCCATACGGTCAGTAACGTCAATCCGGGTGGCTTCCTCATCGGCGCCGCCAACATCAACACGCCGACTCTGACGGTCGCGGGCCATACGACCGTCGCGGCGGCGGTGTCCGGCTGCCAGACCTGCCACGAGACCTCGCCCTATGTCGGCATGATCGCCAGCACTTCGACGGTTGCCGGCGACTCGCGCCCCGCCGCCGCGCTCGATGCCAGCCACCCGACCACGGGCGACTGCAACGGCTGCCATACGACGACGCCGACGTTCACCAGCAACGAGACCGGCGCCGCCAAGCCGGCGAACCACATTCCGACCAGCGCCGCCTGCACGCAATGCCATACGACGGCGGGCAACTACGCGGCGTACGTCATGGGTGCGACCGGACACAAGGGCATCACCAACAACTGCGCGCAATGCCACGCCTATGGACTGAGCTTCTACAACATGGCGCCGCCCACGCTGGTCGAGCCGCCCTCGGGAGCGAGCGGACACATCCCGGCAGTGCCGCCCAACGGCACGACGGCGGTCGCCTGCGAGCTGTGTCACTCGCCCACCGCGTTCACCACCTTCTCGGGCACGGTGATGAAGCATGCCTACGTGACCTCGATGAAGTGCGAGAGCTGCCACGAGTACGGCATGACCTGGAAGACCAACTCGGGCGTGAGGCTGTGGGTGCGCGACGGGCCGAACCATCACGCCGGCCAGGACTGCGGCGGCTCGGGCTGCCACACCTCGCGCGACAAGATGATGGTGCGTCCGCGGGCTACCGCACCCACGCGCCCCGCGACGCCTGGCTCTCCCGCGGCGTCTGCGACCGCGGCTCCCGCGGCCCGTCCGACGACGCTGCCGGCGTTGCGCCCGGGCTTCCCCGGGATCGCGGCCGATACACCGCTCGGCGCGCGCCCGCGGCCCGGGGCGACGTTGCCGCTTGCGCTCACTGCGGGCACTGCGCATGCCAGCCTCGGCGGTGCCCCCTGCGTGAGCTGTCACGGTCCCGCGAGCGGCAGCGGCAAGCCGCCGACGCACCTCGCGACCAGCGATGCCTGCCAGAGCTGCCATACGACCCTCGCCTGGCTCCCGGTGACGCGCGTCGATCACTCGCAGATCACCCGCGCGTGCGTCAGCTGTCACAACGGGGCGATCGCGACGGGCAAGCCTTCCCGCCACATCGCCACTACCGTCGGCTGCGACAGTTGCCACACGACCAACGCCTGGACGCCGGCGCGCTTCGACCACGCCGCCGTCGCCCCGCACGGCTGCACCACCTGCCACAACGGCCTGCGGGCGATGGGGATGCCCCGCGCGCACGTCACGACGCAGCTCCCCTGCGACACCTGCCACGGGACGCTGGCGTGGGCACCCGCGAAGATCGATCACAGCCGGCTGACCGCCACCTGCGCCAGCTGCCACAACAACATCGGCGCGCTCGGCATGTCGTCGTCGCACCTGCGCACCCAGCGCGATTGCGCTTCCTGCCACAACTATCCCGACTGGAGCGCGGTGCATTTCCGGCACGCCAGCGCCGCCTACCCGGGCGATCACCGCACCGCCCTCGCCTGCGCCGCCTGCCACACTACGGGCACGGAGCAGGCGACCCGAGCCGCGCCCGCCAACCTCGGCAGCTGCGCCGCGTGCCATGCCAGGGATTTCAATCCCGCGGCGCATCCGCGCGCGGTGAAGGGGGCGAGCTACACGGTCGGCGAGCTGGCAAATTGCAGCGGCGCCTGCCACGTGTACAGCGATGCGACTCAGTCAGTCGTGACCAGGAGCCGCCCGGGGCCGCAGCATCGGGTTACGGATGGCGCCTTCAGGCGCTGAACGCCGGCTCGTGCGCCTGGCAGTGTGCGCGCTCGGGGCGCTCGCGGGCCCGAGCGCTCTCGCACAGATCACTCCAAGCTCGCAGGGCCGCTTCGTCCAGGTCATCCAGGCCGCCGAGCACGACCAGCAGGTCGATCTCACCGTCGTCTTCAACTGCTCGATGCGTTTCGTCAACAGCGTCCCGGCCAGCGAGGGCGCCGAGGTGCACATCCAGCTGGTGCCGCTCGCCGACTGCGGCGTGAGTCCCTTTGGCCAGATCACTACCGAGATTCCCCCGTTCTCGGGCGCCAGCGGCATCCTGAGCGGCGCGCGCGTCGAGTCGCTGGCGCCCGGCCAGATCACCCTCACGCTGACTTTTGGCAAGAGCGAGCACTTCGTGCTGGCGCAGGGAGTCGATCCACGTGGCCTGCGCGTCCGGCTCATCGACCACGCGCCGCGCCACGCACGCGTTCTCGTCGGCCAGGGCGAGGAGACGGTCGCGAGCTTTGCGATCAATCTCGAGTCCCAGCCGAAGCCGTTCGATCCGGCAGCGATCGAGCTCGCGCACGAGCGGCTCAAGGCGCCGGCCTTCGTCTCCGAGACGGTCGTCGATGGCGAGAAGTGGTACCGCCTGCGAGTAGGTCCCATCGAGCGGCGCGCCGACGCCGAGCGGTTGCTGAGCCTCGCGCTACCCGACTACCCGCGTGCCTGGCTGGCGATCGCCGACGACCGCACGACCACCGAATTAGGTGCCGGCGCGGCCGTCAGCCTGCCCCCGGTCCAGCGCATCGGCAGCGACCCGGCGCTGCCGCCGGAGACGCTCGCCCGGATTCTCGCCGACGCGCGTACCGCGCTCGCAGCCCGGGACTACGGCAGGGCCGTGACGCTCCTCACCCAGCTGCAGCGGCAGCCGGAGTTTCCCGACCGCGCGCGCGCCCAGGAGCTGCTCGGACTGGCACGCGAACGCGCCGGACAGCTGGCGCAGGCCAAGGCGGAGTATGTGGAGTATCTGCGCCGCTATCCGAACGGAGAGGCAGCCGAGCGCGTGGCTTACCGGCTGCAGCTTCTGCAGGCGGCCGAGGCCAAGGCCCGCACCGGCATCGCAACCCCGGGCGAGGCCCACGGCTGGCAGCTCAGCGGCGGCCTCGCGCAGCTCGGACGCTACGACGACACCCGCATCAGCACGCCCCAGTCCCCGATCCCGAACCCGCCGCCGGCCACTTCGACGACCACGCAGGACAGCGCGCTCTTTACCGACGTCGACCTCTTCGCCCGGCGCCGTGGCGAGACGCTCGACTGGATCGGGCGCCTGAGCGCCGGCTATGACAAGGTGTTCACGAGCGCTGAGACCGTGGATCCGACCCGCGTCAGCCTCGCCTCGATCGAGGCGCTCGACAGGAACCTCGGGCTGCTCGCGCGCGTCGGACGACAGGCACAGAACACCGACGGCGTCCTCGGAACCTTCGACGGCATCCTGCTCTCGTGGCAGTTCCTGCCGTCCTGGGCGGTGAGCGCGGTCGCCGGCTACCCGGTCTCGCTCCTCACCCTGGCGCCGCAGACTCAGGACCACTTCGAGACACTCGCCCTCGCCTACACGCCCCGCAACTCACACTGGGACGCGAGCATCTTTGCCGCCACCGAGCAGGTCGACGGCCTGCGCGACCGCCAGGCGGTCGGCCTCGAGGGGCGCTACCTCGCCTCCTCGGCCTCACTCGTCTCGGTAGTCGACTACGACATCTTCTACCACTCACTCAACACGGCGAGTCTGCTCGGCACGCTGCAACTGCCGGCACGCTGGAACCTGAGCGTCGATGCCGAGCGGCGCAACTCCCCCGTGCTCACCACCAGCAATGCGCTCACCGGCCAGCCCTTTACCGACCTCAATCAGATGCTGCAGGTCTTCACGCCGGATGAGATCTACCAGCTGGCGCGCGATCGCACCCCGGTCACCGAGAACTACAGCCTGACCGCCACGCGCCCGCTCGGCCAGCGCTTCCAGCTGACTGCGCTGGTGGCAGCCACCGAGACCAGCGGCACCCCGGCCTCCGGCGGGGTGCCGGCGGTGCCCGCCACGGGACTGCTGCTCAGCTACCAGCTGCAGCTCTACGGCAACAACCTCTGGAGCAGCAACGACTTCAACGTCCTCACGTTCACGGACGCCAACACCGAGATCGGGCGCGTGGACTCCGTGAGCATCACCAGCCGCTTCCCGCTGGGCGGCGCATGGCGCTTGAGTCCGCGCCTCACGGCGCAGCGCCTCACGGAGCAAAGCGACGGCAGCACCGAGATGAGCTACGTTCCTGCGCTGCTGCTCGACTATCAGCGCGGCAACAAGCTGCTGCAGTTCGAGGCCGGTGGCGAGCTCGGTACGCGCCAGGCGTTCATTCAGCTCTCGAACGGCACCTTCGTGCAGACTCAGGATACGGTGCGCTACTATGTCAGCGTGTCGTATCGCATCAGCTTCGGACCGTGACGCGAGCGGCGCACACCCCGCGAGCGGCTTTGCGGCCGCTCGCCGTGGCCCTCGCCCTGTGCACTGCCGCCGCTGCGGCGGGCGGCGCCGCGCCTCTCGAGTACCTCGACCAGGAGACGGCCGCTACGATCACCGTGGTCGGCAAGCCGCTGGTATTCGCCCTGCCGCGTCCGGATCTCGCCGCCAACGCACGCGACTATGCAACGCTCGCGGCGGCCGCGGTCAACCGCGCCGGCAAGGTCAGCTACGTGCTGATCGGCTATTTCTGGTCCACCGTGGATGCGCGCCTGCGGCGCGATCCGCTGCCCGCCGCCCAGCCGCTGGCGCTGCTGGCCGACGACCGGCGCCTGCCGCTCGTGCTCGCAGGCCACTCGCCCCGCGACGCGGGCATCGGCGAGCGGGTGTACGCTCCTCCCGGAAGCGCCGCACAGCCCAACGTCTACCGCACCGACCTGGCGACGCTGCGCTTCGTCGCCTCGGCACGCCGGCTCACGGCTGTCGCCGAGAGCAACAGCACACCGCTGTCCTACGATCTGTGGCAGGACCAGCGGCCGGCCCTGCAAGCCTTCGTGCGGCACATGAGCGGAGCCGACTGAGCGGCGCCGCCCGCTACCAGGGGCCGCGCGACCAGAGCAGCGGAAAGAGCGCGTGTTCCATCGGAGCGCCTGCCGGGAGCTCCGACTCGAGTCCGGGGAAGTCCGGCGAGGTCTTCCAGCGCCGCGGCGCGTGGCGGACGTCGTCTCCCAGGAGGCGCACCGAGAACACGCGTCTCCTGCGGCCGGCGCCGACGCCCGCGGTGGCGTGCAGCGTCAGCATGTGGAAGCAGACGGCATCGCCGGGCTCGAGTGCCCAGCCGAGAATGCGGTGCGCGCCGCGGTCCGCCTCGATATCCGGAAGGTCGGCGAGACTCCCCTCGGGGAACCAGCGGGCCTGCGCGTCGAGAAACGAGCGCGGCATGAGCCAGGGACCGAGGTGTGAGCCCGCAACGAACTCGAGGGTCGACTCGCGCGGGACCGGGTCGACCGGAATCCAGAAGCTGCAGTTCTGCCGCCCTTCGATGTTGTAGTAGGGCTGGTCCTGATGCCAGGGCGTACGCTGGCGCGTACCCGGCTCCTTGGTGAGCATGTGGTCGTGGTAGAGCCGTGCGCTGCTGCTTTCCATGAGGAGCGCGCCCGCCTCTCCGAGCCCCGACTCGAAGATCACACGCCGATAGCGCTCGTTGTCCTGCCAGCAGCAGAAGTCCTCGAGAAAGAAGCCCGGGTCATCGCGCGCACTCGCGACCTTGGCGCGCGGGCTGGGAGCGGCGAGGTTCGCATCGATCCCCGCACGCAGCATCTCCACCTGCGCCGGCGCGAGCAGGCCGCGCAACACCACGGCGCCGTCGGCCTGAAAAGCCGCCACATCGGCCGGCGACACACGCGCGGCGGCACTCGGCGGTGGCAGGCTCATCGGACAGTGACCCCCGGGAAGAGAACGGCCGTTGCGCCGGCCTGTGGCCGGTCAAAGTAGTGGATTGCCGCCTGCGTGCGCAACTGGCGCTGCGCGCAGGCGCCCCGGTTGTGGCCCGCCGCGCGTGCCCGCACAATCGCCGCGTCGAAACTCACACGCGGGTCTCACTCAGGTGGATGCGCCGGCCAGCAAGGCGAGCGGAAACTCCCCGTTCATGGTCGGGGTCTCGGGACACCGCGATCTGGATCCGGACGACAGCCCGCGGCTGCGCGAGGCGGTAACGGACTTCGTGCAGCAACTGAAGGCGCGTCTGCCCGACACGGAGCTGCGCCTCATCGTCGGCATGGCGCAAGGCGCCGACTTGCTCGTGGCGGAGACGGCGCTCGGGCTCGGCGTGCCGGTCGAGGCCGTGCTGCCGATGCCGCTCGAGGACTACGCAGCGGACTTCGATGAGCAGACGCTCGCGCATCTCAAGGAGCTGCTGCGCCGCCCGCAGGTGCGCTGCGTGGAGCTGTCGGCGGACGCCGTTGCGGCGGCCAACGGGCCGCATTCGCGCGAGCAACGCGACGCCATGTATGCGAATCTCACCGACACCCTCATCCGCCGCAGCAGCCTCCTGCTGGCATTGTGGGACGGCCGCGGCTCGCACCTCCCCGGAGGCACCGCCGACACAGTCCTGCGCTATCTCGCCGTGCGCAGCGACGACAACAAAGACTCGGACCTCGTGCACTTCATCGAGGCGCCCGATGAGCCCGAGAACGCCCCAAGGCTCGTCTACTGGACTCCGGCGCTGCGCAGCGGCGCCCCCAGCGAAGCCCCGGTCCGCTCACCGTGCTATCTCGCCGGCGCAGGCGATCACGTATTGCAGGTGTTGCGTGCGATGCCCGAGCGGCTCGAGCGCCAGCTCGCCGAGCTCAACGCCTACAACCTCGAGTACCGGCGCCTGAGTGATGCCGGTCGCCTCGCGGCGCCCGAGTCCCTGATCGCCTCCCTCCCGACGCGTGCGGCGCTGCCGCCCGGCGCCATGCTCGAGGACATCGATACCCAGTACGGCAAGGCGGACGCGCTCGCGGTCTACTACCAGCGCCGCTCGGACCGGCTGTTCGATCTGTTCGCGTTCATGGCCTTCGCCATGGGCGTTGCCTACCTGATCTACGAGAAGCTCACCGAGTCGCGCGCGCTCCTCATCGCCTATCTGCTGACGCTCCTGACGAGTCTCGGCGTCTACTACGTGCTGCAGGGCAAGCGCTGGTTCGGCAAGCACCTCACCTACCGCGCGCTGGCGGAGACGCTGCGCGCGCGTTTCTACCTGCGCCTGGCGGGCGCCGATCAGCGCATGGACGCGGGTGAGGTGCTGGCGCTCTCGGGGATCGAGAGATTCCGGGGTTTCAGCTGGATCGGCTTCGTCTTGAAGGGCATCGAGACCGGCGACGATCGGGTCGATCCCGCGCGCGAGCTCGAGACGCACAGCGTCGAGCAGGTGTGGATCGAGGGCCAGTTCCGCTACTTCACCCGCAAGGTGGCGCGCCTGGAGAGAGCCAGCCGCCGCGTGAAGCAGCTGCGCCGCTTCCTGCTGGTGGCGATCCTGGTGATCATCTCGCTGCTGTTCGCATTCGGAGACGAGCTGCATCGCATCGACACGGGGCTCGGCGTGCCGGTGAAGAACATCCTGACCTTCTCGATGGGCTTCATGGCCGTGCTGCTCGGAGTCTGGGAGCTTCACCAGGACAAGATGGCGACCCGCGAGCTCCTCTGGCAGTACCGCAACCAGCTCAGTCATTTCGCGCATGCCAAGGCGCAGCTCACCCGCATCACCTCTGCGCGCCGGCGCAACGACGTGCTGGTCGAGCTCGGCAAGGACTCTCTGATGGAGAGCTACCTGTGGGCGATCCATCGCTATCATCGCGAGCACGAGCCCCCGGCCGCCTGAGCCGGGTTAAGATCGCCCATCCGAACGACGAAGGGGTGATTCCATGATCTTTCTCCTGGCGTTGATTCCGGCCACGGGCTTGACCGTGGCCGGCTACGTGGCCCTCTACCTGTCGCATCGCTCCGAGGGCGCGCTGAGGACTTTCGGGCGCTACCTCGGCATCTGGGCCTGGGTGCTCGCGGCGCTCGTGGTGCTCGGCGGCATGTTCGCAGCCGGTCACATGCGCTCGCATGCCGGGATGTGGGGGCCTCACGCGGGCACGCACTGTCCCTGGATGGAAGGACGCGGCCCGGATGATTGGGAGCGGCGTGAGCGCATGGGGCCGCCGCCATCGCCGCCCTCTCCAGAGGGCTCGACGTCACCGCCTGCCCCTGCGGCACCCCCCGCGGCACGCTAGGCGTCCGGAAGCGCGGGAAATGTATCGAAGTGACCTGATATTTATAGCCTAACTATCTGTTGTAACAATGTATTTAAGTGACTGAGGCGCCTGCAACGTCGCGTCGGCGCGAACGAGCCAGAGGTCCCCGCTCGACCGGCCCCTCGCTCGCCCCCATCCCGCGCCTGCGCAACCCCTGGCCGCCTCTCGAGGTATTGAGCGCCGAACAGGTCGAGCGAATTCTCCTCGCAGCCTTTCGCGTGCTCGAGGAAGCAGGCCTCGAGATTCGCAGTGCGGCCGCCCGCGCGGTGTACGCCGCGGCCGGAGCGTCGGTGGATGAGTCGGCCCAGACCGTGCGTCTCGGGCGCGATCTCATCGAGGCGCAACTGAAGACGGCGCCCGAGCGATTCGTGCTGCACGCCCGCAATCCCGAGCGCCACCTGCAGATCGGCGACAACGTGGTCAACTTCGGGCCCGTCACGGGCGCACCGAACATCCGCGACGCCGAGGGCGGTCGGCGCTACGGCGACCTCGACGCCTTCCGCAACATTCTCAAGCTCACCCACACGCTCGGCGTGCTGCACTGGCAGGGCGGCATCGTGGTCGAGCCGGTCGACCTGCCGGTCGCCACCCGGCATCTCGCCATGTATCAAGCGCACATCGAATGCGCGGATACGGTGTGGGCGGCGCGCGGCATCGGCGGCGTGCAGGCCGAGGACGCGCTCGCCCTGTCGGCCATCGAGCACGGCTGTTCGGTGGAGGATCTGGCTAAGCGTCCGACGCTGATGACGGTGACCAACGTCAACTCGCCGCGGCGCGTCGACGAGGAGATTCTCGACAACATCATGATCATGGCGCGCCACGGTCAGTGCGTGGTCATCACGCCCTTCACGCTCATGGGTGCCATGGCGCCGGTGACGCTCGCCGGCGCCCTGGTGCAGCAGACTGCCGAGGCGCTCGGCGTGGTCGCCCTGTGCCAGCTGCTGCGGCCGGGCGCTCCCTGCGTGCTCGGCGGCTTCACCTCCAATGTCGACATGCGCACCGGCGCGCCGGCCTTCGGGACGCCGGAGTACGTGCATGCGGTGCTGGCCGCCGCCCAGATCGGCAGGCGCCTGGGGCTGCCGGTGCGCACCAGCGCGGTGAACGCCTCGCCAACGGTGGACGCACAGTCGACCTACGAGACGGCGTTCTCGTTGCAGGCGGCGGTCTTGAGCCACAGCCATCTGGTCAATCACGCGGCGGGCTGGCTCGAAGGGGGACTCTCAGCCTCGCTCGAGAAGATCGTGGTGGATGCGGAGCTGCTGCGCAACTGGGCCGCGATCCTCAAGCCCGTCAGCTTCAGCGACGACGACCTCGCCGTCGACACCATCAAGGAAGTGGCGGCCGGCGGGCATTTCTTCGGCACTCCTCACACGCTGGCCCGCTACGAGTCGGCGTTCTACCGCCCGCTGCTCTCGGACTGGTCGAGCTTCGAGAACTGGCGCGATGCCGGCAGCCGCACGGCCACCGAGCGCGCCACCGGTATCTGGAAGCGACTGCTGGGCGAGTATGTGCCGCCGCCGCTCGATCCGTCGGTACGCGAGCGCGTAGCGGCATACGTCGAGCGCCGCACGCGCGAGCTCGCCGGCGGCTGAAGACCCGTGATCGCGAACGCGCGCATGTATGCCGTGACGGCGGAGGTCGAGGCAAGCTGGCGGACCCTGCTCGAGCACGTGGCACGCGATGCGGCCGTAGCGCTCGACTACGTGGCTTATCCGGCCCCCCAGCCGCTCGAGGAGCTGTGGAAGCGCGCGGATCTCGGTGCGGTCTTCATGTGCGGCTTCCCGATCGCGCTCGGGCTGGCGTCGGTCGTGCCCCTGGCGGCGCCGATCCCGCGGGCCGCGTGGTCGCAGGGCCAGGCCGTCTATCGCACGGATCTCATCGTCAGGACGGACTCGGCGTACCGCACGCTCGAAGAGACCTTCGGCGGCCGCGCCGGCTGGACGGTCGGGCACTCGCACTCCGGCTTCAACGCCTGGCGCCATCATCTGCTCGCCTACCGCACGCCCGCACGCCCGGTGCTCTATGGCGACATGGCGGGCAATCTCGTGACCGCGCGCAACGTTCTCGACAGCGTACGCGAGGGACGCATCGACATCGGGCCGCTCGATGCGTACTGGCACCTGCTCATCGCGCGCCACGCGCCCGGGCTTACCCGCGGGGTGCGCACGTTGGCCTCCACCGAGACCGCGCCCATGCCGGCATTCGTGGGTGCGGCCGGCATGCCGGCCGAGGCGGCGGAGAGGCTTCGAGCCGCGTTCGCGGCAGCCGCGAGCCGGCCGTGGTTTGCCTCGCTCGCCGAGCCGCTGCTGCTCGAGGGATTCGCTCCCGTGGGTGTCGAATCCTATGCCTCGCTCCTCGCCTGGGACGCCCAAGCGAAGGCGGCGGGCTACCCGCTACCGGCGTGAGCGCTCAGCGCCCGGACGGAATCCGGTCGGTCGGGTGCGTTGGTGAGTCGTGCGGGCGCAGCCCGAAGCGCCACGCCACCTCGAAGTAACTCCGGTAGACGAGTCCACCGTTCTCGGCGATCAGCCGTTCGCGGATGCGCCGGTAGCGCGCCGGGTATTCATACCACGGGACCCAGGGCGCCTCGTGGTGCAGGGCGTGCAGGTTGTTGAAGAGAAACAGCGGGCCGAGGATCCAGGAATCCTCGACCAGTGCGATGCGGGCGCGAACTGCCGGCCGGGCGCGATGCTCCGCGAACGAACGGATCAGCGTGAGGCTCGTGCCGGGAACTGCGATCGTCAGCAGGTAGAGCCACAGCGGCATGCCGCACACGACCTGCACCCAGACGACCACCGGAATGCACCACAGCAGATGCTCGAGCCACAGGTCCCGCGCTCCTTCCCTGTTGGCGAGCAGCGCGCGCCATTCGCCGCGCAGATAGCGCCCGATCGTCCAGAAGGCGCCGATCGTGACCCGGCCCGCGAGCGTCTGCGAGATACGGACCGCGGCACGACTGAAGGGCGAGAGCCGCGCCCAGTCCGCCGCGGTCCAGTACCACGACTCCGGATCGTCGATCGGGTCGGTGAGGCGCTCATCGACATGGTGCGCCAGATGGCTCGCACGATAGGAGTCGAAGGGCAACCAGATCGATAGCGGCACGATGGCGAGCAGCCGGTTGATGCGGCGCCAGCGCGTCGGGTGGCCGTGCACGATCTCGTGCTGGAGCGACCCATGGAGCGTTACCAGCACCGCAGCCAGCGGCGCCACGACCCACAGCGGCCAGCGGCCATACATGAGGGTGACGGCGCACCACCCGCCGTAAGCCGCCAGGGCGACGAGCAGAGTCGGGATTTCTACCATCGCGAGCTGTCGCGCGGCTGCGAGCTCGCCCCCGGTGCCGGCTGCGGCCGGTGTAGTCAGGTCGTTCACGGAAGTCGCCAGAAATCCCGTCGCGGCAGGGATAACCTCCTCAGGCGATATTACCCTCAAAGTCAGCCCCGCGCGGTCGTGGAGAGTACGCAGGCGCGCGTGCCGACGCAGGGGTCTGCGTCTCAGTCCAGGGTGACGTGCCGCAGCATCCGGCGCTCGAGCGCCGCCAGAAAGTCGTACAGCAGGATGGCCATGAGGCCGGTGACCAGCCCCCCCTGGAGGATGAAGGCGGTGTTGCTCGAGAGCAGCCCCGCGATGATCACCTCGCCGAGTCCCTTGGCGGCGACGGTCGAGCCGATGGTCGCGGTGCCTACGTTGAGCACCAGCGAGAGGCGAATGCCCTCGAGGATGAGAGGCGCAGCGAGGGGCAGCTCGACCGTGAGCAGCCGCTGCCGCGCACTCATTCCCATGCCGCTCGCGGCCTCGAGAACCGCGGGCGGAACGGTCCGAAGGCCCACCAGCGTGTTCTCGAAGATCGGCAGCAGCCCGTAGGCGAACAGCGCGATCAGGGTCGGGCGCTCGCCGAATCCCACCAGGGGTACTGCGACCGCAAGCACCGCCACGGGTGGGAAGGTCTGGCCGATGTTCACCAGCGTGCGCGAGAGCGGCAGGAACCGCGCGCCGCTCGGGCGTGTCACGAGTATCCCGAGGCCTACCGCGACGAGGCTGCTGGCGGCGGCGGCGACGCACACCGTGCCGAGCTGCGCCAGCGCGAGTGTCAGCAGGTTGCCCTGGTCGTATATCGGCGGTGCGCCGTACTGGGTGAGCGGCGCAAACAGCGGGGCAAAGCGCTGGGGCGCCACGAGAAAGGAGACGAGCAGCGCGAACGCCGCGAGTCGCAGCACCGTCGCCGCGCGCGGCATGCTCAGGGGCGCCCTCGTGCCAGGATGGTGGCGACGGTGAGTCGTCCGCGTACGGTGCCGTCGGCATCGACGACGCGGGCGGAGTCCGCTCCGCTCCAGAGCAGCTCCGAGAGCGCTTCGCGAAGTGAGATCGTCGGCGCCACGGCCGGCCCGTCCGAGGGGCCGGGGAGCGCCGCCTCCCCCGCCGTGACCAGCGACAGGAGCTGCAGCCCCCGGTCGGCGAGGCCCGTCATGCGCGACACGAACTCGGCGGCCGGCCGCGTCAGCAGCGCCGCCGGCCGGTCGTACTGCAGCAGCTGCCCGGCGCTCATGACGGCGACCCGGTCGCCGAGCCTGAAGGCCTCGTCCATGTCGTGGGTCACGAGCAGCACGGTTGTGCCGAAACGCTGCTGGATGCCGCGCAGGTCGTCCTGCGCCTTGGTGCGGATGATGGGATCGAGCGCGCCGAAGGGCTCGTCCATCAGGAGTACCGCCGGCTCGGCCGCGAGCGCCCGGGCCACGCCTACCCGCTGCTGCTGGCCGCCGGAGAGCTGGTGCGGGAGAGCGTCCGCGTAGCTCGCAGGGTCGAGGGAGAACACCTCGAGGAGCTCCCGAACGCGCGCCTCGATGCGGCGCGCGTCCCAGCCGAGGAGCCGGGGCACCGTGGCGATGTTCTGCGCGACGGTGCGGTGCGGAAAGAGGCCGTATCCCTGGATCACGTAGCCGATGCGCCGGCGCAGCAGGTGCGCCGGGTCGCCGCGGGTGTCGCGGCCGTCGATCAGCACCCGGCCGCTGGTCGGCTCGACCAGGCGATTGATCATCCGCAGCAGCGTCGACTTGCCCGATCCGGATGTTCCGACGATCACGGCGATCGAGCCGCGCTCGACGGTGAACGAGACCCGATCGACCACGGTCGTCTCGCCGTAGCGCTTTGTCAGGTTCTCGACCTCGATCATCGCCTGCTCCTCATCTCAGGCCTTCACCCGGTCGAGCACCTCGACCAGCGCATCGAGAATGAGTGCGGCGGAGAATGCCAGTGTGACGATCGGAATCGCCCCGAGCAGCACCAGATCGATCGCGGTCTGTCCGATCCCCTGGAATACGAAGGCGCCGAGGCCCCCGCCGCCGATGAGCGCCGCGATCGTGACCATGCCGATGTTCTGCACCAGCACCACACGGACTCCGGTGAGGATGACCGGCAGCGCCAGCAGGAGCTCGACCTGGGTGAGCACCTGCCAGCTCGTCATGCCCATGCCGTGGGCCGCGTCCACGGCGGCGCGCGACACGCGCTTCAGGCCCGCAACCGTGTTGGCGACGATCGGCAGCAGCGAATAGAGGAACAGCGCCACGACCGCGGGGGCTGCGCCGATTCCACGGATGCCGAGCCGATCGGCGAGCGGCACCGCCGCCGCCAGCGCGCCGAGCGGCGCCATGAGGATTCCGAAGAGGGCGATCGCCGGTATCGTCTGAATGACGTTGAGCGTCGTGAGTACTCCCGGGCGCAGCCGCGGCGCCCTGTGACACAGCACGCCGAGCGGCAGCCCCACCAGCGCGGCGGCCGCCAGCGAGCCGAAGGCGAGCTTCAGGTGTTGACGCGCCTCACGCGCGAAGCGCACGGCGTTGACCGCATACTCTCTCATGATCGAGAGGTGGTCGAAGACGCCGTGCGCAAGCGCGAGTCCCACGACCGCGAGCGACGCCGCGAGCATCAGCACCCGCAACCCAGGTCCCGGGCGCAGGCGCGTCGTGGCGTCGGTGCCGAGCAGCCCGAGACACACCAGCACCACCCAGAAAGCCCCGCCCGGCGCAACCCGCACCACCCGGTCGCCGGGCGGGGTGAGCGCATCGCCGGCGGCGGCGGCGGCGAGCGCCACGGCGGCCAGCGCCAGCAGCGCGAGCGCGAGGCGTGCGCGCGCATTCGCGACCCAGAGCGCCGCCGCGGCGGCCAGCGCCAGCAGCGCCGCGCAGCCGAGCGCTCCCCATGCCGGCAGTACCTGTACGAGGGTGCGCGGATCGCCGGGCACGATGCGATTCGACTTGAAGACCACGAACGGCAGAAACAGGAGCGCGGCGGCGCCGGCGGCGACCAGCACCGCGCCGAGCGGATCGATGCGCGTGATGCCGGCCCCGCCCACCGCCAAGGTGCCGGGCTGTGCCTCGCTCACTTGAGCAGACCCCGCTCGTGCAGGTAGTCCTGCGCCACCGCCTCGGCCGCTTCGCCGTTCACCTGCACGCGGGCGTTCAGGCGCTGCAGCGTCTCGCGGGTGAAGCTCTCCATGAGCGGCTTCACGATGGCGGCGACCTGCGGATACTCGCGCAGCGCCGCCTCGCGCATCGTGGGCACCGGCGCATACACCGGCTGGTCGTGCCGGTCGTCCTCGAGAATCTGCAGGTGGGCGGCGACGATTCCCCCGTCGGTGCCGTACACCATGGCGGTGTTGGTGCCGTTGATGCGGGCGGCCGCCGCGGTGATGGTCGCGGAGGTCTCCCCGCCGGCGAGCACGATCATCTGCTCGGAGCGCAGGCTGAAGCCGTAGGTCCGCTCGAGCGAGCGCAGCGTGCCGGCGTTGGCGAACTCCGCGGAGCACGCCAGCACCACCTGGCCGCCCCCTCTCACCCAGCGCGCGAAGTCGCTCATGGTCGCGAGGTGGTTGGCCGCGGCGACGTCGCCCCTTACGGCGAGCGCCCAGGCGTTGCTGGCATCCGCGGGAGTGAGCCAGACGATGCGGTTGGCCGCATAGTCCAGCCGCGCGCCGAGCTCGTAGCCCGTGCGCAGGTCCTTCCAGGCGGGATTCCCGGCATCGTTGAAGAAGGATCCGGCGTTTCCGGTGTATTCGACGTACAGGTCGATCTCCCCCGCGAGCAGCGCTTTGCGGACCACGGGCGTCGCGCCGAGCGTCATCCGATCGACCGTCGGCACACCGTGCGCATCGAGCAGCAGGCGGATCATCTCCCCGATCATGGCCGACTCGCTCGAGAGCTTCGAGGAGACGATCACGGCGGCGGGCACGGGGGATGGCGCGCTGAGCGCGAGGATCGCGGCCACGCACAGCGACTTGAGAGTCTGCCCCACGCCGCACACGGTGTCGGTTGCCGCCGTGCGCGTCAAGGGCCGCACCCCTTATGATGCGGCCACCGATGCCGCCGCAGCCGCCCGCCTCGCCGCCCGCCTCCCCTCCCGCGCGGACCTCGAGCGGCCGCTATTCGCTCTGGCGACTGCTGCGCGAAGGCCTCACGGGACAAAGGGGCTGGTCGTGCGCCTGGACCAAGGCGGCGCCGCGGCCACGCTACCGCGTCGTCATCGTGGGCGGCGGCGGCCACGGACTCTCGACCGCCTTTCACCTCGCCACCGAGCACGGCATCACCGACGTCGCGGTGCTCGAGCGCGGTCCGATCGGCCTCGGCAACGTCGGCCGCAATACCACCATCATCCGCTCCAACTATTTCCAGCCTGCCAACATCCGCTTCTACGAGTTCTCGCTCAAGCTCTGGGAGCGGCTCGAGCGCACGCTCAATTTCAACGCGATGGTGAGTCAGCGCGGCACGCTCAACCTGTTCCACACCGAGGCGCAGCGCGACCTGTTTACGCGCCGCGCCAACCTGATGCGCCTCGAGGGTGTCGACGCCGAGGCCGTGAGCCGCGAGGGGGTCAAGGCACTCGTGCCGCTCGTCGATCTCGACAACGGCCGCTACCCCGTGCTCGGCGGCTTCCTGCAGCGCCGCGGCGGCACCGTGCGCCACGATGCGGTCGCGTGGGGCTATGCGCGCGGCGCCTCCGAGGCCGGAGTGGACATCGTCGAGCACTGTGCCGTGACCGGCATCCGCCGCGAGGGCGGCCGGGTCACGGGCGTCGAGACCGCGCGCGGCTTCATCGCCGCCGACATCGTCTGCCTCGCGGTCGCCGGCTACTCCTCGGAGCTCGCGCGCCCGGCGGGCATCGAGCTACCGATCGAGACGCACGTGCTGCAGGCCTTCGTGAGCGAGGGCCTGAAGCCGCTCATCGACGTGGTGCTGACCTACGGCGCCGGCCACTTCTATATCAGCCAGTCCGACAAGGGCGGGCTGGTGTTCGGCGGGCACATCGACGGCTACAACACCTACGGCCAGCGCGGCACGCTGCCGATGGTGGAGGAAGTAACCGCGGCCGCCGTGACGCTCCTGCCGGCGCTCGCGCGCGTCAAGGTGCTGCGGCAGTGGGGCGGCGTCATGGACATGACCATGGACGGCTCGCCGATCATCTCGCGCACACCGCTCGCGGGGCTCGTCATCAACGGCGGCTGGTGCTACGGCGGCTTCAAGGCAATTCCGGCGGGAGGCTTCACCACCGCGCACCTCATCGCGCACGGCACGCCGCACCCACTCGCCGCGCACCTCGATCTCGGGCGGTTCGCGGCCGGGCGCACCGTCGATGAGCGTGGCGTCGGGCCGTTCCCCTGGCTGCATTGAAGTGGCGGAGCCCCTCAGATGCTGAGAATCCCCTGCCCCTGGTGCGGCGCGCGCGATGAGGTCGAGTTCCGCTACCGCGGCGATGCCGGCAAGTCGCGGCCCGCCGCCGCCGATCCGGCCGAGGCATTCACCGCCTACGTCTACGTACGCGACAACCCGCTCGGCTGGCATCTCGAGTGGTGGCTGCACGTCGGGGGCTGCCGCCAGCTGTTCAAGATCGAGCGCCATACGCTGAGCCACGAGATCCGCTGGGCGGGCGCGCCCGGCGAGCAACCCCCGCTCGCGGAGCGACCCGACTGATGCCAGGTCCCATGCGGATAGGCGACGGGCTGCTCACCGGCGGCGCGCAAGTCGTGGGCTTTCGTTTCGACGGTGCTGCGCTCCAGGGTCTCGCCGGCGATACGCTCGCCTCGGCGCTGCTCGCCAACGGCCGCCGGCTCGTCGGTCGCAGCTTTAAGTATCACCGGCCCCGCGGCATCGTCACCGCCGGATTCGCCGAGCCCTGCGCGCTGGTCGATGTGCTCACCGAGAACGGGCGCGAGCCGAATCAGCTCGCAACCACGCTCGAGTTGCGCGAGGGGCTCGTCGCCGTGAGCCAGAACCGGTGGCCGTCGCTGCGGCTCGATCTGCTCTCGGTCAACGATCTCCTCGGCCGATTCCTGCCGGCGGGGTTCTACTACAAGACCTTCATGGCGCCGGGATGGGCCTGGGAGCGGCTCTACGAGCCGCTCATCCGCCGCGCCGCGGGTCTCGGCACGCTCGAAGCGACCGTCGCCGACCACGCCGCCCCCGCGGAGATCGTGCACGACCACACGGACATCCTCGTCGTGGGCGCCGGCGGCGCCGGGCTCGCCGCAGCCGCGGCGCTCGGAGCTGCGGGACTTCGGGTGCTGCTCGCGGAGCAGGACGTGATCCTCGGAGGCGGAACGCTGCTCGATCCGCGTTGGACCGCCTGGCGCGAGGAGATGGGCCGGCGACTCGCGGCGCTGCCCGCCGTGCGCTGCCTGACACGTACCACCGTGCTCGGGGCCTACGGTCACGGCGTATTCGGAGCGCTCGAGACTCTCGATCCACCGGAGCGCGAGCGTTTCGGGGGCATGCGCGAGCGGTTGCGCATCGTGCGCGCGCGGCGCGTGCTGCTCGCCTGCGGTGCGGTCGAGCGCCTGATCGCCTTTCCCGGCAACGACCGGCCCGGAGTCATGCTCGCCGGCGCGGCGCTCGGCTACCTGCGCCGCTACGGTGTCGCGGTGGGACGGCGGCCGCTGTTCTTCGTCAACAACGATGAGGCCTACGAGGCGGCGCTGGCACTCGCCGCGGCTGGCATCCCGACGGTGGTGACCGACACCCGGCCGGCGGGTCTCGCCGCGGCACGCGCTCGCGCGGCCGGCATCGAGGTCCTCGCCGAGGCGCGCGTGACGGGGGTCCTCGGCCAGAAGGGCGTGCGTGGCGTGCGCATCGGCACCGGGGGCCCGGCGGATCGCCGCATCGAGGCGGACACGCTTCTCATGTCCGGCGGATATACGCCGGCGAGCTCGCTCGGCTGTCAGCTCGGCGGTCGGCTCGAGTGGCAGGCGGCGATTGCCGCGTTCACGGGCGATCCGCCCCTCACGGAGGGACGCAGCGCCGGGGCCGTGCGCGGCGTCTACGGGCTCGCGGCCGCGGCCGAGGACGGCGCGCGGGCCGGGCGCGCGCTCGCCGCGGAGCTCGGGCGCCCCGTCGCGCCGCCCCACTCTCCCCCCGACCTGCCGCCCGATGCGCCGGCCACGCCGACGGCACCGTTTTGGGAGGTGCGCGCGAGGGGCAGGGCCTTCGTCGACCTGCAGAACGATGTGACCGCCGACGACGTACGCCTCGCCTGCCGCGAGGGCTACCGGCACATCGAGCACATGAAACGCTTCACGACCTGCGGCATGGCCACCGACCAGGGCCGCATCGGCGGACTCGTGGCGGCCGCCGTGCTCGCCGAGGCGCGCGGCGCACCGCTCGCTGAAGTCGGCCAGGCCAGGCCGCGCCCCTTCGGCGAGCCGGTGCCCTTCGCCGCGCTCGCCGGCGGCGAGGTGCGCGCGCACTACAGGCCGAGACGCCGCCTGCCGCTGCACGACTGGCACGAGCGGGCCGGCGCGACCTTCGTCAACACCGGTTTGTGGCTCCGGCCACTCGTCTACTCGCAGGCCGCCGGCTGGGAGCCGGTGCTCGGGGAAGCGCGTGCGGTGCGCGACTCGGTCGGCATCACGGACGTCTCGACCCTCGGCAAGATCGATGTCCAGGGGCCGGACGCCGCGCGCTTTCTCGACTTCATCTACGCGAACACCTTCTCGACGCTCGCGGTCGGTCGGGCGCGCTACGGCATCATGCTGCGCGAGGACGGCATGCTGCTCGATGACGGCACCACCTCGCGCTTGAGCGCCCAGCACTTCCTGGTCACCACCACGACCGCCAACAGCGCCGCGGCGCTCGAGCACCTCGAGTTTCATCTGCAGTCGGTGGGCCGCGATCTCGACGTGGTGATCACCGACGTCTGCGACCAGTGGGCACAGTTTGCGGTGGCTGGCCCGCGCTCCCGCGAGGTGGTGGCGTCGGTGGCTCCCGATCTCGACCTCTCCAACGCGAGCTTTCCGTTCATGGCGGTGGCTGCCACCCCGATCGCCGGGGTTCCCGGGCGGCTGTTTCGCATCTCGTTCTCGGGCGAGCTCGCCTACGAGCTGGCCGTACCGGCGAACGCCGCGCAGCCGGCGTGGGAAGCGGTGCTCACGGCGGGCAGGACATACGGCATTCGACCCTACGGCCTCGATGCCTTGAACACCCTGCGCATCGAGAAAGGCCACGTCACGACCGCGGAGCTCAACGGCAACACCAGCGCCGGCGACCTGGGGTTTCAGCGCATGCTGAAGCAGACCGGCGACTTCATCGGCCGCTCGCTCGCCGCGCGCGCAGAGCTCGCGGCGCCCGACCGCCTGCAGCTGGTCGGAGTGCGCCCGGTCGATCGAGCGCGCCGGCTGCGCAACGGCATGCACCTCGTGGCGCCCGCGTCGCCGTCCGCGAGTCTCGGCTACGTGACGTCCTCCACTCCCTCGGTCGCTCTCGAGGGCTGGGTCGGGCTCGCCCTACTCGCGGGGGGCCGCCAGCGAATCGGCACGCATCTCCTTGGCACCTCGCCCATTCACGGCGAGACCGCCGAGCTCGAGATCGTGAGTCCTCACATGCTCGATCCGGAGAACGCGCGTGTCCGCGCCTGAAGGCATCGCACTCGCCTCGTGCCTGGCGGACATCGTCGAGCTGGCGCCCTTCCGGGGGTGCGCGAGCGAGGTCGAGCGGCTCGCGGCTGAGCGGGGCATCCCGCTGCCCAGCCGGGGCGGCGTCCTGGCGCGCGCCGGCCGGGCCGCGCTCAGTGTGCGCCCCGAGCGCTGGCTGCTGCTCGCGCCGCGCGCCTCTCCCGGGGCCAGCGCCGCAGCCTGGCAGGGGCTGAGCGGCAACGCCGCGGTGGTGGACCAGTCGGCCGCCCTGGCGGCGTTCCTGCTCGCCGGCCCCGCGCTCGGCGAGATGCTCGCCAGAGGCTGCCGGCTCGACCTGGCTCCGGACGCGTTTCCCGTGGGATGCGCGGCTGCCACAATCATGGTGCAGGTTCCGGCGATCCTCGCCCGGCTGAGGCGGGGGATGCTGCTCCTGACACCCGCGACCACCGCGCGACACCTGCGCGAATGGCTGGTCGCGGCCTCGCAGCCCTTCGGGCTGGCGCTGGGTGCGGATGTGGGAATGAGCGAGTTGGAGAGAGAGAGCCCGACATGAAGGACTCGGCACGGGTCGTCGTCATCGGCGGCGGTGTAGTCGGCACGAGCGTGCTCTATCACCTCGCGAAGATCGGCTGGTCGGACGCGCTGCTCATCGAGAAGAGCGAGCTGACCTCCGGCTCGACCTGGCACGCGGCCGGAGGCATGCATACCTTCAACGGCGAGGCCAACATCTCGCGTCTGCAGAAGTACACCATCGACCTCTATCGGGAAATCGAGCGGCTGTCGGGCCAGTCCTGTGGACTGCATCCGAACGGCGGCCTGATGCTCGCAGCGAACCAGGGCGAGCTCGACAGCCTGAGGCTCATCTGCTCGCGGGCACGCTACCTCGGCATGGAGACCGAGATGATCCCGCTCGAGCGGGCGCTCGAGCTCAATCCTCTGATCGACCCGAGTCATTTCATCGGCGCGCTGTGGCGCGCCGATGGCGGCCACTGCGACCCCTCCGGCACCACCAATGCCTACGCCAAGGCGGCACGGCAGCTCGGTGCCTCGGTCGAGCGCTTCACGCGCGTGCGGTCGCTCGGCCTGCGCCGTGACGGATCCTGGGACGTCGTCACCGAGAAGGGCACGGTGCGCGCCGAGCACGTAGTGAACTGCGCGGGCCTGTGGGCACGCGAGGTCGGCCACATGGTCGGCGTCGAGCTGCCGGTGCTTGCGATGGAGCACCACTACCTCATCACCGAGGATCTTCCTGAGCTCAAGGGACGCAGCCGCGAGATCGTCAACACCACCGACTACGCCGGCGAGATCTACGTCCGCCAGGAGCGCGGGGGGGCGCTCATCGGCACGTACGAGCCCCACGGCATCGTCTGGTCACCGCTGAAGACTCCTGAGGATTTCTCCATGCAGCTGCTGCCCGAGGACTTCGAGCGGCTGGCGCCCTACTTCGAGGTCGGCTTCCGGCACTTCCCGGCTCTCGGCCGCGTCGGAATCCGCAAAGCGGTCAACGGTCCCTTCACCTTCGCGCCGGACGGGAACCCGCTGGTGGGGCCGGTGCGGGGCCTGCCCAACTACTGGGTCGCGTGCGCCGTCATGGCGGGCTTCAGCCAGGGGGGCGGCATCGGGCTCGTGCTGTCGCGGTGGATGGCGGAAGGCGATCCGGGACAGGACATCATCTCGATGGACGTGGCGCGCTTCGGAGCCTTCGCAACCCCGAAATACACCTCCATCAAGGTCCCGGAGAACTACTCGCGGCGCTTCCGCCTCGCCTACCCGAACGAGGAGCTGCCGGCGGCGCGCCCGGTGCGCCGCTCGCCGATCTACGACCGGCTCAAGGCGGCCGGCGCCTGCATGGGCGCCAACTACGGGCTGGAGAACGCGCTGTGGTTCGCGCCGCCCGGCGTCGAGCCCATCGAGACACCCACCTATCGGCGTTCCGAGGCTTTCCCGATCGTGCGCGCGGAGTGCCAGGCGGTGCGCAGCGCGGTCGGTCTCTACGAGACCACCAACTACGGCAAGTACGAGGTGGGCGGCCGCGGCGCCCGCGCCTGGCTCGACCGCGTGTTCGCCTCGCGCATTCCGCAGCCTGGGCGGATGGCCCTCGCGCCGCTGCTCAATCCCGCGGCACGCATCGTCGGCGACCTCACGATCGCCTGCCTCGCCGACGAGCGCTTCCTTGTCTTCGGCTCCGGCTTCGCCGAGGAGTTTCACCTGCGCTGGTTCTCGCAGGCGAGCCCGCCGCCCGATGTGTTCGTGCGCTCCCTCGCCGCGACGCTGAACGGCGTGTCGATCGCCGGGCCGCGCGCCCGTGAGCTGGTACAGCGTCTGGTTCGCATCGATCTCTCAGCAGCAGCCTTCAAGCTCTTCCAGGTCCGCGAGACCGCGGTGGGCTTCGCGCCGGCGATCCTGAGCCGCGCCGGCTTTACGGGCGAGCTCGGCTATGAGATCTGGACCACACCGGATTACTTCGCGACGCTCTACGACGATCTGATGGATGCCGGGCGCGACCTCGGCCTGAGGCTCTTCGGCGGCCGGGCGCTCTCGTCGCTGCGCCTCGAGAAGGGCTACGGCTCCTTCCAGAAGGACTTCCGGCCCGACTACACCGCCGCCGAGACCGGCCTCGAGCGCTTCGTCGATTTCACCAAGGCGGACTTCGTCGGCCGCGCCGCCGCCCTCGCCGAGCGGGCGGCCGGACCGAAGCGCCGCTTCGTAGTGATGGAGGTTGCCGCGCTCGATGCCGAGGTGATCGGCTACGAATCGATCCTGAAGGACGGCCAAGCCGTGGGCTACGTGACCTCGGGCGCCTTCGGTCACTGCGTGGGCAAGAGCCTCGCCGCAGGCTACGTCCCGTCGCCGCTCGCGCAGGACGGCGCGCGCTTCGAGATCGACATCCTGGGAGAGATGCGCGCGGCCACCGTACGCCTTCAGCCGCTCTACGATCCGCAGGGTCTCAGGCTGCGTTCCTGAGAGGCGGCGCGCATGATCTTCAGCTCAACACGAGGAAGCAGCGTATGAGGATGACGTCAGTGCCGATCGTGGCGCTTGCCCTGCTCGGCGTGGTGGCCCTCGGCGCGACCGCAGACGCAGGTAGCGCCGGCAGCGCGGAATTCGTGCGCCTGACTCCGGAGCAGATTCACTGGCAGGACATGCCAGGGTCTTTCGGCGGCCAGATCGCCACGATCGCCGGCGACCCCAAGGGTCACGGGCTCTATGTGCAACGCGTCCGTTTCCCGGCGCACGTCATGGATCGGCCCCATTGGCACCCGGGCGATCGCTATGTCACGGTCATCAAGGGGACGTGGTATGCGGGCACCGGACCGAGCTTCGATCCCGCGCAGGCCGTGCCGCTCAAGCCCGGCAGCTACATGTTTCATCCGGCGAAGGCACTGCATTGGGACGGCTCGAACAGCGATGAGGAGGTCATCGTTCAGATCGTCGGTCTGGGACCGGTCGAGACGACGCCGGCCGACCCGGCCGAGCCTTTCTGGGTGAAGCTCGGCCCCTGAGGTTCGCCGCCGGAAGGCGCTGCGTCGCAACACCCGGCTCTGGTCTGCCACGCGGATCGCAGAATTCGCCGCCTCATCCGTGGCAGACTGGCCCCTTGATTGCACCGTCCGGGTAAGGATTGCCCGGAAGCCGGAGAGTCGTCTCCTTGTTGTATGCCATCGGAAGGCTGAGGCTGCTGCCGCGCCCCCTGTCACCCTGGGCGGCGACCCTGCTACTTTTCATCGCCTACACCCTGCCCGCCGGGACATCGCTCCTCTACGCCGAGCACGTCGTCGATGCCCGGGTTGCTTCGAGCCTCTTTTCCATGCCCTGGCTGGCCGACGGTGTCGCGATCAGCCTGATGCTGCTCTGGGGTACCCGCGTCTGGCCCGGAGTCTTTCTCGGCTCGATCTTCATCTGGGGCGTGATCCGCGGCGACCCCGCCATCCTGGTCGGCGTCGATGCCGTCGGCGAGACGCTGAGCGTGATCATCGCCGTCCGGATACTGCGCGCCGGTCACTTCCGGCGACAGATGGACCGGCTCGCCGACCTCGTGTTGCTGCTCGGGGCGGGACTTGCGGGCCGCGCGGTCGCCGGTCTCGCCGATATCATCGGTACGATCTGCGGCGCCTGGCTCACGCCCCACAGCCTGACCCCCGACTTTCTGCGCATGGTCACGGAGCCGCAGACCCTGACGCCGGTAGTGACTGCGGATCTCGTCTGGGCGATGGCACGCTGGCAGGTCAACGCGATGACCGGTATCGCTTTGGCGGTTCCTGCCCTGCTCGCCAGCCCGAGGAAGCTGCGGCACGCGCTCAAGTCCCGTGCCGCCGGACTGGTGTGCCTCGGGGTTCTGGCGGCTGCCTGGGTGATCGGTGCGATGGCGCTGTCGGCGACCTGGGCCTGCTGGCCACTCCTGCTGAGTGCACTGATGCTGGTGGCGTGGACTGCGATCGACTTCGGCGCGCTGACGGCGGCGCTAGCCACCCTGCTGTTCGCCTGCACCGCCAGTGCGGCGTATTGCCAGGGTGTCGGCCCGCTCGCCACCGCCGATCTGGTCGGGAACCTGGCGGCCACCTGGGGCTTCATCGGCCTCCTGTGCTGCGTGAGCCCGGTGCTCACGGTAATCCTCAGCGCCCGGCAGCATCACGACCGGCACCTCGCGGTGCTGGCGGAGCGCTACCGCTCGCTGTTCACGGCGAACCCGACGCCGGCCTGGGTAGCCGATGCCGCCAGCGGGACGATCCTCATGGCCAATGCCGAGGCCGTCCGGCGCTATGGCTATGCCGAGTCCGACTTTCAGCGCATGCGAATCTCGGAGCTCGCACCCGAGCAGAGCGCCGATGCGCAGCCTCCGCCTCCCGAGGGCGATCTGGTCGCGGCTCCTCTCGCCAAGCACCTGACCCGGGACGGCAGAGTCATCGACGTCGAGCTGGTGCTGACCCCGCTCGAGCTCGACGGACGTGCCGTCAACCTGGTTCATGCCGTGGACATGACCGATCACCAGGAGTTGCGGCGACGGCTGCTCGCCACGGTCGATGGGGAATCCTTCCGGGTCGCACAGGAGCTGCACGACGGGCTCGGTCAGGTCCTCGCCGGGCTGGCGATAGGCTCCGAGGCCCTCCTGCAGCGCACCGGGCGCGCACCGGAGCTCGACCCGTCCAGCCGCGCGCAGATGTGCGAGCTGGCCGGCCACGCCCAGCAGGCCGAGTCCCACCTGTTCCAGCTGACGAGCGGCGTATCGCCGCTCGATGATCTCGAGGGCGATCTGCTCGAGGCCCTCCATCGGCTGCCGTCCACGCTGCCGGCGGTCGAGCGCGACCGCGTCCGGGTGATCGTCGAGGGTGCAGGGACCGTCACTCTCTCCCTCGAGCGACGCGAGCACTTGTACCGTGTGGTGCAGGAATCGCTGGCCAACGCGCTGAAGCATGCGCACGCGGACCGCATCGTGATTCGCGCCGTCATCGACGCCGAAAGGATCCGCGTCTCGGTCGAGGACAACGGTGTGGGCCTGAAGGACGAAAGTGCCCGCTCCGGTCTCGGACTGCAGTCCATGAAGCAGCGCGCCAGTGCCGTGGGGGCCGAGCTGACCTTACAGACGCTCGAGGGCGGCGGAACCGCAGTCACGTGCTCCTGTCCACAGGCGGAAGGGCCGCCGGCCCCTGCCGCCGCCGACGCGCGTACCCCGAGCCGGGCCGCAAGCGCACGCGCCGCCGGCGAAACGCGCGTGTTCTCCCCCCACGCGTACCTCTCGCTCTCGGCACTCATCTTCGCCGTCTGCTGGCTCGGCGGCACCATCTCGCACACCCTGGCGAGCGCCCACCACGCGCATTTCACCTACGCCGATGCGCGCCTGGCGGTCCCATCGCTCCTGGTCGGTGCCGCCGTGTGCGCACTGCTCACCGGAGGCCGGCGTTTCTGGCCGGCGGTGTTCCTCGGAATGCTCATGGTCCGCATGGGACAGATCAGCGAGCCGCTGGCGACTGCCGCGCTGACCTCTGCTCTCGGCACGGTCGCCTGCTGCACCCTCGTTACGGTGCTCAGGCGTTGGCGCTTCACTCCGGGTCTCGAGCGCTGGCGCGACCCGCTGGTATTGTGCGTGGCGGGCGGGGCGATCTGGGCGCTGCTGATCCTGTTCGGCATCGGCCTCAACGCGGTTCTCGTTCCTTTCGGCAGCACCCACGTGGCCCCGGGCGTGGCGGCGCTCTACGCGTCGTCCATTCTGCGCCGCGACACCCTCCCCGGGACGCTGCTCGCGGCGGGCGCGCGCTGGTGGTTCGACGCCATGACCGGGGCGGTGCTGCTGGTGCCGACCCTGACGCTCCCGCGCACGCTGCGCCGCGTCTGCAGAGAGAACCTGTCGGAGCTGGGCGCCTGGTGCGTCTGCCTCCTGGGCTGGGTGCTGCTGCTGCTCGCGGTGCCGACCGCCCAGATACTGCTGCCGCTGCTCACTCTGAGCATCCTCCTGGTGGTGTGGGCTGCGGCCCGTCTCGGCGTGGCGCTGGCATCGCTCGCGACGTTGCTGTTCGCAATGCTCGCGGCCGCGAGCTTCTCCACCCACACCGGAGCGCTCGCCACGCCCGATATTGCAGCCGGAGCGAGCTACGTGTGGGGCTTCGTCGGCGTGCTGAGCGTCATCAGCCTGTTCCTCGCCGCGCTGCTGGCCGAGCATGATGGCCGGCGCCGGGAGATCGGTGCCGTCAACAGACGCTACCACTGCCTGTTCCACGGTGACCCGCGTCCGCTCTGGCTGCACGACGCGCGCACCGGACAGATCCTCGAGGCGAACGAGCCTGCCGCACGCGCCTACGGTTACTCGATGGCGGAATTCACCGGGCTCAACGTCGCGCAGCTGCTCGCACCCGGGACGCGCCGTGAGCCGTGCGCGTTCCCGGCCGAGCGGGCCGTGGGACCGCGGGCGATGAAGCATCGGAGGAGATCCGGTGAGAGCATCGAGGTGGAAATGTGGTCGTACAGCACGTTCCTCGACGGCCGCCGGGTGAGCATCTGCTTCGCTCACGACGTGACCGAGCGCAATACGCTGCGGCGCCTGCTGTTCGACCGTGCCGAGCTCGAGCGGCGCGAGCTCGCCGCCGAGCTGCGGCGCACGCTGGCCGGGCCCCTGGCGGAGCTGCGGATCGTAGCCCACAAGCTGCTGCTCGAGGTCGGGCGGCGGGCCGAGCCGGGCCGGATGCGCGAGCTGCTCGAATCGCTCGCGCGCCAGGCGAAGCGAACCGCGGAGCGCTGCCGCGAGGCGGCCCACCGCCTGTCGCCGCTGCAGGCGAACTGCGGCAACGTGGTTGCGGCCCTCGATGCCCTGCGACGCCAGACCCCCGAGGGCACACCGCTCGAGATCAGCGTCGTCGGCGAGTCGCCCCTCACGCTCGACCGGCAGCAATCGGAGCACCTCTACAGTCTGTTGAGCGAGATCCTGGCGCGCTGCCGGGCCAGCCGCCATGGCACCGTCCATGTGGTCCTGAGGAGCTTCGGCCATACGGTCCGCGTGGCGGTCGACGCGGATCTCGAGGCCTTGCCCCCGGACGCGGCCGCCAGTCTGGCACGCCACCCTTCCGTCCTCCTGCGGGCGCGGGCCATGGGTGCCCGGCTGTGGGAGCGCTCGATCGGCGGCGCACACACGCGGCTGGTCTGCGACTATCCGTTGTGAGCGACCCATGACCGCAGTGACCGTCTTCATCGCCGACGATCACGCCATCGTGCGCGACGGCCTCGTGGCGCACCTGTCGGCGCAGGCCGATCTCGAGGTGGTGGGAACGGCGGGCAACGGCCGCGACGCGGTAGCGCAGGTGCGCCAGCTGGCGCCGCACGTCGCCATTCTCGACATCTCCATGCCCGAGCTCGACGGCATCGAAGCCGCGCGGCAGATCGCCGCCGCACAGCCGGACGTGCATCTGATCATCCTGTCCATGCACGGCGGCGCCCAGCACATCTTCCATGCGCTCGAGGCGGGCGTACGCGGCTACCTTCTGAAGGAGTCGGCCGGCCGCGAGCTCGTCGAGGCGATCCGCGTCGTACAGACCGGGCGCCGCTACCTCAGCCCTGAGGTCGCCGAGATCGTTACGGAATACGTCGGTACGCGCGGCAGCGCGACGCCGCTCGAGAGCCTGAGCCGCCGCGAGCGCGAGATCCTCAAGCTGGTCGCCGATGGCCACTCGAGCGCCGAGATCGGTGCCAAGCTGTATCTGTCACCGAAGACCGTGGACTCCTATCGCAGCCGCATGATGCAGAAGCTGCACCTCACCGATCTCGCCGGCGTCATCAAGTTCGCGATCCAACACGGTCTCACCACGCTCGAGTAGCGGCGGCGCGACCTGCGGCGTGCGTTGACGCACATAATTGCCGGCGGTCGAGAATCCCCCAGCGGCACGCCGGCGTGGAAATCAGCGATGCCTGAGTCCCCCCGAGGGCGCCGAAGCGCGACACTTTTGCGGTGAGGCGCGGCGCTCGGGTTGCGGCGCCGCGTACACTAGCGGCGCCTGCAATTGCTCGCGCCAGCCCCCGGTGTACTCATGAAACTACGCTACAAGATCCTCGGCGCGATCGCGGTCCTGCTCGCAGCCGGGGTCGTGACCCTGGCACTCGCCATGAGCTATACGGCTCCCTGTGGTGCGGCACCGGCACCCGCCGCCGGCGCAGCCCTCATGAAGGGCATCGCGCGGCGTTGCTACGGGCCGCCCGATGTGCTCCGGTACGAGGATGTTCCGAAGCCCGCGCCCGCGGACGACGAAGTCCTGGTCAGAGTGCACGCCGCTTCCGCGAACCCGCTCGACTGGCATTACCTCGAAGGCACCCCGTATCTCGTGCGTATCGACAGTGGGTTCGGCAAGCCCGACAACCCGCGACTCGGCGTCGATTTTGCCGGGACGGTCGAAGCCGTGGGCAAGAGCGTGCGGCGCTTCAAGCCAGGCGATGAGGTGTTCGGCGGCAAGTTCGGCTCGTTCGCGCAGTACGTCACGGTGCGCGAGGAGCGGGCGATCGCCCTGAAGCCGGGAAATGTCAGCTTCGAGCAGGCCGCCGCGGTGCCCATCGCGGCGCTCACGGCGCTGCAGGCGCTGCGCGACAAGGGTCACGTCCGGGCCGGGCAGAAGGTCCTGATCAACGGCGCCTCGGGCGGCGTCGGCACCTTTGCCGTACAGCTCGCCAAGTCGTTCGGCGCCGAGGTGACCGGCGTGTGCAGCACCCGCAACATGGATCTCGTCCGCTCGCTCGGCGCCGACCGCGTCATCGACTACACGCGCGAGGACTTTACCCGGGGCGCGGAGCGCTACGACCTGATCGTCGACAACGTCAGTACCCACTCGGTGTTGGACTATCGGCGCGTTCTGAGCTCCAACGGACGTTACGTGGGGATCGGCTCCAGCACCACCGGACATTGGTTCGGCTGGCTCGAGTCGCCGCTCGCGGCGTGGATACTCTCCCCGTTCATGAGTCAGAAGTTTGGGATGATGCTGGCGCAGCTCAACAAGGACGATCTCGCCCTCATGGGCGAGCTCATGCAGTCGGGCAAGGTCACGCCGGTCATCGACCGCACTTACAAGCTGAGCGATGCCGCTGAGGCGTTGCGCTATCTCGAGAAGGGACACGCGCGTGGCAAGGTGGTGTTGACCGTCGAGTAAGTCGCGACGCCACCGGGGAGCCGCGGCTAACGGGCGCGGGCTCTCTGTCCCTGCTGCGAGAGTGACCAGACGAAGGCCGCGACGGCCTTCACATCGGAGTCACTCAAGGGCGCGCCCCCGCGGGGCGGCATGGCCCCGTCGGCGTGCTTGGGCCGCGCGACGCCCTGCCCGATGGTCGCGGCGATCGCCCGCCAGCTGCCGTCGCCCCACGACCACTCGCCGCTGACGAGGCTCGGACCGACGGTGCTTCCCATGCCGTCCGATCCGTGGCAGCCGCTGCAGGTGCCCCCAAGGGCCTCGCCCCAGTAAATGCGCGAGCCGAGCAGCACCTGCTCGCGCGTCGCGCCCGGCGGAATCGGCAGGGCCGCGACGTCGATGCCATGCCCACCGGGCAGTGTCGCCGGGGTGGGCGCGCTCGCGAGCTCTGCGTCCGCAGGCCCCTGGTAAGTCACGCGCCAGATCCTGCCGTGCACGTCCTCGGAGACGTAGAGCGCGCCATCGGGCCCGACGGCGATTCCGCAGGGCCGAGCGACGGCGCGACCCGGCTCGCGATAGGGACCGGCGAAGCCATCGGCGAAAACGACGTACCGTCCCGCCGGGCGGCCGTCGGCGAGCGGCTGGAACACGACGTCGTAGCCTGCTTGCGGCGCGGGGGCCCGATTCCACGAGCCGTGGAAGGCGATGAAGGCGCCGCCCCGATAGACCTTGGGAAACTGCTCTGCCTTGTAGATCAGGAGGTCGTTGGGCGCCCAGTGAGCGGGAAAGAAAAACGCCGGACCGCGCTTCTCCGCGCACCCGCCGAGCGCGCGCCCGCCGTCCCCTCCGTACTCGGGCGCGAGCACCAGCCTGCCCTGGAGTCCATCGAAATAGCACTGCGGCCAGCCGTAGTCGGCGCCACGCTCCAGCACGAACACCTCCTCTGCCGGGAGCTCGTGACCGTTGCGCTCGTTGAACAGCTGCGGGTAATTCTCGAGCAGCTGGTCGCGCCCATGTTGGGTCACGAACAGCCGCCCGCTCGCGTCGAAGTCCATGCCCTCGCCATTGCGGATGCCGGTGGCGTAGCGCTCCGCGGCGGAGAACTTCTGGCGGCTCTTGTTGGCATCGTAGCGCCAGATTCCGGCACGGGTGTCGAGCTCCGTGCACGGATCGTGTCCCTTCGTGCCCGGCATGCGGTTGTCGATGTCGCAGGCGTTGGTCGCGCTACCGACATCCACGAAGAGATTGCCCTGCGCATCGATCACGAACGGATGCATGGGATGGTCGCCACTGAGCGGCAGCCCCGAGACGATCGTCACGGGCTTGCCCGTCGGCACCAGTGCGCCGGGTGGCAGAGGAAATCTCAGGATGCGGTCGTTGACCTCCGCATAGAGGGCGTCGCGGTAAAGCGCGATCCCGGTTCCGCCCGCGCTTCCCTGGGCAACGCCCGGCCCGAAGCGCCGGATGACATCCGCCCGTCCCGCACCGCGTGTGTCCCGCAGCGCTACCAGGAATCCTCCCGGCGGCAGCTTGTCCACGTGGCCATAGGTGTAGTAGTCCCCGCTCCAGGTGTTCACATAGACGGTCCCGTCCGCGGCGACCGCCAGGTGGCGGGCATGCCCGATTCGGTCCGCGAAGACTGTCGCGCAGAAGCCGGGCGGCACGGTCACGCCGCCGGCATCTCCCGGGCACTGCTGCCCGGCATCGGCTGCTTGCACCCGCGGGAGGCCGGCACAGCAAACCAGCGCCAAAGCCGCGGTGAGGATTCGCCACGCTGTCATGACGGAGCCCCGATACGGCTCAACGGGATTTCTTCGGCCTCGAGAACAAGCGCACGATGCTGGCTTTCGCCAGCGTCTTGGTCGAGATCTCGTAGTCGATGTTGGCGGCCGTGGAAGTTTCCGGCACGTTCAGATGCTCGACACTGAGCGCATATACCGTGATGGTGTAATGGTGCGGCGGGTCCCCCTCGTCCGGGCAGGGACCGTAGTAGTGGGCCTCAGGAGCCTCGCCATCGGGCTTCGCCTGCCTGGCTCCGGGCGGCATCAGTGGGCTGCCGGGATCGCCAGCCTTGCGCGCCAGCTGGGTCGTGCCCGCGGGAATGTCGTAGACCACCCAGTGCCACCAGCCCGAGACCGGGGGCCGGTAAGGATCGAACATGGTGACGGCGAAGCTCCTGGTGCCCGCGGGCGGATTGCTCCACCGCAGCGCCGGCGACTCGTTCGGTCCGTGACAGCCGAAGGCGTTGGCGGTGAACTGCTCGGCGATGGGCTTGCCTGCCGGCAGGTCGGGACTCGCCAGCGTGAACACCGGATCCGCGGCCCAGGCGTTCGCGGCGATGCCCAGAGCAATTGCCAAGGCGGCCGATGTTCTCATCGCAGGCTCCCGGGAAATATGTGTGTCATCGGACTACCAGCGCGCGACCGGGCCCATGGAGGCCAGGCTCGGAATCGAAGACAGATCATTGCACGACTGTTTTTCGGAAGAACAGCGCGAACAGCTTGCCCTCCCCGAGCACTCTGTCTGACTCCAGGAAAGAAAAGAAAGGGATGAAGGCGACAGTTATCATGATCGTGCGCGCCAGCATCTCGTTGCTTCCGGCACTCAGCAGCGACCTCGCGATGTCTTCCCAACCCTTGTGATGTATGGCTCCCTCGATCACGTGCTCCAGTATGCTGAACGCACAAAAGAACAGACCGAATACCACCGACTTGAAGAGCACGGCTCTGATGAGCGGCGGAGTCTCGAACCGGCGAGCGAGCCCCAGCGCCTGACCGAGCAGAATCACTTTGGCAAGGATCAGTGCCTCAACGACGGCGAATCCGTAATGGAGGTAGCTGATACCGGACTCGGCCAGCACGAGCCTTCTGTAAGCAGTGAAGGCGCCGAACATGACGACCAGATAGGTCGCGATGGCCCAGAATCTCTTCAGCTCCTCCACCGCCCGCTGTTTCAGACCGGGGCGCTTGTCGCCTGACGGGGGGCTCGTGTCTGACTTGCCTGCCATGCTCATCTCCCCCTGCCAGCGCTGCGCGCTTCGCTATCGTGGCTGACCAGGATTCTGGAGGCTAGGGTCGGAATCGAAGGTCGCGCGTAGGTACCTGCGTAGTAAGGACAAGTCGCGCTCACCTGATCCGCGGTACCCCATCTTGGTACCCCCGACGTAGAATTTCCGCAACTTTCTTTATTGTATCTGGTTGGGCCAATAGCGAGTCATGTGCCTGGTCGGCAAGCAGGCTGAATGGGACATTCCCAGCTTGGTTGGTGCTGGTGCTTTGCGTTCGAGCGCGAACGATTTACTGGCGTTCAGGCCGGCCGGGCGCGACGGTTGCTGTCTCGTCTACGGGACACACGAGGGAGTGTGGTGAGATCCGCGATGTCTCCGAGCCCCTTGAGGCGTACAGCTGCACGGCCCGGAAACTCCGCAATGAGCGAGAGTGTTCCACCGGCGGCCTGAATGTATTTCCGGAGCGTCGAAAGCAGCATGTCGGAGCGCTGCTCATAGCGCGCCACGGTGTCCTGGCCGACTTCGAGCTCATCGGCGATCTTGACTTGCGTGCGGCCCAGTGCCCGGCGCAGGTCGCGCAACGACAGCTCCTGGCTGACGAGCTCCGCCGCACGTCGCTCAATCTTCTCGCGCCGCGCCGCAGGCAGCTGCGCGAGCTTCTCACTTACCGAACGTCCCATAGCCATTCACCTCTCTACTACTACTGATCCTCTATCCTTTATCCTCTATATCGGCTAGGCTTTCCCGGCCTTATTTTCTTTTTCCTTCTCCCGCTCCTTCTTGAGCTTCTCGAGATGCGCATCAAAACGTGCATCCGCCGTTTCGATCAGCTTCTCGTAGAACTTCTTTTGATTAGCTCCCAGCTTGTCACCCGCGGCCAGCAGGATGGCCCTCCTCCTGGGATCGAAGGCGAAGGCCACCCGCCAGAGGCCATCCTCGCAGCGGAAGCGCAACTCCTTCATGTTCGCGTGCTTCGAGTCGTCGAGCGTGTCTACCAGCGGCCGGCCCAGCTGAGGGCCAAATTGCTCGAGAACCTTCACGCGCGCGAGTAGCTCGTCCTGCACCGCTTCCGGCAGTGCGTCGAATTCGGGCTCAAAAGCGTCGTCGAACTCGACCTCCCATGGCATGGCATATTATGGCTTCGGAGCCATATGGTTTCAAGGGCATATATTCGCCGAGGTTTGGGCACTGTAAGTCGTTGATCTTGCTGAAGCCGTGGTTAAATCGAGAAGCGAATGTGAGATCCCACCGATAGGCGGTAGTTCCAGAGGCCCCGCACTTTCCTGGGCGGAAGGAAATAGTCAGGCGCGGTCGCGCTCCCAGTTGCGGGCGTCGACTTCGAGCGGACAGGCTCCATATCCCACGCGGAGAATCTGCTCGAGGTACACAGGCAGAAATGCGGCGATCGAGCCCGCGGTCTCGTATTGGTGCACGTGCCGGCATTCGTGCGAGAGGAGCCGCGGGGTCACCTGGTCTGACACGACGTAGATGCCGTGACCAAATGTCACGCCTGCCATGCCGGGCCCCAGCAGTCCCGTCGCAAGCGACGCGGCCTGAAGCTCCGGGTCTTCGGGCAACGGCAAGCGCGCGACGAGGCTCAACCGGATGAGCTCGGGACGCGCGACCTGGACGGCGCGCGCGAGCGCGAGCTCGCCCACGCTGAGCGCTCGCCCGTGCGCAAGAATCTGCTGCTCCTGTCCTTCCACCCAGGCGATCGCTTTCGGCAAGAGCCGAGGGAGCGCTGCGAGCAAAGCTATGTTGGCCATGCACCAAGCTTACCGCTACCGCGGCCCGCAGTCGGTGATGGCGTCCAACAAATTTATGAGTCGAAGAACCGAGCGATCTTGTTGTACTCGGTATGGTCGACGCCGAAGATCTCGCTGAGTCGGCGCCTTGATCCACCGATTACGCCTTGCCTCCACATTGCCTCGAGCGGTGTCGGGACGGTGATCAGTCGGTTCTTGCGGGTTTCGTTGAGCTCGAAGGCAAGCTCTGCCCCCTTCGGATCGATGACAAAGAGCCGGAGTCCCTTTGCGATCGCCCGATCGAGGACCTCGTTAACGTGAACGTCGCGGAACCCGTACCCAATGACAAACAGTCGACTGCCGGGGGTGGTCAGTGTGTCCTCAAAGGCGCGCAGGTAGCTGCCGAGGATCGGAAAGGTTCCGATGGCCTGTTGTTTTGACCCACCGATGATCAAGACCAGACGACCGTCCTCCGCATACCAGTTGGAAGAGCCATGAAGCTTGACGTACGCCTGGTTCCCCTCGCGAAACACAGTGGGCTGGTTGCCGTTCGGACGCCAGCTCGAGTCGGCCCACGACTCTCCGGGTGGTGCGCTGGCTTCCGCAATGCGTTGCAGTCCCGGTAGCTCGGGTCTTACCGCTGTCCGAACTTCGGGTTTGGAAAAGTAGAGATGCTCAAGCAGCAGATCCTGATTCAGAGTGAATATCACTGGGAACCGCTGGAGGAAACGCCGAACGGTTCGCTCCGCCATCTGTGAGCGCTCCACAGTCGTATACGTGAGGTTCGGCGGCTGCAGAAATTCGAGGTCGGCTCGTCCTTTGAAGGACCGGTTCATGTCGTCAAACATCCGGCCGACTGCGTTCTGAAAGTTGATCAGCTGCTTGTCGGACCACTGCTGCGCGAACCCCGCAGAGTGCCCGGTCTGCAATTCCGCGAGCGCATCCTCGAATCCCCCCTTCAGCTGATAATCCCAGAGCAGATCCCGCAGGCGATCGTCGGCGAGAATCTCCGGGCAGCCGAGCAGATACTCGAAGGCCTCCGAGGCGACCCAACCGCCCCAATTGGCGCTGAACCCTGCGCCGGTCAGAAGGTAGTAGCGCATACCGGGCGCGCCTCTAGGCGATCTCAATGATCTCGTCCTGAACGCCTGGTTTGGTGTAACTCTCGAGATAGGCGAGAGCCGCGGCGTGCGTCGCGAATGCCCGGTCACGGGCCTGGTTCATGTCGGCCGTGCGGGTATAGCCTTTGGGTCCTGGGAGCCAGTACGTCTGCCGCTCTTCCTCTCGACCCGGCGCCGGAATGGTACGGATGATGAATGGCATGGCTCGAATCCTCGACAAAGCCCGTGTCGAGTATGGCACCGGCTTGGCCCGCAGTGATCTGCAGAACGCCAAGGGACATGGAGGGACAGTCCGGACGAGCGGCGCGCTGTCTTTTTCCCTGCGTTCACGTATGCACCCCATCGGAGGGGGCATTTTTCTGGAAATGCTTGATTTGCTTGGAAGCGAGTGAAAATTTGGTCGGAGTATTTGGGTCGTTCGACCACTACTCTGCGAAAACAACGTGAAGTATCTGCGCAAAAAGGCCACATACCTCGCTTTCCTTTTTCCTGCAGCAGTCGCAACGTGTTCATGGCGACTCTGTCAACCGTCATAACTGCTGTGAAGGGCGAATAACACGATCCCTAGGCCCTTCGCCGAGGGCCCCCATGCAAGACCGCGTGCTCTACTCCATCCAGGAAGCTCGAAAGCTCCTCGGCGGCATCTCCCGCAACACCATTTACGGGCTTCTCCGTACCGGGGAGCTCGCCAGCGTCCTGATCGGCTGCCGGCGGTTCATCTCTTCCGCAGCCATCGCCGAGTATGTCGCCAGGTCAACCACGACCGTCAGCCCGTCGCTGGTCTCGGCTCGATCGCGCCTGGCAGGCCAATCCCTTCTCCCCTTACCGCTACCCACTTCGCGTCGACGCCGGGCCCATCGGGCCGGGCATTGATTCCATGCGCGGTGGCGTACTGCTGGCCAGAGCTCGGCACGCTGTCCTGCTGACATCCTTAGTGCGTTGCTCAGCCTCACCGACAAAGGCGGGCCAGATCGGCGACTACGGATTCAACGCGTCAATCGCGCAGTGGGCACTGCATGCGCGGGGAAGAAATTGGGTTGGGGGCAGGATAGCGACGTGTCCGCGTTTGCAGCAAATCGGCCAGATCAGGTGACGTGTCGAACCACCCGATCGCCGCTGCCTTCGATCACCATTCGGCTCTCACCGGAGGAGAAGGAATGGTTCGCCACGCTCGCGCGTTCGCGCGGGGTGTCCGAGTCGACGCTCGCGCTGTCCACCATCCGCTCGATTGGGGATTCAGGGTACTTCGATCCCGATGCAACCGGACCACGTGCGCCGGCGACTGATCGAATCACCATTCGTCTGCGTCCCGGGGACGGGCAAGCGATCGCCCGGCGAGCAGCCGAGCGCGGGATGAAGCCCTCCGGCTACCTGGCTGCCCTGGTGCGGGCCCATCTGGCCGCGAACCCACCGCTCTCTTCGGGCGAGCTCAAGGCGCTCAAGCAGAGCGTTGCCGTCCTAGCTGTCCTTGGCACCCTCCTCGCCCAGACGGCCCGTAATCCGGCACTGAGCGGCCCGGCGCTGGAGGACGTCCGGCAGACGGTGAGCCGCACACGGGCCGCCGTAGCGGCGCTGGAGCAGCGAACTCAAGAGTTCACCCGAAGGGCGCTCATCAGTTGGGAGACGCAGCGTGGGTAAGCGGCCTTTTCGCGCGCCGACGGACGGGTGGCCGATCCTGGACATCGTCAGCCATGGACGGCGCCCGCCGGGGCCGTCGAAAGCTTTCAGTGCCGCCCAGATTGAGCAGATCCGACGCACCGTCAGACGGGCGCCCGAGGTCATGGTGAAGGTGACCGGCGGCGGACGGAAGATCGGCGCGGTCGCTGCGCATCTCGCGTATGTCAGTCACCAAGGGGAGCTCGACCTCGAAACCGACGAGGGACAGCGCGTGTCCCGAGCCGGCCACAAGGAGCTACTCCGGAGCTGGCATCTCGAGCTGTCGTCCGGACAGTACCGGCAGCCGCGGTCTGCGAGCGCCGGCGCACACGGGATTAAGTTGGTGCACAACATCACACTCTCGATGCCAGCACCGACGCCACCGAAGGCCGTACTGGCAGCGGCCAAGGCCTTCGCCCGCGAGAAGTTCGGGGCGAAGCATCGGTACGCGATGGCGCTCCACACCCATCAGCAGCATCCGCACGTGCATTTGGTCGTCAAGGCGGAAGGCCACGACGGGCGGCGACTCCACATCGACAAGGCGATGCTGCGGGAGTGGCGGCAGGACTTTGCGCGAATGATGCGAGAACAGGGCGTCGCTGCGAATGCGACCCCGAGATTCGTGCGAGGCCAAACAAAGCGAGGCGCTAAGGATGCGTTCTACCAAACGCGGCGGCACGCTCGTTCCCTTGCACTGCGGGAACGGTTCGAAGTCGTTAAGAGAGAGCTTATCGCCACTAGGACGATTTCCGACCCGGCGCGGCCGCGACTGCTTGAGACACGGAAGGCCGTCGTCGACGCCTGGAACACCGTCGCCTTGCAATTGGAAGCCCAAGGGGACGTCCAGCTTGGCGACGAAGTTCGCTACTTCGTGCGCCACCTGCCGCCCGTGCTGACCGACCGCGAGCGCCTCGCAGTAGAGATGATTCAGCGCGCCCGAGCGAAAGGACCGGAGCGGACACGGGATGACGACCGGAGACCTGATCGCACATTGGAAAGGTCGCGATAGCGCCGGCCGGTATTGACCCCCTTGCTGCCGGTCACGGACGTATGGCTCGGCAACGAGTGCATCGCGGCCCTCTGCGAGAGGCGAGACTCCCGCACTCACTGCAGTCGGCGTCCGGAAGAGATGCTTTTCGGACTTTCAACGCGACCGTGCCGCCTCAAATAAAAACCAAAGGCGCCGCTCTGTTTCATCGATCCAGCCCTCGATGAGACTTGCGGTCGAGATATCGCGGTGTTCGGCACAGACGTTATGAGCTTCGCGGAAGCGCGCTGCGAGCGACTTATTGTCTTCACGAAGCTCCGCTAACATGTCCTCGGGCTCAACATAGTCCGCATCGTTGTCGAGTATGCGTTGGGTTCGCGAGACCTGACCAATCGACCGCAATGTGATGCCGCCCAATTTCCGAACTCGTTCCGCAATCGGGTCGGTCATCGCGAAGAGCTGATCGGCCTGTTCATCGAGCATCAAATGATAGTCTCTGAAATGTGGGCCGCTCATATGCCAATGGAAGTTCTTGGTCTTCATATAAAGCGCGAATACGTCCGCCAACATTCCATTCATGGCGCCCGCTATGTCCTTGGTTGCCGCGGGGTCCAAGTCGGTCGGTGTGTCAAGAACGGCCGTGCGTCGGGTCGCAATGATCTTGGCTTCTGCTGAAAGGAATTTTTTCATGGTATGAATACCTTGCATTGAGTTTACTGAGGTGCGTTAGTCAGATCGATTCCTCGCACACCAGGACTGATGGCGCGGGTGCCGTGGCGCTTACGCTCAGCCGGGCCTATGGGGGGATTTTCCTGTTCTTCCCCTGCTCGAGCCCTCTGGGTGATTTTGTTCCGGATGAATGCCAATTTCGCTCCACGACCTCTCAGATACCTCGACGTTATAGTACTTTGCAGCCGCCTTGATGTTCGCGAAAGCCAATGCACGATCGGCAAGAGAGACGTCGATGACCTGATCGAACCGTGCGACGGCATTGCGTACGTGCTGGGCATCGGTCAGGGGCTCTTTCCGTTGCTTCGGAAAGGCATAGACCGAATCCGGCAATTCGCTCTGCGCAGTAAGGCGCCCGTGCTTTTCGTAAGGTTTCCATGTCGCGTGCATGAGGACCTACTTCCTTCGCTCGTGCTCTGAACGGAACCGCGATCTCGCCGCGCCATGCGTACCGCAGCGAGACCGCGGTGCGAGACGATCAGATCACTGTCAGTTTGTTGTTCACCTGCGTTACACCAGGCGCCGACCATGCGGTCGTTTCGGCAAGATCACGCTCATACCAGGTATCAACATCGCCCGCCAGCGTTACTCTACCGCCATCGGCCGTTACGGTGATGTTGTCAGCCTCGATCTGCGCATTCCGGCCCAGGGCTCCTACAATCTTCTCCTTAACGGCTGATGCCTGCACGGTCGGTTTGATCGTGATCTCGTTGGTTACACCGACGACTCCGTTGAGTTTTCGGACATCGAAGTCGGCGGCATCCCTCTGGTAATTCCAATTGACCTCACCGCTGAGAGTCAGCCAACCATTCTCGACGCGGACCTTTACCGCAGCAGGAACCATGACGTCCCAGGACAGTACGTGCAGTGCGCGCTCCGCGATGCTAGCGTCATCGTCCCTCTGGTCCGAGGGATAAATGACCTTCAGCTCATCGGCGATCCCCTTCACACCGTACACACGCCCTGCGGCGCTTTCCGCGGCATCTTTTTCGGCGTAACTGCTCACCGTGCCTGTGAGCGTGACCACGCCGTCGCTGGCGGTAACGCCGATATGCGCAGCGTTGACACTCGGCTCCCAATTGAGTTCATCCATCACATTTTGTTGCAAGTCCTTGTCTTTCATAATCCTCACCTCCGGAAGGTTGAACAGCGCCACTGTCACGCTACGCCGAGGGGGCTCACGGCAAACACACCGGCAGAAAGACAATGCTCGTCGCGGTGCGACCAGTGACCTACGTGCCTCTCGATGCTCGCCCTGTGGCCCGGAGCTCGCCCTAATGCCTGCTCCGCCACCGCGAACACGGAGGCGAGCGCGGCGCGCGAACTATGGTGCCACGTGGACCCAACCGGCTTCGACCTTCGTTTCATACGTGCGGATGGATTCAGTGCGGACATGCTTCATCAGTTCGTCGACGTGCTGCAGAAACGCCGCGAGGCGCGGTGGCGGTCTCTCGTTACCGGAGTCCGCGGGAACGGGCCCGGACAAGGCTTGCCCAGTCGTAATGTCGAACTGAGCGCAGTGCATGGGGCAGGTAACGATCTCGCCGTCGAGGGTGCCGAGTTCCAGGGGCGCATTCATGTGTCCGCAGCGTCGCGCAAGCGCGTAGTAGGTTCCGTGCGAATTGCAGATGACGATCTCATGTCCTTCAAGTTCGATGACCTTCATCCCGCCGGGTGCGATCTCTTCGGTCCGTATTGCTGGGATGAATTTGTCACTCACGACCCGCATCCTTCGGTGGTAGTTGAGGCAGGCCGTCCGGGTTGACCACATCTTTGTGGACGAAGAGACCGCACCAACAACGCTTGAGGGAATCGAAATATTCCCGGTGAAAGGGAATGCATGGGCAGACGATCTGCATGTCGCGAGCGCGGTCGTGCCGCAGCGGCTGACAGGGGCAGAATGGACTGCCGTGCTTTCTCTCCAACATCACTTCCTGCTCGAGCAGAAAATCCTTCAACTCCACGTCTGGCGTTAGCTTGAAGCCCAGCGGGTCGACGATCTTGGAGAAAAAGTACTGAAGTGCATTTTTCCTTGATTCGGTTCCCATTCAGCACCTCCTCACGAGTTCAGCGCTCTTGCATAACCTTCTGGCTGATAGCCCACGATGATCTGGTCGCCGATCTTGGCGTACGGAAAGCCCGTGGCGCCGGCGGCGTCGAGCTCCTTCAAGATCCTGGCCTGGGTCGCCTCGTCGGCGAGATCGTAGTCGATGTCAGTAAACGGGACATTGCGGTCGGCGAAAAACTGCTTCGCCTTACGGCACCAGGGACAGGTTGAGAGGGTATACAGAGTGACTCTTTTCATGCTGTCTTCCTTCAGCCAAGGCTAACGTACAGTTTGCCCGCCTCTAGTTTCGTCCGGTACACAGCAAGACCCAGTTCTGGCGCGTCCAGGAACCTGCCGCTGCGTATGTCGAAACGCCAGTCGTGGCATGGGCAGATGATGGTGTAGGCCTCCAATCGCCCCATGAACAGCGGACATGCCATGTGCGCGCACATCCCTGAAACGGCGTAAACCGCACCGCCAACGCGCGCCAGAACCACATTTACCCCTAGCGGGTAGACCGGCAGCATCTCGCCTTCCAGCAACGCGGCGTCATCCAACACCTGCATCCAGCCGCGCGCTGTACTCGCAGTGTCTGCTGTCCTTGCGGGCAACTCTGACCCGGCAGTGGAGTTCATTGTCTAGCCCTTCCCAGCTCCGTGCCCGCCGGGCTTCTTGTCGCTCGCAGCGGCTCTGGTGCCCGGTTCAGGGCGCATTGCGCCGGAAACATTCACGATGCTTGACCTAATGCCCGCTCGGCCAGCGCCAGTAGTTGTGGTGTCGTAACGGCCGAGAGATCGGTCACGATTTCCCGTACGGTGCGCTGATACGTTTCACTGTGGTGCATGCGCAGGTAATCGATCAGGTGCCGGGCCGCGTTGCTCTTTCCCGTTCCATGGCCGATCACGACAATTCTGCCGCCAGCAGCGACAGCATCACTGATTCGCTTGTAGAAGGCAGGCTCCTCCGGAGCCCGCTGGCCCTGCTCGCGTGATTGGTCCTTGTGCGTAAGGTGATGGAGGAAATGATGCGGGTCATAGGGGGTAATGCTCCGCTTCGAAGCGTCGTCGAACGCCGTATCAATGCGGTAGATCTTCGCGCCGTGATGATCCACGACGACCATGAGAGTGGGCGGCGCCGGATCGGGACGAGCCGGCGCCTGGGACGGTGCTGCGGGCGACCAGCCCACGCGCTCCAGGAAATGCCGCAAGTCGACCACCTCCGCACTGGTGAGATCCTTGGTGTGCGGCTTATGCATCAAGAAATGGTCTCCGCCAACGTCGAAGCTGAACTTGTTGCCGCCCTTTTGCTGCACGGCCCCTATTTTCTCGATCAGGGCGACGACATCCATCCATTCGAGATTGTGCGCCGGGGGATGCCGGAACACGGCTTCGAGCGTCCTGAGGTGTGCGCCGTGTATTGGCGTGCGCCTCTGCGAGGCCGCAGTTTGTCCGCTCTCACTTTCATTCGCTTTCATGGAAGGCTCCGTCTGCGTGGAAGCATTTGCCGACCCGTCTCGAACTTGGTCGCCATCAGGCCACTACCGAATGTGATGGCATATGAAGTGCCTTGGAACCTCAAAGTCTGTCAAAGCCTCCGCCAGCAGACAACTCGCTGGTCAGCGCAAGAACACCTCAGGAGCTCTCTTGGACACGGCAAATGGGGTAGCCGAGTTTGAGTCCGGATTGAACGCTCCGAAGGCCGCCGGGTTCTGACGGAAGTGTTGCTCGAGCGCATCCACCCGATTCTGATTACTGGGGTGATCCGACAGGAGCTGCGGTAGCTGCGCGACATCGGCGTTATCAAAATCCCGGAACAGCCATACCAGCCCCCAGGGGTTGTAGCCCGCAGCGGCGCAGATGTCGGCGCCAGTGAGGTCGGCTCGGGATTCCACATCGCGGGAATAACTGAGGGAATTTAGCTGGCTGAGCAGAGCGATCGCCAACACATGGGCTGTGGTTGGCCCCAGGAGTATGGCAGCGCCAACGCCGCGCTCAGCAAGTTTCTCGCGCTTCTCCATCAACGTCATGGTGTCGTGATGGATCGTGTGGGAGACCTCATGACACAAGGTTCCGGCAAGTTCCTCGGTATTCCCAACGAAATACAGCAGCGAATCGACCACGTACACGTTCCCGCCAGGAGTGGCGAACGCGTTTGGCTTAGCATCGTGTACCAGATAGAACTTGAACGGATGGTTGTAACGCGGCTGCGCTGTCCGGGTAATGGCCTCGGCAATCGGTCTCAACTGATCGTACAGCGGGGAGGATTCGATGATGGCGGTGCGTGCTTTCAGCTCATTGAAGACTTCCTGTCCCAGTTGTAACTCCTCATCTTGACCCTGGCCTTGGTTCGGCGCCGGTGCCGCCTGGCTTCCGACCGGTACTAAGCACGCCAGCGCCGCGGCGACGCATAACGATTGCAATGACTGTAATGCAACCACCATCACACTCCTCGGTGAGCGGGGATCCGCTTCCCTTACGATGATCACCAAGCGCGGGCCGGAAGCCTGGAGCCTGCCTGCGTGCGCCGGCTGCATCCACGGTTCTCTGACTTCACGGCCGCGGTGCTCTTGGTCTTCACCACATCGTCGCGGGAGTTAACGATACCCTCGGCGGCCTCACGGGAAGCACTCGGGATGGCCCGAGGCGGTGACGCGCCGGCGATGCACGAGACTTGCCGCAAGACAAGGTCGTGAAGCACAGCTGCCCAACGAGCACGAGGTCTCACGCACGACAACGGTGCAGGCAGCGGAGCGGCTGCGCTCTGATCGGGCGCGACGTCGATTCTTTCCGCTCATAACGGCGCCTGGCATGACGCCAGCCTCGGAATGTTGCTCGTCGCCCTCCGCCCGCGGCGTGGCACAGGCCTTGCACGCCCCGTATACGCTGGGCAGCGGAGATAAATGGAGGTATGCCATGCCGGACAACGAGGAGATAGTCACCCTTCTGGGCCAATCGCTCCGCTTGCGCCCGCTGCGGGCCGGAGATCGCGCTTTGCTCGAAGATCTGTGTGGTCGAACCGAATCGCATGACTTGCAGATGCGCTTCTTCAATGGATTTCGCAGCCTTCCGCCGTCATTACTCGATGAGTTGATGCGCATCGATCCCGACCAGCGGATCACGCTGGTTGCCTTGGGCGCCGCAAGCAGCGGCCAGCCGGACATCTTGGCTGTTGCCCGAGCACACGCATCGGCAGACGGAACCGCCGAGCTCGCCCTCCTCGTGCGCTCGGATCTCAAAGGCATCGGTCTGGGTTCGCTGCTGCTCGAGAGGCTGATCGCCCGCTGTCGGAGCCGTGGACTGAGAGTGCTGGCGGCGGACGTGTTGCAGAACAATACCCGCATGCTTCGCCTTGCAGAAAGGTATGGATTTCGCAGGGAGCCCGGGGAGCTCGGGATAACACACCTGGTTCTTGACCTGGACTCGCTCGCAGTCTGGCGACCGGTCACGAAGTACGACGGCGCCGCGAACGGCTCGCCTCGCAGATAAGTATGGATTCGCGGGAGTTTGGCGCGGAACGCACCGACATTGACTGACGAAACCATTACCGAAACGCAACGGTTCCTTCACGACTTCGGCCAAAACGTGCGGTAGGTTGTGCGCCATGAAGTGGAGGATGCCTCATGCAGGTCCATACATGGACGAATCGCTGTTGGCGCCAGGCGAGGAGCCGACGCTGGCCGCTCATTTACTCGCATCTCGCCATCACGGAATCGGACCGGATTACGCCGAGGCAGGGCCTCTTGATAGTCGGGCCATTTGGCCTGCAACGGAGTACACGTCTGCCCCCCCGACGTCTTGCTCCGTAACTTGGCCGGCGGGTCGATTTTCGACCCGCCGGCGTCTTACTCAACTCGGGAACTCGTAAATGATGGGCCGGGCTAGCGACCTGCCGCTTTGGTGCATCCTACAGGCCGACGGTGATCGCGCTTGTCTCACGAGCCGAGGCCCAATGCCGATTCAGTACTGGAGTACTGGCCAAAGCTTCCCTTTGATTCAACGCAGCCTTCATCGGGCGCTGCGCCTTGCCAAGCCACGCCAGATCGTCGCGACCGTTGCCGACGCGCATCGGGGCTGGTGGTCTGATCCCCTTTGGTGCGTGCCGGCCCACCGTCGAATCGTGGACGAGTCGAGCGGGCGGCCGACCGTCACGCTCGCTGCCGCAATGGCGCTAATCGAGCGATCATCAGGCAAGGACGCTCTGCTGGTGCTGCAGCCTGCTGACGCCTTCCATGCCAGCGAGAATGGCTTCATCGCAGGTGTCAGCCACGGCGTTCGAACGCTCGACAGGTTACCTACCCACGTTGTCACTCTCACGGTGGAGGCATCCAGAAGTGACCCAAGTCAGGATTACCTGCTGCTTGGCGCCGAGGACGGATTTCCCGGCAGATCCGCGGTGCGATTCGTCAAGCGCCCCCAGCCAGTAGTCGCGGAGCGACTGATCGAGCTCGGCGCACGTATCGGCACCGGGGTCTACATCGCCCGTCTCTCCACACTGACGGCCATCATCGCTGAACTGTGGCCAGACTTGATGGCTGCCGCACGATCACTGGCCTGGGAAGCCGCCGGGGAGGTGGTGACTTCCGCGCGTATGATCGGAAGCCAGTTTTGCCGTCCGTGGCGCCACACCTGGCTTCAACGACCCCTGCCGCGCCTGCGCGCGGTCGCAGCAGACGATTTCGGCTGGTCGTGCCTGGGAAGTACGACGCAGAGTCTTTTTAACTAGTGACGGAAGCGTACGCGGATTGCGACGAACGCGTGAACCGCGCCCAAACGCTTAGTCTGAGGCTCGGATCCCGAGTGTCGACTGGCTGCACGAAGCCCGGAAAAACTTACATTGCGTAGGTAGGCGATGACGTCTCCCGCTGCAGCCTCGTCCAGGTTTCACCTGGTGCTAGCGTCGATCGCCCGTGAATCGAGCGAGGCAGTGCAGATCGCCCCGGATCGTTCAAGAATTGCCACTTCGAGTTCCGCGCGCTGCGCAACGGGAAGTCTGCCGGCCAACTCCAGCGCGTGCTCGAGTATTCCGGCGGCCTGGCGGGGTCCGAATCGGCGTGCACAGTTATCCGCGGCGAGCTGCAGATACTTGATGGCGTTCAGCCAGTCTCCGGCATGTTCGGAGTGATGTGCCAGCTCCGGCGCGGCCTCCTCGAGGTTGTGCGCATAAAGTGCCTCGATCAATGCGCCGGCACGCAGATGCAGCTTCGCCCTGAGGCCGGCCGCCTGGCGTGCGTAGAGCACCTCGCTGAACATCGAATGGACAAACTCATACCGCTCAGACATCGTTCCGTCCGGGAAGTGCATGCGATCTGCCGATCGCACGATCTGCTCCCTGCGCGCAAGCGCCTCGCACAGTTCCTCGCACCTGTCCAGTTCTATGTTCGCTGCGGCGGCGCACACGACAGTCGAGAACGCAGGGCCGACGACACTGGCTGCCTCCAGCACCCGGCGCTCCTCCTCACTCAGTCGTCCAATCTGAACTTCGATCATCTGGCGCAGGCTCTCCGGGGCGCGCAGCTCGATGTCCTTGAGTGGCACCGCGAGAGCCCAGTTGCTGCCTTGCACGGTCATGAGCGCCCGATCCCTCAGGTGCTCGAGGACGGTGACCATGAAGAGCGGATTGCCCTCGGTGTATCGATAGATCAATCCTGCCAGTTCCGCGGTTTCGGCTGAGACCTCCGGAGCGGCCGACAGATATTCACAGACCTCCGCTTCCCGTAGCGGTGCGAGAGCGATTTCCTGGCACAAGCGATGAACCAAGAGTTCGCGCTTGAGAGCCTTCAGCGGGCGCTCCGCAGCCGCGACGTCCGCCGGCACGTACGTTCCGATGAGCATGAGTCTTGCCGCGTTGCGTCGGCGCGCCAGCATGGAAAGCAGATCCACCGTTGAGTGATCCGCGCGATGCAGATCCTCGAAAATCAACAGCAGGGGCGTCTCCGCGGCGATCGCTTCGAGGAACTCACCAATTTCGCGCAGCATCCGTTCCCGAGTGGCGCCAAGAATCTCACCCCGTAACATCTCCCGGTGCTCTCGGCTCAGGAATTCCGGAAACTGCACGAACCACGTCGGAGCCCGCGTAGCCAATGTCTGCACGAAGGAAGATCCCGCGGGTCCATGACATAACTGACCCAGTGCTTCAAGCATGGGATAGAAAGCCTCGGTGCCAGCGGAGAGTTCAACGCACTGCCCGCGAGCTACGCGGATCGACGGTGCCCCGGTGATTACCTGGTGCTGGAATGCGTCGACGAGCGCGGTCTTGCCGATCCCCGTCGGACCCGTCACGAAAACGAGCTGGCGCTGCCCGCGCAAGGCGGTTTGCAAGCTCTGGCTGAGGCGGCTCAACGGCACGCGCCGGCCGACAAGTCTGCGGTCGGCGGCGTCCGGACCTGGCATCAACTCGGGCGGCATTTCATTAACAGCCGCGATGAACTGATAACCGCGGCGTGCCAGGGTCTCGATAAAGCGAGGATTTTTCGGATCGTCCCCGATGACACGCCGAATATCGAGGATCTGACTCTTGAGAACCTCCGGCTGGACGCAGGAGTTCGGCCACACGGCGTCCAGCAACTCGTTTTGCGTTATCAGACGACCCGCATGCTTCACCAGATGCCGCAGGACCGCGAAGGCCTTGGGCTTCAGGCGAAGGCGTTCCACGTCACCGGTCACCCCGCAGCGCCAAAGGCATTCGTTAACCAGGTCTAGCCGGAACGGCGGAAACTCCGTCATCCCCGCTCCGGGAGTCAAGACGGCGGCGCGCGGAGCGGCAGCCATCGGCGAACCGGCTCCTGATCGTGGCGGGGGCGTGCTGCGCCCCTTGGTCTGTGCTCGCGTTCTGCCGAGCGGCAATCCCAGCGCAGGCACCGAATTCATTGGCGAACCACCCGTGCGGTACCCGCCAGTGCGCGCGAAGCTGTAATTCCCGGAGCGCTGCTAACGATTGTGGATGGCGTCAGCACAGAGGTCGTCCGGCCCCGTCGGTCTAACCGGTGCCGTCAGAAGTCACGTTGAGTGCTGCACGAACGCTGTCGAGCAGAACTTTGTCATCGAATGGCTTGCCGAGGAAAACGACGGCACCGGCCTTCATGGCCTGCGATCGCATTCTCGAATCCCCGTACGCCGTAATGAAAATGATCGGCATGCGGCAGCCCTCCTCGGCCAACCTTGCCTGCAGCTCGAGACCGCTCATGTCAGGCATGCGGACGTCGCTGATCAGGCATGCGGCTGTGCGCTGCAGACCGGAGCGCAGGAATTCGCGTGCTGAGGCAAACGATTGTGCCTCGTAGCCCGCCGACTTCAGCACACCGTAGACGGCGCAGCGCACGGATTCATCGTCGTCCACGATGGCAATCACGCGGCTCCTCGTCTGCGGACTCATGGCAAGCCGAACGGTAGGGGGTCGGAGACGGTGCCGCAATCACACCAAACAATCGCGCAATCACACCTTAGTATTATTCAGTCGCAGACCGTCCGAGGATTACTTGCGTACGCGGACGTCGAGCTTTTCCACCATTCTGACCAGGTCGGCCAGGGATTGCGCCTGCATCTTGTCCATGACGTGAGCGCGCTGAATCTTCACGGTTATCTCACTCGTCCCGAGCTCTGCCGCAATCTGCTTATTTAGCCTGCCGGCGACCACAAGGCTCATGACCTGGCGTTCGCGCGGCGTGAGCGTCTCAAAGCGCTGTCGCAGTGCGGTAATTTCCGAGCGCGCTCGTCGCGTCGTGCGGTCCTGATCAATCGCCTTGCAGATGGCATCCACAAGATCCTGGTCGCGGAAAGGCTTGGTCAAGAATTCCACGGCACCGGCCTTCATCGCGCGCACGGTCATTGGAATGTCACCGTAGCCAGTCAGGAAGATGATTGGGAGGTCAGAGCCTTCTGCGATGAGCTCCTTCTGGAAGTCAAGTCCACTAAGCCCCGGCAGCCGGACATCCAGCACCAGGCAACAGGGTCCACGCGCTGGCCGCTGTGCGAGGAAGTCCTGCGCCGAAGCAAAGACCTTCGCTTGTAGCCCAACGGACTTCACGACCGACGCGATTGCCTCGCGGACACTCGCATCATCATCGACGACAAACACCGTAGGCCGATCTTCATTCATCAGCACCCTCCGTACTCTCGGGCACAGCACGCCAGGCAGGCGGTTATGAAGATAAACAGCCGCATCAGCCGTCGTTCGTCTGTAGCAAAAGCCGCCATGAATTGCCAGCGCGAAATGCAGCCGGCCAGGCGGAAGCCCCCTCAACGCCGACTGGCCGGGCCGCTCAAACGCGATGGTGGTCATGCCGCTCAGGAGATGGGAGATCTTCGAGCGGAAGCGTGAAGCGAAAGACTGCGCCGTAGGGCTTGTTGGGCATTGCCCAAAGCCGTCCGCCGTGGGCCTCGACGATCGAACGGCAGATTGATAGTCCCATGCCCAGGCCGCTCGGCTTGGTGGTGAAGAAGGCGTTGAACAGCCGGTCCGTGTTCTCGGCAGAAATCCCGACGCCGCAGTCCTCTACTGTCACCAGGACTTGGCGTGCTTCGTCTTGGTGCGATCGGATCACCAGTTCGCGTGGTCGGTCCGTCACCGGTTGCATCGCCTCGATACCGTTCATCACCAGATTGATAATCACCTGCTGCAGCTGAACCCGATCGGCGAGCACCGCAGGCAGAGCGGGCGCGAGCTCCCTCCGCAGCGACACCTGCTGACTGACCAGCTCAAGCTGTACTAAGGCGATGGTGTCGTTAACGAGCGTATTGATGTCGAGCGGCACCGTCCGCACGTCGGCCTTGTTCGCGAGGGCGCGCACGTGCCGAATCACCTCAGCGGCTCGCGCGCCGTCTCTGGCGATAAATCCGAGAGCCTGGCGGGCTGCTTCGAGGTCCGGCGGCTGCGCGGCGAGCCAGCGCAATGCGCTGCCTGCGTGAGCGACTATCCCGGTGAGCGGCTGGTTGACTTCGTGCGCGATTGAGGCGGTTAGCTCGCCCAACGTTGTGACGCGCGCGACGTGCGCAAGCTCGATCTGTGCGCGCCGCAACGCCTCTTCGGCGCGCAACTGCACCATGCCGATGCGCGCCTCCTCCAGCTCACGTGCTGCCCGGACGCGTTCGGTGATGTCGCGCGTTATTTTGGCGAAGCCGATCAACCGGCCGCTATCGTCCTTGAGCGCGTCGATCACGACGTCGGCCCAGAAGCGACTGCCGTCCTTGCACACGCGCCAGGCCTCGGTCTCATACCGGCCGTCGCGGGCGGCGATTTCGAGAGCTCGTTGCGGCAGGTTCGCAGCACGGTCTTCCGCGGTATAGAAGCATGAGAAGTGCTGGCCGACGATCTCCTCGGTGCGGTAACCCTTGATGCGCTGCGCGCCCCGGTTCCAGTTGGTGACGTTGCCGTTTGGATCGAGCATGTAGATCGCGTAGTCGATGACGCCGTCGATCAGGCTGCTACGCTCCTGCTCGCTGCTGCGCAGCGCCAATTCGGCTGCTCTGCGCTCTGTGATATCGACGATCGCCGCCAGCACCATGATTCCCTCGTCGGTCTCGATCGGGTTCAAGCCGATCTCGACCGGAAACTCGCTGCCGTCTTTCTTGAGACCGTAGAGATCGCGCCCGGCCCCCATCGGCCGCGGCCGTAGATCGGCAAGAAATGCCCTCCGCAGCTCCGGGTGATGACTACGGAATCGTCCGGGCACGAGTATCTCTACCGGCTGCCCTACGAGCTCCGCCCGCGCGTAACCAAAAGCCCGCTCGGCCTGGGTATTGACCATGACAATCCTGCCCGTCGGGTCGCTCAGCACCATGGCGTTTGGCGCTGCCTCGACGACCAGTCGGAAGCGCCGCTCGCCGGCCGATTCACCTTTGGGGTTGGTCATTGGCATCGCCCTGGAGGCAGGCAACTCACTGAATGGGAATATAGTCGCCTTCGATCAAGAACAGTTTCCCGGCTTTCAGATCGGCCTCCCCTGCAGTCACATGCTGGTCGAGCCTCGCACGCGTAATTGCCGCAGCAGACGACGAACTCTGCGGCTCGTGAGCAGCGGTAAGTACTGTGTAAGTCGGGCGTCCGACTCGAGCTGGGCCAGCTCGTTCCGATACATTCTCTCGACCTGCTCGAACGGCGCGTGCGAGCGTTCAGCCAAGCTCTGAATTGCAGTCCGGTGGTTCGCAGCCATATCGGTAGGCGCCGAGTGGGTCATAAGGTCCTGTGGAAAGGACTGCCAACCTCGTTCCCCGTGCGTCTCACGCCGAGCACATCAATGAAGTCCGAGGTAGATATGTCGCGGTATCTACACGCCCGCCGCAGCCGCGCTCCGCCTGGCACGTCAGAACCGGCGCCGGCTGCGGCTGTACGGCGGGAGATGCCGATTGCAGCCAGCGCGCCACTTTGAGGTAAAGGCGTGCGCGCCGCGTCGGCGTCGCATACCGATACAGCACCTCGCGATACATGGCGTGCGCGAACTCGTAGCGAGTCGCGGTGCTTCCGGGTGACCGTTGGGACGTGCTGTGGGACTGGCGCAGGATGCAATGTCGCTCTGCGAGAGCCTGGCACAACTCTTCCGCGCGCTCGGGATCCAGTCCCGCGGCGTCCGCGCACCACTGTGGGCAAAATTCCACTCCCATGATGCCTGCGACCTCGAGTACGCGCTTTTCTTCGGTCGATAGTTGCGCCACCTGCGCATCAATCATCTCGCGCAATGTCTCGGGGACCTCGAACTCGATGGTGTGTAGTGGCACCTCAAGCTGCCATGCTGCCCCGAGGTTCGAGAGCAGACCGCGCCGGCAGAGGTGCTCGAGCAGTGTGACCATGAAAAGCGGGTTGCCTTCGGTCTGACGGTAAATGAGTTCCGCGAGCCCATCCGGCGGGGAAGCCTCTCCTGACACCTGCCCCGTGAGGTAGGCGGCGATTTGATCTTCGCTCAGAGGCTCTAGCGGCAACTCACCGCACAGTCCATGGAGTTGCAGTTCCTGTCTGAGTGCTCGACAGACATGATCGCCGCCGGACATCTGATCGGCCGTGCGATAGGTGCCGATCAGCATGAGCTGCATCGGTGTACGGGTACGGGCCAGGATTTCAAGCAACGATACGGTGGCCGGATCGCTCCATTGCAGGTCTTCGAACACAAGAACGGTAGGCGATTCATTGGTGACGCGCTGAAAAAGGTTCACGAGCTCGCGCGGCATTCGTTCGCGTATGCCATCGAGAAGCTCGCGCTGCAGTGGCGGCTTTTGTGCTGGCTGCAGCGCCGGAATCTGCGCCAACCACCCGGGGGCGCACGAGGCGATCTCGCGCAGCAGCTGCGCCCCGCCCTGACCCGTGCACAGCTCGCGCAGCGCTTCGAGCATTGGGTAGTAGGCTTCCTTGCCACCATAGCCTTCCACGCACTGGCCGCGGGCGAGGCGGGCGTGCGGCATCTCACGGCGCACCTGGCAGAGGAACGCATCGACGAGCGAGGTTTTGCCGATACCCGTCTCGCCTGTGACGAAGACGACCTCGCGCCGCTGTTGACGCACCGTGCGCTGCAGGAGCGCCTTCAGATCGGATAGTGGCCCGTCGCGGCCGACCAGGGCGGGCAGGACGCAGGGCTGTGTCGCAGCCCCTGGGATGGTCACCTCGTCAACGCAGACGCGAGCCATGAAGCGATAGCCACGGCGTGCCAAGGTCTCAATGAAGCCTGGATGCCGGGCATCGTCCTCGAGAACGGACCGCAGCAACAGAATCTGGCTCTTGAGAACTTCCGGCTGAACGTAAACACCCGGCCAGACGACTTCGAGAAATTCCTCGTGTGTGACCAGTCGCCCTGCGCAGTCGATGAGATGCTTAAGGACCGCGAGCGCTTTGGGTGCGAGGAGCAGACGTTGATCCGGGGCGCTCGGCACCTGCTTCCACAGACACTGATTGACGGTGTCGAAGCGAAAGCGCTCGCCGCTGCTGTCGTGCCGCTCGAACCAGAGCCCACCGCGGAACGCCCCCGGCTGGAACGAGGAGCACTCGTTCGAGCTGGGGGTTTCCGGGCCAGCGCGCTGCGAACTCATGGTCGTGACCTCCCGTCGTCCTTGCGACTTACTGTGGAGCTAATCACCCTCAGCGCGCAGCCCCCCGACGGAGGGTTTTGTCCACCATATCGAGGCGATGGGCGGCCCTTCCTGATCCACGCGATGCCCTCTTGCGGGCGCAGCGTCGGCCCATCAGGGCGGCGAGTCGTCACTCTTTCGGGGGGCCAAAATCGAGCCGCTTCCAGCCGAAGAACCAGGCATCAAGCGACCAGGCCCCCGGCCCAAGCAGTGCCAAGGCGGCACCTGTGGCCCCGAGCAGCAGCCATGCCCACGAGTCCTCGGGATGCGAAAAACATTCGGCCAGGGCACAGAGCGTCACGAGCCCGCCTGCGATGGGCGTCCAGAGTCCGATCACCAGGAGCAATCCGAGCCCGGCACCGACGATGTCGATGAGGCGGTGGGCGAGTCCGTCTGGATGCGCCAGAGCCAGGATCGTAGGCCACGCCAGGCTCACCCCGGCCACCAAGCGCAGGAGCAGGAGTCCAAGGCCGGCCGGCCCGTGGGCAAAGTTGGAGAACAGGCGACGCACTGTGGCGCAAGCCTATCGGCGCCCCACTGCCGCCGGAAACGCTCGAAAGGTTGAATCGCGCGACTCTTTCGAGCGGATCAGAACTCGATGATCCCGCGCCTGAACGCGAGCATCGCGGCATGGGTCCGGTCCTTGGCACCCAGCTTTGCGAGGATGCTGCGGACCTGGCCCTTAACCGTATCCTCACTGAGTGCGAGCTGCGCGGCGATCTCCTTGTTGGCATGGCCCCCGGCAATCAGGCGCAGGACACGGACTTCCGCAGCGGTCAGCGCTTCATCCGTCGCATGCTCGGCGAGCTGGTAGGAAACCTCCGGAGAGAGAGACTTCTTGCCCGCGTGGACAGCGCGAATGGTGCCGAGGAGCTCTTTATGCAGGGTATCCTTGAGCAGATACGCTTGCGCGCCCGCCCTGAGCGCGCGCAGCGCCTGCACGTCGCCGGCGTAGGTGGTGAGCACGATGATGCGCGCCTCTGGAAACTCGCCGCGGATCGCGCTGATCGCATCGAGTCCGCTCATCTGCGGCATCTGCAGATCCATCAGCGTGATGTCCGGACGATGTAGCCGAAACTGCTCGATCGCTTCACGCCCATTTCCGGCTTCGGCGATGAGCTTCATATCCGCTTGCACGGCGATGAGGCCCGTGACCCCCTGGCGGATGAGCGGATGATCATCCACCGAGAGAATCCGGATCGGACCTGATTCGCTGCTCATGACCCGCCCTAACGGCTCTTTCTCACGAGCCTCACGGTCTGCCTGCCACGGATGAGCTTCGCACACTCGGGCATCACAGGAGCCCGAAGTGCTCCGTGCACCGCCTTGCGACCAGAGACCGCGAGTCGCTGCCCTCGCCATCCCTGACGCGCAGGGATAGCGGCACAGTCCGTGCTCATCATAATACAGGCAGGTGCTGAAGCGATTAATCGCACGGAATTTGCGCAGTTACGTCGTCGATGTCAGTTGACCGGTCCACTCTCAGTCGACGTTGCCGTCGATCTACCGGTAGACCAGCCTGGAATCCCGCATGCCATCGTACAGCGTCAGCCTCGGCTGCCAACGTGATGGCACGACCATCAATCGACAGAATCCGAATCGGGCTGTGATGGCTGCTCATTACCGGATCTGGGTGCGCCACCGGAGAACTTCCCAGTGAACCATGAACGCCAGGGAGAAGGGGACGCGATGTACGCACGGGAGGCCGGTACGCTGAGTTCGATCTCCGTGCCGGAACCCGGCGCCGTCCACACCGTCAGCTTGCCTTGAATCAATTGGGCACGCTCGCGCATGCCATGGAGCCCGAAGTGTCCGGCACGCCCCCCGGCAGTCAGGAACGTCGGGTCGACGCCCTTGCCGTCATCGCGGATCCGCAATCGAAGCTCCCGTTCATCATAGCGTAGCTCGACTTCAATCCGCTTCGCCTCGGCATGCCGGAATGCATTGCGCAGTGCCTCATTCCCGATCCGATAGATCTCGTCACGCACGATCGGATGCAGGGTTCGCGGTGTGCCTTCCACCCCGACATGCAATTCGACCGCAGTACGGCTGGTAGTGTCTGTCGCAATCCCCTCGGCGAGAGTCGTGATTGCCCGGGCCAAGTCATTTTGTTCGAGCGTCGAGGCACGCAGCCCCTGCACCGCCTCCCGTCCCTCGGTGATCGCCTGCGCCGTTTGATCGATCGAGCTCCCAAGGAGCTCCTTGGCGTCGACCGGATGGGTGTCGAATAACGCGTAGGCCGTTTGAAAGCGGAGCAGCAGCCCTTGAAAGCTCTGCAGCAGCGTATCGTGCAAGTCGCGTGCGATGCGGGTCCGCTCGCTGACCCGCGCCTCCAGGCGCATGTTCAACTGGTGCGCCAGCTGACGGACCCGGAGTTGGTAAGACGCCCACAGCAATGCCAGAAAGGCCCCCGCACACAGCCCGCGAAACCATGAGGTCTGGTAGTAGGCCGGGGCGATGGAGAAATCCAGAAAATCGGCCGCCTCGTTCCACACGCCGCTGCTGTTGCAAGCCTTCACCCGGAAGCGGTACTTGCCGGGCGCCAGGTTCGAGTACTGCACCTTTCGTTGGTTGAGAACTTCTTTCCAGTCAAGATCTTGACCTTCGAGCTTGTAACGGAAGCGAACCCTGTCGGGCGCGGCTATGCTGAGGGCCGTGAAGTCGACTTCCAGATCACGAATCCGAGGCGGGAGTTGGAGATTCGAGGAAGCCGCACCGGTCAGGTTTTGCCAATATACCTTTCCATTCGCCGCGAGCTGCTCGATGTGCACCTGAGGCGGAGGCCCATTCCGCAACAGACGACGCGGATCGATGACGCTGACACCATTCCAGTTGGTGAACCACAGCTTTCCATCTCTCGATCTGGTCACGACCGGCGCGTAGCCGTAGGAAGGGTCCCAGCGGACCTGCACACCATCAGGGCCGTCGAAAATCGTTGCGGAAATCGTCCGCTTCGTATCAGCAGCCCACGCTTCCAATTCGGCACGGGGAATGCGCGCCAGCCCGCACTGCAACAGTAGCCAAAACGAGTGATCGTCATCCTCCCTCACCCATGAAACATGACCGCAAGGCAATCCGTTCCTCGTCGTCAGAGTGGACATCACGCCGTCTCGTAGCCGCACCAGGCCGCCACCGTCCATTCCGGCCCAAACGGTGCCCTCGCCGTCAACGTAAACGTCGTTCACATCGCCACGGGGCAAACCGTCGATGCCGCTATACAGTTTCTGAACCGATCCATCTTTGAAGTAAGCGAGCCCATCCTTTGCGCCAATCCAAAGCCCGCCGCGCACAGGATCCGCCGATAGAATAATGGTGCTTTCCTTGAGTCCAAGTCGGGACCTGGGAATACGTTCTATGACGCCCCCGGCTAGCAACTGTCCGATGGTCTGACGCCCCTCCGAGTCCTCGCTGAACCAGAGGCGCCCGTCGCTATCTTCAACGATGGAATGCACCTGCCCGTTGATCTGCTCGTTGACGGGAGCGAACCGGCCGTTGCTGAAGCAGGTCAGGCCACGATTGGTCGAGATCAAGATGCGCCCGCGGTCGTCTTCCAAGAGTGATCCGGAGTAGTCCCCCAGTCCGTGTCCGTTGGGATAGACGGTAATCTGTCCGTTACTCAATCTGTGCAAGGCGTCGCTGCTTCCAACCCAGACGCTCCCGTCTCGGGCGCCCAGCACCGACCACACTCTGGAGGTCGATAGACCTTCGCTCACGGAGATCGTCGGAATGGCGAATTCTCGAAATCGGTCGAGTCCGTCGCGCGTCAGTACCCAGAGACTGCCTTCACGACCTTCGAGGAGAGCGATGACGTGGTCACCCGAGAGCCCGTCAGAATGGGTGAACCGGTCTGTTCTTCCTTCGTGTACGTGAACCAGGCCGCGACTTACCGTTCCAATCCACAGGCCACCGTCTCGGTCCCGCAACATCGATGTCACATCGGAGAGTTCCGCTAAGCTCGAAAGGGGGTTGGGGAGTATTCTCCCATCGACGACTTGCTTGATCCCTTCGGGTATGGCGATCAACGAATTGGCCCGGTCGTTCACGCAGGCCATATGAGACAGGTGCCAGCCTTCCGGCTTTCGCACCTTTGACATACGCGCAGGAACGGGCTTCCATTGCCAAAGCCCCGATTCGGCGTACACCCAGAGCATGTCGCCACCTTCACAGATCGATAATACGTAGCGACCCAGACTGCCATCCGCTCCGTAGCACTGAACCTTAGCGCCTCCGACAGAGCAGACGCGCCCGCCGGGCTCCCAGCTCGTGCCAACCCATACCGTACCCTCTCGATCCTCGGAAATTGCGGACACTCGAAGTCCTTCGAATTCCCTGTACTGCGTCACGACGCCGTTCTTCCAACGGACGAGGCCTCCCTCGCCGCCAATCCAGAGTGCTCCGTCGCTGGTCGTACGTATTGGCCCCAAATGCTTGGGAGCGGGCGGCTGCCACGGAACGGTGCGTACACCGTCGAACCGGAGCAGCACTCCAAGTTCCGTCGCCAGCCACAAGTAGCCGTCGGGCGTCTGCGCAATGGCGTTGATGTTGCCTTTGGAAAAGCCTTCGCGAATTCGCCACGCAGTGTGCGCGTACTGACTGGTCTCGAGAGAAGGGTCCAACGCGAAAGCACTGGGACAACAGACCACGAGCAAGCCTAGTGCGACACCGACTCTTCTATGTCCTGGCGCTTTGGAGATTGCGGACATTTCGACGCTGAAGGTTGTCCCGTCCCGGCTGGCTACTGCGCGAGGTGCTCGGACTGGGTCGCACTTTGCGCGCGAGACGACCGAGGCTCGCCGTGGTTGGCGGCACGTGAAATTGACGCACACGGTGTTCCCTGCGTGCGCGTGCCGTCTGCTGCTGCGCGTGGCGGCGACGGCTTCCCATCGACGTACCAGGTCAGCAGTGGAAGCCGACCGAGATCGGGTTGCCCCGCGTGTTTCTTTACGGCCTTAGTATTGCGCGGCATACAAAACTCATCAACTCCTGCCGGAGAACTTCTCAGTGATCCATGAACGCCACTGTGCAGAAGATGCGACATAGGCGTGAACTGCCGGAACACTGAGCTCGATCTCCGTGCCGGAACCCGGGGCAGTCCACACCGTGAGCTTGCCGCGTATCAGCTTGGCACGTTCGCGCATGCCATGGAGCCCGAAGTGCCCCTTGCGGCCCTCCGCAGTCAGGAACCCAGGGACTATGCCCTTGCCGTCATCCCGGATGCGCAATCGAAACTGCCGCTCGTCATAGCGCAGCTCGACTTCAATCCGTTTTGCCTTGGCATGTCGGAATGCATTGCGGAGCGCCTCACTCCCGATCCGATAGATCTCATCACGCACGATCGGGTGCAGGGTCCGGGGTGTGCCTTCCACCCCCACACACAATTCGACCGCAGCATGACTGCTGGCTTCGGCCGCGATCTCCTCTCCGAGAGTCGTCATGGCCCGGGCCAGGTCATCGCGCTCGACCGTCGAGGCACGCAGCCCCTGCACGGCCTCTCGTCCCTCGGTGATCGCCTGTGCCGTCTGATCGATCGCGCTCTCAAGGGTCTTCTCGGCCTCGGCCGGACGCGTTCGGAGCAGCTCGCGAGCCGTTTGAAAGCGAAGCAGCAGTCCTTGAAAGCTTTGCAGCAGCGTATCGTGCAAATCGCGCGCGATGCGGGTGCGCTCACCGACGCGCTCCTCCAGCCGTGCATTGAACGCTCGCCTGATCTGACGCAGACGCAGCTGATACAGCTGCCACAGCACGAGGAGAAAAGCGGCCACGCACGCCGCGCGGAACCAATTGGTCTGCCAGTAGGCCGGCGCAATGGAGAAATCCAGCGATGCGCCCTCCAGGTTCCACACACCGCTATTGTTTGCCGCGATGACCCGAAAGCGGTAACTGCCCGGCGCAAGGTTCGAGTATTGCACGCGGCGAACGTTGAGGACTTCTCGCCACTCAGGGTCTTGTCCTTCCAGCTTGAACTGGAAGCGCACTTTTTCCGGAGCAGCCAGACTCAAGGCGGTGTAATCGATCGTGAGATCACGCAAACGTGCTGGCAGATGCAATCCGGAAGTGGGGACGTAAGCCTGCCCGTCTGCGGTAATCTGCTCGATGTGCACCGGCGGGGGAACCGGGTTGATGCGCACATGGAGCGGATCGATTGTGCTGATCCCATCCAGATGCAGGAACCATAACCTGCCATCCGTCGATTTAGTCGCAACCGGATTTAACGCGGCGCCGAGCGCATGCATCCTGACCCCATCGGTTCTATCAAATACGCGTGGGTGAATTGAACGCTGCGAATCCGCTCCCCAGGCGTTCAACTCGTTTCGTTCGATGCGCAGGAGCCCGCAGCCGGTGTTCAGCCATAGGGAGAAGGCGTCGTCCTCAATGACCCATTTAACGGAATCGCAAGGCATCCCATTCTTACTCGTCAGCGTCGCGGCTCGACCGTCCTTAATGCGGCTGAGGCCGCCTTCAGTCGCGGCCCAAAGCGTGCCCTCGTGATCGATAAGCAAATTCCAGACCGTGTCCGACCCGAGACCCTCCTTGGAGCCGAAGGATGTTTGGACCTTGCGGTCCTTGAAATCGGCCACGCCGCCGTGGAGAAAGCCGAGCCATAGACGACCCGTTAGCGGATCGGATACGACCGCGGAGAGTCGCGGATCTGGCCCGCGCGGCAACCATGGCCACGCCACTGACTCCGCCACGCTCCCGTCGACTACGTGAAACAGCCCCGAACCTGGATAGCTGATCCAGACGCCTTCGCGGGCATCGGCAAACATCGCGATCCAAATTGCCTTCGGCAGCCCCGCTACGCGATGAAATCGACCATTCTCGAACCAGGCTGTGCCCTCGTCAGTGCCGACCCAAATGCGACCGTGCGGATCTTCGAAGAGGGAGTCGATCGCGTTGCCCGGCAATTCACGATCGGTTATTTGTGCGATCGTGCCAAGTCTCGACTTCCTTGGTGGCTCCTCGGCGGAGATCGAGCGCCTGACGGGCTGAGCCGTCGCGCGATAGATGGTGACCTGCCCGCGGTTCCATCGGTTCAGGCCTCCGTAAGAGCCCACCCAGAGACTTCCATCCCGCGCGGCGAGCACACACCCCACTGGCGTGGACAATCCTTCGTTGGCCGAGATCGTAGAGACGGCGGATTCACGAAAGCGGTCGAGGCCATTGGTGGTGCCTGCCCAAATGCTGCCCTCGCGATCCTCCAGCAGAGTGCTGATGAAGTCGCCCGAAAGACGGCTCTTTTCCTCCGGCCAGCTGGATGTTCCGTCCTGAACACGCAACAGCCCGTTCTGCATCGTTCCGACCCAGAGCACACCATGGCGATCGCGCAGTAGACTCTCTGCCCCGAAGAGTCGCGGGACGCCGGGTATGGCGTACTCCTCCAGCCCATCACGGGCGGTCCGCATCAGGATGCGGTCGGCCGCGCCGGCGATGGCGATCAGCCCCATCCCCCGGTCCCCTGCAACCAGAGCCTGCGGCGCGCGAAAGATCTGGGAGGCGTACCGGTGCGCAGGTCCGGGCGTCCATTGCCACAGTCCCGACTCGGTGCCGGCCCACAGATGCCGCTCGCCGTCCTCGTACAAGGAATAAACCACACTGCCGCGACTCTCATTTGAGTAATACAAACCGCTGCTGGGGCCCCCTCCTATCTCCGTGCAGTGAGCTTTCTTGGCACGAATCGAGCAGAGCCCTGCGGTGCCTCCCGCCCACACGGTTCCCTCGTCGTCCTCCAACAGAGCGAAGACCGGGTGTTCCGCGAACTCTGGGTATCGAGTGAGCTGGCCTTGGTGCCAACTGAAGAGCCCGTCCAGCGTGCCAATCCACAGACTCCCGTCGCGCGCAGCCATCAGGGACCAGATGATGGCGCCCGGCAGAGACGGGCCTACCGCGGGTCCAGATGGCACGAACCGGATGCCATCAAAACGAACCAGGCCAAATTCCGTGCCGAGCCAAAGATAGCCGTCACTCGTCTGCGCCATCGAATAGACCCGGCCCTTCAAGCCGGCACTATCGGTCCACTTGGTGTGCGTGTACTGAATGGGCAGACCGAATGGGTCCGAGGCGATAGCCACAGGACATCGGGCGAGCAGGAGGAGCGCACCGCAGAGCAAGAGCGCGCGAGCAGAAGTGCACCTATACCTCGCAGGCGAGGCTCCCCTCACGTACGGCAGGCGGATGGCAGCCCCGAGCATCATCTTCACAGTGTTACGGAGAAAGTGAGGCCCGCGTAGCGCACCGCGTCGCGTGCCGGCTGACCGATGACCGCAACGCCAGTGTGCGTGGGACTGCCAGTCCAGAGTCCGCTAAAAAAATCCTCGACATCGGTGTAGTACGCGTGGTTCGTGACATTCTTTACGAACAGCGTCGCGGAATACCGTCCGTCATTGCTCCTTACCGCAGCACTCAGATTGAGTAAGCCAAATCCAGCCTGGATCGCATAGGGATTTTGATCAGGGAGCATTTGCGCCGAGGTACGGTAAATGTAGTTCGCCTCGAACACCCCTTGATAGGCGTGATTGGCGAATGGCACGCGCTGCTCAATCGAGAGAATACCCTTGAACTTGGGCGCATTCGGCATAGTGTCGCCGCTTACGTTCTGGTACGGGCTTCCCTCGGGCAGACCTGCCACGGTCAGTTGACCGCATAGTCCCTTGGGTGGTTGAGCATTCAGTTGCGTGATCGGAATAGTAGGCTGCGCGCCGTAGCACGGTGCGCTCTGGTAGTCCGTGAACCTGGCGTCAATGTAGGCCGCGTCGAACCTCAACCGGGTCGTCGCCGTGACCAACCAATCGGTTTGGAGCTCGAGGCCGCGCGTCTCCGCGCGACCGGCTGAGGCGAGCGTCAGAGGTGGCGATAGTACGCCGGGCGCGTACGAATAGCTTTGAATCTGATAGTCCCTGTAAATCGAATCGAACACATCGGCGTTCACGATCACTCTGCGGTCCAGATAACTGCCCTTGGTACCGATCTCGAAGCTATCGATGTTCTCGCGTGATACGGGCACCAACGAGGCGTTGTCCGTCAACTTCGCGGACGTGTTGTACGCGGCGGGCGCATATCCGCGCGAATAACTCGCATAGCCCATAACCTCGCCCGTCAACTGCTGCTTGAAGGCAATGTCGCCCACCGGAGTATTGTTCGCCGTGCTACCGGCGCTGTGATATGCCGGCGGCGGGGCAAGCTGATCAATGCGATAGCTGATGACATCATGATTGAAACGCAGTCCCGTGATCAGCGAGGTCGACTCTGCCACCCTCAGGGTCGACCGGGCGTAGAGGGCATACGCGGCAGTGGTCGGAACCACGAATGAGTTAACGGGCGCCGGCGGGAAATTGCGCTGGCCGTGCTCGTCCACCGTCGTATCGGAATAGAAAAACCCAGACAGCCAGCTGAAAGCCGGATCGACGGGCGATACGACTTTGAGCTCTTCGCTGGTTTGCCTGACCGTCGTGAATTGCTCTTGGGTGTTGTTAAAGACGTTGGTTCCGGTCAGGAGAGTCCAGTAGTATTCGTTGACTGCAAACAGATCCTGCACCTCGTGCTGACTTTCCTGCGTGTAGGCCGTCGTCGACGTCAGGGTGTAGTCGCCCGCCAGCCGATAGTCGATGATCCCGCTGTAGTCCGTATCACGATAGGTGGCACCGGCCGTAGTGACTGGGCTGGTGTAGGCAAGGTTTTGCCACGAGAGATTAAGCCCGGGCAGCATGACTGCCTGCGTGAACGGGCTACCGTAGTATAGAAATGTATTGCCTGGCGTTATATAGATGTACGTGAAGTTAAATCCCGTGCCCACGGTATTTTCATCGTGGCCCATGAGCGTGACGGCGAGATCATCGGTGATCGCGAATTTCAGCTTCGCACGTGCGCCGTATATATCCTGCGTGGTTGTTTCATTGAGGGTCAGATTTGTGATCGGATAAGGCGTCGTCCTCCTGTACGCATCGATACTCCCCTCGACTCGATTGATGAGGGGCCCAGACAGGAAACCCTCGATACGATATTCACGATCGGTCGTCACGGTCGCATCTGCGAACCCTTGCGGCGACCCGGTCGGCCCACGCGTCGTGAGGTTGATAACGCCGGCGGCGGCCGTGCGACCCCCCAGAGTCGACTGAGGCCCGAGCAGCACTTCAACGCTCTCAATACCCATGACGTTGTTGGCGGCAAATGAGTCCGAAGGTACCGGGACACCGTCGATCATGACTGCGACACCGGATGAGATACCCACCGTGCCCTCACTGGAAACGGTCGAGATCCCGCGGATTCCGATCGGCACGCGGCCATTGATCGTTCCGTTCAGCTGCACCGATGGCACCAGGTTGTTGAGATCCGACAGGTCCGCCACGTTGGCCGCGGCGAGAGCCTGCGATGACACGACCCGCGCAGCGACGGGAATGTCCTCCAAGCGCTCGCTGCGCTTTTGCGCCGTAATGATGACTTCATCGAGCATGTCGGCTTGGACATCCGCGGCAGTCGCGCTCAGGGAACCGATCACGGGAGCGCTGAGCACAGTCATCCGCAGCAGAGCGCTGGGAAAGGAGCCTGGACGGTGCGGTCTCATCGTTGCTGCACTGCCGCAGTGTCACTGGTAAGCGCGCGTGCCCCCGCCGCTTCGAGTGTCAGCCAAGGCTTCTCGGGCCTCGGGTCTCACGCCAAGTCACGTCACCCGCGCACCAACAGCGCGCCGGGTGACTCTACAGCAACGCGTGCTCGGCGCGCACTGCCTAGGCGGGGTTTAAGAGCGGGAAAATCTCAACCGGTGGAGTCTGCGGCATTGCCCAGCCACTCCCGTACGCGACCCCGTGCCTGGAGCAATTGAGCCTGAGCGCGTGTGGGCGAATCGCAGGCCAAGCGGTTGTGAGGTGACAGGGGCTGATCGGTGAGCAGCCCTACCAGACTCGAGTTAGTTGCCTCGCTGGCATCGAATGGTGTGCCGTGACGTGAGCCGTGCACCACCACCATACTGGCGCGCAGCCGCGCGGCGAGTTCGCGCTTTTCGGCGAGCGGTGTGTGATCGTGCTCGGCTGCAATTATCAGAGTTCGGCTACCCAGCCGCTCGAGCCGATCGGTTGCGTCCCATTGCTCAAGTGCTCGCACCATGGAAAGATACGAGCTGGCAGGCACAGCGCCGACGACAGCCGCCGCTCGCTCGCGAAACGTCTGCTGCCACGGTTCCGGAAACAATCCGGCTGCAAAGACCCGCGCCGCGCTGCGCATGCCAAAGAGGTGTATCAGAGCGGTACAAGTACGCGCATGCATCCATTTACGCCAATGATCTCGATAGGTCGCCAGACTATTGATGAGCGCCAGGCGCGGAACGACTGTGGGACGCTCCAGCGCCATTTCCAATGCCACGGCGCCACCCATCGAAAAACCAACGATGTTGATGCGCGGAACCTCGAGTTGGTCCAGCAATGACCATAGCGCGGAGGCAAAACCCGCAATGGAGTAAGCTCCCCGAGGCGGCGAACTGAATCCACATCCCGGAAGATCAGGGATGATCACGTGAAATCGTCGCTCGAGCGCGGAAATCTGCAGCGCCCAGTCGACACCGCTCCCACCGAGTCCGTGGATGAGCAGTACCGGCTCGCCATTGCCGAGCGAGCGGTAGTGCAGCGTTAAGCCATCCTGATAGGAAGCGCGCATGTCGCTGTCCTCAAATGCCCGGCGCAGTTGCGCTCAGCGATCCGTTGCCGTCCGCTGCGTCGAGCGGAATCACCACTACCGCTCGCGCGCTCGGCCTTGATGCCTGCTTGATGAATTTGACGCGCGCGCCAATCTCAACTCGATCTTGCAGGGCGGGAGGTGTCCCCTGCAGATTGAACAGCAACAAAGATCCGTCATCCGCGATGATCAGGCCAAAGAGGCCGTCCTTGTCGAAGTCGCTGACTGTCCCGGTGAGTGTCACGATCGCCCCGGAGCTTCATTCGTTGACAGCCATCAGATATGAGGCCCAACGGCGCGACCACGCCGCTCCCATGAGTCCTTGAGCCTCCAAACTCCTGGAACGCGACTCGGCTGTTCTCCGCTCTCTCGCCAGCGCTCGCGCCCCCGCTGAGATCGTTTCGCGCAGCCGCTCGTTGCCCCAGTCCTTGTAATAAGTCTGCGAGCGGTTCCTGGTCTCTATTGTGCCCACGGCTCGGGCGGCTCCGGGCACCATCGGCAACAACACGGTGGCTGCGGCGATTCCCCCGCGCCTCCAGTCAGGAGGCTTTCGCCGAAGGTCATCTGTATAGGGTCGCATCGCAATTCCGTTCACTTCGAGAACAAAGAGCAGGGTTTGCAGTCCGATGCCGCACTCGTGATCATCCGCTATTGCTGAAGAACGGCCTCCACCCTCTTCTGTTGCTCAACACTCAACGTCGTGCGCAGGATCGTGCCTCCGTAGCCACGGAACTCGTCGGCCACTGTGTTGGGATCGGCCACGCGCAGGATTGCATAAATTGCTGAGTCGCCCGGTTGGACCAGCTCTCCAACCTCCTGAACGAAATCCTGCGGGATGCCAAAGGACTTCTTCCACGACGCCGCGTCCAACGCACCCGCTCCGGCCCCAATCGCGGTTCCGCCGACTGCGCCAGCTGCCATTGCACCCGCGGCCGCGGCTGCACTCGCCCCTGCCGTGAAAGGGATCGCAAGCGTGGCGCCGATGAGCAATCCCAGCAGCCCGCCCCATCCTGCGCCTTCGCCGGAAGTCATCTGGTAGCTTTGATCGGTGCGCAACTTACCGTTGTAGTCGCGGTAGACGGCAACGGCATCTTCCAGATCAACCGCCCAATCGTCGTTCAGTTCCAGCAAATCATTGAGCACATGCGATGCGCGCAACATGTCTCTCTTGAAACCCACCACTATCAGTTCGGCCACGAGCATTCTCCTCTTAGCGTCGCGTCAGCGACGCGCATATTCGAATTGCGGCATCTGCTTGATGGCGTCCTTGGTCGCATTGGCCAGGACGAACTTGCCATCGACCAGCTTGAGCTGACTGACTGGTATGGCGACGTCGTGCCTGTCAACACCCAAGAAGCCCCCGGCGCCGATGATCGCGTAGGAGACCGCTTTGTCGGGAGCGATGACGACATCGTCAATGGCTCCGATCCGCTCGCCCTTGTCGTTGTAGACCGCCTGGCCGAGCACCTGCTTCTTAGCGCTCCAACCTACGGTGACTTCGCGCAGCTCTGCCGTGGCGACGCCGAGGACCGTGGATCCGGCAACCTGGGCTTGTGCGGAGGTCAATGTCAGCAACGCGATGCTTGCCAGCATCAGGATACCTGTCTGTTTCATGATCCTGGTCCTCAGTATTTGGGAGTGGAATGTATTTCGGATGAGTTCATGTTCACGTCAGCCGTCAGGTTCGTCGGGCGCAACCGTAGCGCGTGAAGACTCACGGAACACTCACCGAAAGTGAGCGAGGCTGAAGCGACGGTGAGCGAGTCCGCCGAGACCTACCGATCTTTCTTTCTTTGCGCCGTGGACGATGGTCTGTCCGCAGGCGCAAATGAACCCGCCGGTCACCAGGGCGCTTTCCAACACGCGCCAACGGACCGCGTTCCACAGCATGTGGAGTCGCATCGCCCCCTGGCGTAGTACGAGGCCGGGACCTCACGCATGCCAACGTCGGCGCAGCCGATGGCGATGAGCAGGTTGCGGGCTCGCAGGTCTAATCCGTGAGTCTCCTGCGAGTCTCGAGGCGTTACGTTTCACCCCGAAGCGGCAGACGTCCGCCGTTCAAGCGGTCTGCAGGAGCTCGTACTGTTGGAGGTATTTCCGGTATCAGCCGGGCATTCCCAGACTCCAAGTATCGCGTGCCGGTCGCTTACCGGCGTACATATGAGGAACAGGCAATGAACACGCACATGAGCAAAGATCTGGACAAGGTTCGGGCAGCTGCGCAAGAGCTGCATGGAGCGATCAGCGATGCCGTGGTCAAGCGCGGTGGCGCCGTAAAGGCCGATTTTGAGGCCGTTGGGCAGAAGGCGAAGTCGGTCACGGAGTCTGTCAAGACTTCCCTCAGCGCTCAGAACGACGCCACCAAGAAGCACCTGAAAGATGCGGTCACGGATCTCGAAGCGGTGCAGAAGCACGCTGCCGAAGCTCTGAAGAACTCAGGCCAGGCATTCCAGACCTCGATCAGGCAGACCCTCGCCGACGCTCGCGCGTCCGTGCAGAAGGTCAGTGAAGCCCTGGCGGCCAAGCGTTCGGCCGAATCCAGGAATACCCGAAACTAGGAGAGTGTTATGCGCAATTATCTGGCAGTGATTTTTGACGACACCGGCAAGGCTTACAAGGGCTTGCACGCACTGTGGCAACTCGACAACGAGGGATTGATCACGGTTCACGGAACTGCGGTAGTCCATCGTAACGACTGGGGGCAGTTCGAGGTCGATACCAAGGAGACGCACCCCGCCCTGGCGACCGCCGTGGGCGTCGGCGTCGGCGCTTTACTGGGTGCCCTGGCGGGACCGGCTGGCGCTGCAGTTGGCGCCGCGGGCGGAGCCGCTATCGGCGCTGGCGCAGGTGGCGTGGTTGGGCTGACTACGGATCTGGTTCGTGCCGATACTCGCGATCAGGCGAAGGATGAGACGGCATTCGTTCTTGGCATTGGCCAGTCTGCCGTCATCGCCGACGTGTCCGAAGACTCCACCTCGGCGATCGATTCGCGGATGAGCGAGCTTGGAGGAATCGTCCGGCGGCGCACCGCGAGCACACTGCGGGACGATGCCTGGGACGACGAGTATCTGCCGTACAGCTATCTGTACCCCTACGAGTACGTCCCGCCGGGCTATCCACTCTATTAGCAGGCCAACGGACCCCCGCCCACTGGCCGCCTCGGTGCCGGGCTCGGCACCGAGGCGGGGGCGGCTGAGGCCTTGCCTTGAATGCGAGAATTTCGTGGCTGCAGACACCCTGTTATCGCGCGAATTGAAGTCTCTCCATGCAGAGCTCTCAGCTCGGCATCGCGAGCGCCCATTACCAACCCTACGTAGCAGGGCTGCCAGCCAGGAAGCAGCGGCACGAGCCGGTCACCTGCAAGTGATAGGCGCCATCGTCGTAGGGATATTGATAGCTCGTCTCCTCGGACGACGCTAGGAGTCCCGTCATGATCAACGATCTTGTTGGGGACCTTTACCTTCTGCGGAAAGCCGATTCCCTGATCGGAAGAATCTGGCTTAGGTTCATAGCGCGCCAGTTCGGCCTCTTGGTGTTTGCGGCCCTGATCGCCGCATTCGGTCTTGCGATGATAAGCGTCGCGGCCTTCTATACATTGCAGGCATTGGTCGCGCCTGGTGGGGCAGCCACGATCGTCGCGATTGCCGATTTCGTTCTCGCCGGGATCGTGATCGCGGTGGCCAGGAACTCCGAGCCAGGACCCGAGATCGATCAGGCCCTCGACATTCGCAAGAAGACAATTGAGTCCCTGCAAGCGGACGCGCACGATTTGCAGGTCAGCATCACCGCGCTCGGTCAGGAAATTCGCGACGCCAAGGATTCAATTGTGGGATTCGTGCAAGATCCAGTAGATGCCGCGGTGCAAAAACTGCTCATTCCGGCTGCCAAATCGATCATAGAGGGATTGCGCTCGAAGAAGGGCCAAGCCTCAGAAAAGTAGCTCGTCTTGGAACGGCTCGGATGTACAAAGTCACCGTGACTGCAGCACCGGAGTTAGACAACTCCGCGACGGGCGAGGCGCCGGCGTGGATCCTCGAATAGCCGAACGGTGACGGCCCCGAAGATCATGCCGCCGATGTGAGCCAGATAAGCCACGCCCCCTGACTGCACGTTTGCGACCGCGCCAAAGCTCAGCAGCTGGACAACGAACCAAAACCCGATCAGGAGTGCAGCCGGGATGAACGTGACCCGGATGAACCAGCCAATCACGAGGAGGGTACGAATCTTGTCGCGCGGGTAAGTGATCAGAAACGCACCCATTACGGCCGCGATCGCGCCGCTCGCCCCCAGACAAGGAACCGTGGAGTCGGGAGCGGCTGCCACTTGTGCGAGCATCGCGACCACGCCGCCCGCGAGGTAGAACGCCGCGTAGCGCCACGGATTCATGGTGTCCTCGATCTCGGGGCCAAATGCCCAGAGGAACACCATGTTGCCGAGGATATGCGACCAGCTCGCGTGCATGAACATGGACGTGAGAATGGTGATCCAGTGACGACCCGCGACTATGTCGGCCGGGACCAATGACCAGCGGGTCACAAATTCGTCGCCGCCTGTCAGCTCGAGAATGAAAACCAGCACGTTTATCGCGATGATGAGCGCGGTGACGATGGAGAATCCCTCCGGCCGTCGCGATTCATCCCTCAGTGGAATCATGGGTTGTCTCGCTCTTGGAAGTGCACGACGATTGAATTCTCGCCGCAGCTGGCCAGCGGGGGACTCTTGCGACTGAGGAGTTCACGCTGATGCTGGCGCATAGTGGCAGTCACCACGCTAGCCCAGCTGATAACGCGCGAAGAACCAGCGCTTCACGCCATACACGGCAATGAGATAAGCGACGGTCACGAGCGCGAGTGCACCCAGGAGGGGACCGGGCATGGGCACGAAGCCGAGCCAATGCGCAAGTGGGGAATAGGGCAACGCCACCGCCAGTACGAATGCGGCAAGCGAACTCACCACCAGCAGCGGGTCCGGCCGATCAGCGAGGGGATGCGCCGTGCGGATGACGAAGATCACGAGGATTTGGGTTGCCAGGGATTCGACGAACCACCCCGTGTGAAACAGCGCCTCGTTGGCATGAAAGACCCGCAGCAGCAGGCCGAAGGTGATGAAGTCGAAGACCGAGCTGAGCGGCCCAAACACCCACATGAACTTGCGTACTACCGCCGTGTCCCAGCGGCGTGGGCGCGCCAGCGTCGCCTCACTCACCCGGTCCCTCGGAAGCGTCGTCTCCGACAGATCGTAGAGCAGATTATTCAGAAGAATCTGGATCGGCAGCATCGGCATGAAGGGCAGGAACAGAACACCGCCCGCCATCGAGAACATGTTGCCGAAATTCGAACTCGTGGCCATCATGATGTATTTGAGGATGTTGGCAAACGTCCGGCGGCCCTCGCGAACACCCTGCGCCAGCACACCGAGATCCTTCTTCAAAAGGATCATGTCGGCCGCCTCCTTGGCGACGTCGACGGCAGTGTCCACCGAGAATCCGACATCGGCGGCATGCAGCGCCGGCGCGTCATTGATACCGTCGCCCAGATAAGCGACGACATGGCCCTTGTGACGCAACGCCGTGATGATCCGGGATTTCTGGGCTGGCTGGACGCGGCAGAACAGGGTCGTGCTGTCGAGCCGGCCCAGGAGCGCCTCGTCAGTTAGACCTGCGATCTCAGGACCGGTCAGCGTTCCCTGGATCTGGAGATCCAGAGCGCCACAGACGTGCCGCGTCACCCGTTCATTGTCGCCGGTCACGACTTTCACGGCGACATTGAGCTTGGCGAGGGCCGTCAGCGCCTCCCGGGCCCCATCCTTGGGCGGATCGAGGAACGCCAGAAAGCCCGCTAGTGTCAGATCTGCCTCGTCGGTGACGTTTGCGCGCTGGCAGTCGGGTTGGACCTCGCGCCAGGCGACCGCAAGAACCCGGTAGCCCTCTGCCCCCAGGGCGGTGAACGTCGCCTCGGCAGTTGCGCGCGCCGCGGCATCCAGCGCAAACGCCGGCAATCCCTGCTGTTCACCGCGGGCCGAGAGACCCAGGACGTCTTCCGGTGCGCCCTTTACGATGAGGAGCCGCCGGCCCCCGCCTTCGACAAGAACCGAAACCCGGCGCCGCTCGAAGTCGAACGGCACTTCGTCGATCTTGCGCCAGGCGGTAAGGTCGATCTTGCCCGCAGCGAGGATAGCCTCGTCCAGTGGACTCTTGAGGCCTGTCTCGAACGCGGCGTTGAGCAGCGCCATCTGCAGAGCTGTAGTGCTCTCGCCCCCCCTGAGGTCCACTTCCCGTACCAGCCTGATGTGCGCCTCGGTGAGCGTTCCGGTCTTGTCGCAGCACAAAACGTCCACGCTGCCGAGATCATCGATGGCAGACTGACGCTTGACGATCACCTGCTTGTCCGCCATGCGCAGCGAGCCCCGCGCCAATGTGACCGATACGATCATCGGCAGGAGTTCAGGGGTTAGTCCTACGGCGAGGGCGAGCGAGAACAGGAGGGACTGCAGGAACGGTCGATGGAACAGAACGTTGACCAGCAGTACGAACAGGACGAGGAACACCGTGAGCCGCAGGATCATCATCCCGAAATCCCTGATACCCAGTGCAAAGGTGGTCGGGGGCGGCGGTTTCTGCAGTGCGCCGGCGATCGAGCCAAGCTGGGCATTGCGCCCGGTCGCGAACACCAGCGCCTTGGCGGTTCCGCTGACGACCGAGGTTCCCGTGAACACCAGGTCGCGGGGCAAGGCGGCATCGTGCGGTGCCTCGATAGCTGGCAGCGCGGTGTCCTTCTCAGCCGGATACGGCTCGCCGCTGAGAAGCGCTTCATTGACGTAGAGGTCACGAGCTTCGATCAGTCGGGCGTCGGCGGGTACGAGATCCCCGGCCGCAAGCAGAACGATATCGCCCGGCACGACCTCCGCCGCCTGAATGTCGACGGGCTTTCCATCGCGCAGCGCCTTGGCGGTGAGCGAGACCTGCTGGCGCAGACGCTCCGCAGCGTCTTGAGCGCGGCGCTCCTGCGTCACGTCGAGGATCACGGAGCCCAACACGATGAGAGTGATGATGACGAAGCTTGCGGTGTCTCCAGTGAACGCCGATACGGCTGCCGCGCCGAGCAGAATCACGACCAGCGGATTGGCAAACCGTCCGATGATGTCGGCCAGCAGGCTCTTCTGTTTGACCGAGTCAATTTGGTTCGGTCCCGCCGTCTTGAGGATGGCGGCCGCGTCGGCCGCGCTCAGGCCGGTATCGCGAGAATGCAGCTGTTGCAGGAGCTCGGGGAGCGCAACCACGGCGAAGTCCCAAGTCCCCGCCCCCGCTTGCTTCGCCGCGCCCTTGACAGGGTTCTCGCCCTCGGTTGGCGGGCTCGCTGTGTTGGGAGTGACCGAGAGCGTTTGCTTCATATTCCCCGAGCCCATGACGACTGCTGCCTACGTGCGCAGCAGCGACAGGGCGACATCATCTGCGAGGAGCTGATTCCAGGTCATCCAGTCCCAGTCGCGCGGGACCCCTTGAACCGTTTCCCTGACGCGGGCAAGGCTTTCGGCCTCCATCTCTCGCGCGTCGCCTGTTGCTTTCATGGGCCACTCCGCATTTACCGCAGCCGCTGCGTGACCAAACGTAGTGACACCCCCAGTACCTGCGGGAGATCACCACGGCGGATCGCGTTGCGTTCTGCCGCCGATCGCTTCCATCCGGAGCGCGCGCGACTCAGGCGTCTTGCCGGTGCCGATAGTCATCGCGCAGACGGGCGATCCGTGCCTCGGTGGCCGCCTTGGCGTCACCCTTCTCGCGCTCCGCCTTCTGCTGCAGCGCCTGAACCTTCGCCTGCATCTGCTCGGCAGCCTGCTTCGAGCGTGTCTCGTGCTCCTCGAGCCTCTTCACCAGCCGTGCGCGGAGCTTGTCAATCTGCGCCTGCAGCTTTGCCTTGCGGTCGCTGCGTGCCTGGGCATACTCGGCCTTGAGTTGGTCGAGTTCGGCGTGCCGCGCCGCCGTCTCGCGCGCGTGGCGCTCTTCCTCGACCGCGCTCGCAGTCGTGCGGAACACCACGCCGCCCAAGGGCTCCATGCGGGCGTCCACCGGCGTGACCCGGTCCTCGTCGACGTCTGCGACCACCGCATACTTTCCCGGAATCAAGGCCGTCGACACGTCGGAGAGAAAGTCAGTATCCACCTCTGCGATGTACACATCACCGATGAGACCGACGAGGGCGCCCGCACTTGCGCCAACCGCGAAACCCACCGGCCCGCCAAGGATCCCGATCAGACTGCCTATGGCCGTTCCGGCAAGCGTGCCTGCGGGAGGTGGGAAATCATCGTCGCCGCGCTCCCTCGACAGCGTGCCGTCGGCATTCTTCCTGACCACCGCCAGCGTATTCACCACGAGGCTGCCTTCGCCCTCCAACGCACGCAGACCTCGCGCGCCCTCGTAGGCCGTTTTCTCATCGTTGAATACGATCGTCAGTATCTCGTTCACGTCGATTCCCCTGAGGGTGGTATGGAAGGGGTCATCGCTTATGCGCTGGCAAAGCCCCGACTGCTGGGAACAGCACGCACCGCGTTGCCGAGGGCAATGAACGAGACGCCGTCGAAGATGAACTCGATACCGATGGCGAAGCCTATGAACCAGAGGCTCGATGTCGGCAGCTGCATGAGCAACATGACGCCGAGGGCGACGGAGATGATTCCGGAGAACGCCGCCCAGCCCCACCGCGGGAACTGCAACGTGCCGGCGCCAATCGCCCGGAACGTGCCGCCGACGATAAAGAACGAAGCCAGCAGCATCGTCAGGCCGAATTCCCCGGCCGTCGGGTAGCGAATGAGCAGATATCCCGTAAACCCGCGAAGCACTGCGCTCAGCAGGTAGAGGAAGAAACCGCTCCACGTGCGTACACGAAACGCCTGGACCAGCGCGATGACAGCACCAATGACGAGCAGCCAGCCGAACGCCAGCACTGTCGCGAGAGTCGACGTTACGTCGCCAATGATGCAGATGACACCGAGAACAATGAGCGCGATGCCGAGCACCAGGAACCAGCCCCAGGAACCGTGGATCTCATCGAGGCCTGCGGTGATGGATGAACCGATGGACTTGTTTGACGACATGTTCGTTACCTCACTCTAAGGTTGGCGCAGTCCTCACCCGCTCGCGGACGTGAGCTGTTGAGTCCTGCTTGCGAAGGACGGTAGCGCGTCACTACTCACGGAGGGCTCACGGATTGAACTCACCAGGCTCCGCCTTGTGGCGTCGCCGGCCTGCCGCAGCGTCGTGTGCGGGAGACGCAGGCTCTTCGATGGAAGCATTGAGCTGGGAGCGAGTCCGCCGAGCGGAGGATCGGCGGGGCTTGAATCCGCGTGCAGTGGCGGACTCCCGCTGTGGCGCGGGTCCCGAAGCGGCCTCCAGTAACCACCGCCGTTTCAAGGCGTCACCCATTGATGACGCCAGCATTACCGCAGCATCACGACTCGAGGGGTTAATTCTGGTCATCTTGACGCCGTGGAGCAGGCCTGCGGCGGTCTGAATTCAATCCGCCGCGCAAGGGATCCTCCGGAGCTTGGTCATCGGTCATCGTGGGAGTCCCGGCTATGAGTAGCAATGTCATGGCAGAGGCGAAACTGCATCGACCCCAGTTCTCCGACGCGCAGTCGTTGCCCGGTCGGATGGCACTCGAGTCGAGCCGCAGTCCGATCCGGCATCCTCGTGCGCCGCCGCCCCCAATCGCGAGCTGCGGGTCGCCCTGGGCCGTCAAGATCTACGTTCTCGGCCGGTTCCGAGTATTCAAGGGCGATGCTCCGCTCCAGTTTTCGCGTCGCATCCAGAGGAGGACACTCGATCTGCTGCAGGCGCTCATCGCGCTTGGCGGGACGGAAGTCAGCGCCGGCGCGCTGATCGATGCGCTGTGGCCGGATTCCGAGGGCGATGCCGGCTACCATGCCCTTGAGAGCGCGCTGTACCGGCTGCGACAACTTCTGGATGCGCGGCACGCCGTGACCATGGCAGGTGGCAAAGTAAGTCTCGAGCGCAGCCACTTCTGGGTGGATATGTGGGAATTTGAAAAGGAGCTGCAGTCGGCTGCCAGACTCGGATGCAACGGCGGGGCGTGCGTTGCGCGCCTCCGCCAGCTCTACCAGGGGCACTTTCTCCAACAGGAATGTGACAAGCCGTGGGCTCTTCAGACGCGGCAGGTTGTTCGCGACAAGTTCGCACGCGCAATTCGAGTTGCTGCACAGACGTACGAAAGTCGGCGACGCTGGCAGGAGGCAGCGGACGTGTACCTGACCGGCATCGAGCTCGACGGCCTGGCAGAGGATCTCTACCGTGGCCTGATGGTCTGCTATCGGGCGCTCGGCAACCACACCGAGGCGCTGCAGGTCTACCGCCGCTACCGCGAGCTACTGGTCGGGGTGCTTGGGGTTCAACCGAATGCGAAGACTCAAGCAATCTACCAGACCATCAAGCAGGACCTCGTCGCGGAGCCTGCGGAGCGCGAGGATTGCCGTTGAACGGTGCTTATCGGACGAGCGTCGTGCGCCGCGGCGGATTCACGGCGGGATTCGAGCTTAACGCGCCGGCAGAGTAACCACACTTCAGCTAAGGAGAAGATGAGTGGCCCAGCCCATCCAGAGTAGCTTGCCTCAGCCAGGTTCGGGTCCTGTCGACACCGAGAGGCAGAATCGCCCTCGCAGGACCTGGAGACAAGCGCTCAAGGAGAGTGCGCCGCTCGTGCTGCCCGCCGCGCACGACGCGCTGACTGCCCGCCTGATTGAACTGGCCGGCTATCCGGCCTACCAGATCGGCGGCTTCGCGCTCGTTGGGTCGCGCTTTGCCTATCCGGATATCGATCTCGCGCAGTTCGGGGAGAACAGCGCGGTGATGCGCGACACGATCGCCGCATCCTCGCTGCCGGTCCTCGTCGATGCGGACGACGCCTACGGTGACGCGAAGAATGTGACCCGCGTCGTGCAGGGCTATGAGGCGATTGGCGCATCGGCGATTTTTCTTGAGGACCAGCTTGCACCGAAGCGCTGCGGGCACATGCTGGGAAAGAAGGTTGTGCCGGCGGAGGTCCACGTCGGGAAAATTCGCGCAGCCGTGGCAGCGCGTCACAACCCGGAGACCTTCATCATGGCGCGGACCGACGCTCTTGCGCCGTTCGGCCTCGATGAGGCGCTGCGCCGGGCCGAACTGTACCTGAAGGCGGGAGCCGACGGGGTCTACATCGAGGCGGTGGAGACGACGGAGCAATTGCAGAAGATCGGGCAAAGGCTGCGAGGAGCCGCGCTGGCGACGAGCATTCTCGAAGGCGGCGGGCGAACGCCCTGGAAAGACCCGAAGGATCTTCACGCGCTCGGGTACTCGATGCTGCTATATCCCTCGACCGTCATCTTCCGTGTGACCCGGGCCATTCAAAAGGCGGTCGATGACCTCAAGGCAGGTCGCCCGATGCCTCCGCGGGAGTCAGTCACCTTCAAAGAGTACGAGGAGATCCTCGGACTGCCGCAATGGGCGGTTATCGAAGATGAGTTTGTCGGCAAGCACGAAGTACTGGGCGTGCCGGACAGTAAGGCCGGCTGATTGCCCGAGCACGGAAGAAGATGCCCAAGGCGCTGGAGGTCCTGTGCTGCCGTTTTCGTGACGAATGAGGGCTTGCGGCCGTCGAGGCGGGCCTCGGTGATGTTCATCGCCGCGGCAGAACGGCTCGGAAGGAACGTCGAATACTCAGTCATGGTCGGCGACAGCAACTGGGACATGCTCGCTGCGCGGCGTGTGCGCGGCCTGGGAGGCGGGTTGCTGTCTGGCGGCTACGGACAGGAGGAGCCTGAACGCGCAGGTGCCGTTCGGGTCTATGACGATCCCGCCGATCTGCTGCGGCACATCGACGAGATCGGCGGTCGCGCGCGACGTGGATGGATGCACCCCTGACGCTCGCCGCGCTATTCACCCTCACGCTGTATCTGGTCTGCGGGCTCGGATCGGGTCTGCACGCGCTCCTCACCAAGGCCGACCCGAGGAGCGCGTTGAACTGGATGGCCGTGTGCATCCTCGTGCCCTACGGCGGGGCGCTCCTGTACTGGCTGTTCGGGATCAACCGCGTGCGTCGCGGTCGGCAACTCTCCCCCCCGGCGGCACCTTCGCAGACGCCCGCACCGACTGTTGCGGGGGTCGCGAGCACGCTGGCTGCACAGCTGAGGATCGGAGACGCCCTGACGGGCCGCCCCCTCGAGCCGGGAAACGCCATCGAGCCGCTGCACAACGGTGAGCTGGCCTTTCCGAGAATGCTCGCTGCCATCGGTGAGGCGCGCGACTCGGTGTGGCTCTGCACCTACATCTTTCAGACGGATGCGGTCGGCGGAGAATTCATTGCCGCCCTCGCGTCGGCGGTGCGGCGCGGGGTGAGCGTACGGGTGCTCGTCGACGGTATCGGTGAGTGGTATGACTGGCCGCACGTCGTGCCGCAGCTGCGACGCGCGGGCGTCCCCACTGCGCGCTTCCTGCCGCCGCGCCTGTTGCCGCCGAACCTCTCGCTCAACTGTCGTAATCATCGCAAGATTCTGCTCACCGACGGCCAGATCGCCTTCATCGGCGGCATGAATCTGGGTGGACGCGAAGTCGGCGGCGGAACGGGCCGCCGTATGACGGATATTCACTTTCGGCTGCGCGGTCCGGTCGTCGCGCAGCTCGCGCAGACGTTCGCCGAGGACTGGGGGTTCGCGAGCGCCGAGCGATTGCCGCTGCCCCTCGCGCCGAGCGCGCTCGGAGAGTCGGCCTGTCGTGTCATCGCCGGCGGGCCGGATCAGGACGTCGACCAGCTGCTCCTGATCCTGCTGAGCGCGCTCGCGAGCGCGCAACGCCACGTTCAGATCATGACGCCGTATTTCATCCCCCCGCTCGAGCTGGTCGCGGCGCTCGAGGCCACGGCGCTGCGCGGGGTGACCGTGTCGCTTGTGCTGCCCGGGCACAGCAACCTGCGCTACCTCGACTGGGCGACGCTCCACTGGATCCCCGCGCTCGTGGCGCGCGGCGTGCGCGTGCACCTGCAGCCGCCGCCCTTCTCGCATGCGAAGCTGCTGGTCATCGATGGACGCTACGCACACATCGGCTCGGTCAACGTTGACACCCGAAGTCTGCGTCTCAATTTCGAGATAGCGGTGGAGGTTTACGACGAGCAGTTCTGCGGGCAGCTCGCGGCGTTCATTGCAGAGCACGAACGCGCGTCCGCGCCGCTGAGTGTGCCGGAGACCCAATCCGTGCCGCTTCTGCCGCGGGTGCGGAACGCCCTGTGCTGGCTCGTGTCGCCTTATCTGTAGTGGTCAGTGACCGTGGGATCCGATGATTGTCGTATTGCGTCATCACCACGAGGGAGGTTGCGGATTCGCCCAACTTCTGGGCATGCCAATGCGATTGCGCAACGAGTTGACATGAGAGTGTAGGGGCGTAAGTAAAGCTGCCGACGTGCGAGAGTGCGTCCGTCAGCCGAAATGAGGCCAACCAATGAGATCCTGGGTTCGCATTTTTCTCATCGCGCTCGTTCTGGTCGGCGTGGCCGCGTTAGCGCTCTTCTACTCCTACTGGGACCGGGCGGTGCCGCTCGCCGCAATGGCGATCAATTACGTGCGCTATTGGTCGGCTCCCGCCGGGACACTTGTGACAGAGCTGGCGCAAAGTGGCGGATCAACGGCGCAACCATCCACGGCGAGCGCGGCAGCATCACCTCCGACTCCTTCCAACGGTGCCGAGGCAGACTGGCCAAGCTACAACAGGACGCCGGCCTCGAATCGCTTCTCACCGTTAGGCCAGATCAACAGAACAAACGCTGAGCGGCTGAAGGTTGCCTGCACCTACGATACCGGCCAATACACCGGATTTACCTCCGGGCTGCTGGAAGTGGACGGCGCGCTTATTTTCGTCAGCGAGTACGACATCTTCTCGATCGACCCCTCGATCTGTCGCGAGAACTGGCGCACCCATGAGGATTACGCTCCGGCCACGCCCCAGGACGTCAATCGCGGTGCGGCGTATCTGGACGGCCGGCTGTTCCGCGGTACGCAGGATGGCCGAGTCCTCGCCTACGATTTCAAGACCGGCAAGCGCCTGTGGGCCACCGCCATCGCCGACCCGCACAAGGGCGAAAGCACCCCGGCCGCTCCGATTGCTTGGGACGGCTTGGTCTTCATCGGAAACGCCGGAGGTGACATCAAGGGCGTAAAGGGGCGCATGTATGCACTTGACGCCAGGACCGGCAAGATCGTGTGGGAGTTCTACCTGGTGCCGAAGGGCACGGACGATCCGACGCGCGGGCCATCGGGCGCCTCGCCGCTCGATACTTCAAGCTGGCGAAACTCGCTCCCGGGCGTGCCGATCACCGGAGGCGCGACCTGGACGTCATACACCTTGGATCCGGAGAGCGGCTTGTTGTACGTTCCGGGCGGAAACCCGGCGCCTGATTTCGCCGCCGGCGTGCGTGAGGGCTCAAACCTTTATTCGGGGTCGGTGGTCGTGCTGGATGCGAAGACCGGGGCCTACAGGAACCATTTCAAGATCGTGCCAAGAGACTGGCACGACTGGGACGTTTCCAGTGCTCCAGCGGTCATCAGGACAGCAGCCGGCCGGAAGGTTCTAGTGGTCGCCCCGAAGGACGGCCATCTTTACGGCTTCGATCTCGACACCAACGCCCTGCTCTACAGGCAAGCGGTCACGCGGGTAGAGAACGCCGACGCGCCGTTTGCGATCGGCCAGCCCGTGCACTTCTGCCCGGGCTCGACCGGTGGCGCCGAGTGGAATGGCCCCGCCTACGATCCCCCGTCGAACCTCGTCTTCATCGGCGAAGTCGAATGGTGCACCACCGTGACGCTCATGCCCACCGAGAAGATCTCCGCCGTCCCGCGCGGTAGCGCCTGGTCCGGCGAGGCCTCCATCAATCCATTCAACACCTGGGGCAAGCCGGACCCGGTCTTTCACTGGGCGGGGTGGGTCTACGCGGTCGACGCCGACACCGGTGCCTGGAGATGGAGGGCGAGGACCAACTATCCCATTCAAAGCGGCATGACACCAACCGCCGGTAGCATTGTCTTCTTCGGTGACATGGGCGGCCATTTCTACGTGCTCGATACGGCAGACGGCCGCAAGCTGTGGGGCCAGAAAATCGGTGGTGCGATTGGCGGCGGCGTCATTACCTATTCGGTCGACGGTATCCAGAATATCGCCGTTGCAACCGGTCTTACGGAGGTTCTGTGGCCGACCGAAATCACCACTGCCAAAGTATCGATACTTCGACTGCAGTAGAGCATCGAGGAGCGACCACGATCTCCAAGGGCCAGGAGCTGTCTGATCTGCAGCGCGCCCTTAACGACGGCGCAATCACGCAGAAGGAGTATGAATCGCTGCGCGAAAAGATCATGAAGCGGCGCGATTGAACGCACCCGCCCGAACGTGACGAACAAAGAAGCCGCGCGAAGAATCGGCAAGGCGCAATAGAGCGTGATGAACACGAGTTCCCTCAGCTCCTCGCGCGCCTCGCTTTAAAGCTCGTGCGTTGCTGTTGGTCCGTCATGATGCCCTCAGTAATGTTTCCGAGTCACTTGCGCCGTTGAGCTCGCGTGCCGCCGCCGCCGCCGCTCGCGTCAGGATGCCAGCATAGATGGGGAAGGAGATTGGGATGCGAAGGAAATCCTGAAGACTCATGCCTGCGGCGATGACGATCGCGGCGATCTGGACGATGTCCACGGCGTGCTCGCCGACCACGTGGCACCCCAGAATCCGCTGTGTCTTCCGGTCGGTGATGAGCTTGCACAGGCCGTCCTTGCGCCCGTCGATGATCATGCGCGCCACGCAGTCGAATCGAATCACCGCCGTGTGTACGTCGTAGTTCTTGCGCGCGCGCTCCTCGGTGAGGCCGACCTGCGCATACTCTGGATCGGTGAAGCTGCCGACGGGACTGATCACATCTGGAAACGTGAGGGTCGGACCCCGCACGGCGTTGGACGCCGCGACGAATCCCTCCTGCAGCGCCTGCGGGACAAGCATCAGGCGCCCGGTCACGTCCCCAGCCGCGAAAATATGACCGGCCGTCGTTCGCATGAAGCCGTCGACTTTGGGAAAGCCCCGATCGCTGAGTTCCACGCCCGCGGTGGCTAGGTTCATGCCGGACGTGTTGGCCACCCACCCCACGGCCATGACCGCGAGCGACGCTTCGGCCCGGCCCGGGACGCCGTCTTTCGTGAAATTCATCCGGATGCCGTTGCCCGTCTTCTCGAAAGAGTCGATGGAGCCGAAGTTCTCTAGGATTTCGATTCCCGATTGCCGGAAAGCCCGCGCGACCTCGGTCGACACGTCCTCATCGGCGTTCGGAAGAATCCGGGGACCGGCCTGCAGGAGCTGAATCCGTGAACCGAACGCGTTGAAAATCGAAGCCACCTGCACTCCGGTGTCACCGCCGCCGACCACCAGCATGGACGGTGGAACCGATTTGAGGCTCCAGGCATCGCTGTGAGTATGGGTGAGTTCGAAGCCCGGGATCGAAAGTCGGCGGCTGACGCCGCCGGTACACAGGATGATCGTGTCACCCTCGAGCCGCAGGCCACTCTCGGTCTCCACGGTGTGGGAATCGACGAAGCGAGCGCTACCGGCGTGCTCGTGGACTGTTACACCCAGAGCATCGAAGTCCCGCCGCCGGGTCGAATGCGCGCTTACGTCGTCGACGACCTGCCGCACCCTGCCAAGCAGCCGGGAATAGTCGAGAGGCGGCGCGCCCACCTCGATCCCGTATTGACTGAGCTGCCGGGCATCACGCATGAGCCGGGCAGCGTGCGCCAGCGTGCGTACCGGCACGGGTCCGTCGGTCGCCGCCATGCCGCCGAACTCCCCGCTCGTCACCAGGACGGAGGATGCGCCGAGTTCCGCCGCACGCACGGCCGCAATCAATCCGGCCGGGCCGGCGCCTATAACGATGACGCGGGTCATTCGGGAACCCCGGACACGCTGTCGGTCCGCGGAGGTAAGCTTATTTTTTCGCGAGTCCCGTTCATTTCGCGGCACGCTCAGCACGTCTCACGAGATCGTAGGCACGCGGCGTCTTGCGTACCTCCAGGTTGGCGCGCGCAAAGGCGAGCGCCCGATGGGGATCCTCCCCCACGTCCAGCAAAAACGCGGCGGCATGATCCGAAAACGCCTCCGGATGGCGCTCGATGAGATCATCGTACCGGGCAGCCGCCTTCGCTCGCCACCCACGGGCGGCCTCCTCGTCCTCCTCGACGAGAATGCGGGCGAGCGTCGCCGCGTAGTCCGGATCGTCTGACGACGCTGCCAAGGTGCGCAGCCGATCGATCGCTACGTCGCGCTCGCCGAACTTTGCCTCGACCTCGGCCAAGTGACCGCCGGCCGGCGCGTAGCCCGGCAACGAATCGTGCGCGGCCTTCAGCCAGGCGTGGGCGCGCGACATTTCCCCTTGCACCATCCACATGTGTCCGCGCTGAAAATCGAGCAGTGCGAGGGGAATCGGGGAGACGCCGCGATACTGGCTTCGGCTCGCCTCGAAACATTGCTCCGCAGCCGTCACTTCTCCGCGCTCCGCGTACAGCGTGGCCAGCGCTCCAAGGGTGGCGAAGTCGGCTCGACGTTCGGCGGATTCACGAAAATGAACCAAGGCCTCCTCGTACTCACCGGTCGCCTGTAGGATCTCGGCACGCTCGGCGTTGATGACGCAGGGGTCGGCGCCCAAACGCCGCGCCTCCTCGAGATCGGCCAGTGCCTGGTCGAAACGGTGAAATCTCGCGCGCGCTCGCGCACGGGTCACCCAGGCCAAAGGGTCCTCCGCACACGAGCGACACAACTCATCCGCGCGCTCGGCCGCCCACTCGTAGTCGGCAATCCGACCGAGGATGTGGCCGCGCAGTGCCACGAGCTCGATCAACGCGTTCTGCTCCGGCGCAGACAACGAGCCCCCGGCGAGCCGGGCTTCCTGCCCATCTATCTGCGCCTCGAGATTCAACAGGGCAACGACGCCGGAGGTTTTCGCGGCACGAGCATCGGCCGCAGCGCGCGGCTGCGAGAGGGGCATCTTCTCTGTTGCCGTCACCGCAGGCTCACTTTGCGGGATTGAGCGGGGGGAGCGTGACCTGCGGCGGATTGGGCTCCGGAGGAAGCAGGTACGGGAAGCTGTCCGCAGCCGGCGTCGGCGCCGCATCGACACCATCGCTGATTCGCGGACCCTTGCTGGCATTGACCAGCAGCGTGAGGAACGTCTCCATGCAGTCGTCGTTGAGCGGCCGCCCCCCGCAGGTCTGATGAGGCGTGCCTTTGAGCATGGCCTGCTCGATTTCGAGCGTACTTGCCTCGGAAAACGGCTTCGAGACGTCCACCACCATGAAATCGGCGAGCAACAGCTCGGTCAAGGGATGTGTGCCGTTTGCAGCCAGCGGCCAGTCCGTCTTTCCGTCGAGCCCATCCCAGAACGCCAGGTTTCCATTCAATCGTGAGCGATACGCCCCGGCATAAGCCTTGCCGAGATTGAACGCGTCGTCCTGGTTGTAGAGGTCACGCAGCTCGATGGCGCGATTCACGGTATCGTGATTCATCGGCATCAGAAGAAGGTTTTTGATCTCGGGGCGGCCGAACCGTTCGAGGCGCGCCGAGATGCCGCCCTGCGTCACCGTCTCGCTGACGACGCCTAGCAGCGGGCCCTGAGCCTGCGCAGTTAGCGAAGCGGCGTCGACTTCTACGATGACGCTCAGGATGTTCTGGTGGGCCGTCGTGGCAAGGCCCACGGCCTCAAAGCTGAGCTTGCCGGTCGCGATGGTCTTGCCCGCCCGCGGCCCGTCGAAGAAGAACGGATCCATACGCCGGCCCGCGAACGCCTTGAGCCCCTTCGTTTCGCCGCCGGCTGCATCGTTCACGAGGAACGAGACGCTTGGGCCGTAGGAGGTCGTGCAGGTGCCCTTCTGCGCGAGCGGCCCTCCGCTCTTTGTTGCTGCCGGAGTCGCGAAGCGGCACGTGACCCTATGCTCCGTGTCGCCGACCACAAAGGCCGCAGCAGGCCCGCTCGATTCGATTTGGACGGGCCGCAGGCGAAACCGATAATCAACCGCGTCCGAGAAGAATGCGGTCGGACCGGCGGACGGGAACACGTTCATCACCAAAACAAGAGTGCCGGGGCGCTGCGGGCTCGGGAACACGTACATATCGGTGATGTCGACGACGGGGTCGGCAAAGGCGCGCGGGCCGGAACCGTGGTCAGACATGGCTGTTCTCTCCCCCGGTGTGCATCAAGGCTGCGGCGGACCGGCGGTTATAGGCCTTTCAAGAACTTGAGGATGGCAGCGTTAACCTCCTCGGGCTTTTCTTCCGGAGGGGTGTGCCCCACGCCGGGAAGCTTGATGACATCTTTGAGGTTCGGGAAGTTAACCTTCAGCGAGCGGAAAGCCGGGCCCTGCCGATCGATTCCTCGGAGCACTCTCAAGGACGGATCGCGTTCACCTGTCAGAAAGGACGCTGGCAGCCGTGATATGGCGCCATCGAGATACGCTCTCGCATCCCAGTCGGCTTCGATCGCCCGGTACCAGTTGATCGGCGGCTCGATTCCGCTGCGCGAAAACTCGCTGACATAGTAGTCGAGCGCCTGTTGGCTCATATAAGAGGGCAAAGTCTTCGGAATGGTGAAGGTTTCCCAAAAGCTCGTGCCCTTCTCCCAGACCCACTCCCAGCGCTCCTCGTCGGCGCAGCTGCCCGAGGTCGAGTAAAAAATGCCGCTGAGGAAATCGCGCAGCCGCTTCATGATGTCCGCCGGAGTCGTCGGACGCCCCAAGTATTCTTGGTAGAACTCCAGGTTTGCGAACTGGGGCGCATTCGCACGGGCTTGCGAAGGCCTGACTGGAGTCCAGGCATCGGGCGGCGAGCACATCATGAAAATGCCTCGAAACAGATCCGGGCGCATGAGTGCGCTGAAGTACGCGACCGCCGTACCCCAGTCCTGGCCGACCAGGACTGCCGACTTTTCTCCCAGCACCTTCATCAGGCCGACGACGTCGCCCACGACCCGGGTCATGTCATAGGCGAGGATGTCCCGTGGGGCATCGGTCTGGCCATAGCCGCGCTGATCGGGCGCAACCACTCGGTATCCCGCGGCGGCCAACGCTTTGATCTGATGGCGCCACAGGTACCATAAAAATGGGAAGCCATGCAGCAGGATGACGAGCGGCCCTTTGCCTTCGTCGACGAAGTGCATCTTGATTCCGTTGACCGTCTCGGCTCGGTGGTTGAACCGGCTCGGATCATCGATGTTCGCATTCGCAACCATAGGCGTGGTTCCTTACTCAAGTGTTAGATAGCCAGCGGCCGCGCCGACCCCAAATCAGGTGCTCAGATCCGCCAGCCAGCGCAGGGCACGCAGGCTCGGTGCAAAGAAATATTCGCCTCCGCGCGTCACCACGAAGCGCGGCAGACCACTCAAGCGCCTGCGGATCGGTTGCTGCGGTATCGTGTGTTGATTGTCACCATTGCTCGGTCCCACGATCGGATCCGCCTCCGCGGGTGCACCGATGAAGACCCCGTCATGAACCCACTGCGACTGGACGAATTCGAATTGGCGATCGATATGCGCCCCGACGAATATGAAGGCGAGGCCCCGCTCGGCGCCGTCGTCTTCAAGCACGCCTTCCGGCAGCGGCGGACCATAGCTGGTGCCGCGTCGAATCATACGGTGCAGACGCGGAACGCCGAGAACCACGGAATCGCGCGGATTCATGCGCCGCACGTGTGAACCGGGGGGCGTCTTGAGCCCCTTGGGGTCGTCCGCGTAGTAGAGAAAATCATTGTTGCGACGGCTGTCGGCACCCAGTTGGGGGTCGTCGTGCGTCGGGCACAGTGCCAAGGGTGCGCCGCTGCGCCAACGTCCCATCATTTTTGCCGCGAGAAATTCCTCGGCCTCGGCGTTCGCGGAATTTGCCTTGAGATATTGGCGGAACGCGGCCACACGTTGATGCAACTTACGGAAAACCACATACGTCCCGTTCCGTCCCAGCGCCTCGGGGACAGGAGGCTGCGAGATGCCGCCGCTCTCATCGGGATAACCCAAAATGAATTCCCCCGCCTTCAACGGCTCTTCCTGCGGATTAGATCCGGGAATCCCGCTACCTTCCACGGCGGGATGACTGATGCCATCCCTGAACCCGAAGGCTTCTCTTTCGGTCGGCAGGACCTTGCAGTCGAGGCGCCAAATGGCCGTGACGCCCGCGAAGGTCTCGTAGGCCTTGCGGGCCGGAGCCAGAACAGCCTCCAGCGCCGCGGCGTCGGGGGCGATGGCGCTCACGGCGAGATGCACGTCGTTGGAGCCGAACGGCTTTTCCCAGTTCGCGGGATCGCTTTCGCCGGTGTCCCCAAGAAGCGAAGCCCGGGCCGCCATGCCCTGTTGGAATTCGATGGGAAAGCTCTGGAGCGATGCATCGGGGACGCCGAGCACCTTGAGGCCCTGAAAGCTCAGCGCCACCGCTACCCAGGCCCGTTCAGTGTTTGATCGGGTTGAGTTCGCGACCGCCGGAATCAAGCGGCGCAGCAGTTCTCTGCCGGCCCGCTTCTCGTCGATGCGCAGGATGATGTAGGTGGCCACGTACGGGGTCGGCCGCGGCTGCAGCGCCCCGACCTGAATATCGTCAGTTTCGATATTCATGCTCGCATTTGCCCTGGCTGCAGTGGGATCAATCCGATGCCTGATCGAGCAGCGGCTTGAGCGCCGGATGCTGGAGCGCCTCCGCGGCCGCCGGGTTGTCTAGCACCTGTTGGAACGCCTTGTACAAGGCCATGGCCTTTTGCTCTACGGCGACTGTGAGATCCTTGAATGTGTCGTCATAGGCCGCCGCACGAATCCGGTGCGTGTTGAGAAACTCAAGGGCTGCGGAGTCGGGAATCTTCCCGGGAACTTCGATCCCCTCCGGCGCCTCGACCGTGTACTTCAAGAACTGACCCCAGGGCGCCACTCCCTTCATTGTTTTCAGGGAGTCGAGAACGTAGGGCTCCCAGTCGGTATCGAACGAGGTGGCGAACAGGAACCGGGTCCCGTCATCGAAGAGGGTGAGCCGGATGTTGTGAACGCCGGTGATGCGCGATGCCTCGTCGACAAGCTTGGGATCGGCGCTGCGGGCCGGCGACTTGACATACGCCAGAGCCGCCTTGCGGAGATTTTCCGCCTGTCCCGGTTTGACGCTGAAGAACGCGGAAAATTCATCGATCAGCCCGCTCTTGGCGCTCGGCTGCGATTGCCACGGATAGGATTTCGCCATAGGAGGTCTCCAGAGGGTTACTAAACTTGTCAGTTAGCACTGTCGAAGCAAGCGTCTTCGTGGATGAGGTGACACCATTCGTAAGCGCCGGGACTGCGGCGCTGCGAGAAGCTCACGTTCTCCATACCGAAGCATGGAGTGCTGTTCGAACTCTTCCCGACCTGTCGTCTGCCGTGAAGATGACAAGAGACAGCAGTAAGCTAGCGGTGTCACGGGCGTTCGGCGGATCTCTCCGGCTGCTTAATGTGAGAATCCAAGGATTTAGTCGATCATGAAGGCGACAGCCACAACAACTGGACCTTGGGCCAGGATGTCCTCCCCGGTGTCGAATAATGCTAGCGGCGCTATCCCTTGCGGGCCGCAGTCAAACCCGTTTCATCTGCTAGCTGTGTTGTCAGTGATGCAGACCGGCCCAGCAATCACAGCTTTCGTTTCGACCACGAAATGAACTGGGTTCAAATTACCTGGATCATGATGGCCGCGGCGAGTTTGACGCTCGGTGTCATCCATCTCATTGTCTGGGTCAAGCAGCGATTGCAATACGCCCATCTGTTGTTTTTTACGCTGGCGATCTCGGCCGCCGTATTCGGCGCATTCGAGTTGGCGATGATGCAGGAGCAATCCCCTGCTGGCTATGCCGCCACGGCGCGCTGGTCTCACGTGCCGCTCGCGATTCTAATTCTGTCGATCGTCTGGTTCGTGTATTTCTATTTCGATGCTGGAAGACTTTGGCTCGCATACGCAGCCTGCAGCCTCAGGCTACTGGCCCTCGGGCTCAATTTCGCGACCGGGGTGAACATAAATTCTCATGACGTTTCCTCGCTGGACCCAGTGACGCTATGGGGAGGCGTTGTCGTTTCGGTGCCGGTGGGCGCGCCCAATCCGTGGGTTCTCGTGGCCCAAATTGGCAACTGCTTTCTTATCGCGTTCGTCATCGACGCCTCCATCACGCTCTGGCGCCGTGGAACTTCCGAAGCGCATCGCCGCGCGGCGCTTGTCGGAGGCAGTCTCGTGCTCTGTATTGCCGTTGTCGGGGCTTTCGCAGCCTCGGTCGACTGGGGGCGCGTCCACGCCCCAACGATCGTGATGCCAGGAATTTTCCTTGTCGTTCTGGCGATGGGCTACGAACTCGGTTGGGATCTGATCGCCGCGGCACAGCTCGCGGCGCAGCTTCGCGTGAACGAGCAGCGCTTGCGTGCCGTCGTGGAATCGGTCCCGAGCGCGATTCTTCTCGTCGACGAGAAAGGCATGATCACTCTGGCGAATGCACAGGCCGAGACCGTGTTCGGCTATCAGCGCGCGGAACTCATCGCGATGCCGGTCGAAATGTTGATTCCGGAACGCCTTCGCACGTCGCATGCCGGATTTCGGCAGGCCTACGCAAAAGACGCACGGGCGCGGACGATGGGGACGGGCGCAGAGCTCTTCGCGCGTCGCAAGGACGGAGCCGAGATCCCGGTGGAAGCCGGACTCAGTCCGATGCCGACCGTGGCGGGATCGCTAGTACTGGTGTCCCTCATTGACGTCACGAGGCGCCGGCAGATCGAGTTGGCAACGGCCCGCCAGCGGGACGAGCTCGCGCACCTGTCGCGCGTCGCAACGTTGGGAGAGCTCGCCGGATCCCTGGCCCATGAACTGAATCAACCCCTAACGGCAATTCTGAGCAATGCGCAGGCGGCGCAACGCTTTCTCGCGCACAGTCCGCCGCGCTTCGACAAGCTCGCGGAAATTCTCACCGACATCGTGAACAACGATCGCCGTGCCGGTGCAGTGATCCATCGACTTCGATCTCTGCTAAGGAAGGAGGAGACTCAGCGTCATCCGCTCGACATCAACGACGTCGTTGAGGAAGCGCTGCGTTTGATACGCAGTGACTTGCTGAACCGACGGGTATTGATAAGCACGGACCTGGCCGAAGCGCTACCCGCCGTGAGCGGCGACAGGAACCAACTGCAGCAGGTGCTACTCAACGTCGTGATGAACGGATGCGATGCCATGGACGACCGAGAGGTCCAGCGCCACCTGCTAGTTCGGACCCGAGCGACCGGGCGCGGCAACGTCGAGGTTGCCGTCGTTGACTCGGGCGCGGGAATACCGTCGGCGGACCTCGAACGGATATTCGAGCCGTTCGTGACGACCAAATCGCAAGGTTTGGGTTTGGGCTTGACTATCTGCCGATCGATCGTAGAGGCGCACGGCGGCTGCCTGTGGGCGACCAACAATGTGGACCGAGGTGCCACGCTGCATTGCGAGTTGCCGATAAATCGGACAAACGGCGATGAGTGAATCATTCCCAACGGTTTACGTGGTCGACGATGATCCGGATGTTGTCAAGGGGATCGAGCGGCTGCTCCAATCCGCTGGCCTGGAAGTTGCCACGTTCCAGTCGTGCGAGCAGTTTCTCGAGCACCACGACCAGAACGCTCCGGGCTGTCTCGTGCTCGACCTCGCGTTACCGGGTCTGACCGGTCTCCAGTTACAGCGGGCGCTCGAACACCAGGGGAGCGTGCTGCCGATTGTTTTTCTCACCGGCCGCGGCGACATCGCAACGAGCGTCCAGGCGATGAAGCATGGCGCGGCAGACTTCCTTACCAAGCCGGTCGACGACGCTGAGCTGATTGCCGCGATTCACAAGGCGTTGGCGACGGACGCGGCCCGGCGTCGTGCGCGCGGGGAACAAGCGCGCGTCGCAAAATGCCTTGCAGCCCTTACCGAGCGCGAACGGCAGGTTCTCGAGCAAATCGTTGCCGGAAGGCTCAACAAGCAGATCGCGACCGAGCTCGGCACGGCCGTGAAGACGATCAAATTCCATCGCGCCAATCTTATGCGCAAGATGGGCGTGCGCGTGGTTGCAGAGCTTGTGAGAATGGCAGAGCGCGCGGGGGTTGGTTCGACGCCCCGGACCTGAGGTGGCGCACCGCGCCTGCGCTGCGGCTGTACCTGGACCAAGGTCCAGTCGAATCGGTCGCCTGCGCCTTATACTGTGCGTCAAGATGGTCAGCGACTTACTGATGGTAGCGGTAGTGGACGACGATGAAGACGTGCGTGTGGCTTTGAGCCGTCTCATTTCCTCCGCCGGCTTCGCGGTCGAGACATTTGCGTCTGGCACGGACTTTCTGTCCTCGATCCAGAGCCACGCACCGGATTGTGTCGTGCTCGACTTGCATATGCCAGAGATGAACGGATTCGACGTTCAAAGGGCACTCGAACGCGGTCATTCGGCGGTGCCCATCGTCGTCATCACTGGATACGATACTACCGAATCGCGCGCGCTAGCCGTGCAACTGGGCGCGAAGGGCTTTCTCTGCAAGCCGGTCGACGACGCCGCGTTGCTAGCGACGATCGGCGCTGCCATTGGCGATGTGTCGCGGTGAAACTCGGCGCTGCGTCGCCGGAGCGGCTGCTGGTTGCTGTGCGCAGTGGGGAGGGTGAGGCGCTCGGCAGAGCCCGCAGCGGGGCCGAAGCGCCTACGGAGCTGATACCGATATGTCTCGATGAGACCGGAACGCGTTTCGAATGCGCTTTGGGAGCTCCGGCTTGGGTTCGTCAGCCTACCACTGAAGTCTACTAGGGCTGCTCAGACCACCCTCGCAATGGCGGGTGCCTGGCGGGTCCGTTCTCTCGTTATGGGAACTGAAAAGAAGGCTGAACCCGCACACCTGACAATCAATATCGATGCGACATCCCGACGTCATCGCCGGGCAAGGATAACGAACAAGGACAGAATTCCCAGCACTGAAATCAAGAGCGCAACCGTGATTGGTAATCGTGACCGGGGCAGGCCTGGGCACTGGGCGAAAAGTACGCGAATAGCGCGCCGGTACTCAAGCGCCGCGAGCAGCAGCGCGGTGAAGCCCACTGCCACCAGCACGAAGCCAAATTCGCGGCTGTCATCTGCATTGACGTTGATGACTCGACGGAAGTTGTAGACGGCAAAGCCGAAGGTGATTAGCGAAGTTCCAGTCCGTACCCACGAGAGCAGTGTCCGGTCGTATGAGAGTCTGGTACGGTCGTAATTGAGTTCCGTCGAACGATCCAAACCCGGATCCTCGTTTTCAAGTTTCCTATCGTTGGTCGTCATCACCGTTATCCTCGGCGAGCATAAATGAATTCGTGGCGTGACAGCGCAACTTCAAAGGGGTGCGTAGAATTGCGCTGCGGATTCGCTGAATCCCCCGACGAATCCATCGATAGACGACTTTATAACCCGCCAAGTTACCCGCTACCAGACCAGTGCTTGAACGCACGTTTTTTGCTCCGGCGCGCTTCGCCGGGGTTCGTCCGCGTGCGTTTTTCTGTCCTAGCACTCGCTGCGCACAGAGGTTAATGCTGACCGCTTGGGCTCTGTGACGACGTGCCTCGATGTCCGCTCTTGACCCCGTTGCTGCCTGTCGCGATTCTCGATACCTGACATTCAGACTGCGATTAGCGGACACCCACGGAGCCATCAAGCTAAGTGGATTTGCCCGAGGAAGTCTCTCCCGGCACTGGCAGGCCGACCTTCCGACAGAACGCCGCGAAGCGCGGATCGTCCCTGTAGCGCAGAATAAAGGGATCGAAGAGGAGGCCGCCGATGCGCGCATCGCGGTTGCTGAAGGCCCGATCAAGCCATTCAAAGGTCGCCTTGGCATCGTCTCGCAGCGCATAGACCTGGGCGATCATGTAGGGGTGGCCGGCGCCATCCTTCTCAATCAGCGTCCGAAGCGCCGCATCGGCCGCGCTCCGGTCTCCACCGATCTGCCATGCGAGAGCGAGCGCCTGGTCCTGCCACACTCCGGGAGTCTCCCGCTGCGCAGCCTCGAGTGCCGCGTGCGCATTGCCGCGCTGGACCTCGATGATCGTGAGCATGTTGTGATAGGTCGCCCCGGCGGGCTGCAGCTCGATCGCCCTCCGGACCGCCCGCTCGGCCTCATCGAGGCTGTTGAGTGCCAAGAAATAATAGGCGAGCCAGTTGTACCAGTTGGCCCTTAGCGGCTCGGTGGTGAGCGCCTGTCGCGTAAGGCCGATCGCCGAGTCCACCTCGCCGAAAATCGCGAGCTGGACCCCGAGACGCCACTTCGCGTCGCCGTCATTCGGCGCGAGCGCCAGCGCTCGGCGATACTCCGCTTCCGCTCCGCGCCAGTCGAAATCGGCGACCTGAAGCAGGTCAGCCCGGGCAATATGTGCGGATGCGAGGTCCGGCGCGAGGGCGAGTGCGCGGTCGGCTGCCTCGCGCGCTTTCGCATACGCCTCCCGCGCAAGCGCGCCGTCGAGGAAGACTCTACCGAGGCCGGTCCGGGCCCGCGCCAGCTCGCTCCAGGCAAGCGCATAGCGCGGATCGAGCTCTATTGCCCGCGTGTAGTACTCGATCGCCCTCTGATAGTCGCCTTCCGTGCCGTGAACATAATAGAAGCGGCCCTGCAGCCGGGCTTCGTAGGCCTCGAGACTGCCGCCCGGGGGCCGGTCGCTCTGCGGCGCCGTATGCACACCCGGCAGGAGCTTCGCCCGCAGGGCGCCCGCCACCGCGCCCGTGATCTCGTCCTGCAGCGCAAAGAGGTAATTGTAGGGCCGGTCATAGTGCTCCGACCACTGCATGCTGCCGTCGGTGGTGTCGATAAGCTCGGCGCTCACCCGGATCATGTCTCCCGACTTCCGCACGCTGCCCTCCAGGAGATGCGCCACCCCGAGCTTCGCACCGATGCTGCGGCTGTCTTCCTTCGAATCTCGGAACTGGAAGGAGGAGGTACGCCCGATCACTTTCAGCCCCGGGAATTGCCCGAGCGCGGTGATTAGGTTTTCCGAGATTCCGTCGGAGAAGTATTGCTGACTTGCCTCCCCGCTCTCGTTCGCGAGCGGCAGCACCGCGATGGAGGCGCCGCCTTGAGCGTGACGCTTCGATCCCGTCAGTCGCTCGAGCCCGAGATACCCCAGTGCCAGCAGCGCCGCCGCCGCGATCGCCCCGTACAGCAGTCCTGTCCGCAGGCCGAAGACCCCTCGCGGAGCCGATGCTTCACTTGCGACTGCGCTGCCGGCAGAGCGGGCTGAGGCAGCCTCGCCGGACAGCAGCCGCTTGACGCGCTCGACGAACGCCGCCGGCGTCTCCCCGCCGGGCAAGCGCGTCCAATGAACGTCTCGGATTTTCTCAGGGACCTCCTCATCATCCTCACGCGTATCGTCGATGACGACCGGAACGAGGAAGGCTTGAGTGGTACTAATCAGCCTTGATCGGTCGACGGCCAGATTCCACTCGAGCCGGAAGTAGCCTTCTCGGCGCTCATGGGTGTGGCGGGAGATCACCGGAATGAAGATAGCGCAAGCCTTAATTTGCTTGCGGATCATATGATCCCAGGCATCGCCGCCGCGCAGCTCGCTCTGGTCGAACCAGACCTCGACGCCGGCCGCGCGCAGTGCCTCGCAAATCCTCTTCGCCGCCTCCGCATCCTGCGAGGCATAGCTGAGGAATACGGCGCGCGAAGGCTCTGTCACGGGAATGCGACCCCCGGATCTTATTGTGTTGCGTCAACGCTGGGCATTTCCGCGAGCGTCACCCACCCCTTTTCGGTCAATGTTATCCCGTGCGCCAACGCGGCAGTCAAATCGCTCCTTACCGTCTGACCCAGGCTCTGCAAGAACTCCTCAAGGTTGTAACTTGCGGGTCAGTGGCCGCTATGTGGCAAATTGAAAGCGCTGCGTGACCGGCTGCTGTTGGCCGCAACCTGCCGGGTGGCGCTCATGCGGGGGGAGCATCCCGGTGGACTGCGAGGCTTGCGACCGGGCGCTGACGCCGGGCCAACGCTGCCAGGGCCATGTGTACCGGTGCGGCGAGCAAGACGAATCCGAGATTGTCCTGGTACATACCAGGCAGCGTACGGATGATGAGACTGAACAGCGCAGCCGCGGCAACCAATGTGGCCAGATGGCGGGCGATTCGCGGCGCACGCCACCACACCAGAGGCAGGAACAGGCACATGGGATTGAGCAGCAGGATATTCTGGTTTTCCCAGATGCCCCAGTGGTCGCTGAACGCCCATAGCCCGGCCAGCAAGAGACCGCTCAATCCACAGATGAGCCACCACGCGACGGCCAACACCGCAAAGCACGCTCGGTAGAGGCCACCCTTCGCGCCCGCTAGCCAAATCAGCAGCGCGGCTAACACTATTCCGACGGCCAGGAGAGCCAATCGGAGCTCACGCGGTCCCGAAGGCGCGGGTGGCAGTTTGCCAGCGAAGACTACTTCCGCGTCGCTCACCAGCGGCAGGGTGGCGCCATTCGGACCGCTCACGACGACATCGCCCACCGCGCCGCTTAGCACCATAGGGACGAAGCTCTCCTGCCACAGGCTCAGCGGACGGTCTCCTTTCGGACCCATCGCCGCATCCATGCCAAGTGCCAGCCAGAAATCCGGCGAGACCAGGCGAACAGCGTCGAAGCGAAATGTGTGAGGCGCCGGCCGATGCGCGAGTTGGCGCTCGAGGGCACCGCCCAGTACTCGATTCAAAGCGTCGCGCACTTTGGTCGAGCAGTTGTTGAGGAAGTAGTCGTATGGGTAGTCCGCATGCTGTGGCTGAGCATTCCAGACGAGGAACGCCGCGAGCTGCCCGGCCTGCGCGGGCGTGAGGTTAAGCATCTGCACGGTCACCGAGCGGCCCTCGGCTATATATCTCTCGACGGCCGCTTCCAGAGGTTCGGCGACAAGGCTGTAACGCATGTGTCCAAGCGCAAGGTTCAGTAGGAAGTGTCTCTGCTGGAAGTCAAATACTCCGTAGTTGTAGGCGATCCGTGCGCCGGCGGCTGGATCGTCAACAATGATGGCGTTGTGGCCGAAGCGCTCCCAGTAGACACTTCCAGGGCCGAAGGTCACAAGTGCCACCTGCGGCGACTTCAGCGGATCACTGGGTGCGACTTGCTGCGTCTCGATGCCGCCACGGCAGACCGAGACACCCCCGGCAACTATGAGAAGGAACAGGACGCTGCGCATTTGATTGAGTGTAGCCGTAGCTTCCGGTCCTGGCGGAATCGCTGCCGCCTGTGTGCAGGGCACGCCCGCTATGGAGTAAGTCGAGCCGCCGGCTCGACGGGCCGCTTCTGGCCGACTGCGGAAGCCTGCCGTTTAGCGCATCCGACCCCAAGCGGTCCGTCAACAGCGACGGCTTCCACGCTAAGTTCTTCGCCTTCGCCAGGGCGTTTGTTTCGGGGTATTCAAGCACTGACTCCCGCCGGTTGAGGCTATCGGCTCAGGCGTAAGGTCACCGGCTAGCGCAGCAGTCATCATCCCGGACACCAACTTGGCAACTACAACTCCGCCGGTGGGCAGACGCTAAAGAGGTGAAGCCAATGAGCGCCTATTCACGCCGCGGATCCGGTTTAGCGCTACGTGCAACCGGCAATTGCAACTGGGCTCGCATCAACAGTAGTGTGTTTCGCTGGACAACCACCCGAGGCTCCCATGCGCCTTGCGATCATCGGACAACAGGCCTTCGGTAAGAGCGTGCTCGAGGCGTTCCTCGCCCGCGGCACCACGGTGGCAGCGGTGTTTTGCGCCCCCGACAAGCCGGGTGCCAAGCCCGATCCTCTGCGGTTAGCGGCGGAAGAGCACGGATTGGGGGTTTTTCAGCTGCCTTCGCTGAGAGACGAACAGGCGTCGCAGATACTGATGAGGCTGAATGTCGATCTTGGCGTCATGGCCTATGTGCTGCAGTTTGCCCCACAGACCTTCGTCAATATTCCAAGGCACGGAACGATCCAATATCACCCTTCACTGCTACCACGCTACCGTGGACCGAGCTCGGTAAATTGGCCAATCATCAAGGGCGATACCCAGACCGGGTTGACGATTTTCCGTCCCTCCGATGGACTCGACGAAGGACCGATCATTCTGCAGAAGACCGTTCCGATCGGTCCTGATGACACACTCGGCAGCGTTTACTTCGATCGTCTGTTTCCTCTTGGGGTCGAGGCACTGCTGGAAGCCGCCGATCTCGTCGTTGCTGGACGGCATCGAGAGACTGCGCAGTCCGAGGAGCTGGCGACCTACGAGGGCTGGTGCCGCGATCCGGAATCTCGGATCAACTGGCAGGCACACGTCGACCAGATCTACGATCTGATTCGCGGCTGCAACCCCTCCCCGGGGGCCTGGAGCATGGTTCACGGGCACAAGGTGAGAATTTACGATGTTATCCGCCATCGGACCCGGACCCTGGGCGCGGTCGCAGGTAGACCGGGGGTGATCTGCGCCATCACGGACAGAGTTATCGAGGTTGCCGCACAGGGGGGACGGCTCGAGTTACGCGCGGTTCGGCTTGAAACGGGCACGAAAATCGCCGCCGGCGCACTTGCAGCGTCATTGCCAATCGCTGTCGGAACAACGCTCGAATCCTGAAGCCGGGGGGCGTCGCATTCGGGGATCTCTGAGGAGAATTTAGCGGCGCCGTCAACTCAGTAATTAGCGCCGGTTGACCGTCCGCTTTCGGGAAAGTGTCTTGCGCGGTCGACCGGCGGCTTCTGGCCGCGAGCCGCCCGTGAACCTTGCGGGTCCGTCGGGCAGCGATCGTCAATTTCCGATCATGCCGATCCAAGTGGCTTGCGGTCGCGCCTGGCTAACGCCCCTTTGACACTCGGGCGTTCTTTGCGGCTTTAAGGACGGTGCTGAGAGCTTCGTTGACCGCTTCGCTGGTTGGAAACGCGCTGGCGATCTCCGGATCAAGACGAACAACATTTGAGCCCGCACGCACGCGGGCGGCGTATTTTCCGCGCACCAATCCTTTCGGAAAGTCTGAGCGTTTGTATTCCCGCCGCATCTCCTTCCCGTTTGATCGTTTACCCTTCTTCATACAGCTTCCGTTCCGAC